>NZ_JAKZGP010000076.1 GCF_022549775.1 Belliella filtrata | reverse complement strand
TTCATCTGGAAACCTTTCATTAAACTTAAGTATATTCATGATCAGTATTTTATATTTGATCACAATTAAACCATTTCAATCCTCCTAATCAAACCATTGACACTAAGTGTCAATATTTAATTTGGCTACTGGCAAAGTTCCGTATATTCATATAATGAAAAACATCATTCAAACAATTATTGCTGCGTCTTAATCCTTGTTTTAGTGGATGTGGTACTCTGACTTACTGTTATGAGGTTGAAAGACTAGAAGGTTTTGTCTTAATCCTTGTTTTAGTGGATGTGGTACTCTGACAGGGGAATAAAACAACCTTCCAGATTATTTAAAAGTGGTCTTAATCCTTGTTTTAGTGGATGTGCTACTCTGACTTACTATTAACATCGCGGAAATTAAAGAGGCTAGAGGTCTTAATCCTTGTTTTAGTGGATGTGGTACTCTGACTTTCAATTACACATTTATCATTCGTATTGATGAGTCTTAATCCTTGTTTTAGTGGATGTGGTACTCTGACCCGCAAGATTTAAGAGTGCTGAAAGTATTGGCAAAGGTCTTAATCCTTGTTTTAGTGGATGTGGTACTCTGACAGAGGAATGAAAAAAATAATGAAGAACATGATTAAAAGTCTTAATCCTTGTTTTAGTGGATGTGGTACTCTGACAATGGGTAGAAGCAATAAAGGAACAAAGCCAAAAGAGTCTTAATCCTTGTTTTAGTGGATGTGGTACTCTGACTGGAAAACATCATTATTAACATCAAAGATGTTAAAGCCTTAATCCTTGTTTTAGTGGATGTGGTACTCTGACAACAAAAGCTTTTCCTTAAACCTTCTAAAAGATAATCGTCTTAATCCTTGTTTTAGTGGATGTGGTACTCTGACGATGAATATTTCTACAGATTCAATCCAAAAATTTCAGTCTTAATCCTTGTTTTAGTGGATGTGGTACTCTGACTCACAAAAAGATCATTTTACCATTAACGGCTGTGGTCTTAATCCTTGTTTTAGTGGATGTGGTACTCTGACATTTGGGAATAGTCCTATAGTTTATAATATAAATGTCTTAATCCTTGTTTTAGTGGATGTGGTACTCTGACTAAAACAATCATAATCTTAAAATCAAAATAATAAGAGTCTTAATCCTTGTTTTAGTGGATGTGGTACTCTGACCCGAATGTAAAAAATACTGTGATATTAATAATAAAGGTCTTAATCCTTGTTTTAGTGGATGTGGTACTCTGACAAATCGGTCAAGTATCATCATTTACCTGTGATGAAAGTCTTAATCCTTGTTTTAGTGGATGTGGTACTCTGACAAATTACAACCTGCTCCTACAAGAAAAAGTAGGTGTCTTAATCCTTGTTTTAGTGGATGTGGTACTCTGACACCCACTAACTATATATGTAGGATCAAATGAATACTGTCTTAATCCTTGTTTTAGTGGATGTGGTACTCTGACAATGTAGTCCTCAAACATAGGCAAGGTTTAAAACTGGTCTTAATCCTTGTTTTAGTGGATGTGGTACTCTGACAATTTAGAAAGTACAGATAATCCAGAGTACTGCAGTCTTAATCCTTGTTTTAGTGGATGTGGTACTCTGACTTATACATCGAGGGAAAAGTATATAAAAACATGTTGTCTTAATCCTTGTTTTAGTGGATGTGGTACTCTGACGAGGAGTACGAGAAAAATACGGGATATAAACTCCCTGTCTTAATCCTTGTTTTAGTGGATGTGGTACTCTGACCTTACAAAATCTATGCTTAACAGTGTAGCAAAACCGAGTCTTAATCCTTGTTTTAGTGGATGTGGTACTCTGACCTACTGCAAAAAGTAGTAGGGAAAGATAACATATTGTCTTAATCCTTGTTTTAGTGGATGTGGTACTCTGACTCCTTCGAGCCAAATGGTGAATTCTCAATTGCAAAGTCTTAATCCTTGTTTTAGTGGATGTGGTACTCTGACGCCTTGAAGACTTACTAAATGAAGCATCATATAAAGTCTTAATCCTTGTTTTAGTGGATGTGGTACTCTGACTCATGAAAACAATTATTATTGGAATACAGGAGATTAGTCTTAATCCTTGTTTTAGTGGATGTGGTACTCTGACATGAAAAATTTAATTCAAACAATTATCGCAGCATTGTCTTAATCCTTGTTTTAGTGGATGTGGTACTCTGACAGATAACTCCATTTTTGACTGATTTTCAATATGTTACAAATGAAAACCATATCAAAAATTTTTAGTTTTACAAAAATAAACTTCATATTCCGCGCTGAATAGTTCAAAGCTAAGCTATTTTTTGGCGTTTTCAAAAGTCTTTTTTACTCATTTTTTTCTGTTTTTTGTAAGTCTATCATCTTCCAAGCCCATTCCTTTTTACCTTTGACAGGAGCCAACACAGCTTTGCCTTTGATCCAATCATTTTGCTTTAGATTACATTCTTTTGTCAATCTAGGATCTACGAATTTGCCGTCTACAAATCCAAATGGATTGTGATCTTGCTTAGTGAATTTTCCAGTCACAGATTGCAGAAGAGCGTGTTCTTGAGTGCTATGCACTGTAAGATGCTTGACTTGAAAAAAATCTCCTTTGCTAAAGCTTCCTTCTAAAGCATACACCTTCCATAATTCAGGCTTTTGGGTATATTTACCAAATCCTACTTTCCCATTTTCTACCAAAAAGCTAAATGTCTTCTTTTCTCTATTTACATGATAGACTATTACAGAAAGCTTCTCGTCAGGCTTGATACCCAATAAGGCCTCTGCTTTTGATAAATTTTCTTGGTATCGGACAGGTATAGAAACCGTACCTACATACCATTGTGCTTCCAAGTACTTTCGGTGGTAAGACCTCATACCCCAGCCATGCTTCTCACGCAGTTTGATCATTTTTTCAAGCTCCGATTTGGCACCAGCATACTTTTCCCTAGCTATCAAATATGAAATTAGTTTTTCTTGTATGTTTAAAAGAAACTCTGGTTTGGTTCTGCAAGTCATAGCCTTACACAGACAAGAGAAATAAAGGTTGTCTTGTGCCTCATAGGCTTCAGCAAATACTTGCCAAACCCAAAACTCACTAGCTTTTCTCTTGGCAAAAGGCAAAAATGCCCTAACCCCTGCCTCCTTATCTCCTGTACCCAAAAGTAATTTGGCTTTGAAATAGGGCACATAAAGCATCGCAGGATATTTTTCCAAAATGGGCTCTACTAGCTCTTGAATGTAATTTAAAATTTTCTCTTCAGGAGCATTTTCACGCAGCAAGGCTTTAGAATAACTAATATGTAATCGCTCTGCCAAAGAAATGATCTTTTTACCTTCCCATTCTTGCTTTTGAAAATCATCTCCCTCTAGAATATCAAAAAAGCCTGCTTTTTCAAGAAAAATGGATTGATTTTCATTTATCCAAAATTCAGAAGGCGTTTTAATCAATTCTTGTAAAAGAAGCCTACTTACTAACTTTTTTGAAGGCTTATATCTCTCCATAAAATCATGGAGCAACTTTTTCGTCAAGGTTAAGTTTGCTTTTGTATCCTTATTGAAGGATCTTAATGTATAATATACAATCCAAGAAAGTTGCTCAACATCTGGGTTCTCATTTTTCAACTCCAACTCGAAGGCTTGTTCAAACTTGCCCTCAGTGACCAATTGCTTGACATGCAGATAACCTTGATCCAAAACTTTTTGGAAATAATTCATCCTTTCATAAAGCAATTTTTCATCATTTGGCATTTGAAGTGCTAAAAATTCGTTCAAATAGTTTTTGGCTTGTGCAGTTTGCCCCGCTTGAACGTGCTTTTTGATCAGATAGTAAATAGACCAGCTGTGATTTCTTCTTGCCCAGACGTCGTGCTTTCTGTTTGCAAGTTCATTTCGTGTGAGTTTATAAGACTCTTCAAATCTATTTTCTACCCTTAACTGTTTGAGATGCTGTTGATTCATAAAAATACGGTGTTCGGTGGATCGATAATCTGTTCTATATTTACATTTTGCCCGATTAGCTTCATGCTCCTTGCATCAGAAATATTTAGTGGGACTAGGATAATACTATCTTGATTCTCATAGACATCATTGATCTCTATTAAAGTCTGCTTGATCTCTTCGAATTTTTTATGATCAGAATGTACAAGAAAAACAGACTTTTGTACCCTAACACATCCATTCTTTAGCAAGTATTTAGCTACAAGTGTTCTGACTTTATTGTTTTGGATATCATACATGATTAAGTAGTTCATTGAAGTACTTTTTTGGGGTTTACCTTGGAATATGTTTAGGATTTTCTCAATCCTACCAGAAAGGGGAAGTAGTTCATCCTCTAGATTAATTGAAGTTTTTTCTTCAGGCTGAGCCAAGATTCCAGAATCTCTGATCTTCTGAATTTTGGCTTTGAGGTCAAATTCCTTTTTGGGCGGTTTAGGCATAACGTTCTATGAATCAAAACTAGCTTTCAGGTATTCAGTAAGTGTTTTGCCAAATTCTTTGTGGCTACCTGTCTTGGTGGTACCGACGATACTCACTCCTCGCTTTCCAAAAAACACATTGACTTCAGCCCAAATGTGCCCAGATCGAACTTTCACTTGTCTCCCATATGCTATAGGCCTCACATGCTCAATTTCAGCATTGATCTCAGCTAAGAAGCTCTGCAGACTGTCCATTACCCAATTTAGTTCATCGGGCTGCTCGTATTGTTTTTCTTTCGGCTTCCTAGACTTTTGTCCTGTTTTCTCTTTGATAAAAGCTAAGACCTCTGAAGGAAGGTCCTGACCTGAATTCACCTTCTCCACATTTACAGTTCCTCTTTTGACTTCTGTATGTTGCTTTTCTATTTCTTTGGCTTTCTTTTCAATTTGCTCCATTTCAAAGAACGAATCTTTCTGAACAAATGCTTCTGGGTGCAATGGGATAGCCTCAGGGTTATAGTAAGCCTCTGGATCGAAGCTTACAAAACAACAACGACTCACATCATGGGTCTTAAGATCCAAAGCGGCTCCAAGCTGATATTCATGGTTGAACTGGATACAAAAAGCTTTATAAAATAAGACATAGTATGCCGAATCTGTGATTTTTGGATCAATCTTGAAAAGCACCTTTAGTCCATCACCACTTGGAGATCCAAACATCAACTCTACCCTATTATCCTTTTTCAGCATTTCTCTTAGCGCAGCTATATCAAGATCATTTTCAGCTATATGGTCGATATCTATTAGAAATCTATCAGCAAAGAGGAAGTTTTCTTTTCGCCTGACTTTGGGGTGAAACTGGGCACAGACTACATATGGCAGTGTGGTCTTCAGTCTCCTGTATTGGGCAGGATCCATAGCCCTTATAGCTTGAAGCTTGAGTTGCAAAGATGCTACTTCACCATTTGAATTGATCAATGCTTTGTAAAACTTCTCTATGCTGATATCGATCAATTGATCTGCAGCTTGTGTGACATGCTTGCCTAATCTGATCATATGCTTGCATTTTGAGTGAAAAATTTAGCCAGTTTGTGCATATCATCATCAATATGAGAAGTTCTGCTTAGGGATTTACCATTGAGTAGGATGATTTCTCCTAAGTAGTCATTGACAGATTGTATCAATATTCTTTTGGCAAGAGGTCCTAGCAACAAGGCTGTATCAGGCTTGTCCTGATCAAAAGCTTCTAAGGGGAAAGCCTCTGCTAAACATAACTGTATCACTACATAGTCCATCCATGTTCTATACCTTTCGATAATATCGTATACCAGTGCAGGCCTATTATAATCATCTCTGTGAAAGACTCCCACATAAGGGTCGATTCCTGCTTTGATCAAGGCTCCTTCAATTTTTCCATAGAGTATTCCATAGGCATAATTGAGCAATGCATTGAATGGGTCTTTGGCAGGCTGTCTATCTCTAGCATCAAAACTAAAGCTAGCGGGCATAAGCTTTGCGATACTCTGAAAATATCTTTTTCCTGCTGCCCCTTCCCAGCCCCTGATGGTAGGAGCTACATCAGAGATAAATTCTCCTTCTACGTCTTTGACTTTCTTTTTGTAATCTTCTATGCTGTTGATACTGGATTTGAAAAAGTTAAAAAGTTGCTGCTGATCTTCCTCTGGATGTAGGGTTAGTAAAAGCGCTACTTGTGAGTCAAGTTTTTGATAGATCAAACCTTTGACCCATGGTAAAGACGCCTTCGAATACAGAAAATTCACTTGTGCTTTCCTTATGTTACTAATGGAGCCATATTGTACACTCCATACACGCCCCTCAGGATTCCCCAAATCATTCACAAAAAGTACTTCCACCTGATGCTTGATCGCTAAGATTATGGCATCACTTGTAATTCGAGCAGATTTGGATATACTGATGCTATTAACTATAGCTGGTGGAAAGGTTTGCTTGCCTTCGGGTGTAGTAATTACAAAAAGGTTATTTTCTTTTTGTAAAGTAGCCCCATAAGTATTGATGACTAGGTGCATGGTTATGTTGGGTTTGATGTTGACTTTGTTAACTTTTCCAAAGTTTTGGAACTTTGGAAAAGTTTGTGCTTCTAACTTAGTTTAAAAACCTTCGGGGTTTTTAAAACCCCAAAGATTGGATTAGCCTATCCACCAGTCTTGAGCAAGGATCAAGCACTCTTTGGATCTAGTAATGCCTGTATACCACCATCGGGTAAGTTCTGGTGGGTTCATGACATACATGCCCTTGTTAAGGAAAAAGTAGACTTTCTCCCATTCTCCTCCCTGGCTTTTGTGACAGGTAACTGCATAGCCAAAATTTACCCTAAGACTGTTCAGGATATGGTCTTTTTGCATGGCGGCATAATAGGCATCAGTCTTAGGGCGGATCTTTTTATATCTCATCCTTTGACTGAAATCTATCATCAGCAAGCGTTGCTGATCTAGGCTCAAATTAGTGCTACCATTATGCAAAGGTTCGAGGCAAAGTAAGGTCTCGTGAGATTTTCCACTAAGACGGGCTTTCACAGTCACATGAATGAAACTCATCCCTTTGACATTTTCTTCATGTCCCACTTCGATAACCTCCACAAAGTCTCCATTGGTCAAGGGAACAAGGTAATTGTTCTGGGTGACCATAAGTAGGTCTTCTTTTTGAAGAGCTTTATAGGCGTTGCCATACAAGCGATTACGTACCTCTAGGTTGATTTGGTGGCAGTTTTTGTTGCTCAAGCTGATGGCTATGGTCTGATCTGATCCATTGGTCAGCAGGTCTGTGATATAGAGCTCCTTCATCCTGTCAAATCCGACTAGCTGAATCCACTGCCCGTTTCTTGCAGGTATTTTGACCCATTTGGTTTTGAAAGGAGTGCTTGTCATCCTGCGTATCTGAGTGGCCAGCTTAAGTACTTCAGAGTCTTGTTTTTGCCGCAAGATCTGGGTCATTTCATAAGAAAAGACCATTTTCCCCAACTTTCTGAAAAATCCCTCCATCAGCGCAGGACTTTCCAGACTCCCTACAGGAGGGAGTTGGCAGGGGTCTCCTGCAAAGATTACTTTGTTTTTCCCCACCAAAGTCATGAAATCCGTGAGCAAATGCCCCGTACCAAAGGAAGCAAAGGAGCTTTCATCATTGCGCTCATCACCGATCATGGAAGCTTCATCTACGATATAGACCTTTTCCGAAGCTTCATCTGGTTTGCGGATTTCAAACAAGAGTCGCATCTGTCCATAGTCATCGACATCAGTTTTTTCCTTTTCAGGCGGTGCATCACCGTCTATGTCTTTGAAATGGTAAAGTTCCGAGTGGAGAGTTTTGGCTGTATAGCCTGTCTTGACACTAAGTACTGCCGCAGCCCGACCAGTGGGAGCAAGAAGTGCAAACTGCGTCTCAGATTTATCTAGGTGCTTGACCAAATGCTGTAGTAAGGTGGTTTTTCCTGTCCCCGCATAGCCCTTGAGAATAAAGAAGGCCTGCTTTGGCTCTTCTAAAAACTGTCGGATCTGGTCGAAAGCCTGTTGCTGCTGAGTGGTGAGTTGGAAATCCTGTGCCATACTCAGTAATTTCTGAAGCGGATAAACTCAAATTTGACATTTTTGGTACCATCGGGTAGGTCTATTGTACTTCTGTGGGTAGTAGAAGCGATGACGGTGACACCATGGTTTTTGAGCAGTTGAACCAATTCAAAAGTAAAGGTCAGCTCGCCCATCAGGTGAACAGCTTTTGGCTGGAGCGCAATGATTTGATGCAGGTAATCTAAGGCTAAAGCCTGAATCCCCGCTTCATCCATTAAAGGGTCTATCTGAGGGAATGGCATATCTTGAATTTCACCGTATAATTCATTGGCAAGTAATGTTTGCTTGGCTGGCCAAGAAGAAGATGGGTGGTTGGAGAGGTTGAGGAGCATGGGGTTACATTTTTTGAATAAATTCAATAAGTTTTGTTCTATCGGAAAGTATTTCTGTACCAACAAGTTTTATATCCAAGACCCGCGCTCTATCTTTATGTTCATCACTTAGTTTTGAGAAGTCATTGACAGCAAAAAGATAATATTTCACAAAGAGCCCAAAATCTTTCTTTAAGGTACTTGCCTTATAAAGTGTATTGGTAAACAACTGACTCAATTTCCCTTCCTCATTATCTGCCACATCTGTTTTGCATTCAATTACATACAAAGCATTGTTATGGGTAAACATAACATCAAACTCATTTGAAGTTTTTAATCCTCGGGTAACTCTTATTCCTTTACCAATTTCCTCATTAGTTTTATCAAGGGCTTCAGCTATAACTTGATAAGTATACTCTTCGAACCAATCACCTGTAAGGTAATTGCTCTCTCCCCTAGATATTACGTTCTCATTTTCCAAATTAAAGCCAGCCTGAAAAATCGGCTCCATTTCTTTTCTGATTTGATCAGTTAATTCCAGATTTTTTTTGTCTCTAAGTTTATTAAACCGAAAGAATTCAACCATTTTCTTTATTGGATAATTTAAATCTCCCAAAAATGCATTCATAAGATTTAAATTTTCTTCTTTACTTCTTATCAAAGAATTCTTCCCTGTAAATGCCTTTGTTTGAACAGTTACACCATTAGCTGTCAAATAATCTTTTAGATTTATTTTATATCCAACCAATTTGGTTTTATTTTTTTTGATTGGGAAGATTTGTCTAAAATGATCTTTCCCTAATGGGAGATAATATATGGTTGAATCCCCTAGTTCTGTAAAAAAATTATATGCCCCCAAAGACATAATTTTTGTACCACCAGTAATATTGACATAATAATGATTATCATCTGAGGACTCGAGTTTACCACTAACTATACTCTTAAAATCCACCAAACTATCTTCTTCAACAATAATTTTTTGAGAATTTTCTATTAAACCTTCAGGGCATGAATTGATGATGTTTTCAACAATATGTTTTTTCTCCATCTTATTAGTAGTAATGAAGATATATGCATCAGCTTTTGGCATGTCTCTTATAAAAATAACATTAGGAATTGTTTGGTCTGACACTAAGGAAACAATAATTGATTTTGACATGCTTTTTTATTTTTGATTAAACTTTTTAAGTAACTGTTCGATTTTTATTCGGGCATCATTTCGAAGAATCTGGCTTCCAGAGGACTGTTTAAATGCATCAATGTCCAGAATCTTGGAGATTCCCAGATTTTGCTTGAGATTTTCAAGTTGCTGAGTAGATTTGGGGTCTTCTGAAAATTTCCCTAAAACTGCCAGATACTTTTTACATTTCAACCCAAAATTTTGGGAAAGCGAAGCAAGCTTAAACATAGGTTTGGAAATCCTGTCCATTTTTGAAAATCCAGTTGGATAGACTTTGCATTCAAAAACATACAGGTCATTTTGATGAACGAACATTAAATCAAACTCATTATCATGATCGAAAGGAGTTTGACTATCAGCTCTTTTTACTCCTACACTACAAGCTATTTGTGAATCATCCAAATCAAAGGCCTTTTTGAAATATTGATAACAATACAGCTCAAACCATTCACCCATCAGGTATCCTTTATCATCCTCCTTATAGTTTTGATCTGTAGCTTTGGTGATATCTTTTACTTTCCCAGGATGTCTTTTTTGGATCACCTGATTCATTAAATACTGTGGAGATGGTTTCCCTACATAATAATCAAGGCTACTTTCTGCTAAATAACCATATGCTCTTAAATAGTCATCCAAAGATGTTTTAATGGACAGATTTTTAGAAATTTTCCCTACTTCAGGATATAAAATCTGGTAATTTTCTGATCCAATCGGCGCATAAAGCATCTTGGAATCAAAATCCATAAAATGCTGGAAGACCATTTGAGACATTAATTTATTGCCCCCTGTGAGATTTATTAGGTACTCAGCATCACTTGGAAATGCATGGCCTTTCAATTGATCAAAAACCAGAAGTGCATCATTGGCGTCTATGACGATGGTATGACATTTTTTTTCAGGAAGCTTCAAAGCAGCTTTCAGATTTCTTGTTGCTTGCTTTTCTTCCATTTCCTGGCTCGAAATAAAATAGAAATGCGAATCAGGCTGTGCAAATTGTTTTATAAACAACAAATTAGGCACAGCCTGGTCGGAGATGATGGAGACGAGGTGGGGCATAATGCTAAAGTAGAGGATTTAATTTCTCCTTTAAATCATCTTTTAAATCATTTCCAAGCCAACTCGAGATATTTCCATCCCAATGACTATCCTTTCTCAATTTCTTAATGGAATCCTTATGTTTAGCTTCAATTATTTGTACAATTTTATCAAAGATTTGTGATTTATTTACTTCTGTAAATTCTCCAAAAATTGAAATTTCCTCATTCAGATATTTAGATAAGTCTTGGTAATTATCAAAACTTTCAAGTTCAAGCTTGTTCTGAGGTTTTAGCCTTACTGAGAAAGGCTTTAATAATTTTGAGGGATCTACATTTTCAAAAAACTCCGTAAATGGCTCAAGACTTTCATTTTCCTGTTTAATACTAATAAAGTCTTTGATTACAGGATAAGAAAGAAACTCTTCATTAACTTCACCTTTAGCCATCGCAAAGAGTTCTTTAATCTGTGGGCTTGATAGCCAATTAGGATACTTTGATATCATTAGGTTTTCAAAATCCAACATGTAATCCTCACAAGACTTTTTTAAATGCCTTGTATCATTGACTCTGATTTTGACTTTTCCATATCCAAAGGGTTTGGCAGCACCCAAACTATGGAAGAATGTATCTGCATATCCATGAAAAGTTAAAGCGGATAATACCCCCCCAATCTCTACGGATTTTAAATTATGGAACCTAAGTTTCACTTTAAATTTAGCACCTTTATCCAAAGGTTTAAAGTAGGAAACGACTTTTTGGTTATCACCCGAAGAAGTTTTCACCTCTTTGGATTGTACAGGGTATCTTTTAAACCCTCTTAATCTTGCATTTAAATCATCATAAGTAAAATATCCTCCTTTATCCTTATGCTGCTCCAAATAAAAAGGGAAATAGGAAGCTTTAGGTCCTCCTAATACGGCCTCTACTTTCGGTAAAACATTAACTTTATCTGACTCTGCCAAGGCATGACCAAAAAATAATCTTCCCTTTTGAGCTTCATCTTTCGAAGCATAACCAAATAAAGTTTCTGTTAAATCTTTATCGACAAAATCTTTATTAAAAAGATTTAATTCTGATATACGATGTTTGAAAGGCAGCTTATACATATAGGACAAGCCAAAATGTTCCAATTCACCTTTTTCATTTTCAGCAAAAAAAACTGGGGCTTTTTCTCCATGTTTAAGTTTTTCCCTCCAATATTTCCAATCTTTAGAAAGATTTCCAGGATCGTCATGACCATAAATAAACTTAAAATCTTTTTGCTGAGTTTTTGTTACCCGCAAGATTTTAGGATTTTCTGAATCGAAGAATACAAACTCTCTAATTTTCCCAGAACTCTTAAATTTCTTTTCTTTAGGAAGATCTCTTTGATCCTCTTTTCTAGGACCAGGTTGGCCAGTAAAAACTAACTGCCCCTTTCTCCCCTCACTGTCGAAATATGCTATATTTAATTCAACATTTCCAAACAATGGTTTCTTTACTGTTTTAAAAGAATGCACTAAGCCCACATTTTTAACTACAGAATTTTCATATTTGGATTGAGAGTCTTTAGTCTTGGGCTGTTTATTCAAAAAATAATCTCTAAACGGAATATCTAATTGGTCTTTTAAATCCCTATGATCAATATGTGCCAACTCTTCACATTTTTCTATCAACCAAGAACCATCTTCATTTTCTTTTAACCATCCACCTTGTATCTCATACTTTTTGTAACGAGTCATATACTGGTTTGTGGATTTAGATAAGTCTCTAAAGGCATACCTATGATCATTTATCAGGTTTTTGTTTAACCTCGAAAAACTCATAATCTCCAATACATTCCTCACCATGCCCTTAAGGGATGTAGCAGGAATAAAGTATTTCTTTTGACCATTTTTATCGATAAAGTGAGAAAATTCTTCTGTAGGTTTTTCTCCATCTTTGGGCTTTTTATGCCCATCACGGATAAAAATGGGGGTCTCGGCAGTGATCTCAATTTCTATCTCCCCACTTTCTCCATCTTCAAATGGAATATCATGGCTTACATCTTTTGCCCAATCAGGCTTAAAAACTTGATCTTCTGTTGAAGCTGGTACGAAGTTGTATGGTGATTTTACAAGAGTCATGGTCTTAATATTTAAATCCAGAGAAAATTAATGAAGTAGGTTTTAAAGTCGGGAAGCTGGTAGATTCATCCACTTCTAGCTGCACCTCTTCCCAAACCTGTTTAAAAATCACTTTTTGGACTTGCTCAAGTTTGTGTGGGATATATTCTTTAGGTACTATTTCTAGCTTATCCAATTCTTGATGGTCAAATGCGGTGACTTGGTATTGTCCTGTATGCTGAATATGGATGCTTATTCCCTCCTCCTTTGAGTAAAGTAATGCCTCTACACAAAAAGGGTTAATAGAAGCCAAAATCTTATTTTTGGGCAAAGCCTCTTCAAAAAGCATTTCAGGTTTATCCGAATCAGATAACCAATAATAGCCCGAAAACTTATGGTCAGGGATTTGACTGATTTCTTTGATATTATCTATGATATAGTTCTTCATGATTTTTCAATTAATAGGGAAAGATTTGATTTCCATCTTCTAAAAGAAGCCCTGTAAAGATACCATGACCTTTGGTGGTCATTCCTCCCAGTGGCAAAAGTCCCTTACAGATATCCATTAAAGCATCAATAAAAGCTTTCTTATAAACTTCATCCACATTGGACTCCAAAAAGAGATTGATTTCCAACTCTTCTTCTGTTAAATAACTTACCTTTTCTGAAAATAAAGCTCCTTCCAAAGCCCCTCCTGTAAATCTATCTAAAGCAACATGATTAAAAATTTTATCATTTTTTGCTTTTTCTGGCTCTAGAAAGACATCATTGATAAATACTTTCCCAGCCTTAGGGTCTTTTTCCCCTTTACCAGCCTTCCCAAATAATTCTGAAACAGCTTCATTGGGTAATTTAGCATCATCAGTTCCTGCCCATCTTCTCATTTCTTTGTTGTAATGAAAAGCAACTCTATGTGAAATAGCTCCTTTTACTGATGAACCTGGAACTAAATTTTCCTTTACAAATCGGATACCTTGTGGTGTATATTTGATCACTTCCTCTGTGACAGGGGTATTGTCGACATCTTCATCTCCATAACCTGAGCCAAAAATAAAGAAGGGGTCGGGGGCAAGTTTAAGCTTATAGTGAATTTTAGAAGAGCTGGATGATTCCTCTTTATTATTGTAGTCACCATTCCAATCAATGGCATTGAAAGAGGGAGATAGCTCTAAGTATTGAATCATTTCAGATTTCAAATCAAATCGTTTTTTCTGAACCTTTAAGACTTTCAGGCTTCCATAGCCATTTCTACTTCCAGCTCCAATTCTAAAATCAGGACTAGAAATAGATTTTAAAATAGTTGTCCAACTTTCGTTTAGAGTATTTGAATAATCAGTCAACTCCAATTCAAATACAAAACGGGTTCCTTTAAAAATCACCTCGTTATCAAACAGACCATTTTTTTCAGCTACTCCCTTATCCGTCATTCGAACGTGTTGTCTTACAGGTAATTGATTGAATCTATCCTTAAGTGCATCCCACTTTGTATCGAAAAGCAAGCCTTCTGAAACTTGCCTTTCATCCAGCATCATCAAGGCAGGACTCACATTGATTAAAGAGCCAGTCCCTGTATCTCCGCCTTTTGAGTCTCCGAAAATTGCGGAAACCGTAGCTTCCTCTGTTAGCTTAGAAAACGAATGTCTGAGTACTCCGGCTAATGTGGTTCCTGGAATCATTGGAAATCCATTGGCGTCTTTTTGCACGAGTGAATCCTTCAAAAGGGTAGACTGACCGGAACCCACAAACAAAGGGGTTTCAGCTTCCACCAAAAATCTGGCAATATATTTTATGATTGTTTTTCCCATGACTTTAATTTTTATTTTCCTTGGCCATTTCAGCAGCGAACTTGGCAACGAATACCTTTAAATCAACCTTAGTATGATCACTACTTTTTTCCTCAACTGCACCAATAATTTTTTTGAGGTTGTTTAACCTTGTCTCATTATTTTTTCCCCAACATTTTTCATAGGCGACGCCGTGCTTGAGATATGCTTCCTTTCCCTCGTACAAGAGGCTTTTCATTTCATCAGTATCCTTTGACCTAGAAGCAATTGATCTGATATTTCCCCACTGACTTGGTGAAACATCTTTCAGACTTTTAAATTTATCTGGGACAAATTGGTATACATACTCGGTGACCAATTGAGAAGTAAGAAGCTCAGAATCCTTTTGTTCTTTTTGCTTTTCTAGGAATTTGGCCAAATCGGTATTCTTTTTACCCTTTTTAAATACCGGTTCAGGTTTACTGTCCAACTCAATTTTGAAAGGGGACTCCTTTTCACTGCCATTTGACTGGAGAAAAATTGGATTATAGATGACTTTACCTAAGCCCTCTGCTTGATAATGCCCTACAAAATTCTCACTAGTAGTTGGAGTTGCCCCTTTAACATAAAATACAGATCCTTTGGCTATGCAATGTCTTTGAGTAGAAGTGGTTTTCCGCTGACCATTCCAAGGAGCATAACTGTACGTTCGGATTTGCGATTTAGACCAGTCAATTTCGCCACCTTCTAGCCCAAGATCTTTGGCCATAGGTTGAAATGTTGGTTGTCCTGCTTGGTCATAGAAACACAAATTACTTTCTGCATATACCAAGGTGTATCCAATTGGTTGAAAGGTGGAAAGCGGAACAAGGTTGCCTATTTTTTCAATTTTAACTTGTCCATATTCAGCAGTTTTTGATTTTCCCAGACGTTGCTCTTTATCAATAGCTTCCGCAACTTTTTCCAATAGTGACTTATCTTCTGATGAAATGGAAAAAATAAGTACAGTTCCTGATGGTATAGCTTCAAACCCAAACATATTTCCGGATTTAGAAGTACGGTTTTCCCTATCATAGGCAGATTTTAAAGAAAAGCGTTTTTCAACTTCTTTAACTAATTTGCCAGTGGCAGAAAGATAGCCTGTCCTTGATTGTTGAAGTTGCAGATTGGTTTTTTTATCATCTCCTTTTGGGTAATTTTCATTTGTTATCAAATGATGGAGGTATATTGGATCCTCTTCAAGTTTTGAATTCAATTTATCTTGGAAGAATAAAAAAGGAACCGCGTAAGTTGGTTCACCATTACTCGTCGCTACTCGTGCATCTCCGAATTTGACTTCTCCTGAATGAAATAATTTGTAAGCGGTTTCATCTCCTTCGTCTTGATATAATTTATTTGCAGCAATTCCTAAGAAATTACTTCCCGGGATATAATCCAAGGTAGTCATATTACCCTCAGTAGCTAATTTATTGTTCAACACAACATCAGAAAGCAGGGTACATTTGAAATAATAAGTTGTCATGGCATTATGATAGTTTAATTGAACATCTTCCCAATCCTCTGTTTCGGTTAGCACCAAGTGACCGGATATATTTTGCCAACTGAACCAAAACTCCCTTTTCTGATGCTTTGGCGCCTTGTATATAGGCTTCGAGTACCAAGGGAATACACACCTCTGTTGTTCTTAAAGATGTATTTTTAGCTACTCCTTTAGAAGAATCAATAGCAGTGCTTGCGACAGTTCGGTAAAGAAATTCAGCATGATCTGAACCTATAGCTATTTTCTCCTCTTGGGGCAGCGAAGCGTTGGAAAAGAAAAGGGATCCAGGTGATGTTACACCAGTCTCCTTATCAAAATCTCCAAATAAAGCTTTATGGGTATCATCTGAAAAGTCTTTCTCTTTAAGAAGCTGAAAATCTTTAAAAGCATTAACAAATAATCCTTTCAAGGTTTTTCCTGGTATATAGGGAAAACCATCAGCATCTTTTATTACCACGGCATCTGCCTCAGCACCTGCAGATAGTCCTGAGCCAGCATGCCAGTCTGTATAAAAATGAATGGTATAGTTAATTTTCTCTTGTTCCATAATTGAATCCGTGTAAAGTGATTAAATCGAGTAATTGTGATGATTCTTTTTTCCCGGAAGACTTAAAGTTCTTTAGTTTATCTAATTCTTCTTGAAGCTTAAGTTCATCAAAGAATGTCTTGTTGACTTTTGCCATCCGGGTTAAATTGAACTCTGCAACAGAAAAATCTTTGAAAGTATCAGAGACTACACGTCGGAGTTTGCCGATGGCCTTCGTGGTGTCTTGAGATTTCTCCACATGATCTTTCAAATAGTCTAATCGTTTATTTAGTCCTTCTAGATCTTTCAATAAATAAGGACCACAATAGTAGTCCAGCAGATTATCTCCATGTTTTGCTTGAAGGGTACGTTCTTTTAAAATGGAAAGCTTGTCAGTAAAGGATTCCTGTACTTTGTAAAAAGCCAAGGAGGATTCTGGGACTCCATTTTCACGCTTTTTGACTTGTTCCTTTACCTTTTTCTTGGCATCCTTACACAATGCTTCGGAAAGATTCAAAGCATAATGAAGAGGATAAGATTCTTTCACATAAGCAATCCCTGCACAAGCAGTAATCCCATCTTTGAAATCGCTGATTCCATATTGTTCCAAAACTTTAAATTCTTCTTTTGTTTTTTCTTCAAACGCTCTCAAAAAATGTTCAGTGAAATTTAAAGCCAAATCAGCGCGAATGATGAAGGTGATATCATCTCCACCACAGATTATGGGTCTGATTGGATATTTTCCATCTTTGGTATAAGCATTAACATTTTTGAACACATTCCAAAATGCTGCTTGTGCAGCTGCTTGAGTTGCATTATCAAGAGCTAAAGAAAACTTTCTAAAAGCGGATTTGCTCTCATCAAATCCAGCATCTTTTAATTTTTCTCCCATTACTCTAAGGATATTCCCCAATCCATTCCCATCTGCATGGACAACAGCTATCCAGGAATTTTTATGCCCTTTGCATATGTCTTCAATCTCCAATGTGATTTCTTTTGGTCTTTCAGATAGCCCAGAGATTTTTTTAAACAATTTGGTATGGCTTGATTCATTTGCATGTTTTGAAGTTTTATCGACTTCGGTGTCCTTCAATGCCGTGCTTTCACAAAAAGAAATTTTCTTCCCCTTTTTTTCTTTTATTTTGACAGCCACACCTCCCGTTCTTCTAGCCCTCTCAAGTCCCATAAAACCTATTTCAAGCGGCATAACTGGTTTATTACGTTCTGCTTTCAGCTTTTCTTCCAGCCTATTGATATGTTCTGAAAGTGGTAAATTGTCATTTATTTTCACCACTGCCTGACTCACCGTAACCCCAGGTGCTTTCTGCAAAACATGTTTGGGAAACTCTTTAACCAAATGTTTGCAAGTTTCCTCATTCGCAATTAACTTAATATTACCAGCCGCACTAAGAATGATATTTTCATCTTCTTTATTGGAACCTATGAAATCATGAAACTCTGTGGTACAAATCTCCTCCACCAACTCACTCCCCCCTACAATTTCCTTCAACTTATTGGTCTGAAAAATAAAACTTTGGATGCCCTGTATACTGGCTCCGTATAAGTATTTACTCATATCGCTAATTTTTTAATTGTTGCTTTTTCTATTGTCCCAAATCCTATACTGCTACTCTTGCCTAAGCCTATACCATACGGCAGAAATACATTGGTTTTGAATATTAAATCAAAGCTTAATACCTTCTTTTTCTTTAAGTATGTCCAATTTGAATTATTTATGGAAGTAATCTTCACACTTACTGCTTCTTCAATAAACCATTCCAAACCTTTGGCCATGGATAGTATATTTCCAACCATCACCCTTTCCAAAAAGGCTATTTGATCAACCAAGCCATCTAGGCCACTATACTTTTCATAATTCTCTCCATGTAATGGAAGCCATCTTTTGATCTGATAGGTGAAAAATTCATCACTTACATGAAAGTTACATGTTTGAATAGATACATTTTTTACCATAAGTGCTGTATGCTTATTTCCTATCCTTACCAGACCGATATTGTTAATGAAAAAATGATGAATCTCCTCCACCCCTTCCTTGATACAAAGAATACTTGCATGATTCCCTTCCCTTTTATATTGTATCGCTGGATACTTATAATGTAGCTTATCATCACTTAGATGATTGTGGAAAATCACATGAGATCGACCCACTATCTCTATCACTGCTCCCCTAAATGATGGTATTTCGAAATCTTGGATGATTGTATCAAAAACTACCTTGACGATTCTAATTTGTGGCATTTGAATTTACATTCATTTACATCAGTAAACTTTTTATAACAAAACTTCTTAAATATATCAACTTCAGCGCTGAAAACAAACTTAGTCGATATATCAACTTTTACTAAAAAATGCAGCAATTCCGAGCATAAATTTTCAAGTTGATTGTTAGGTTGTTACAACTATGCTTAAGAATTAATCTTCGGGCTATTCAAAAGGAACGTAAAAAATCCTATATAACTGAACCTGAGTCACAT
>NZ_JAKZGP010000075.1 GCF_022549775.1 Belliella filtrata | reverse complement strand
TCATGGCAACATATTCAGTGTATTGAATCCAAAATCAATAATAGACCAGTAAGAAAGTTTGATTATCTTAGTCCTATTGAATGTCTAAAGAAAAAATTAGGCGTTGCATTTATGACTTGAACATGGCCAATTTCAAGATTTTACTTTAATTTGAAATCGGGGGATTTGTAATTCTAAATTGCCTGCTCTTATACCTGATAAAGTTTATGTAAATCTTTTTAAATATATTGCGTTTTACATAAATAAAAAATCCCTATCATTTATAAATGATAGGGACTAATTGTTGACCGACTAGGGCTCGAACCTAGACTCTTCTGAACCAAAATCAGACGTGTTGCCAGTTACACCATCGGTCAATTTTATCCAAAAGAAAACTGCTTTCCTTTATTGTGTCACAAATGTAGGGGTACTTTCTATTTTATGCAAGTTTAGCGGGTAAGTTTTTTCACCAAAATGCTTAATTCCCTTAATTTCAGAAAGAAAAATTTCCAAAGCATATTAGTCATAGATTGCTCAATAATGTTTGGAATGGGTAAAGGACTTTTTGAGTTTAGATTGAATAATATCAGTTAGGATTGTTCTCTTCGATGCGGAATGAAAATATGGTTCTTTGGACCTTCAACCCAATAAGTGTTTCAATTAGATTTTATATAACTATGGACCAAAATTTCGGGATATACTGAAATTGTGTATTGAATTGGGGGATTTTAACTGTTGCTAAGAAGAGTTCCGTGATATTACATTTTTGAGTTTTTATCGAAATCGTTTGAAAATTATGTTTTTATTAAATACACATCTAATTATTTGTTAATATGGGAATAGTTCATAACATTTGATAATTATTTCATTATTAACCTTTTATTTATTGAGTCATGGCGATTAAAAATTTGGAAAAAACCGTTTTAAGTACTTTGGAAAAGCTTGACAAACTTAAGCTAGATGAAAAGCTACATGCCGAGCTTTCGTGGTGTTACAGAAGTTATGAGTATGATCAGAACCCTGTGGGTGTTATAGCAAAGAGCAGTGAGGCTTTAGAGCTTCTTAAGGCTAAGAGGGAAGAAAGTCCTAGAGCAGTGTCTAAAAAGCTTATAGAAGACATAGAGAAGCTTATAGCTGGTGCTTGATCTTTTAGACTAATCATTAGTAGAAAGCTATAATTTGATAAATTCTTCGTTTTATTTCTTTAGAAATAATTTTTACTTTAGATGATTTCACAAAAAAGGGTTTGCTTCAAATGAAACAAACCCTTTTTAATGAGTTGAATTGTAGATTACTCAGCAACTACAACGAATTTAACGTTGCTTTTTACTTCTCTATGTAGGTCAATTTCAGCATCAAATTCACCAGCTGTTTGTACTGGTACATTGATAGAGATTTTCTTTCTATCGATGTCGATTCCTTGAGCCGCAAGTGCATCAGAGATTTGAAGTGTAGTTACTTTACCAAATATCTTACCTGATTCACCGATTTTAGCTTTGATTTCTAAAGTAGTTGATTCAAGTTTAGTAGCAAGAGTTTCAGCTTCAGTTTTCACTTTCTCTGCTTTGTGAGCTGCTTGTTTGATATTTTCAGCAAGAACTCTCTTGTTAGAGTTTGTTGCCAATACAGCAAACCCTTGAGGGATCAGGTAGTTTCTACCGTATCCAGGCTTAACTTCTACAAGGTCATTCTTGTAGCCTAAACCTTTTATGTCTGTTTTAAGAATAACTTCCATTATAATTTTAATTTTTTGATTTGTAAATAATCGATCCGATGTGGATTATTTCAATCCATCTGCTACGAAAGGCAATAGAGCTAAGTGTCTTGCTTTTTTGATAGCATTAGCCACTTTTCTTTGGAATTTCGCAGAGTTTCCGGTCAATCTTCTAGGAAGGATTTTACCTTGCTCGTTCACAAACTTCAAAAGGAAGTTAGGATCTTTGTAATCGATATATTTGATACCGTTCTTTCTGAATCGGCAATATTTCTTTCTATTCTCAACTCTGTTGATTGGTTCGTTTCTTAGTGTCATTAGGCTTGCTCCTCCTTAGCTTCAGCTTTTTTGTTAAATTCACCTTTTCTTCTCTTGTCAGCATAAGCAATTGCGTGCTTGTCTAATACTGTAGTCAAGAATCTCATTACTTTCTCGTCTCTTCTGATTTCAAGCTCGAACTTTTTGATCAAAGTTGGAAGTGACTTGAACTCAACCAATACGTAGAAACCGGTGCTTTTTTTCTGAATTGGATAAGCCATTTTCTTTAGACCCCAATTTTCAACATTTACGATTTCTGCTCCCTCTTCTTTTAACAAGTTTACAAACTTGTCTACGGTATCCTTCATCTGAACATCAGACAAAACGGGAGTTAAAATGAATACCGTTTCATAATTTTTCTGGAACATGTTTGATTTGATTAAATATTGTTTACTTAAACAGTCCGCAAAAGTAGTGGTTTAGAAGTTAATTTCCAACTTTATTTAACTTCAAATTTACCTGTGCCGATTTGGTAGTTATCAGCATAGATTCTCACTTCATATGTTCCAGAGGCATATTTGCTTCCTTTTTCGTAAAAATAACTCACTGATTGACCTGTGTTATCAAAAAGTATGTCTTGATGTACAGTGTAAAATTCTTCTCTTCCATCGATCAAGAAAGTTCCAGAACCTCTTGCTATATCGAAAATAGGTTGGTTATTTGGCGCTATAATTTGAACATAAATGTCTCTCGGGCCTTTAGGAGCAACTTTATTGTCAGCTAAGTTAAAGCTAATTTTAAGCCTGTCCAATTGTCTGTTTCGGAAACCATCTTCGCGCTCTCTACCTCGTGAATTTACGGCGGCTATTACTATGTTTTCAGCCCGAAGTCTAGCAGCTATATTTACCTTCTCTTCTAGTTCTTCTTTTTTGATATTCAACTGAACGACCTTCTCTTCTATATCCGCCTGTGAACTTTTGAGTTCTTGATTCTCTGAGAAAAGTTGTTGATTCATTTCCCTGAGATTGATGATCTCCTTGTCTTTTTCTTGAAGTACAGAAGTGTAGCTATTGATTCTTTTGTTCAATGCATCAATTTCTTCAGTTGATCTTTTCCTATCCGAATTTCTTTCTGCGATCAATTGCTCCCTGATCTCTTCTAGTGAGCTGATATCTCCTCCAAGCTTTTCAATTTCTTTGATTCTCAGGTCTAGTTGGTAGGTGATTGAATCTAGCCTTTTGTTTATTTCATCGTTTTCCTCTGAGAGGACTATGATTTCTTCAGATTTTTTGTTTCGGTCTACCGAATCATAGTATAGTTTGATACCACTTATGATTACCAAAATAATCAATACTATGATTAAAATATTTTTGCCGTTTTCTGACTTTTTGGAATTATCCTTTTCTAAATTGGTGTTCATTTTAAATAGGAAGTAATATTTACGCAAATTAATAATTTATCATGAATCTTTCACTCGATCGGGACTATTGGTCAGCAAGGTATAAGCATAATCAAACAGGCTGGGATATCGGAGAAGCTTCCACTCCGATTAAGCAATTTTTAGACCAAGTCAAAGATAAAAGTTTAAAGATATTAATCCCAGGTGCAGGAAATGCCCATGAGGCTGCATATGCCTATAATTTGGGGTTTAAAAATGTTTTTATTTTAGACTTTGCTACACTTCCCTTAGACAATTTTAAACGAAGTTATCCAAGTTTTCCTTCAGATCAATTATGCTGTGAGGACTTCTTTGAACATGAGGGTAGCTATGATTTGATCCTTGAACAAACTTTTTTCTGTGCATTAGATCCATCTTTGAGATCAAAATATGCAAAAAAAATGTCGAGCTTGCTTGAGAATGATGGCGTATTGGCTGGTGTATTGTTTAATAGAAATTTCACCCACGAAGGGCCTCCTTTTGGAGGTAGTAAGGAAGAATATCTAAGATATTTTGAGCCTTACTTTGATATTGATATCATGGAGACTTGTTATAACTCCATTCCACCTAGACAGGATTCAGAGTTGTTTATCAGGATGCTTAGGGTTTAGCATATTATATAAAAGTTAAGATTGGTTGATTCAAGTTTTAACCAAGTTAAAAGTTCAAATGCCAATAAGCTAGTCTTTAAGCAGCTTTTAGCCTTACAACTTTTTGCTACGTATTTTGAATGGTTGTAGTTTTTTTTATTTTGTTTTGGCTGAAGCTTTAGGTATCGTTGATCGCTTAGATCTTTAGTACAAAATCTTCTTTGGGGAGTTTTGGATTAAGGAAAACAACACCTGCTTCATAAAAGTCCAAGGTGAGACTGACTTCGGGGAGCTGTTTGATTTGTTCCCAAGCTTTTTCCATAGAAGAAGACCAATGAATATCAGCAACGATGAGGATGGAATCATGCCTAGTGTAGGGAATGATTTGCTTTATATAGGAAAGGGTAGCTTGATAGGTATGGGTTGCATCGATCAGTGCAAAATCTAATTTCTCTATACTTGATAGAAGGACCGGAAGTGTTTTTTCGATTTCACCCAGTAGAAATGTTGTGTTTGAATGAGTTTGGTATGATTGAGCCTTATGCCACAAAGCTGAAGATCCTTCTATTGTAAAGAGTTTTCCTTTAGTTACTTTCGAAAGGTACCTAGTGGTCAATCCAACACAAGTACCAAGCTCTAAGACCTGCTGTGCAGGTGTAAGCTGGCAAAAGTATTGGTAAAGCTGTGCATACTTACGGGTCGAGGTACTATACTTCGTAATAGCCGAAGTTTTTCTTAAGTTTTTTTTCAGGTGGATAGAACCCGCTCCATAGTCTTCAATTTCCAGTTCTTGGTGGTCTTGCAATAAAATTGATCTGTACTTTTCTATTTCAAGGTCAATGTTTTTGTTTTTTTTAAAAAAATGCAATAATCCTGTATAGATTTCAAATACTGAAGGAGACTGTATGGCATACTTGTCTTCTTGATTAAGCCAATAACTGAAAAAGGCTATAATTTGGTGAGATTTTTGAAATAAACTCAATTGTTGTAAATCTGGGCGATCAATTGGAACTCTGGAATAACGACACGGAATTGAGATCCATCTTGGATTTTTTCCATCGTATAACTCCCTTTCATTTTGCCTAACCCTGACTTGAGGTTGCAACCTGATATGTATTCGTGAGATTCTCCGGGTTCAATTACAGGCTGCTGACCAATTACTCCTTCACCTTCGACAATCTTGAAGTCATCTCCTGCATCATGAATTTCCCACCTTCTTGTTAGAAGTTGTATGGTAAAAGGGCTATTGTTTTCTATCTTTACCTTATAAGTGAAGACGAAGTGCTTCTGATAGGGGCTGGAAAACTCTGGCTGATAGGAAGCTGAAACGGTTACTTTAACTCCCTCTGTGGTGGCGCTGACCATAATTTATATTTGGTTTGAAACCTCGGAAAACAAATCTATAGCATTCTAATTAAAAGACAACGAAAAAATAGAACAATGGATGTAAAAATTGAGGATAGTTGGAAAGCTGTTTTGAAAGAAGAGTTTGGAAAGCCATACTTTTTGGACTTGATAGACTTTGTAAAACAGGAGTATGCCACTCACGAAGTATTCCCAAAGGGAAGGGATATCTTCAATGCTTTTGCTCACTGTCCTTTTGATAAAGTAAAAGTGGTGATTCTTGGTCAAGATCCTTATCATGGGCCAAATCAAGCTCATGGGCTATCATTTTCAGTCAAGCCAGGTGTGCCTTTTCCTCCAAGTTTATTGAATATTTTCAAAGAAATCAACCGAGACTTGGATATGTCTATGCCATCGGATGGCGATCTTACAAGATGGGCAGATCAAGGGGTTTTGTTGCTTAATGCTACTTTGACAGTTAGAGCACATCAAGCCGGTTCTCATCAAAAGAAGGGTTGGGAAACTTTCACGGATGCAGTCATCAAAAGAATCGCCGATGGGAAACAGCATGTAGTGTTTTTATTGTGGGGTGCTTACGCACAAAAAAAGGCTTCGTTTATTGATGATTCAATTCATTTAAAGCTACATGCTCCACATCCAAGTCCATTATCTGCTCATAGGGGATTTTTGGGTTGTGGACATTTTTCTAAAACCAACGAATACCTAGCTAAAAATGGCTTAGAAGAGATAAATTGGTGAAAAAGCGTTCAATTTGATTTCAATTAAGTCTTTTATGATTAGGGGAGTCAAGAAACGAGAATCAAGACACAAGAATAAGTCTTGTGTCCTGACCTTATTTGACACATTTTTTAGTGTAGGTTAAAAATGAATCCATTGTCTCAGTCATATCACCATACATCCCTGTTAAGTTTATTTTTCGGACTCAAGTTTCAAGATGTAAGACCTAAAATAACTTAGGTCTTACATGTTTAGGATTTGTATGCATAAAGAAAGCATATTTCGTCACAGGCATATTCCTTCTTAATTCATCCTTCAACCTTCCTATGACATTTCCTTCTTCATCCTTATTTTATTCCATTAAATATTCTGTTCCACCTGATCTTACTGAACATAGACTTGTGCTTGTCTAGGGAAAGCCACAGGAACCATGCTTTTCCTACAATGTGATCCTCTGGCACAAATCCCCAATATCTTGAATCCAAAGAATCATGTCTATTATCACCCATCATGAAGTAGTAGTTCTGCTTGAAGGTGTATTCAGTTATTTCTTGTCCGTCAATAAAAAGCTTGTTGTTTCGCACCTCTAGGTTCTTGTGGCCTTCATATTTTTCGATGGTGAAGGCATACTTAGCCATGTTTTCTTCATCCAAAGTGATTTTAAATCCTTTTCCTGGAATCTCCAATGGTCCATAGTTGTCTTTATTCCAGCCAAAATACGCTCCATCTGGGAAAACACGCGCATCTCCCATACCTTCTCGGTCTATTCTTGGGGTTACATTTTTGATTGCTGGAGATTTTTTTAATTTCTCCACATCATCATCAGTAGCGTAGATAAGATAGCCTGCTCCATTGTCAAAAGGGTAGAAGCTCTCTCTATTGATACCATATTCTTCAAAAAAGTCAATAGAGAGTCTCTTATCAGTCAATGCATCATAGGATAATTGTAGCTTTGGAGGGTTTACTTCTTCTACACCATTGATAGAAACTTGTCCTTTTTTGATTTCCAAAATATCACCAGGTACTGCAACTGCTCTTTTGATATAGTTGGTTTTAAGATCAACAGGGTATTCATACTCTGCTGGATAGTTGAATACAACTACATCATTTCTCTTGACTGATGTAAATCCTGGGAGTCTAAAATAAGGCAACTCGATCCAATCTACATAAGAATCTATATCTGTTCCCCATATTTTTTGGTGAGTAAGTGGCATTTGCAATGGAGTCTTTGGGATCCTTGTTCCATAGTGCATTTTGCTTACAAAGAGAAAGTCTCCCACCAAAAGGGACTTTTCCATAGAGGCTGTAGGAATGGTAAATGGCTCTAACAAAAGCCAACGGATCAAACTTGCAGCAACGACAGCAAAGACCAATGCGTCAATCCATTCTCTGGTTGCTGATTTTTTCTTTTTTTCTCTGGTCATAAAATTCAAAAGTTTTAGAAAGATAGGAAATCATCCATTGATAGCACACCTTTTTTGTCTTTAATCCACTCGGCTACCAAAACCGCACCAAGCGCAAAACCTTGTCTACTGTGTGCGGTATGTGTGATCTCGATATCATCTATAGGTGATTGATAGCGAATGATATGAGTTCCTGGAGCGGGATCAATTCGTTTTGCAGTGATTGGAATAACCTGTTCGCCTTCAGTCATTTCTTCGGACAGTTTCCATCCCTTGAGGCTGCTTATATTTTGTAAGATTCCTTCAGCAAGTGTAATTGCGGTACCACTTGGAGCATCTTTTTTTTCTGTATGATGTACTTCCTCCATACTGACTTGATAGTCCTGTTGATCACCCATTAGCTTAGCCAAGTATTGATTGACTTTGAAGAAGATGTTCACGCCTATAGAATAGTTGGAGGCATAGAAGAAAGCTGTATTTTTATCGACAGTCAATTGGTCGATGCTCGGCTTTTGGTCAAGCCATCCAGTAGTACCTGATACCACTGGTATGCCTTTGTTGATTGCCCACTTGATGTTTTCTACTGCAGCTTCTGGCTGGGAAAACTCAATGGCAACATCAATGGAGTCAGTGTCCACTGTGTCTAGCGCTGACCTGTTGTCGATATTGATTTTTGCAGCTATGGAATGTCCACGGGACTCGGCAATTTCGCCAATAATTTTCCCCATTTTCCCATAACCAAGTATTAGTATGTTCATGATTTAGAAATTTAACTTCAAAGATAGTCCTATTACTCTTCCTCCTGCAAGAAGATTTTCATAAGATGGTTCGAATTTCATGCTGATATCATCGCTGACATCAAAGCCCGATAAGTGAGCGTCCACCTGAGCATCTACGATGTTCAAAACATGGATGGCAGCAAACACAATATAATTAAGATCCCTATATCTTCTCCATGTATCTACATTCCTCACCAATGCATCTCTGTTCAAATTTGGGAATACTTCGCTTTGACCTTGCTGATCAAATGCCCTTAATTCTTCACGAAATAGGCGATACCTTCTTCCATTGAAATCAATGAAGTACAAATTGGTAGCGAAACCACCATAAATGATAGGTACCTTCCAGGTTTTTTCATTATATATTTGTCCAGCTCCTGGGAGAATAGCAGATAAAATAGTTGCTGTTCGGGGATCTTTGGGTAATTTTTCTCTTAGCTCAACTGTGATTTCCAATGGCTCGTCTTCATCCGTATCTACATCGACTTCGACTTGAGCAAAGCTAGGTATGGTAATAGAAAGTAATAAAACAAAAACAGCAATGGTCTTCAAAAGTACCATTGCTAAATTGTTGTTTTTGTCTTTTTGGCTGTTGAAAAAGAAACTCACTAGCTTAAATGATCTCAAGTATTTCCAAGATTCTGTTAAGGTCAGATGCAGAGGCAAAGGGGATTTTGATCTCTCCTTTGTTTTTTTCATTTGCCTTGAGTTGAACTTTTGAACCGAAATGGTTAGCAAGCCTTTGTTGGAGCTTACCGATCTCATATTTTCTTACAGGATCTAGTCCTGTATTACTTTTAGGCTCTTGGTCTTCATTTTGATTATTAAGAGCTTTTACCAGTGCTTCAACCTTTCTTACACTAAGCTCTTCTTCAACTGTTTTTTTAAATATAGCCAGCTGCTTATCAATGTCTTCTATGTTCACCAAAGCCCTGGCATGGCCCATGCTGATCACCTGATCTCTTATGCCTGCCTGAATATCTGGTGGTAGCTTGAGAAGTCTCAAGTAGTTGTTTACTGTTGTTCTGTTTTTCCCAACCCTATCGCCTAGCTCTTCTTGCTTGAGGTCACATTCCGCAAGAAGCCTTTGATAAGAATGTGCTATTTCAAGTGCGTTGAGGTTTTCTCTTTGTATGTTTTCGATCAATGCCATCTCTAGCATCTGTTGATCATTGGCAGTACGAACATATGCTGGGATCTTTGTCAATCCAGCTAGCTTTGAAGCTTGAAATCTTCTCTCTCCGGAGATCAGTTGGAATTCGTTGTCTGCTAGTTTTCTAACGGTGATAGGCTGAATGATACCCTGAACTTTGATCGAATCAGATAACTCTTGCAAGGCATCTTTGTCAAAATGTGTCCTGGGTTGATATGGATTCACTTGGATTTCAGCTACTGAAATCTCATAGATTCCTGCTGAGCTCTGTGCTGGAATCAACTCGTCTTTCTGGGTTTTCTGTGGTGAGTCCTGAAGTAATGCACCCAATCCTCTACCCAATGCACTCTTCTTTTGTGGTCTTTTATCAGCCATAGTTTTGCTGTCAATTTACTTTTTCCATTCCATTTTTGGTGGCGATTTCGCTTGCTAAATTCAAGTAAGCCAACGCACCTTTTCCTTCTGCATCGAAAGCAATCACTGGCAATCCAAAACTTGGAGATTCACTTAGCCGGACATTTCGAGGTATGATAGTTTCGAAGACCAATCCTTTGAAGTGAAGCCTTACTTCATCTACGACTTGATTGGATAGTCTCAACCTGACATCATACATGGTCAATAATATGCCTTCAATCTCCAAATCAGGATTCAACCTGGTTTGAATAATTTTGATTGTATTCAATAATTTGCCCAAACCTTCTAGTGCAAAATACTCACACTGAACAGGGATGATAACAGAATTTGCAGCAGTAAGGGCATTGATTGTAATCAAACCCAAAGAAGGAGAACAATCTATGATTATGAAATCGTATTGATCTTTGATCAAAGAAATTACTGATTTCATTTTTTCTTCCCTGTTTTCCAAATTGATCATTTCAACTTCGGCACCAACCAAGTCAATGTGGGAGGGCACAAGGTCTAAGTATTCTAGATCGGTTTTGGTTATGATGGTACTGATCTCTATGCCATCTACCATACATTCGTAGATGCTAGTCTCTATCTCTTTCGGGTCTTGTCCCAGTCCAGAGGTTGTATTTGCCTGAGGATCAGCGTCAATAACAAGGGTTTTGAATTCTAGTACAGCCAAACTCGCTGCTAGGTTCATCGCTGTGGTAGTCTTACCAACTCCACCCTTTTGATTTGCAATAGCAATTACTTTTCCCATTATTTAGGTTCAAATGGTAATAGATTCTCCAATATTAAGCAAAATCAATTCTTTTCCAGCTTTGGCTGCTGTTTTTTTTGCAGCTTCCAAGTCTATCTCTATATAAGGAAAAGTATCGAAGTGCATTCCAATGATTTTTTTTGTTCCTACAAAATCTGCTGCTTTGATCGCATCATCTATTCCCATGGTGAAGTTGTCTCCAATAGGCATGAATGCAAAGTCAATATCAAATTCCTCACCTATTAGCTTCATGTCGTACGTCAAAGCAGTATCTCCTGCATAATAGAAGCATCCTTTCTGGTGACTTATTACAAATCCCCCAGGGTTTCCTCCTGGTGTTCCGTCAGGAAGTGTGCTGCTGTGTATAGCATTGACATATTTCACCTTTCCAAAATCAAAGACTTTACTTCCTCCATGGTTCATTGGGTGGAAATTTTCGACTCCTTGTTCTGAAAACCATGTGGCAACTTCAAAGTTGGAGACTAGCATGGCATTGGACTGCTTTGCAATCTGTGCTGCGTCAGCTACATGATCCTCATGGCCATGGCTGATTAGGACGTAGTCTGTTTTAATAGCTTCTACTTTGATTTCAGATGCTAAGGGATTTGGACTAATAAATGGATCGAACAGTACGGATTTTCCTTCAATGTTTACCATGAATGCCGAATGTCCATAGAATGTTATATCGATCATTTGATTTGTTTTTATGGTTTTGGTTGACTACAAATATATCATTTTAATCTGTATGCTACATGTTTTGTTTTCCACATCTAGCTGTGGATAGTGGTAACAATTTGACAATGAATAGCCTATCGATTTGTATGTATGGCTGTAAATAGAAAAGAGGGAAAAGCTTCAACTTTTCCCTCTTTCTAATAAGTATTTGAATATAGATGCCTTATTTCTTCTTTTTATTTGCATCTGCAGCTTTCATTGCTTCTTCAAGTCTGGTCTGGAACTTAGATTTTTTCTTATTCGCATTTTTGACTTTGCTTGCTTCTACTTTTTCCCTGATTTTTTTATCATCTACAAATAGTTTGATCAAAGCTTGCTGACCAAATGTCACCATATTGGATACGAAGTAGTAAAAACTCAAGGCAGCAGGGTAGGAGTTCAATATGAACATAAACCCGATCGGCATGATATACCCTAGGTTTTTCATTGGCCCTTGCGCTGCTGTCAGTTGATTGTTGAATCTGGTATATACAATCTGTGAGGCAGTCATGAGTAATGTAAACAAAGAAACGTGTGACCCATAGAATGGGATAGTAAATGGCAACTTGATGATAGAGTCATAAGTAGACAAATCATGCGCCCACAAGAATGATTCTTGTCTGAGTTCTATGGAATTTGGGAAAAAGAAGAACATCGCAAACAAGAATGGCATCTGTAGCAGCATCGGGAGACAGCCTGAGATAGGACTCACACCTAGTTGCCCAAAGAGTTTCATTTGCTCTTGCTGCTGCTTTACTTGATCATCTTTGTACTTTTCTTTCAACTCATCAATCTCTGGCTTGATGACACGCATCTTGGCCATCCCTACATACGACTTGTAAGTCAGAGGGAATAAAAATCCCTTGATTATAAATACAATCAAGATGATAATTATCCCATAATTGCTGAAGTATTTTTCGAGAAACTGGAATAGGTTTACAATGATGTACTTATTTACCCAGCTTACAAAGAAGTAACCCATGTCTACATTCTCTTCGAACCCAGGGGTTACTTTTTTCAGGACATTATAATTGTTAGGCCCGAAGTAGTAACTCAAATTAGCTTTGCCATCGCTCAGTGGTAGAGAGATGCTAGCTTTCATGTTTTTGACAGATAGCGAATCATTTGGAGTGGTTTGCTCCACGCTTGCTGCGTTGAACTGCTCTGCTGCAATGATACCTGTAGTGAAGAACCTTTGGCTAAAACCTATCCATTTTACTGGTTCGGAGATTTGCTCACTAGCTACATCTTTTGTTAAGCTTAAATAGTCATGCTTACCAGATGCTTTGTAGAAGTTAATGTTTGTTTTCCTTCTTGACTCTTCTATGTCTTCTTCTTGCTTTTTGATTCTATCATCCCACAAGATATTGACATTAGAATCCACTAGGAAATTGCCTAGCCCTTTCAGCTCGATTCCTTTATCTACAATATAACTCCCATCGGCTAAGGTATAAGTTCTTTTGATCAACGTTCCAGCAGATTGTGCGGTGAACTCTACATAAGAAACATTTTCCTCATCTATTACCCTTTGACCTGAACTTGCATTAAAATAAAGTTCATTGATACTTAAAGGTCCTTTGGTTGTATTGATTTGATAGACAAGATCAGAAGACTCTTCATCTAATAGGATTAGAGGTGTCTTGTCCCATTTTTTGAATTCTTTGAGTACTACTTCTTTGATTTCAGCACCTTTAGAAGAAATGGTGACGATCATTTTGTCATTTTCCAAAACAATATCTTGTGCATCACCTTTTACAAATGGTGCTAATACGCCATATTGAATCTGAGCTTTGATATCCTGAAGACTATCTGGTTCAGTTTCTAAGGCTGAAAAATCTTCGGTGTTTGTATTATCTTGTACTTCCGATACTACTTCCCCTGTGGTGTCTTGCACTTGTGGTTCAGGGCTACTGGTGAAGAAAATCGAATACACCAGTATGACTGCGGCGAAAAGGATCAAACCTGTCGCTTGATTTCTATCCATAATTTTAATTTAAACTGTCTATTCAAAAGCAAAGGTAACACTAAGGAATTGCTGATTCAGGTTCCTTGGTGTTACCATGCATATTGGTCGCAAATATAGCAGGATTATTTTGTCTTTTTGTTTTCTATAGTCGCTTTGATGAAACGGACGAATAATGGATGGGGTGTGAGTACCGTACTTTTGTACTCTGGATGGAATTGAGCTCCTAAAAACCAAGGGTGATTTTTTACTTCCATTATTTCAACTAGTCCAGTTTCTGGATTGATACCTGAAGGTGACATTCCTTTTTCTTCAAAAGCCTTCAGGTAGGCGTTATTGAATTCATATCTGTGCCTGTGCCTTTCATTTATTTTCGGTTTGCCATAAGCTTGATAGGCTTTACTGCCTTTTTTGAGTTCACATGGATAAGAGCCTAATCTCATCGTACCGCCCATTTGCTGTACATTCTTTTGATCTTCCATGAGGCCGATCACAGGATCTGGTGAATTTGGATTCATTTCTGTACTATTGGCTTCAGGTAATCCCAAAACATTTCTGGCATATTCAATGACTGCCACTTGCATACCTAAGCAAATTCCAAAGAATGGGATGTTATTTTCTCTTACATACTTTACAGCTTCAATTTTGCCTTCAAGACCTCTTTCTCCAAATCCTGGTGCAACTATGACGCCATCAAGCTCCTCAAGTTTTTTGGGGATTGCTTCTGCATGTAACTCCTCTGAGGAGATTAGCTTTAAGTTTACTTTGCATTCTGAGGCTGCTCCTGCATGTACAAATGCCTCAATGATGGACTTGTAAGCATCAGGAAGTGATACATACTTGCCTACAAGACCTATGTTGACTTCCTGTGTTGGATTTTTGAGTCTTCCTAAGAAATCTTTCCACTGCTCTAAGTCGGTGTTGGTTTTAGAAGTAAGTTTTAATTTGCTCATGACACGCTCATCCAGCTTCTCTTTTTTCATCAAAAGCGGGACATCGTAGATCGTCTCTGCATCCATTGCTTCAATGACACAGTTTAGCTGCACGTTACAGAATAGCGCTAGCTTCTTTTTGACATCCTGTGGTAAATGATGCTCTGTGCGGCATACCAGGATGTCTGGCTGAATACCTGCTTCAAGAAGTTGTTTGACAGAATGTTGAGTGGGTTTCGTTTTGAGTTCTTTTGCCGCTGCCAGGAAAGGTATCAAAGTTAAGTGGATGACCAAAAAATTGTTTTGTCCCAAATCCCATTTGGCTTGTCTTACCGCCTCAATAAATGGGAGAGACTCGATATCACCAACACAACCTCCGATTTCTGTGATTACCACATCATACTTTCCTTCTTCACCCAACTTGAAAAAATTCCTTTTGATCTCATCAGTAATATGAGGGATCACTTGTACAGTTTTGCCAAGGTATTCCCCTTTTCGCTCTTTGGTGATTACATTATTGTAGATTCTTCCTGTAGTGACATTGTTGGCCTGAGAAGTAGTGGTGTCAAGGAATCTTTCGTAGTGACCTAAGTCTAAGTCTGTTTCTGCTCCATCTTCAGTCACATAGCATTCACCGTGTTCATAAGGATTAAGAGTGCCTGGATCAATGTTAAGATACGGGTCAAATTTTTGGATGGTGGTACTGAAGCCTCTAGCTTGAAGTAATTTGGCTAGTGATGCTGCAATAATACCTTTTCCGAGTGAAGAGGTTACCCCTCCGGTAATGAAGATAAACTTAGTGGAAGATGCCATAAGAAATAGTGCGGATAATAATTGTTTTGATTCCTATGGGATACAAAGGTAAGAAAATATTCTGTTTGGGAGTGTATCTAAGTGAAATTTGGACTTCAAAAACTCAATAATTTCATAACAAATAGATTTCTAAGGATATGTCTGATGAGAAGCAAGAGATTAATGTCGAGAGGCGAGAAGCGAGAGGCTAGAAACAAAAAACAAGAATCAAGAAATGAAGAAGGATGATAAATGAAATATGCTAAAGCGATATATGGTTGAAACATGTACGGAGCGAAATATGATTGCTTCATGAGAGACTGTTCATTTAAGTGTCTCGTGACTTGATTTTTACTACCGAAATACGCTAAAGCGAAATATAGTTGGAATATGCCTGCGGAGAAATATGGGCCTACAGTGATCCCTATGGGACACCAAAAATCTCCTTCTCATGTCTCAAATCTAAAATCTCATATCTTACTTTTAGTGACTTTGTGCCTTTGTGCAAATAATGAAAATGAGAAACGAGAAAGTACCAAGAGTTGCGAGGCGGAACTTTATAAATTTTTAAACTTAACAGTCTCCTTATCAAATTACGTAATCTGAGACTGTTAATCTTCCCAATCAGCTAATAAAACCCAAATCTTCATCCACTATTTCTGGAAGTGTAACTTTGAGTCCTGGGGTTCTTTCCATCTCTCGTTTGATTGCAAATATGGCTTCGTCATTTCTTGCCCATGCCCTGCGGGAAATTCCATTGTTGACATCATAGAAAAGCATCGATTGTAGCCTTCTGGCTGCCTGGTGTGTTCCGTCAAGCAATAGGCCAAATCCCCCATTGATCACTTCGCCCCAGCCTACACCGCCGCCGTTATGAATAGAAACCCATGTAGCACCTCTGAAGCTGTCGCCAATCACGTTGTGAATCGCCATATCTGCTGTAAACTTACTGCCATCATAGATGTTGCTTGTCTCTCGGTAAGGTGAATCTGTGCCACTGACATCATGATGATCTCTTCCTAATACCACTGGATTTGAAATATAACCTTTTTGAATAGCTTCATTGAAAGCTTGGGCAATCTTGATTCTCCCTTCTGCATCAGCATAAAGGATACGTGCTTGTGATCCCACAACCAACTTGTTTTTCCCTGCCTCTTCAATCCACTGGATGTTATCTTGTAATTGCTGCTGAATTTCGCCAGGAGCATTGGTTTTAATTTCCTGCATTACTTTTAGAGCAATTTGGTCAGTTTTCTCCAGATCTTCGGCTTTTCCAGATGTGCAGACCCATCTAAACGGCCCAAAACCATAATCAAAACACATAGGGCCTAGAATATCCTGAACATAAGAAGGGTAGCGGAAGTCAATACCATTTTCAGCCATTACTTCAGCTCCTGCACGAGAAGCTTCCAGTAGAAAAGCATTGCCATAATCAAAAAAGTAGGTTCCTTTGGCCACATGTTTATTAATAGCAGTAGCATGTCTACGGAGGGAATCTTGAACTTTTAATCTAAAAGTATCTGGGTCATTGGCCATCATTTTATTGGATTGCTCGAAACTCAGCCCTACAGGATAATACCCGCCTGCCCAAGGGTTGTGAAGAGAAGTCTGGTCGGAACCCAGTTCCACAGTGATATTTTCTTCGTCAAACTGCTCCCATACTTCCACTATATTGCCAAGATAAGCGATGGAGACCACTTCCTGTTTTATTTGCGCTTTTCTTACCCTTAAGACCAATTCACCCAAGTCCTCTATCAATTCATCCACCCATCCTTGTTCATGTCTTTTGTATGCAGCTTTTGGATTGACCTCAGCACAGACGGAGATGCATCCAGCTATATTTCCCGCCTTGGGTTGGGCACCAGACATGCCTCCGAGACCAGCCGTCAAGAAAACCTTACCCCTTGGACTTACAGCAACACCAAGCTTTTTTCTGAAAGCATTCATCACCGTGATAGTTGTCCCATGAACAATCCCCTGAGGACCAATATACATGTAAGATCCAGCAGTCATTTGCCCGTATTGGGTGACTCCAAGTGCATTGTGTTTCTCCCAATCGTCTGGTTTCGAGTAGTTAGGGATCATCATCCCATTAGTCACTACGACTCTTGGTGCGTCTTTTGAGGATGGAAAAAGACCCATAGGATGGCCAGAGTACATGTGGAGAGACTGTTCGTCTGTCATTTCGGACAAATACTTCATGGTTAGCAGGTATTGCGCCCAGTTTTGGAAGACGGCGCCATTTCCACCGTAAGTGATCAATTCTTCAGGGTGCTGAGCTACGGTAGGATCCAAGTTGTTTTGGATCATCAGCATGATAGCGGCTGCTTGTTGAGATTTGGCTGGATACTCGTCAATTGGCCTGGCATACATACCATAGTCAGGCATAAAGCGGTACATGTAAATGCGTCCATATTCCTCTAATTCTTCAAAGAATTCCCTCGCAAGTTCAGCATGCCAAGTCTTAGGAAAATAGCGTAATGCATTCTTCACCGCCAATTTTTTCTCTTCCTTGCTCAAAATAGCCTTTCTCTTAGGCGCATGAGAAAAATCGGGGTTTGGTTGTTTTTTGGGAGGTAGGGTAGAAGGGATGCCTTGTGTTAGTTGGTCTTGGAAATTCATGGCTTTATTGTGAGTTATTTTGATGGGTGGTTTTTGGATCTTTACTAGTTGATTTTGGTAGATATTCTTAGATATTAGCTGCGTGATATAGAAAGAAATTAATTGATATTGGCTTTGCGATATTAATCGAAATGAATTAATATTTACTTTGATAAATTCTGAAGGGTTTGTGTGGTAGGAAGAATTCGATATCTAATAATTTCCAATATCCACCAATATCTAATTTTATACTATCCATAAATATCCAAGAATAGAAGTTTTTAAACCTTAACCCCATTTTTAAAAACCATACTAGGTTTAAGTTTCCCCTGCTGATAAGTAATCTCTCTATAATCAGCAGTAGGGAAAAGGACAATGTCTGCTTGAAGTCCATGGACAAGTTTACCCCGATCTGAAAGATTGAGTGCTGCTGCTGCTCTTGTAGTGATAGCAGCTAGAATTTCAGCATTGCTGAGTTTCTCGAAAGTACCCAAGATAGCAGCTTGCATCAGCAGATCACCCATAGGTGCAGAGCCAGGATTCCAGTCAGAGGCAATAGCCAAGGAAGCTCCTGCATCGAGTAGTTTTCTGGCTGGCGTGTATGCCATTCCCAAGCCTAATGATGCTCCAGGAAGGGCTACGGCAATGGTGTCAGACTGGGCAAGTAATGCTGTTTCTTTGGCTGTACTAGCTTCTAAGTGATCGCATGAAATTGCTCCAATATTTACAGCAACTTCAGAGCCACCAGTGTGAAACTGATTTCCATGCACAGTGATGTCAAATCCCATTGCTTTAGCTTTGTTGAAATAAGACTGAATATCTGCTGCTGAGAAAGCAGTATCTTCAATAAATGCATCAATGCGATTGGATAAGCTTTGATCTTTGAGGATAGGAAAAAGCTGATCAGAGATGATTTCTAAATACGCTTCCGGTATACCTTCGAAATCTTTGGGAGGGATATGGGCAGCCAAGCAAGTAGGAATTAGATCGGCTGATGTATTTTCATTGGCCAATTTGATGGCTTTGAGCATTTTGAGTTCCTCTTCAATAGATAATCCATAGCCACTTTTTACCTCTATCGTGGTGATTCCATCTTTTAAATGTCTATTGGCTCTTTTAACAGTCAATTGAGCAAGTTTTTCCAAAGATGCCTTTCTCGTTTGCGTGACCGTATCCCAGATTCCTCCCCCGGCTTTGGCGATTTCCAGATAGGATTTACCTGCATTTCGCATGGCATAGTCCTGAGCCCTTGATCCACCAAAGCAAATATGGGTATGGCAATCGATGATGCCAGGCAAGGCAACATAATCATCCTTCAAGTTCAGCATCTCGGCTCCTATGGATTGTGCCTCTGGATACAAGTCCCAGTAAGGACCAATGTCATAAATTTCATCATCCTTGATCATGATACCCGCCTCTTTGATGATATGAAGCTGCTCATCTCTAAGTGCTCCTTTCAGAGGAAGGTTTTTCATGGTAACTACTTGGCGAATAGGGCCGATGAATGTGTATTTTATGGTTTGCATATTTATTTTCTTAGGTTTTTGCCACTTAGGCATAAAGGCACGAAGCTTTGGTTTTTGGCTCGCGAAGGGGCAAAGGCTGAGGCAAGAGAGGGTATATCATTATTTTAAATTACTGCCATCTTCTTGTCGCGTCCTGAAATTACTTGACACTTTTTTTATTGTTTTTCTTTTGTTTTCATCATCTTAAATGCCCCCTAGCTCAAGTAAGGAAACTTGTCAAGGCCGGAGCAGAGCGACGTTTATATAGCCT
>NZ_JAKZGP010000074.1 GCF_022549775.1 Belliella filtrata | reverse complement strand
AAAACACAAAAACTGGTTTAATTAAAAAAAAGAATTCCCTGGAAACAGGGTCATGGGAATCCTATGTCTATTTTCTAAAGCAAATTGATCAAACTACTTCAATTATTTAAAATCGGAATTGCTGCCTTTAGCTTACTTTCTTGACTTTTGAGCTTATTGAGGTTAAACTTGATGTCTTCTACAGGAGTATTGTAACTAATGAATTGAATGCCGTCGCAAAGTTTATTATAGAGATCTATCTTATGCTCATAGGCCTCTCAAAATTATTAAGCTCATCATAACAGTTTTCCCAAAGCCCTGTTTTTTCTTGCCTCATAGAGAGTTCCTGAAAATAGGAAAAGATCGCTAAATCGTTGGCATGTATTTGTTGATTAATCTCCTCAAGTTGTTTTTTTAGCTCAGGAACCAGTTTATTGATTTCTTTCTTCTTGTACTTTTTCCCATCATAATCAAAGGTCTTGATAGGTGATTTGCCAAAATAGATTTTATTGAGAAAATCAATGTCGTTTTCCAAGGCAATTGCAGTATAGACAAGATCAACTTTTTCATCTGAAAATAAGGCGTCAGCGGTACTTGCTGGATCTACTGAAGGCTTGATCTCTTCATTTGGAGCGCTTATGGGATTCCTATTGTCATAATAACCATTAAAGACCTTTGGAAATGAATTGCTTTCAATATCAGCTTTATAATCTTCAATAAAATCCGCTGTGCTTTGCGTTACCACCTCTCCTTCATAAGGGATATGGTCAAAGATCAGGTGGGTCAATCTTACCTGTGTCTTTTCAATGTCTTGAAATAAGGTAGTGGCCAAATGTTCTTCAAGCTGATCGACATGGAGGTTGGTTTTTTCCAATCTCTTCAACCTGTCTTCGGTACTCGGATGGGAAGACCATTGGTCTTCTACTGTTAATTTTGATTTGTTGAATTTGGATTGCTCTGTAAGGGAAACTTGAGGTAGCCCATTTTTACAAGGGATTTGATTGAACTCACTAAGGAAAGAAAGTACGGCAGCTTGATCCCCATAAATGTTACCTGATTTTATATTATGCTTAACTTTGCCATCATAATAGTTAAGCGTAGAGGTGAATGCATGATCTGATAAAGGAATTCTTAGCAAGGAGGTCTTCATGGGCGCTATACCCGTAATGTGCGCTGCTATTTCGTCTGCATGAAACTCCATTTCCCTTGAAAGACCCATGTAGTTTTTATTGACAACCTCATACATCTGTTTTAATATCCATTGGATGCCAAGGATTATCTTGACTGCCAAAGAAGCTGAAAGGGCAAAAAAGCCACTGATGTTTGCCCACTTTTCAATTAAGTTGCTGTAAGATGTATTGTCTTCAACTAAATTAAAGATTACCTGATTGACGTGATAGACATAACTCCCCACCTTCATGCTTCTTTGAGAAAAGTGTCCAAATTCATGCGCAATGATTCCTTTCAATTCAGCAACACTGACTGAATTAATTAGCCCCATGCCTAATTGGAGGTTCTTCTTGATGGGGAAAAACATGCTCCAAAAACTGGAATCATAGAACACAGCTGCATTGACCTCATTAGACAGGTATACTTTCTTTGGAAAATCAGTTCCTATTGCTGTCACTATTTCTTCTATGAGACCAAAGAGCATGGGTTCCTCTTCTTTGGTGATTTCAACCAGGTATGATCTATCAATTTTGTGAGATTTGACAATAAACTTGAGCAGGAACATTAAAATAAGCATGCCAAGACTTGCTAGGGCTATCCCAATGGCAATGGTGATAAAAGTTGGTTTGGCAGCGATGATATAGAAGCCACCTATAATGCATAAGACTGTCAAGGCCACAGCTAAAGTCAGCAGCAGTAAGTAGACAAAAATGAATAAAGCGATGGCATAAATGGCCTTTGTGGTTTGAATCTTAAACCCTGAGGAAACTTTGATGTCTTTAATTTTCATAAAAACTAAAAGAAGATTTGATGTTGAAATTCATTTGATGTTGAAAGAAATCCAATCCTCTGATTAAGACACATTTCAATGCAACTAATGTATTAAATAGTTTTTAGATTTAAAGAGCAGTCGATTCAAAATATTTCTTTTTTAGCATTCCATTACAGTACAAATTTAGCCTTTTGCCTGCTGTAGTGTCCAAGAGCTTCCGGCATAAACACTTGGCCTCCCTCCTAGCCTTCATTTATTCCTTTGCCTCTTGGTCTTGATTGGCAAAAAGGCTGATGCCGCACCATAATCAAATGTTAAACTTAAATGAACATCTTATGGAAAAGGTTAGCAGAAATTTTCACATCTTTTGACCTAGCCATATTTTTTGACTTGTAACCATCTCATTTACTAAAGCTACATCAAGTTTTTATTGTATTGATTATTATATATTTAAACACTAAATCGCATTAGGTAAAACTCTAAACATTAGTATTTTCCTAATTTTTCAGGAAAAGTCATTCCACATAATTACCTTATATATTATATGGACCTTTAAATTTAAAAGGTAGTATGAAATTTAGTTTTGATCTTATTGCTGATTGGACTCCCCCCCATGTTTATTCATGCATATACCCTTACCTGGATTGACAAAGGCAGTAGCTACCATCAATAAGGTATAAAAAAACCAGTCCAGGAGTTAAGCTGAACTGGTTTTTTTAATTTCACAAGTTTTGTGTTTTACTAAACCCTTTCTAAGAAAAGTCTATGAGAGAATTTGGCATAAAAAACCACGCATAGCTATTAATCAAAAATCTCCTTAAGCTTGGTATTCAAAGATTCACCTCTCAATCCTTTATCTATAATTATTCCATCTGGACTAATGAGGAAGTTGGCAGGAATACCCCTGACCCCATAAAGCATCGCTACTTCATTTTGCCAACCCTTCAAGTCTGACACCTGTGTCCAGGGCAAGTCATCTTTCTCTAATGCTTTCATCCATTTTTCTCTTGAGTCATCAAGCGATATACCTAAAATATTAAATCCTTTATCATGATATTTCAAATACTCTGCTCGGAGGTTGGGATTCTCAGCACGACAAGGTCCGCACCAACTTGCCCAAAATTCCAGCAATACATATTTTCCATTATAGTCATTCAAGCTGACCTCCTGTCCATCAACATCCTTTTGGGAAAATGGCAAAGCAACATTACCCTGTTTAACTTTATCCAGATTATCCAGGTGGATAGCGACTTCCTTTCCTTTTTTGGTGTGTCTTACAGCGTCGGACAATCCAGCATACAGCATTAGAGATTCTTCCAAGTTCTCCTCATTACTGTAATTCAACAACTCGTTTAGGCTCGCAAAGCTATGAGGAAACTCCGAAATAAATTGCTTCCGAATTCCGGACTCGGACCTGTACATGGAGTCGGCAATAACTTGATAACCATTTGCTTTTATTGTATCTCCTTTGCTACTGGCCTCTTGGGCCAGATTCCAATATACCATCACCGAATCTCTATGAGTCTGAATTCTTTCTTCCAAAACTTCATAATCATCCTGCACAGGTGATCCACTCACATCAACGTGGAGCAATGAATCAAATGTACCCTTGAGGTACATTGCTTTATTTTCTACATAAAACACCTTCTGAAACCTAACTTTATCAGAATAAATCATAACAAACTGAGGCTCATCAGTTTTTCCTCTAACACTGAATTTCCCATTATCGACGACCAAGGTGTCCTTATGCTCTCCCGCAGAATCTTTGTGCATAAAATAGATCTCTGAAACATCTAGACCTTTGATCTCCCCCTCGATAGTAAAGAAATCAACTTCTTCCACCAATTTCTCGCTATAAGGCTGACAGGCATAGACTATCAATGCCAAAATTGAAATCACTAATTTTTCTTTCATGATAAAGTTTATTTAATAAAGTAGATTTTAAAGTAGAGTTACGTTTTGATAGTCTTCCATAAGTTTCAATTAATCAAAGCTTTTAAGCGACTAACTGGTATTATTTCCCTTGAAACCATCTGAATATTTTTATCAGTATTATATAGTGACCTGGTTGCAGACACAATGCCTATCACATTTGCTTTATCATCAAAAACAGGTGCCCCACTTGAGCCTTGCGAAAAATCTGCAGTAATACTGGTTTTTTTTGTTCCATTTCGAATATAACTTCTGGTTGTTACTCCAGAGGTAAGGGAATAAAACATGGAGTGTGGATGAGATATAATACTTACATCCTGACCAGGTATAACATCCTGACCTAAGGGCAAGATTTTTGTTTTTTCACCTATTGCATCAAACTTAAAGATAGCCAGATCATCATTAAGGCTTGCCGCAAGAATTTCTTTTACAGCATAAACTTTCCCATCATAATCCATCACGACCACAGCCAAATCAGAGTTTTCATTAGTGGCATCTCCTTTGAAAATATGATAGTTTGTTACAGCAATTCCATTTTCGGCAATTATAAAACCAGTAGAAGCACGGATATGGTTATTAGGACAATCATCGCATTTATAAATAGTAGCTACTACAAGTACTCCGGAAATATTCTTCTGATATACCTCAGATAGCTTGATCTTTTTTCTTAGGGAACTCAATAGCTTGAGATCAACATGATCATTGTCCAGTTGAGTTGCCAGTGTAGCAAACCTTTCAGGATGCCGCTGTTCCATCAGCTTAAAGGCTTGCTGATCGATATGTTGAAAAACGGCATCATCAATGGTGACACCTGATTCGGACTCATATATTTTCTTTGACTGCTGAGAATATCCCGTGAGTCCAAGAAATAAAAGCATCGCCGATAATATAGCTTTGCATTTTGAAAACCTTAATTTCATATTTTATCTAATGAATGAAAATATTGATTGAAATGATATACTGAGGAAAGAAATCCAACTATCCCTAATTAATTGACAAGTCCAATAACTCCAAAGTTTGAAAAGAGCTTATTGGTATTGACACAGAAAAAGAATTTTAATATACCATTCTACCTGAAAACTGCTGATGAGACCTAGATGACACAAATTAACATTGAAGTTCTTTTCTTGCAGAATTCTAAAATTAGAATGGATTGGATGTTATTGATTATAGGGTCAATTCCTGATATAAACATCAACAGGAGCACCTACGAAACCATTTATTTGATGCACTATATTTCCCGTTTTTCCAGTTCCTATATCTAAATAATATAAACTTCCTTCGGTACCAGCAATGATGTAATCGCTATTTGGAACGAATTCAATCATAGTTACCGTTTTACCGCCAAAGTCAGCCAAGAGTGCAATAATCTCTTCATTTAGGGGGTTATATCGATATATTTTTTCATTTGAGGTGAAATATATGATTCCAAATTGATTGCCAATCCATAAATTCGATTCGTTGATCAAGTCCGGTCTTACAAACTTCCTAACATAATCTGTTACAAAATTATCGCCTGCCAACATGAATTTAAACTCCACAAAATTATTAAGAGAGTCAATGCCATAGGCATATGAAGTTGATCCATTTAAATAAAACATATGGGAATAGGAAACCAAACCAGGCTTTTTAGGATCAAAACCTGTCCCTACTGTACTTACTCTATAATCCACTCCATAGTATGCGCCACTGCTAGCGAAGCGCACAAATTGATAATGCTTGATATCAAAGCCTAGATAATACTGAAAATCTACATAGATAAAACTTGGAGCTAGCGAATAGTCTCCTGCAATAGCATTCCCATACCTGCCATAATCCGGACTGATATCCTGTGTACTGGTGGTACCGAGATATAGTTTATTATTGAATACTCCTGTAGAAGCCCCAAGAAATGTTGGATAAACATAGTTTGGTTCAATAGAAGGTAAAGGTGCAAAAAAATTATCCTTAAGTGTTGCTTCGAAAAACAAGGTACCTGCGTTAATACCCACGCCTGGATTGATTTCATCTTTGCCTAAGAGCCAATACCTGGTAAGGCCTGTATTAGAATTTGCCTGATTGATAATAGGAACCAATTGAATCGGATTATTGGGAAGAGTACCTCCATTTAAACTTTGGTATAAGTTATTGATAACCGTGGAATCGGGCCTAACAAAAGAAAGTCTACCTTGCCCATTATCATTACAAAGAGCCAAGATACCTCTTGAAAATTGTGTTTGGGATTCTATAGTGAATGGATAAAAATATTTCATTCCATTTGACTTGTCATATACACTATAAATACCAGGGTAACTTCCAGCTTTAAACCCAAACTGAATATCTAGATTTTGTCCAGTGTAAGTTACATGCCTTAGTTCCTCGGCTATCTGAATTTGCCATTCATATGAGAAATTATCTTTATCTGCCTTGCTATGGCTAAGTATAGGATGTATTTTCAGACTGTCACCCACCGACACCCTGAACACTGAATCAGCAACACCAAATACTTGCGGTTCCTCTGGAAGTTCATAATTGTAATTCCCTAAATCCTCATAACATGAGGTTGTCAAAATAAGACAGAACAATATTGATATAATAAAATATGATTTCATAGCTATATTTTTTTCACTTTGATTCATTTAGACTTGATTATGGTTAATTAAGACTTTCTTTTAATTGAAAGCCAAAGTCTTAAACAAGGGTATTAAAATGATGGACGAAAAAACTCACCTCAACTGAAAAGATTTAATTTACAGTTATTCGTTGGTTGTTTTCGTTGTAGAAATAAAACTTTCCATCATCCTGATAATAAGCCAGTTTGTACTTTGTATCTGGGTTTGATAAATTATAGAAATAATAAAGCTTATCATCCACTTTTTCTAAATTGTATTCACCCGAATGGGCCTCTACCCAACTGAAAGGATCATTAATAAACTGTCTCAGCTGATCGATCAAAAAGAGACTTCTTGGAATGAATAGATAGTCTGCGTAGGAAGAAATCAAATCATGGTTTCCAACTGAGATCAAATAAAGCTGGTGTTTAGTACGGGAATAGTTTCCCAACTGACCAACCCAGAGGTCCCACCATTCAGGCTTTTCCAGTCTATTTGAAAACAATACCTTGGCAGAGATCAAATGAGGAAGCCCTACACCAAAATCCTGACTGCTTTTAAGTATCATTCTGACTGCTACTGAAGTATCCGCAAGGATAGGGTCTGTGCTATACATAATGAAAGGGATGGAGATTTTTCCCGAATCCGCAGGCATGATATAGACGGGTTTCAAAGGTTCATAATGAACACCTACAACAGCAGTAGTACCTGAATCAAGAACTGAAACATAAAACTCCCGATCATGTGAGACTCTTCGGCCTGAAATGGTCACGGGTAAGAATACTGTGTCAGAACCTAAGCTAGGATCATAGGCGAATGTGTAAAAAATACTATCTCTATTGTTTGTGTTTTCATCATCAAAATTAAAGAAAACATTATCTGCTGACTGATACAAAAGCTGATCCTCTTGATGGCAAGAAAACAAGTAAATTGATGCTACAATAATGATTATAAAATATCTTTTCATGTTAGACTAGTTTATATTTTAATTTCTGTTTCCAAAAACAATCTCATCATCAGGCATAGGCCATACAAAGACTTGATCTCTTGCGGCTATAGAACCTCCAGACTGAGCTAAAATATCCCGGTTCAGCCTCTTGTACATATAGAAAATTTGGCCCTCTCCGTAAAACTCCTTACGTGCCTCTTTTATTAACTCAGCTATAAAAAACTCATAATCATTTGAATTACGTATCTCTGTACCTATACCCCGATGAAACCTTACTGTATTGAAGTATCCCCAGGCCATTTCTGGATTTGTATCAAAGCTACATTCCGCAGCTATGTAATACATCTCGCTCAATCGCAAAGCTGGAGCCATCAAACTATGCAGGTTTGCATTGGCGTCACGTTTATATTTGATAAAAAGTAATTTTCTTGTAATGCCATCACTTTCTTGTTTCATCCATTCTTTATACCTAAAATCATCCGCACCTACACCTCCCGTTTCATAGAGGATATTACCTTCAGCTGTTACGATTGCTGTACTGGAAGCTATATTTTCAAATCTGCTTCTCAGATTTACCTCCATGGCAGGTATGTACCATCCAAAAATCAATTCTTTGTAGAGGACACGGTCTTTAAGTCTATCATCATCAGCAGTAAAATCATTTTTATCTGTCCACGGAAACTTACCGGAATCAATTACCTCCAGGGCATATTTGAGTGCATTGACCTTATCGTTCTTATACAGATATACCCTTGCCAACTCGGCGCAGACGGCATAATAATTCATTCGGTGTCTTCTGTTCTGTAAAAACAAATTGTTGCCCTGTTCCTCATTAGAACCATCATCTGGTAAACCGTCAAAATCTCCATTGTAGGTATATCCAACTACATAATTTTCTGCAAGTATGGGATCAGATTCTAATAAGGATCTTGCCTCCAATAGATCTGCAATGATCAAATCCAAAACTTCTGAAACGGTAGACTGAGGAGTTACTTCAGTAGAATATTTGGTAACATATGGAATAGCAGTAGCAGCAGGACCGTTAACAAAAGATGGTGCAAACAATCGCAGTAAATCAAAATGAATGTAAGCCCTCAGGGCCTTGGCTTCACCTTTAATCATCGGAGCATAAAGCCCACTCGTAAACACACCCTCTTTTTCATCTATATTTTGAAGTATAAGGTTACAATTGCCAATGGCATTGTATAACCCATTCCAGATGCGATTTTTTCTATCTACAAAAGCATTGTTTTGATATTTAAATTCAGCCGTCTCAGCATAAGATTCCGCCAAGGTGTTGGTGCCAGTAGTGAAGGAATAATTTTGTGCCAAAACATCAAGGGAACCAAAAGTAAGTTCATTTCCATATATATCACCTTCAGTACACCTCACATAAACGCCGTTAAGTGCTTCAAAGAAACCATATTCGGTACTGAATAATACCTCTTTCTCAATTTGGGATTCCGGTCTCACATCCAGATAATCTCCACAAGAGGAAAAAATGAATATGAACGGAAATAATTTCAGGTACTTTTTCATTTTTATACATTTAATACTGTAAATTTCTTAAGTCAATTTTGATTGATTTTAGTGCTGATCAGAATCTAGCCTGAACGGAGAATGTCACCATCCTGGCAAATGGGTATTCAATACCACGCTCCAACCTTACAGGTGCCCATCTCCAAATATCATTCATGGTCACTGTGAATCTGAGACTTTCCATTTTCAGATCCTTTGCCAGCTTGCCAAAGCTTTCGTAACTCAGGTTTGCCGAACGTAATTCTATTGCATTGTCAGACTGCAAAAAACGGGAGGATGCAAAGGTGTTTTCCCTGATCGCTACATCCTTGAAGAAGGTCACATCTCCAGGCTTCTGCCATCTCTCGGACAGCACCCTTCTATCTGCATTGTATCTCGGATCTGCATTTTCCACACGATCCACCAGAGTTTGATTATAAAGATCACCCCCTAATTTTGTGTAAAAATTAACAGAGAGAAAAAAATTCTTGTAGGAAATATTGGCACCAAAAGTCCCATCTATCTTGGGAGATTTATCACCCACTGGCACATTGTCTTTAGCATCATATATGTAGGTAATCGTACCATCTTTTTTGACATAAAGTTCTTTACCGTTTTCTGGATCGATACCTAATGAAGGAACAGCATATATAGTATTCAAGGACTCTCCTTCCCTAAATCTTAGCAGTGGTGCCCCTCCTTGATCATTGTCAACTTCATCGTTATATTTCTTTAGCGATTCTGAGATTTTTTTGATGGTATTTCTATTCTGGGCAATATTGGCAAAAAGCCCTACATACCACCCCCCAGCTCCTTGGATCACGTTTGATCTCAGCATCATCTCAAAACCCTTGTTTTCCATCACTCCAAGATTGGCTTTATAAGATCCAAACCCGACTGATGTAGGAACAATTATATCTGCCAATACATCCTCTGTCTGCCTGTAATAGTACCTCGGTAAAAAGTAAATTCGATTTTTTAACAGGGACACTTCTACGCCTAAATCATAATTATGTGTCTTTTGCCATTTCAATGATTCATTTCCATATCCAAGACTCACAGCACCTACACCTGTAGAATACCACTCATTTCTATACTCATAAGTAGTTTTGGACATGTAAGATGGGAAAGAAACCTCTCCTGTGACCCCAGTAGTGGCTCTGATTGTCAGTCTATTGATATAGGAAGAATTAGACAAAAAACCCTCATTATGCATGTTCCAACCTATACCAGCTGCCCAAAAAGGAGCATACTTGTTCTCAGTACCAAATTTTGAAGATCCATCAATCCGTGTAGCCAAATCAAAGAGATATTTATCTTCAATTGAGTAGTTGATATTGGCAAATACGCCTATCAACCGTTCTATAGACTTATCCCCATTGGGAGAAGCATTTTCTTCATAGCGATTAGCAAAAGATATATTTGTAAATCTATCACTTATGAATCCTGTAGCCGCAAAACTCTTAAATTCAGAACTATAATCTCTCAAATTCCCTCCCAGGGATGCATTCAAAAAGTGTGTCTTATTTATAACTTTAGTGTATGAAACCACAAAATTCCCATCAATAGAAGTCTCATTCGATCCTGCATAGTCATAACGTCCTCTCCTTTTAAGGTCATCCCCAATATAGCTATAGAATTCATTGCTGAATGGTGATTGGTATCTATCCCTATCCATTAGCATTCTATTTAAACTGATTTGTGCCTGCATGCGCAGACTAGGGGTAACCCTATATACAGTAGAAAACGAATTGATAATCTGAGTGTAACTTTCAATATCAGAATTGCTTAGAGTAGCATTGTATGCAGGATTGAGCACTACATCCTGAACACGGGTACCAGATGATTCACGACGTTGCCAGCTGTCCACAGCTTGTAGGATATTTCCATTGTCGTCTGTTTTAGGGTAATAAGGGTTCATTCTGGCATAGTTAGAAAAACTTCCATATGGGGACTCCTGACTATTTGTTGCCGTGATCGATAGTTGATTGTAAAAAGTAATTTTGTCTTTCAGGTTATAGCTAAGTGTCAAATCCCCTCCATACCTGTTACGCTCAGAACCTTTCATGACACCTTTCATATTCTGATATCTTCCCGTCACTCCATAGAGCAGCGTATTGGAACCACCCTCAATGTATATGGATTGTGAATTCCCAATAGAGGTCTCAACAGGTTCAGACAACCAGTAGGAGTCCACACCACTAACCACATTCTTCTTCTTTTGATAGTAGAGTAAATCCAATTCATTCTGGCTATTCCCATTGCTATTCGTGCTTGTGTTATAGAGCCCTGCCAATCTTTCATACTCTAGCTTTTCTTCAGCATTTAGCAGGTTATACACCGTAAGGTCTGGGCCACTAATAGTAATGTCGCTAGTATACGTCACATGGATTTTGCCTTCTTCTGGAGGATTAGTAGTTATGACCACCACGCCATTGGCAGCGCGTGACCCATATACAGCTGCAGCAGCTGCATCTTTTAGCAAAGTAATGGAAGCAATCCTATTATAATTTAAATCAAACACGGTTTGGATGCTTACTTGAAAACCATCTAAAATGAAGGTTGGTAGATTCGGATTGTTGAGCATTGAGGCTTTGCTCACATTGAAACCATCACTGGATTCTGAGCTGCTACTTGGCAAACCAGTGGAACCCCTAACAGTTATTTCAGGTAGGGCATTTGGATTGGATCCCAGGGCATTATTATCCGATACTCTAAACGAAGGATCGAATAATTGAATGGCCGCCAGAATATTGGTAGGATTGGTCCTTTTTAAATCCTCGCCAGAAATAGTAATTGTGGTTCCAGTATAGGAGTCCCTTCTGATCTCAGAGTATCCATTTACAACCACCTCACTCAAATTGCCGACATCCTCTTGAAGGATTATTTCAAAGATACTTTGATTCCCGATTTTCACTTCTTGGGTTTTGAAACCTATAAAGGAGATCAACAGAATCCCCCCTTCATGATCATCTGGAATAGAGAACCTGAAATTACCGTCATTGTCGGAAGTAACCCCAATATTGGTCCCTTTTAGGATGATGGTGGCACCAGGAATACTCAACCCCATGTTATTTGTGATTTTACCCGAAAGCATTATCGCTTTAGATGAATTTTTAGGGGTGTTTAAGTCCTCTTTTTCCGTACTTCTTTTCACCGGGTCATGTTTAAAAAGAACAAGTTGACCACTCATTTCTTTGTAACCCACTCCAAAGTCAGATAAGGTAGCACTAAGCACTTCACTAAGTCTTTGCTGTTCGAATTTGGGGGAAACCTTTTCATTGAGGGGAATAACCGATGGGCTATAGACAAACTTAACATCTGCCACATCTTGGAGATTCGCCAAAAAATCTTCTATTCCAACTTTCTCCAATGAAATGGAGACTCTTTTATCTAATAACTGTCCATTGGCAAGTCCAATTGAAAAGGCAATGGTCATTATAAATGCCATGGAAATGGATACCTTAGTAAAGATACCAGTCAAAGCAAAGAACTGCTTTTTTTTCATATATTTGTAATGTTATTGTTCTAAAATTAACTTGGGGCAAAATCCTACCATCAGGTAGTAGTTTGACTGGCAATGTTGGGGCATTGCCAGTTTTTATTCTACGCTCAGCTGATCCAATTTTGGGGATTGGATCAGGTATCTCCGCTAAAATTTAGGTTAAAGTAAATTTGCTACATAGTTAGTCTGTTATTTGATGGAATAATAGGTTCGATATTACTAGGGGTTACATGCTTTTCCCTTAATTAGGATATTGGTGTGATGGACTTCATAGGTCATTCCTGTGGATTGACATATTAATTCCAGCTTAGAAAACATGTTTTCATCATTTAAATCACCAGTAAATGTGCAATTATATATTCTAGTATCTTCAGGGATGATATTAATACCATAGGTTAATTCAATGTCTTTCAAAACCTGAAGCAGTTGCACATTTTTATAGACAAACCCATACTCAATCATAGCTTTCGCACTCTCAAGCGGATTTGGATTATCTACAATCGTCGGAATTAATTTCTTAGAATCCGCATCAAAGACCACCTTTTGATTTGGTGTAATGTAAACCTCATTTTTACTTGAGAACAAGCCTTGTTCATTTGCCGTAACTATTACTTTTCCCGTAACCACTTCTACTTCACTCATCTGGGAACTCCCTGACCTTACAAAAAAACTTGTTCCAACCACTTTGGTAATTAAATTGGAAGCATATACATAAAATGGACTATCAGCATTCTTGCTCACTTCAAAAAATGCCTCACCCCATATAAAGACCTCTCTTTTATCCTGTCCAAATTCCTCAGGAAAAATTATCTTGGATCCAACAGCTAGACTGACCAGACTTCCATCTTCCAAATTTAATATCATGAGTGAATCCGTATGGTTCTCTATCGTAATAGGACTGTCAATTGCCGCTACACGCTTTTCCTGTGTAAATCCTGATGGTCTATTGTAAACATTAAAAAATAGTGTGGCACAAATTACAATTCCTACAACTGCCACTGCAGCCAATAACCTCGGCCACAATTGAACAACCTCTGCCTGAGGACTTACTTTTCTTTCTATTTTTAATGACTCTGAAGGCTTTATGTTAACAAGCGCCCATACCCTTTCCTTTACTGATTCTAATTCTTGTTCACTTATCTCGGATAAACCGTTCTTTTCCCCTAAAGAATCGTACCATGCTTCCACGATTTTCCGTTCTTCATCGCTACATTGTCCCGATTGGTAACGTTCCAGTAAATTATGAAGGTAATCTCTGCCCATATTTTGCTTTATTCAATTGTATAGTCAATCAGACCGAACCAATCCCTAAATACTAGATGAAATTTTTGTGATTTTTTTTTTAATTTATTCCTATTGGGGTAATGCATAAAATACACTTGAATGACTACCAAACCTTAAAAATCATAAAAAGAAGCCCTAGAAAGTAATCTTTTAGATAAACCCGCAGCTTTTTAAGGCTTTGGCTGATATGGTATTCTACCGCTTTTTCGGAAAGATCCAATAAACTTGCTATTTCCTTTACTGACTTATTCTCCTCCCGACTCATTTTAAACACAATTCTTGTTTTTTCTGGGAGAGAATCTAAAGCTTGACTGATGCTTTCCGAAAGTTCATTTAGTCTGGCCAAATGATCAGTACTACTCTCTGAAGTATTAAAATGGTTTTTGGCAAATTGCTTGTATTTTTCCTTTACCAACTGAGATTTGTAAAAATTAATGATGGCATAGCGTATGGATTGATTCAGCCAGCCAGAGAGATGCTGAATACCTATCAAATTCCTTCTATCCCATAAGCTCATAAATAGATCTTGAGTCAGTCCCTCAGCAGTTTCTCTATCGCCAGTCTTTCTATAAGCCTGCAAAAATATTTGTTTCCAATACCGGTTGTATATTTCCCGAAAGGCTTTTTCATCTTCTCCCTGTACTAAATGATCAACTAACTCCTCATCTTGTAGCAAAGAATAATCCATAGAGTTTTTGTTTAATATTCATAATTCCAAAGCCTTTCATTAATGAATCTAAACTAAGTAAAATAATTTTTAAAATTACATTAACACAATAATAAAAATAGTAATTCATCAACAAAACTCTTGTTTCTTTACCAATTCAGAAATAACAAAAACTTATCATACCATTAATTTTAAGCACGGAGATAATCTTCCAGCCAGATTTAATTTAATGCCCCTAGAAACTCAGCTGGCGTCTGATTTGTTTTTTTTTGAATAATTTATTGAAGAAATATAAATGCTCAAAACCAAGACCGTAAGTGATTTTACTAATCCTTAATTGCCTAATAGATTATATTTCTTTTAATAAAATCATCCTTCTCACCTATCCATCTCAAATGGGTATTTTTAAAATTGTCAGGGTATTTTAGGCCATAAGCAAAAATCCTATCCATTGCAGAATGTCCAATTAGGATTATACCAGCAAGTGTTAACTCCGAAACATTAAAGCTATAGCCCAAAGCCAAGATAATAATTGCAAGAAATTTATGATGAAACAAATTATAGAACATAGCTCCTATTCTAGAATTGGCCAAATAGCCAACCATCGATAGGTCGGGCAACAGCAGCAAGGCAGGATAAACTCACCATAAATAGTCTAATTGACAAAACAGGATTATTGAGCGTAAAAACTGTCCCAATTCTTCTAATCTCAAAAGATTTCTAATATTTTTAGTCATAACTTCTATATTTATGTTTAAACCGATTAAACGCATTAAACTATTTAGATACAGTTCATTAATTATTTTTTTAATTCATTTCAAAATTGATAAAGGTACAATCAAGCCAATTGACAACCTGCATCCAGCTTTCCCGAGGGATTAATGAGTGTGTTGTATTTTCCATTACCAAAAACTCCTTTTTGTCTTCGGGGATCAATTCATACAGTTCCTTCTCTTTTTCTACAGTGAATAATTCGTCATTATCACCTAGGCCTACCAATACAGGGATCTTCATATCATCTGGCAACCTGAGTGTTTTAACATCAAGCATCATCAGGAATCTCGGAGTATACTTCATTGTAAATAGACTATCTTCAGGTACAGCCATTGCTTCACTATAATATCCAACTGATTAGTGAGGTGGGCGGAAAACGGCACTTGCAACAAATCGGGCTTTATGCAAAAATGAAGGCGTCTTTGATAATCCTTTCCTACCTTCGTATGCGCCAGAAAGTAGAACCAAACCTGCTATCTCGTTGGGACCTGTATTTGCAACAGTGAATGAAGCAGCAACACCTAAGCTATGGCCAAGTACAACCACCGCAGAACACCCTAGTTTCTTTATAAATACCACCGCCTCAGCCAAATCGGAGATCCGTCTTTTCTTTCCTGGTGCATCACCTCTATTTCCACCCGACAAGTCATGGCCCCTATAATCCAGTCCAAAGGTAGTATAACCACTTTCAGAAAATGGTCTTCCAGCCATATCATAGGCTCCACGATGTGCTATAAAACCATGAAGAATCAATATTGCTATTTCCTTTCTTTCTGAAGATAAATTATTAGGGTTCCAGCGACGTAAGAACAAATTCTCCTCATCAGAGCCTCCATCACCTTCTCAGTAATTCCCCATGGGACTATACCCAGGTACTCCATGAGATATCCCAAAGTACATCATCGCTTCTTTCAGGGTCTGAAGAAACCACCCTATTAATCGATGAAGTCGGATTTCAGAAGAAAGGACGGCATGCAGCATGCGTGGGCAGGCAGTACCTCGGTTGCCTAGGCAAACAGGACAACGGTCAGGTTGCTGTTGTGGGGGTACTTTCTTCGGGAAGCCATTATTGTCCAGTAGATGTGGAACTTTTAATGATCTTGCTACCAGTAGCAATACGTTTATTCCCAGCGGATCAACGCTTTTCAAAACCATAGAGATGATCCTCCATTTTCCTGAAACAACTCTTGCAGAAGCTCCTTGAATATTGCGGCTTAGGCAACCTTCTTACATCATTAGTTCTCTCATGATAAAAACTGCTTAAAGCTATTTTCCGACATGCACTCACCTATTCTTTTATAATACGCCACTTAGAAACCTTAACTAAATCTCAAGGTCTTAGACAGCGTTTAGCTTATAGACTTGTTGAAAGCTACTATTCATTTGCAGACGAAGGGTTAATATAACGGCTCTTTTTGGTCACTCCTTTAAAAAATAGATCAACTTCCCCAATCCATTCACCTTGTAAAGGTATGTACCCCCTAGTTTTTGACCGATTCAGAGGAATATTAAGCATTTCAATTACAACCATTTAACTCTTCATTTATAAAATATTTTGGTTTGTTTGATAACAGCTTAATTATCTTTATAGGCCATTACTGCAACTATATTGAGCGCTTTTTTTCCCAATTCAACATCTCCTATTATCTTGACTTTGTCAATTACTTGTTCAGGTTTCCAGCTCTTTGAAAATAACTTCCAAGCTATATCAGGGGAAATCACCACCTTTGATGATGGAATAAGGTTATTACGCTTAACCAATTCCCAACCCACTTCTTTTTTTATAATACTCCAAACTCCACCTATTTCAGTAGTAACTTCAATTGATACAACCGTTTCATTTTCTGCTTGTACTTGGGTAAATGTGTATGGAAAAGCATGCATTAGTATATCAATAAATGGATAAAATAACGCTTTGGTCATGATTCCTTGTTTGCCAACCGCATCCCTAATTTGTTGTTGATGTGAAAATTTTTCTGTGTACTCTCTTGCGATGTGAAACCAGTTTGGAGAAGTTTCTTGTCCTGCCCAGGCTACCGAAAAAACTGCGTCATCGGACAAGTTAAGCGATTCTAAATGTGCTGTATATTCTTTACCTGAACTCTCTAAAAGGCTAATAATGACTTGTGGACTTAATCTTTTTGTTGCATTTGTCCAGGACATATTCAATTTATTCAGGAAATCAATCAGGTCTTGATAAGAATTTATACTTTCTAATTTTGCTCCAAAAAAATTATCCCTTGAAGTAGATAGCCCTCTTAAATTTCCGTCAAGTAAGTGAGAGGCAACATCTTTTACATTCCAAAGTTTAGCCACAGTTTGACTTTCCCATTCTTTTGCTGATAGAGATCTTAAAAGTTCTATCAGTTTACTGTCCAGGATGGGAAATAAATGTAAAGTTTCAATTTTCAGTTCGTTTGTCATTTGAAAGCTGCTCTTAAGAAAACGTTATAAAATTTGCTTTCCGCAACTTTTGGGTCTCGAATTATTTAGGAGTCGGTATTGCAGATTACTTCGATTCTCAAACTTAACCAATCTTTTTTTCACATTAAACTCCAATCATGGAGTGTTCTTTACACAAAGAACATAATGTTTTTAGCACTAAGCTTCTTAAGCGAGCAAGATTGTGCCCCCTTTCTTTAAGAGAAACTAGGCGTCTTATAGCGTATCGCTTTGATCTGTTCGTTTGATGGCTTACTTATTTTTAAAGCATTGGATAAAATTTTGAAATGCATTCCTCGATTTCAAAAAGTGAGAACCTTTTAAAAACAAAGGATTTTACTAATATATATTATAAATAAATTATATAAAATGGAGTAAAAATACCCTGATCAGGGTATTTTTTGATTTATTAAAATTGAATAATTTTAACACATTATCTAGGTAACGGATAAAGATAGACTAATAAATATCCATTTAAAAAAGCGTGGGGAAATCTGATAATAGTCAAAGGAATTTGAAAGTTAACGCCAACATTAGAAGCAGTATCATATGACAAATTGGACAGCAGAAAAATCAGCACACTTAGACACTTGGTTTTCTTTATTGAGACTTGGTCAAATAAGAAAGCCATTCAACATCTCAGGCAAAATAAAAATGTCTGAGCTTACTTATTATGACCCAACCGTTAGTAAAGACAGCTTTAAAGTTGAAGTTGCTCTTATTGCTCACACCATTGACAACGTACTTACTAGTTATGGTGCTAAGCTTAAAAATAACATCTCTAGGAAAACTGCTTTGAACAATATGATCAAAGTTCTACTCAACAAAGAAAAGACGATTTTAGACTTGGCTGAAATAAATAATGAAAACTACTTTTATGAAAACGAAATAAGGTAGGGGCAATTTTACCTGATATTGATCGATAAGTGTTTCACTTAATCGTCTTGTCCAAAGAGCCTTCCTTCTCTAAACCTAGGTCCAAAAGTTCTATTTAATTATACAAGTAAATATTACAATTCTAAAATTGAAATTCAGAGCTGCACTGCATCTGAACATTAAAAGCATCAAGTAGTATGCTATTTGAATGAAATTCTAAAATAAAGAATTTGAATAATTAGAGACTTGATTAATTTTACTCCAGTTTCTCTACCTCAAAATCACGCACTTTTTAACGATTAAAAGTTAATCCATTTTACAAAAGACACTAAGTTGATATTTTTAATATATTAAAATGGCTTAGCTTAATCACATTATACTAAACTAGCAATATATTTATGTATTAAATACTTTTTAGTCTTGTCTCACACAACCTAAATATCACCCATATGAAGAAATTTCTACTTGTAGCTGTTTTAATTATCATTACATAAAATCTCCTTGGACAAGACAAATCAATCTATGGAACATTTCTTTATAACCAAGAGGTTATAAATTATAAGTACACTTCTCATCCAAACAATCTTTACACACTAATAATTCTTTAAATGGGATGAAGTTAAATTTAATCCGAGCAGAGAAACTTCGGAGATTTTGGGTAAAATAAAAAGTGTTATTGAATTAAAAGATTTAATCATCACAGAAAAAGAAGAGGATATTCTTGAAGGATTTGATTCAGAAAATCTTTCATTAAAAATTGAAGAGGCTACTGCCATTTTTAATAAGGATAAAGAGTTAAATTATTGTAACTACTCAGGTTGTAAATTAGCTATATGATTTAGATTTTCTAAGATATTTCCCGAACGTTTGATCAGGGTATCCACGACGGATCTTATAACACAGAAGTTTTCAGCTCCATTGTTGGATTTGAACTGTCCTGATATTTTTTGTTTCACCTTGATGTTGCGGATGGCTCTTTCAGAGGCATTGTTATCTGGTGGTACTTTTTGGTAGTAGAGAAAAG
>NZ_JAKZGP010000073.1 GCF_022549775.1 Belliella filtrata | reverse complement strand
TCGATGATTTAGTCTACAAAACTCGGGAAGTTGAAAGACCAGGTAGAAAGCTACCCAGGCTCAAAAAGCCAAAAAAACCTCATTATATGAATTATAAACCAATTTAATCCTTAACTAAACGACATTGGAATTTATTTCTTTAATATTTCGCAAAGTTTATTTCTATCATGTTTCCTGAGCAATACGATAAATGTAACAAATGATTATAGAGCTAAGAAGTGATACGTTGACCAAACCCACTTCAGGCATGCTTGAGGCGATGTGGTCAGCTCGAGTAGGGGATGATGTTTTTGGGGAAGACCCTACTGTCAACGCGCTAGAAGAAAAACTAGCGGCCATGTTTGGTATGGAGGCGGGTTTGTTTTGCCCTTCGGGCACTATGACCAATCAGATAGCAATCAGGTTGCATACAGGTTTGCAAACAGAGGTAATCTGCCATGAGCATTCACATATCTACCTGTATGAAGGAGGCGGGATTATGTCTAATTCCAATGCTTCTGTCAAGTTGCTAGGTGGGGAATTTGGGAGGTTAAGGCCCGAAGATATTTTAGATGCTATCAATCCTGACGATGTCCATGCTCCGGAGACTACGCTGGTTTCCTTAGAAAACACCATGAATAAGGGCGGTGGAAGCATATATGCCTTACGTGAGATTGAACCAATTTACAATATATGTAAACAAAACGGACTCAAACTCCACTTAGATGGAGCGAGGCTTTTCAATGCTTTGGTCGAAACGGGAGAAGATCCAAAAGACTGGGGTCGGATGTTTGATACCATATCGATTTGCTTGAGTAAGGGTTTGGGCTGTCCTGTGGGATCGGTACTAATTGGTTCACAACGGGATATTAAAAAGGCTAGAAAAGTAAGGAAAGCATTTGGTGGAGGTATGAGACAAGCGGGTTTCTTGGCCGCTGCAGGGATATATGCTTTGGATCATCACATAGATCGCCTCAAAGAAGATCATCGAAGAGCAAAGCAGCTAGGGGAAATGCTAGAAGGGCATGAAATGATCAAAGAAGTGTTCCCAGTAGTTACCAATATCGTTATTGCGAAGTTAAAAGAAATAAGCCCCGCTCTGATGCTAGAGAAGTTGTCAATTGTTGGAATCAAAGCAGTAAGATTTGGAAAAGATCAGATCAGGTTTGTCACACATTTAGATTTTGATGATGAGCAGCTTGAGCAGTTTGGAAGGAGACTGAATGATATTAATTATTAAAATCGTTCTTGTATGGGACTTGATATGAGGTGCTTTTAATGTGCATTCAGAGAATATGCTGTATAAGTATACTCAGCTTTATTGTTAGCTATGAATAATATCGATAAAACATATTTAAGAGTTGCTTATTAATCAGGTGAGAACGCATTGTTAAACTTCTTTTGAAATAACAGAATGAAGAGTTTTGGTTTGTTAGGTTTTAGTTGGTTTTTAGTTGTGGTTTTTTTAGCCACAAATACAAATGAGTGCTGTGCACAAAAAAAAGATTTAAGGTATCAAGGTCCAGAAGTTGGTGAGAAGTTTCCTGATTTTAACCTTGTGACGATAGATGGTGATGAAATATCTTTAGCTCAAATGAAAGAAAAGGTAGTTGTTTTGAATGGTTGGTTCGTTGGGTGTACTGGATGCAAGCAGGAAGAGCCATATCTCAAGGAAATTACAAAGCAGTTCATGGGCTCAAATCAAGTGGTATTTGTTGGTTTAGCTATGAGCAGTCCTAATAGGATAAGAAATTATCTTAGTAAAAGGGGTGATTATGGCTATTTGCAAGTAAGTGTTTCTCGTAAAGAGATGGAAGAGAATTTTGATATCATTTTATCCCCGAGCCACTTCATTATCAAGAATGGAGTTTTGATTGCAAAATATACAGGCCCCTTAGTTTCTATTGTTCCCGAGTATGAATGGTTTAAGGAAGAGATAGCAAAAGCGATTGACTTAAAATAAAAAATAGTCCTAAACAAGAGATGCTGATCAAGTGTTTTTATGCTCAAGATGATCATTCTAGGGCTTACTCGTTATGGTTACAGCATAAATTTTCGACTGGTCAAAAATTGATGAACGCTCACCGATTTTCTCTATATTGAATTGGTTTGGGTCAAAGTACATGGGTAATTCATCGAAAGGTAAGGGGAAAGGTACCCACTGATTAGCATGCCTTGTGTCATATTCGACGATGATGAACCTAGCACCTTGTCTAAACCATTCAAGACTATTTTTAATAAATTGACTTTTATCTCTTACATAGTGCAGGGCATTGGCTATGAGGATGCCATCTAGATTTTCTAGTTCAAAACCATTTCGGGTAAAGTCCGCTTGTAGGAATGAAAAATCAATGCTTCTTTCATTTAGAATTTGGAAGGCTTCATAAGAAGTATCAACACCTGTAATTGAACTTTCAGAAGGCAATAGTTGGGCTAAGACATAAGAGAAAAAAAACTGATCCAAAACCTAGATCATCCCATTTTTGAGGGATGGCGTTTATTGCCACCCCATCAGCGATTAAATTTATGCCATCATTTAGTTCCATATAGGAATTCACAGTTTGTCATAAAAGTATCAAATAATTTTCACGAAATCAGGTGTGGAACTTTATTTGCACTATATTTGTCATCCTTTTGGAAACAATGGGGCTGACCGGTTTTGACAGGAGGTGTAAGGATCGGGCTCGCATGTCAGGTGGAGTATGTACGCCTGTGAATAATTCATACGAACTATATTTGGCGAATCTAATTACGCCATGGCTGCCTAATCTATCCCTCAGGGGACTTAGATAATGCTTAAAGGGTTGAGTTTCGATAGATACTCCCCGGCCACATCTCACTGACCGTTGCACTGTCCGGTTAGATTTGAGGTGTCGACTTGACAGCGCTGCGCCTTGTGATGCTACTAAGCAAGGCTAAGATCAGTAGATAAGCTGCTCTTAGGTGTGTCACCCAGCAAAAAGCAGTCGAAAACCTAACAGGTGACTAAACATGTAGACGGTACGGTGTTTCCCTATCTGGACCAGGGTTCGAGTCCCTGCAGCTCCACTTAAAAACCTCCGCCTCTTCCAGTTTTCATTGAGAACTGGAAGAGGCGGAGGTTTTTGTTAATGAGGTGCTTGATTTTTAATACTTAAAGCCAACTGATTTATTTCAGAATTTTCCTCTTTTGCAGACCATTCAGGTATTTCAAAAGCTTCATTTTATATATGGTCTTCTTCCTATCTAGTATTATATTAAGTGATAAAATCTACTCAAAAATGCCAGTAATGATTTTTAATGGCGTTTTTGAGTATTTCTATAGACGCCATTATATCTGAATAATTAGCAATAATAAGTTGTTTTGTAAGTTTTAATCAACAAAATACCATTGGTGAATTTTCTCCTGGAAATAAAATCAAACCTATTCCAAGCTTTCTCTCAAATTCCACAACTCAATCATCCTAAAGTATCGAACTAGCATACTTTAGCTATATACCAAAAAATCAAAATTTGATCTGATACCAAATCCCTGCTCCCAGCAAAATCTATAACCTAAACAAAAAACACTCACTTCTCATCTCTAAATTCACCTTTCACTTCATCCTTCCCCCCTTCACCCTTCATCCTCCACCACAATCAAAAGCCTACAAATCATACCACTCCACTTCAAGGGGAATCCTGCGACCTCTAGCTTCAGGTGCAAAATGTTTGGACAGGTAAGTGACAATTTCTGCTTCTGCATCACCTAGTTCCCATAGCCCTTGCGTGGCTTGCATCCAGCGGATCACTTGAATCCAACCTTCTTTGGTAAACCTATTTTGAGTGATTAGCTTAGCGGAATGACAGTTGGTACAGTGTGTCAACACAAGCTGAAGACCTTCTCCTTCTACCAAGCCGACTGCTTCCAATGCTTCAGGAGTCCATTCGACTTCTTCATTGGGTTCGTTCTCTTGTTGATTACTAATGTTATTCTTAGACGAGTGGTTTTCCTTCAACGCATGAAGCCATTCTGGGTGCTGTTGTATCAGCATAGTGCCTACTATCATGCTGATGACAAGTAGCATGGCCAGACTACCTAAAATGAAGATAAACCTTAGCATTTTTTTCAAATCCTGCTCTTTCATATCAAGTCACTTTCACGGCTATTCGGTGGCAAGCATTGTTTAAGTATCCTTTTGGATTCCAGCCTGGGACTACCATGGGTTGGCTTTTTCCTTGATCATCGGTTGCCATGGCCCATACCTCATAATATCCTTTTTTGGGAAATTTGATCTGAGCTTCAAAATGCTGCCATGCAAAGCGATTGACAGGCTTTTCAAGAGTAGCAGAAGTCCATGTGCTTCCAAAGTCTATGGAATAAGCGACCTTGGAGACCTCTTGCTCTCCAGCCCAAGCGTGACCTCTGATCTTCAAGGCTGCGCTCAAAGCAAAAGTTGCACCAGACTTAGGGTAGGTGATGATTGACCTGATAGGCATGGAGGTGATGATTTGCATATTTTCTGCTTTGATTGCTTCCCCTGGTTCCATAGGTTCTATGGGGACTTGATAAGAAGGGGTTTCCATTTTTGCCCCATCATGTACTTTGTTTCTGACAGCGATGGTTTTGAGCCATTTGCCAGAAACGGAAGCTGGATATCCTCCCACTACCAGTCGCAATGGATATCCGTTGGCAAGGGGAATATCTTTTCCATTCATTTGAAAAGCCAAAAGTGTCTCCTCTTCCATGGCTTTGGCTATCGGCACACCTCTAGAAATCGATTCTTTTTTGGGATCTCCGCTCAAGTGCTCGTCTGTTCCATAGTATCCGATATATACAGCGTCTGCTTTGATACCCACATCTTGAAGCACATCTTTGAGTCTGACTCCAGTCCAATTAGCACAAGAGACAGCTCCTTGTCCCCATTGATTGCCTTCAGTAGGTGGGTAGAACTCACCTCTGCCATTTCCGCCGCATTCTAGTGTGACTTGGAAGGTGAACTGTTTGAACTTGCTTTTCAATTCTGACAAACTATAACTTTTTTCCGATTTGACAGACTCACCTTGTATGGTTAGCTTCCAGGAGCCTGGGTCAGGCCTTTTGGGAAGCTGCCCATTGTTTCTTACGAACATCTTTTCAGCTGGAGTTACTTTATCATCTAGAAGGTGTATAGGGGTCTCTACATTCCAAGGTCTGTCGTTAAGCACTTTGAGTGCTGGGTCTTTACCAAGACTTTTCAAGTCTTCTTGTTCATTGATCCCTATGGGAATATAGTCATTGAGCATCTGCTTGGCATAGACGATTTCAGCGCCAAGGATTGAGGCCATAGTCGCCAAAGACATCTTTTTTATGAATTTTCTTCTCTGATTTTTCACCTCAGTTGTATTTGAATACTGAAAATTAAAACTTCATGAAGCGATATCCAATAAATTATTGCTTAAGATATGGTGATCTGAAGATTTTTTAAGAAGAGTTCTGTATTTGAGTATATAAATAAGAGGTTTTAAAATTGGCTTCTTAGGAAGGTCTTGCTGAAAAATCTCGAGTTTTAAAATTTTCAGGTGCACGCAAATCAAGCTGGATCATTGAATAAGCTTGCACCTGCTTAAAAAGACAATCCTTATTAAATGGCGTATTCATAAAATTTCATGAATTTATTCTCCAGGTGGCATTTTTCAGTGCGTCTCAGGTAAATTGGGTGTGATAAAAAAGCCCTTCCAGAAGAATGAAAGGGCCTTTGTGAGAAATTATGTTAGTTTTTTTATTGAAATCTAAGCGGGGATATTTGCACTTTGAGCAAAACGGATTTCAGAATCTCCTACAAAAAACATCTATTATCAAGTCCCAAAATACATATTCAACTCCTCTACCATAGAGCCTTTGTCAACTAGGTCTTTGATCACTTTACCTTTTTCTAATAGCACAATCCTATCACACAGATCAGTCACATGATTAAGATCATGACTAGAGATCAAAAACGTCACATGCGAGAGGGCTTTTTCTTGGATGATGAGTTTTTTCAGGCGTACTTGTGAGCTTGGATCAAGGTTTTCAAATGGCTCGTCTAGCATCACCACTTCAGGATTGCCCAGCATAGCCGCAGCAATACCGACTTTCTTTGTATTACCTTTTGAAAGGTCGCGTAAGTATTTTTTCTTGCCTCTGATTTCGTCGTTGAAAAGTTCCTCGAATTTGCTCAGGTGCTGCTCGAGATCCTCCTCGGAGAGGTTGTAGATTTTTCTCAAAGTTTCGAAGTATTCATCAGCTGTGAGGTATGAAAGTAGCATGTGCTCATCAAGGTAAGCACCCACTTTATATTTCCAGGCTTCAGACTTGCTGACATCTTCACCCTCTAGAGAAACCTGTCCTTCTGTCGCTCTTACCAAGTCCAAGATAATCCTAAATAAGGTGGTCTTTCCCGCACCATTGTTGCCAACTAGGCCGAAACACTCTGCTTTTGGAATTTTAAGAGTTGGTATGTCTACGACTACAGCATCTTTGTATTGTTTTTTGAGGTTTTGTATAGTGATCATAGTTCTTGTCTGAATGCGGATGAAATTTGATATCTATTTTCTAAGATTTTTTTGATCGGTAAAGAAGTCAGGTAGCGTGAGGCAACGATTCCAGCCAATCCTGTTACTGCCAAGGCAACCAGCCCTGCGTACTGACTGATCAATAGCGCAAATGGCAGGTATACAGCATAAGGTCCAAGGAAAATTGGTAGCATCATCAGAAATTGAGCAATGCCTACGCCTTCATAATTGAACATGGCTCCCTTATTCAAGTCCATGGGTTTGGGCTTCCATAGGGATAAGTATACCACAAGATGAATCACCACGCCCATATTGAACAAAAATGTAGCAATATGAATGAGTAGAATGTCAAGCCCAAAATATACATATGGTACAGATGCTAAGAAGCTCAAAACTGATATACCCACGAAGAGTAAATACTTCCCTTTGACCAATGCTTCTACACCATTTCTTTTGATTAAGAAAAAATCAAAATTGGCAGAGTTCCAGCTCAAGAAGAGTTGGCCATACTGTAGCATAAAGATACTTGTGATAAATACTCCTACGAAAATAAACATGTGGCTGAAACCTTCTTCTGTTTGATAAATAGGATTGGTATAGAAAATCAATCCATAGAGCAAAAAGAAGCCTGCAAGCATCAGGTAAGTCCTACTTTTTTTGTGCCTGATGATTAGCTTCCACTCTAAATTCGCAAATTCACCCGCCAAGCCAAATCGATCGAAAACGCCAAAGCCTGCATTAGCAAACTTCACTTCCTCTTCCTTGGCTAAGTCTTCAAGATATGCATGTTGGTAATAAAAGCTGAAAGCAACACGGTACAATGCCAAACAAACTATAGCCATAACTGCAACAGGAATGAAGGAAGTCAAAGACCAATCAAAAATTGGCTTCATCAATTCCCCGACATTGAACCAACCGTAATAAGTAGAGCCAATGCCCAATAATAAAACAGCAAATATCACTACCAAGCCTGTGATGCTATCTTCAAATTTCTGTTTGAACCAAAGCATCAACCAATGCAGTGACCAGCTGGTAAATAAGATCGTCAATATCCACGACCAGCCCGCAGCATCTCCAAAGCGAGGCATTACTTCTGTAAATGCAAAAGGCGTAAATATCAACAAGGCTATCACCGATAATGGCGATACAAATGACCTAGCCAATAGGAAGTTGATGATCTTACTTTTCTTTATTGGTAGATGGAGGAAGCGCTCTAGCTCGATCACTGGCAGTTTCTGTGTGAAATACCTGTACATAAACTCAAACAGGAAAAAATAAATCAAATGTGCACTTACGGCTTCATATGCATCGGGAAAATTGAATCCTTTTTCCAATACATCCTTGAGAAAAATCCCAAGCATCAACAGGTATGAAAGCAACAATATGGCTAAAAACCCTAGAAAAATTGCCACCAAAACTGATTTGGCAAAGGCGGTAGAGCGCATAGTCTTTAGCAATTCTAGTTTAATTAATTGTATCATCATAGGCTTTCTGTTCAGATTTGTGACAGTTTTTGATTTTTGCCCTTCAATATAGTGCAGATTTTCTGGTTTTCAAGTATAATTTGCGTAATGGTAGTCAAAATTTAAACATAATTAAGGGGATCTTTTTAGAAAAAAACATTTTTATCAAGGAGTATCAAAAACTCAATCCTTCATTTATATTTGCTCGGTTTTTGTACTGACTATTAAAACTTTAACACCCAAATGTATTTCATGAAAAAAGCATTACTTCTAGTAGTTCTGGTGAATATGACCATAGGGATTTCTTCTGCACAAAATGTGGCTGATTCTCTGAGGATCCGACAGCTTGAAAAGGAAATCGAAGTGCTCAAAAACTTCAACGAGAGCTTATCTGATAACCTTGATATCACTAAAAAAGCGTTGAATAACTTGATCAATGATAAAAATATCACTGATGAGACACGATGGATATCTCTCAAGTCCAGTATCATACATTCTACACAGATTTATAAAAAGCTCAGTGATGATATCATCAACCTTAAATCAAGGATGACTGATCAAGATTATCAAGGATTTATCAATTCACTAGGGAGCATCGAAGGTGGTCCATTGGGTTTTTCCCTTGAGGAGGTGATCATGGATTCTGCCAAGAAAATCGGGATCTTCGAGACAAAGACGAAAATGGATCGTTTCTTAGAAATCACAAACAGTATCGTGTCAAGTCCATTGACTTCAGGGGTGCCATTTGTATCCCAAGCTTTCTTTGCTTCCAACTCTCTCATCAATGTAGCTTACAGCTCGATGCTGGGTGAAAAAAAACCAGATTTCCAGAAACTAGGGAAATTTGAGGGTGAGCTTAATAAATACTTGGTCTATTTCTCTGCACTGGACAAAGCCAATGCAATCAACCAGTCGTCAAACAGTGACAGGGTGGTCCTTTTGGAAAATCTTCAGCTAGAGTTGCTGGCTAAGCTCAAAAGAGATTCAGCCAAGCTTGGGTTTAGTGTGCCTGATCGTGCTAGTAATGAGACTTTGGACATCTATTTCAATAGGGTTTTGGGCAGGTTTTCGAATGAATATGTAACGCAATATCTAGCGCAGATCGAGTCTAAGTATCGGAATGGGGGACAGGTCAATTATGCATCATTGATACAAAATGAATCAGAGCTAAAGAACTACAGCAATCAAGTCAATGGTACCGTAGAGCTTGCGAAGAAGTTTATCTTATATTACGACAATTTCTTTGAGCTTGCTGACAACTACCATATCAAAGTGCTAGAAGCACTAGAACTTGCTCATCAGAACAATATCATCCAGCCTAAAAAAGGTAATAATGTTGCGCCAGAGACTCCACTACAGGTCTATGAAAAAATCACTAATAATCTCAAAGACAAGAAAATGACCAGAGACAACGGCATCAAAGCCAGTATAAACATAGCGGACCTAAGACAAAAGATCGAAAAGGTAGATGAGTTCAGGTTCTTGTAATGAATAGCTCGCTGAACTTTGGTCCAAGCACTATGAAACATAAGGCTTAGTCTGCGGCGTTCCAATAAGGCATTCGTTCACAGCTGGAGACTTCTATGCTGTAAAAGTTAAACTCTTGAGTGACTCGACCTTTGATCAAGTAAATACCTCGGCCTTTGAAGGGATGTTTTTTGACCACAGGAGGAAAGTGGACGGTGTCTACCCAGTCACCATCACGATCTATGAAGGTGCCGAAATTCATGACATCTCCTTTTATGGTGCGGGTGTATTTGATGGTGACCAGGTAGCCGATGATTTGTACTTGCTTGCCCAAGTATTGCTTCAGGTCTTTGGCCTTGATGCTAGTGGTGTTTTGATCCTTGATCAAGTGGAAAGGAGAATCTAGAGGGAATTCTAAAATGTCAATCTGATCCACAATCTCTTGTCGCAAATCAGCTTGCTCCAGTTCGGGTACTTGTAGCTCTCGGAATCCAGATTGACCAAAGAGTTCATTGCTAGCGACTACTTGCTTGCGCTTGTTCAGAATAAAGTGCGCCTCCCAAAGGAGTTCTTGTTTGCTTTTTCCTGTAAATCGAAAGCAGCCTATACGGATCAAGATCAATACTTGCTCTAAGCTAATAGCTACTCTTGCGATAAAGTCTGATAGTCCCATGTATGGTCCAGTGGTTAGCCTTTCTTTGAGAATTTTTTCTACACTGGCTTTTTCCAGATACTTCATGTGAATGAATCCCAGGTATACAGTTTTTCCACTGATATTGGTCAGGTATTCACTGTTGTTGATGTGCGGTGCTTGGATGTCTGCGCCGTTCATGCGAAGTTCATGGAAGTAAAATTCGGTATGGTAAAATCCGCCGAAATTATTGATCACTCCAACCATGAACTCTAGTGGGAAATAGGCTTTTAGGTACAGGCTTTGATAGCTTTCCACAGCAAAGGACGCAGAATGTCCCTTGGCAAAGGAGTAGCCTGCAAAGCTTTCAATCTGATGCCATACTTCATGGGTGATTTTCGGGTCTCTACCTAGTTTTTCACAGTTTGAAAAAAACTGATCTTTCACCCGCTGAAACTCATCCTTGGATCTCGATTTTCCACTCATACCTCGGCGCAAAATATCAGCTTCAGAAAGGCTAAGCTCGGCAAAGTAATGGGCTACTTTGATCACGTCCTCTTGGTAGACCATGATGCCATAGGTCTCTGGCATGATGTCGAGCATGACAGGGTGCGCTTGCTTGCGTCGCTCAGGATCCACGTGCCGTAGGATATACTCTCGCATCATGCCTGAGCGCGCCACCCCTGGTCTTATGATCGAGCTAGCAGCGACCAGTTCAAGGTATTCATCAGCTTTCATTTTTGCCAGTAGCATGCGCATGGCGGGAGATTCCACGTAGAAGGCACCTATGGTGTGTCCAGTTCTCAGTAACTCTTTGATTTTTGTATCTTTTTTGAATTTCTCGACCTCCCGAATATCTACAGCTATACCTTGATTTTGATGGATGATTTCTAGGCTGCTTTTAATGTGTCCCAGACCTCGTTGGGATAGGATGTCAAACTTGTGTAGGCCGATATCTTCAGCCGTATGCATGTCAATATGTGCTAGAGGGAATCCCTTGGGGGGCATTTCGGTAGCTGTGTAGTAGTGTATAGGTTTGTGGGAAATCAGTACACCGCAAGCATGTATGGTCAAGTGTGAGGGGGTGCCATGCAAGACTTGGCTGTACTTTAGGATCAGTTTGCCGTATTGGTCGGGTATATAGTCTACTTTTCCTGCATGAAAGATCAGGGACTCGATTTCCGTCTTAGGAAGACCAAAGACTTTTCCGAGTTCACGAAGCATGGAGTTTGCCTGAAAGGTACTGTACGAGCCTAAGAGCGCGACATGCTCTTGATCTGCCTTGTTGTATTTCTCAAAAATGTATTTGACCACCTCATCCCGATCTGTCCAGCTGAAGTCAATGTCAAAGTCAGGTGGGTTCTCTCGGTACAGGTTGATGAATCGCTCAAAGTACAGATCAAGTTCGATGGGGTCTACATCAGTAATTCCAAGACAGTAAGCCACGATGCTGTTTGCTCCACTGCCTCTACCTACGTGGTAGTAGTTCCTTTGTCTAGCAAAGTTAACAATGTCGTAGTTGATCAGGAAATAAGAGACAAAGCCCTTTTGCTGAATCAATTCCAATTCTTTTTCAAGTCTTTTGCCAATGTCCATGTCTAAGTTTGGGTACCGATTTATAGCACCTTTGTAAGTTTCTTGGCGTAGAAAGTCAAAGTCTTCCCAGTCTGAGCCGAGGATGTCGCGCTTGTTTTTGACAGCTTGGAAATAAAAGGAGAACTGACAGGCTTCGAGTAGTCGCTGTGCATTGTATAGCAAGTAGCTATGTCCCTCACAGCGCGATACCATGTCCGCATAGGAGTATAGTGTATCACAGATATTGCCTTGCTCATCAGGATCTAGTTTACTGAGTAGGGTGTTCTTGTCTATTGCACGCAGTAGTCTGTGTGCATTGAATGCAATCTTGGAAGTGAAGCTCGCGGGTTGTAGTAGTACGAGTTTGTCTTTATGACGGTGCCAAGAGGATTTGGTAAGGCGATTGAGTTGATAGGGGTGGATTCCGATGAACTCGTTTTCCCGAAGGGGGAATACTTTTTCACGAAAGGGGTAGATGATGAAGCTGTGGAGGAAAGCCGGGGCTTGCTCATCAAATGGTGCTCCTTTGATGCGTCGGCTCGAAAGATGATGATTGAGCTCATAGAAACCTTCTTGGTTTTTGGCTAGGCCGATATATTGCTGCTTGACGCCATTCCGAAAGTCTATACCGATGACTGGATGTATGCCTGCTTGCTGCGCTTCTCGGATGAAGGGGAAGACACCTGCCACAGCGTTGATGTCAGTCAAGGCAAGTGCATCGAGCTTTTTACTTTTGGCTTCAGCTATCAGATCACTTATGGAAAGTGTGCCGTATTTGAAGCTGTAGTGTGAATGGCAATTGATAAGCATAGAATTTTTGAAATATGCCTCCCCTTGGTCGGCGTAATAAATGGATATCCGCTACGGCAGACAAGTTATATCTGCGCGATATACACCTCCTTTTGGTCGGTGATGCAAATCGAAATTTCCCACGTATGGAAGATTATTGCATCTCGAGAGACTGAGAGCAAGTCCTATAGCGTATATTGACAGAGATTAAAATGTTTATTTAATTGACATTTTAATGTTTATAAATTAATCATGAAGTGTAGAGTCTTCCAAGGATTTGAAGAGAATTGTCGTAAAAAGTTTTTGGGCTGAGGATAAAATGAATAAAATTGTAATCTGAATATTTTTAAACAATAGAATACCTATGGATCAATGGATTGATTATCTAGACACTATCGTGGAGCAGGAGCTTCGGTGGAATGTATACAAGACAATATTGATCATAGTTGGACTGTGGTTGATCAAGAAGCTTGCGTTCAAGATCATAGGAGCGAAGAGAGAAGAGACTGAGCTCAAGAAGTTTTACCATTGGAGAAAAACCATTCAATACATAATCGTTTTTATCGGTTTTTTACTCATTGGAAATATTTGGATCAATAACTTCCAGTCGATTACGACATTTCTGGGGTTGTTATCAGCAGGCATTGCGATTGCGTTGAAAGACATTTTTGTCAATGTGGCTGGCTGGATGTTTATCTTGTGGAGACGTCCCTTTGATATAGGGGATAGGATTCAGGTGGGGGATTTCAAAGGTGACGTGGTAGATACTCGGGTTTTTCAGTTTAGTATCTTGGAAGTTGGCAATTGGGTGGATGCAGAGCAGAGTACAGGTAGGATCATTCATGTGCCAAATGGGATGGTCTTTTCGATGCCTCAAGCCAACTACAGTCAAGGATTTGATTATATATGGAATGAGCAGCGGATCAACATCAGCTTGAATTCCGACTACAAGCGAGCTAAGCAATTGCTCAACGAGATGCTTGATGAGATATTTAAGAAGGAATACAAAGGGATACAGGCTGCATTAAGAAAAGCGCAACAAGATCATTTTATATCATTTGCACAATATACACCGACGATATATGCAAAGATCCATGAGCGAGGTATCCAACTCTCTCTGCGGTATCTTTGCAATCCTCGCAAAAGAAGGTTTTATGAGCATATGATCACCGAGTTGATCATTGAGAAGTTCAAGGCTGAGCCAAATGTGAAGATTGTCTACCCTACTACTTCAGTGATTCTGGAGAATGGGAACAATATGGGTGCTCAGAATTCCTGAGAAGATTTTTGATAGCGAGCGTTAGATTTTGAAGACAAAAGAAATTATAGAAGTCTTTTAGAAAGGGTGATAGCAATTCAAAAACAATATTTTGATTAATAGTTTTAGGATGTGAAGTAAAGCATCTGAGCCTTTATGCTTTCGAGAAATTGTCAGGAAAAGGACTTTTTGAATTGAGTTTTTTGATTTTTTCAACTGAAACTAGGAAAAAAATGAGATTAATTTTAATGCAAAAATTACATTTTTAATGTGTTAAAGACATTATTTGCCTATTTTGAGAAAAAAATAAATAAATTTTTTCTAATTTATATTATTCTGTTTCTTATTTATTAAGACGAAGTTTATTTGGTGAATCTCTGATATATCCTTTTATATCTTGAGAAATTTTATTGATGAAATTCGTTTTTTGGTCAAATAATATTAATTTTTTATTAAATAAATGTTTTTTTATTTTATTTGACATATTAATTATTTGATTTTGTTGTGAATTAGGATATTTTGAAATATAATTTGATTTTAGAATAAATAATATGATTTATAGTATTATTTGGTTTATTTTAAAATGATGTTTTATAACAAAAATTATGAATATTTGTATTTCTTAATTATTGTTAAACCAAATAATATAACATGAAGAGAGTTTTATTGTCTATTCTGTTTCTCATCATTGCATCAAGCAGTGCGTGGGCACAGGGTAAAACAGTAACAGGTCGGGTGACCTCTGCTGAGGAGCCGGAAGGAATTCCGGGGGTGAATATTGTGATAAAGGGTAGTAGTACAGGTGCTACTACGGATTTGGATGGAAGGTACTCTATAGAGGTACCATCAAACGATGCAGTTCTTGTATTTAGTTTTATTGGATATAAGACAACAGAACAAAGGGTTGGGAATAGGTCTGAGATCAATCTTGATTTTGCATCGGATTTGTCAGATTTGAGTGAGGTTATCGTTACAGCACAGGGGATTGAGCGGGATGAAAGATCTTTAGGCTATGCCGTACAATCTGTAAAAGGCGATATGGTAGCTCAAAAATCTGAGCCAAACTTATTGAATTCCCTACAGGGTAAGCTTACCGGGGTTAATATTGTAGGCTCGTCTGGAGCACCAGGAGCATCCACAAACATTAATATTAGGGGTATTACCTCATTTACAGGGTCGAATCAGCCACTTATTGTAGTTGATGGAATCATTTTTAGCAATGATACGGATAATACTCAGAATACACTTTTTGGTTCACAGCCTTCCAACAGGCTAAATGATATTGCTCCTGAGACCATTGAGTCTGTGAACGTGCTAAAAGGTCCAGCTGCTGCCGTGCTTTATGGATCTAGAGCTTCTGCGGGAGCAATCATCATCACTACCAAAAGTGGTGCAGGTCTTGAGAACAAAACAGAGGTAACTGTAAACTCCTCTGTAAACTTCCAAAATGTATATGGTCTACCAAAATTTCAAAACCAATATGGTCAAGGTACACAGAATGATTTTAATAATACTTCGACAGGTTCTTGGGGGCCAGCTTTTGGTACACCAGGGTTTGAAACTGTAGAAACTAGCTTTGGTACCACTGTGCCCTATCAAGCTTTCCCTAACAATATCAGGGACTTTTATCAGCAGGGTAAAATCATTCAGAACGGTGTAAGCGTCGCTTCTGGAGATAGAGATGATAACTTCATTGTTTCCATGAATACCACCATGCAAGAAGGTATTATTCCAAACTCTTCTTTTGATAGATACAGTGTTCAAGTTGGTGGAAATAAAAAGCTGAACAATGGTGTCAAAGTGAGTGGGAATGTAACTTATGTTAGATCTGAATCACAAAATACCATAGTGGGTAATGGGGGGTCTGCTTTTGGGCAGATTACTAGAATTCCAAGATCATATGATTTGGTAGGGCAGCCTTTTCAAGATGAATTTGGGAATAGCTTGTATTATAATCCTACACAAAATCATCCACTTTGGAGTTTGGAAAACGAATTCTTAAGAAGTAAGGTAGATAGGGTATTTGGTAATTTCAAAGTAGGATACGATATATCTGACTGGTTGAATGTTTCCTATAGGGTAACAGCAGATACTTATGTAGATAGGAGAAAAGATGTGGCTAGAATTGGTTCGGCTCGTACTCCTGCAGGTAGTATCGGTGAAGACATGTTGTTTAGATCAGAGCTGAATGGTGACTTGATGATCACTGCTTCTAAGTCAAATATCCTAACGGAAGGCTTGGATGCGACCTTATTGCTGGGTCAAAATATCAATCAGAGAAACTTCCAAAGCTTAGGTGTATTTGGGACGGATTTGAATGTGCCTTTCTTCGACAACGTGAGCAATGCGTCTGTCTTTACAGGTTCTGGAGAATTTTCTAATGTAAGAAGATTACTTGGTCATTATGCACAATTAGCATTGGCATACAACAATTATTTGTTCCTGGAACTTTCAGGAAGAGTGGATCAATCGTCTACTTTGCCAGCAAATAATAATGCATACTTCTATCCTTCTGTTGCGGCAAGTTTTGTCTTGACGGATGCATTGAACATAGAGTCTAACTTTCTATCTTATGCAAAGTTGAGAGCAAGTGCAGCTACTGTTGGTCGAGATGCGGATCCTTATTTGCTCAATACTTTTTTCAGCACCGCTTCCTATGGGAATAATGTGGCTTCTATTACTTTTCCAATAGGTGTTGGAGGAAACAATATCCCAGGTTTTGCTGTAGGAACTAGGCTTGGTTCTGATCAATTGACACCTGAATTTGTTACTAGTTATGAAGTAGGTGGTAATTTTGGACTATTTAACAACAGATTGTCAGTAGATTTAGCATATTTCTATACCCAGTCTACCAATCAGATTTTTGATGTAGCGGTATCAAATTCTTCAGGATTTGACACCCAAACGACCAATGTCGGAGAAATGGTCAATCAAGGTATTGAATTAGAACTAAACGGGACAATACTCCAAGCAGGTCAATTCACTTGGGACATGGGCTTGAATTTTACGCGAATCAGAAATGAAGTCAAATACATAGCTCCAGGAGTGGATCAATCTAATATCCCAGGGAATGGTTTCGTTGGTCTGACGCCTTCGATTGTGAGAGGTCAGCCATATGGTGTATTAGTCGGAAATGCCATGCAAAGAAATGATGCGGGCGAATTGTTGATCAATCCTTTGACAGGTGGATACATGCCAACTATTGCAGGTCAAGTGATTGCCAACCCTCAGCCAGATTGGGTAGCAGGTCTTATGAATACTTTTTACTTCAAAGATTTCACGCTAGGTGTATTGGTGGATACCAGACAGGGCGGAGATGTTTACTCGTTTGGTATGGTAGATCAAAGAAATGGTGGTGCTTTAGAAATGACAGGCATAGACAGAGATTTGCCTAGGGTGCTACCAGGTGTGATAGATATGGGTGATGGAGAATATATGCCAAATAATATTCAAGTTCCAGCACAGACTTATTGGTCAGGACTAGGGGGATTGATCTCTGAAAGTGGTGTATATGATGCTACTGTTTGGAGATTGAGAGAAGTAAGTTTGACTTATTCTTTGCCGAGAAGATACTTGGAGAGAACTCCTTTTGGGGAGGCTAGTATTGGATTTAGTGGAAGGAACCTGTGGTTCTTTGCTCCGGGATTCCCTGGTGACCCAGAGACCAATACACAAGGTGCTGGTAACATCCAAGGACTTGACTTGAATGGTATGCCAAACACGAGAAACTATGGTGTCAACATTAGATTTACACTTTAATTTAGGAGATAATGAAAGTATTTAATAAAATTTTATACGGAGCGACTTTCGCTTTATTAGTGAGTAGCTGTAGCGAATTTATGGATATCAATGATAATCCTAATAATCCTGATGCAGTTACTCCTGAGTTGCTATTGCCAACTGGTCTAACTGGAGCAGCTTTCGCAAATAATAATGAACTCAATAGGTTTGGGTCAACGGTGATCTCAGTAACTGCTGGGGCTGCAAACTCTCCATCTGCTTACGATGTCTATGATATTGATTCCGATGATTTTGGTAACCAATGGAGATTTGAATTGTATAGTGGATCTCTCATTGCTTTTGAAGAAATGATAAGGGTCTCTGAAGAAGTTGATGCAAAGGCTTATAGTGGTATAGGTAAGATCATGAAAGCTTATGCTTTCGCTTTGACTACTGATACTTGGGGTGATATTCCATATTCTGAGGCATTAGGAGGCTTAGGAAATACACAGCCTGCTCTTGATTCTCAAGAGGACATCTATAAGGGAGCTGAAGGTATTCAAAGTTTGTTTGACTTGGTGAGAGAAGGGATAGCTGATCTTGGAGAAGAAAGCTCATTGATGCCAGGGCAAGATGATATCGTGTATGGTGGTGATTTGGATCAGTGGAGAAAGGCTGGATATACCTTGATGTTGAAGATGGCCATTACCATTTCTTACAGAGAACAAGCTTTGGCTACCACGATCATCAATGAAGTGCTTCAAGATGGTGAGCTGATTACAAGCAATGTGGATGACCTTAACGTCAGATTCGGAATGGCGCAAGGTAGCTATGCTCCTGCACACGAGTGGACAAATGTATCTACTTTTGCAGGTGATTTGATCATCAGTACAAGGTTTGTAAACTTGCTGCAATCCAAAAATGATCCAAGGTTGCCGCTATTCGTCACTGCTCCTACAGGCTCGTATGTGACGATTGATAATGGATTTGCCGGTCAAAGACCGCTTCCACAGACCTCCTGGTCTAGGTTCAGCTCTTATGTGACGGGTAATGGTGCAGGTCCAGTAAGGCTAGTAACCAATTTCCAAAGAGCCTTTAACCTAGCCGAGGCGGTAGTGCGACTTGGTGTAGCTGGTGATGCCAATGAATATTATCAAGAGGGTATCAGGGCTTCTATGAGTCTAGCAGGATTGTCTGCTTCTGAAATTGACGCTTATTTTACAGCAAATGCTGATGAAGTCAATTTGACTGGAAATGTGGATGATGACATGGAAAAAATCATCACTCAAAAATATATCGCTTGGTTCGGAAATGGTGTAGAACAGTGGACTGACTGGAGAAGAACAGGCTTCCCTACCTTGGCTCCTCACCAAAATGCTGGGGGTGTTGATCCTAATCAGCGTCCTTTGAGAGCACAATATATTTCTCAGGAGATAAATAGGAATCCTAACTTCCCTAATAACATATTTTCAAATGTGCCTGTTTGGTGGAATGAATAATTTAAACACATGAAAAAGATGAAAAATTATATATTTCTTTTGATTTTAGCCCTGTTTGCTAGCTCTTGTGAACAGGACTTTGGTGAGCTTAACAGTGACAATGTAGCCCCCGTGCCCTTGACATTTCCAAATGCAACAACTGTTGGTTTTGATCCTTATATAAGCGTATCTCTGGGAGATGGTGGTGAGATCAGATATGAAATGGAGATCCCTGAGTCTTCCGGGAGAACAATTGCAGAAATCACCAAAGTAGTAGGTGGTGCGTCCGATCTTAACGTCGGAACTTTGAGCTCTGGAACGAGCTACATTGATGACCCGATTCAAGTTGGAAGTACAAGTACTGAGTTTGTGACGTCTATTTCTGAGTTTGAGGAAAGAGTTCGCACAAATAGTGCTGGAGAAGTTACATCAGTGGAAGTAGGAGATGAATTAGCATTCTTGTTTTTGGTGACACTTGATAATGGTGATCAGATCGTTTCTACTAGAGTAAGAGTAAGAGTTGTAGAATAAATAAAACTCAAATTATCAATATCTTGAAAGGATGGCAGATTTACTGTCATCCTTTTTTATGGTGTGCCGTGCATGGTAACTAACTAGGTGGTGAAAGTCCACTGTGGGGGTTTGTAATCGCCAACCACTAGCCAAGAGCAAGGGTGTCCAATGCGAAGTGGAATCTGAAGGAAGCTG
>NZ_JAKZGP010000072.1 GCF_022549775.1 Belliella filtrata | reverse complement strand
TTAAGTATATTCTTGATCAGTATTTTATATTTGATCACAATTAAACCATTTCAATCCTTCTCATCAAACCATTGACACTAAGTGTCAATATTTAATTTGGCTACTGGCAAAGTTCCGTATATTCATATTGAAAAATTATTGATTCTATGCTTACTTGGCAGTGCTGTACTTCATTTAAACCTGTTTTTAGAGGATTTTCCAATAATCACAAGTTGGACATCAGTTTTTACAAATTTAATAGTGTCTATTCTATTTGTAATTGAGCTTAGCAAACTGACACTTTCAGTTAATCAATTAAAAATCCACCCTGCTCTGGTGTTTATTTTAAGTTTTTTAGTCGTCATCGTTATTGGGACAGGTTTACTTCTCCTTCCCAATGCAAGCAAAGAAGGCATTAGCATAGTTGACGCCTTATTTACCTCCCCATCAGCAGTCTGCGTTACTGGATTAAATGTACTGGATACTTCCTCAGATTTTACATTTTTGGGTCAGTTCATAATTATGATTCTATTTCAGGTTGGTGGCTTGGGAATGATGACCTTCACTTCATTTTTTGGTTTTTTCTTTAAAGGCTCTTACTCTTTACAAAACCAGCTTTTTTTAAAAGATTACATCAATGAAGATAAAATTGGTGCCATCAATTCAACTTTGTTGAAAATCATTGTCTTTACATTAATAACTGAGGGAGTAGCTGCACTATTGATTTTTAAAATAATCGATCAAGGTCTTTTTGATAGTACTGGAGAACAGTTATTTTTCTCTGTTTTTCATGCTATTTCAGGGTTTTGCAATGCTGGGTTTTCCATTCTTGGAGATGGTCTTTATGAGGTCGGTTTCAGAGAAGAATATACAGTTCATTTGATTATCGCTTTTACGATTATTTTGGGAGGGATAGGTTTTCCTGTGGTGCTTGGATACTTTAATTACCTCAAACATGTGGCTGTAGACACTACTAAAATGATCACCAAGGAAAAAGCATATGAACACGCACCCCGAGTGGTGAATGTCAACATACGTCTGATCGTCTATACTACAGGTATTTTACTATTGATTGGTTTTGTTACCTATTGGATTTTTGAGTCCAACCACACCCTAGCAGGTCTGTCTGGATACGGAAAATTTGTGACAGCATTCTTTGGTAGCGTAACTCCTCGAACAGCAGGGTTTAATACAGTGGATATGTCTGCACTGGCAATGCCCACAATTTTGATCTATCTTATCCTGATGTGGATAGGTGCATCGCCAGGATCTACTGGAGGAGGATTGAAAACAAGTACCATTGCAGTTGCGCTTTTGAATGTCGTAAGTATTGCTAAAGGAAAGGATCGGGTAGAAATATTTAAAAGACAAATTGGAGGATAAACCATCCGAAAGGCGTTTGCTGTAATCGTGTTATCCTTTTTAGTGATTGGTCTTGGGGTGTTTTTGGTGCTTCTTTTCGATCCTCAAATGCCTTTGGTAAGTGTTGCTTTTGAAATTTTCTCTGCATTCTCAACTGTAGGACTAAGCCTAGGTATAACTGGAGATTTATCTACAGGAAGTAAAATTGTCGTTACATTAATTATGTTTCTGGGAAGGGTAGGTACCCTTACAGTGTTGGTGGCATTTGTCAGGAAAGCGAGAACATTACGCTATAAATATCCAGAAGAAGGAGTATTCATTACATAAAATCAAAAAATCATGAAATATATAATTGTAGGATTGGGGAATTTTGGTGGACACTTGGCCGCACGATTGACCAGTTATGGACATGAAGTCATCGGTATTGATGCCAGTGAGGATAAAGTTGAAGCTGTAAAAGACAAAATTACACATGCAATAGCTATGGACGCTACAGATATTCATGCAGTTAGAAATCTTCCATGCAAAGAAGCGGATGCAGTAATAATTGCCATTGGGGAAGATTTTGGGGCATCTATCATGGTTACTGCACTATTCAAACAATTAAATATTAAACGGTTGATTTCTAGATCTATTAATAAAGTGCATGAAACTGTCATCCAGGCCATTGGAGTAGATGAAATTCTTCATCCTGAGGAAGACTCTGCGGAGCGAATGGCTAAAAGTCTTCAGATGAAAGGAGTCATAGACTCTTTGGATGTATCAGACAACTACAATATCATCGAAGTAAAAGCACCTCAACGATATATAGGACTTACGATTGCAGAGACGAAAATCCGCCAAGATTATAACATCAACATTCTTACCTTAATCAAAATGGAAGAAAAGCCTAATATTTTTGGGGTAAAATCAAAAAGAAAAAAAGTCACTGGTGTAGTAACTGCGGAAACTAAAATCGAGGAAGGGGATATTTTACTTTTGTTCGGCCATATCAAAGATATTCAGGAAATTCTGAGTTTGGAGGAATGAGAATTTGATTTATTAACCTGAATAGATTGATAAGAAAATGAATAAGCCGATGGATTTTACAACAAAATTTGGAAACAGAAACAATTAAATCATCCATTTACACATAATTAAATCTGGAGAAATATAGGAAAAAGCAAAGGCAGTTGATTTTTGTGACCAGCAATTTGAATTGGATTAAATTCCTTCATGAGTTCTATTAGGTATTTCTAAACACGACCAACTTTCAAAGACAATCATTTGTAAGGAGGAATGATTTGACAGAAAGTTATTTTGAAAATTATCGTTTTCGGGGGACTAACATTTCATATTGCTAAACAATGAAATCCCTTATGAGCAAACTTTTGAATGGTTCAAAGAAGCTTTTTGAGTTCATAAAAGATGAAGTCAATATTTCAATGGACATTATTGATCCCGATAGTCATTTGGACAGGCAAGAGCATGAAGATGGAGTCTTTTTTTTTATTTGCTATATTAGAACCACTTGGATGGCAAGTGAACGGCAAAAGCGTGAAAGTTGATATTTCCCAAAGTGAACAACAAATTTTGAATCATCCACGAGTGATTTTGTGTGTTGACAATTTACTAATTAGAACAACGTCAACTTTTTTGTTATCCAAAAGAGGAAATACTGGTTGAAAAAACTTTTGGTAAAGTATTGAATATAATTTTACAATACTTGGTATTTGCTTGAAGAGTACGGAATGGATACTGATTTTTAGGTAAGTGAATTTGAAAGAAAGATTTATTGCATACGGATTTCTTTAAATAACTTGATGAAAAATTACCACAATACAAAAGTAGATGAAAAAGCTCCATCATTCTATCACCACCTTTGGCACTAATCCAAAGATTAGTACTAAAATCACTAATAAAGGCAGCCAAGTGCTAGAAGAATAACAAAAAATTACAAAATTCACACATTTACCCATCATGGCTTGGTTTTTGTTTACTTAAAAATAAAATCTTTTATAAGTTAAATCCAAAATTACCTCATTCGGATTACAAGATTTTCTATCGTAACTTCACTGAATATAATTAGAAACATCACCTTCTTATGCTGATGTGCTAATGATTATCCTTTATAATTCAATAAACAGCATGGAAAAAAAAGGTGGAACATCTATTGCAGAGGAGTATGGGGAAGAAGTGTTTTCGATAGTCGCAATTGGCGCATCTGCCGGTGGATTGGAAGCTATTTCTGAACTGCTAAAACATTTGGATCCAGATACAGGGATGGCGTTTATATTTGTCCAACATCTCAGCCCCGACCATAAGAGTATGCTTACTCCATTATTGGCCAAAATCACCTCCATGGATGTCAAAGAAGTGGAAAACAAGGTGCTGATCAAGCCAAACAATTTCTACATCATTCCCCCTGACAAGGAAATATCAGTTGAAAAAAGCCATATCATACTAGCACCAAGGCCAGAAAGCCCAAAGGTACATTTACCAATAGATATCCTATTTTCTTCACTTGCCAAGACACATAAGGTTCATGTAATCGGGGTCATTCTTAGCGGTAGTGCAACAGACGGCACAATTGGCCTGAAGTCAATTAAGGAAAAAGGAGGCTTGACCTTTGCACAGGACCGATCAGCTAAATTTATAAGTATGCCTGAATCTGCCATATCTACGGGTATAGTAGACTTTATTCTATCTCCAAAAGAAATTGCTTTTGAATTGAATAGAATAAGTAAGCTTCCTAAGGTGAGCGTTTCAGGTCCATTAAATGGAGAGGAAGATGGTATTGAAGACGACAACCCCGATTTCATAGCTATCCTTCTTAGTCTTCAAAAATTTGCAGATGTTGATTTTTCGGTTTACAAACCAAAAACGATCAAGCGGAGGATTTTGAGAAGAATGATGCTTTGTAAATCACATGATCTCAAAACATACAGACACCTAATTGGGGAGAGCGATGAAGAAATAAAAGTTCTCTATCAGGACCTCTTGATCAATGTGACCAGATTTTTCAGAGATCCTGACACCTATAAGTATTTAAAGGACTCCCTCCTTCCCAAGCTCCTTCAGTCAAATAACAACAAAGATAAACTACGAGTGTGGGTACCTGCTTGTTCCTCAGGTGAAGAGGCGCTTTCCATTGCTATGATGATTCTGGAAGTTCAAGAGAAGACAGGAGATCATATGCCTATACAAATATTTGCTACAGACCTTAGCGAGAAAGAAATCAGAAAGGCAAGAATTGGCATTTATACGCAAAATGAACTGCAGTCTGTTTCCCCAAAACGCCTTCATCATTTTTTTACCAAAAGTGACAGCAATTACAGGATATCCAAAACCATCAGGGATATTTGTGTCTTTGCTCCCCATAATCTGCTTAAAGATCCGCCTTTTTCAAAAATTGATTTCATTAGCTGTAGAAATCTATTGATCTATCTCGGTATTTCAGCCCAAAAAAGGGTATTGGCTACCTTTCATTATGCTTTGAAGGAGAATGGCTTTTTGATGCTGGGCAAAGCAGAATCCATAAGTTCCTCTACTGACCTTTTTTCAGAAGTAAACAAAAAACATAAAGTCTATTCCAGAAAAAGTAGTGCCAATTCTAGTGTTTTACCACTACCAACGACAAGAGTGCCAAAAGAAAACAATCACCATATTCAGCAAGAGGATGAAAAAGATTCCAAATCTGCTAGTTCAAAAACACCTATTGTACATACCAAAAGGAACTTAGATCAAATAATCGATACAGTTCTTCTCACCGATTATTTGCCTGCATGTGTGGTTATCAATTATCAGTTGGAAATACTTCAGTTCAGAGGCAATACAGATTTATACTTTAGCCATATTTCTGGAAAAGCTTCCTTAAATATCCTAAAAATGGTGAGAAAGGAAATAGCATTTGGTTTAAGGAGTTTGATATCCAAATCCATCAAGTCCAATCAGAGTGTCCGAAAAACAGGAATTGAGGTTAATTTTCATAATGAAATTTATGTTATTAGTATTGAAGTGGCCCCACTTCAAGTTGAATTGGAAGAAGAATTGACGATAGTAGTTTTCACCCAACATGATCAGGCATCAGGTCTTCATCAATTAAAAGCTACAGATGATATTCATGATACTCTATCAAAGTTAAAGGAAAACAGGATAAAAGAGCTCGAAGAAGAATTGGCATCTTCTCAGGAAGATGCTCTTGAACTTGCCCAAGAGCAGGAGAGGTATATTGCGGAACTGCAGAGCGCTAATGAAGAAGTGGTATCAAGTAATGAAGAACTGCAAACTGTAAATGAAGAATTAGAAACATCTAAGGAAGAACTAGAATCTTCTAATGAGGAACTTATTACAACTAATCAAGAACTGCAGACCAGAAATGAACTGCTCAATGAATCTTACGAGTATTCGAGTGCTATCATTTCTACATTACATGAGCCCATGATTGTCCTGGATAGATTTTTCCGAATCAGGACATTCAACCAATCCTTTTTGAGAATTTTCCAACTCAATAAACGTCAGACAGAAGGTAAGCATTTGTTTGATCTTGAAAACGGTCATTGGAATATTCCAAGTCTTAGAGAGTTGCTCGAACAAATTATCCCCAAGAATCCTTCTTTTAGCAATTTCAAAATTACACATTCTTTTCCACGGATAGGCGAAAGGGAGTTTTTTTTAAATGCGAGTTGTATTATTCAAAAAAGTCACGGGGAAGAACTAATCCTGCTTTCATTTAACGATGTAACAGATGCTGAGAGGATCCAGAAAGATAGACTGGAAGGATTTGCGAAGGATATTGAAGAAAGTAGAAACTATAATCTAAAGCTTGAAAAAGCTGTAAAGGAGAGAACCAATCAGCTAAATCAATCCAATAAAATCCTTGCCGAGAAAAATATTGAACTTGAAAAAATAAACAAGGAACTTGAGGCCTTTGCCTATGTTTCCAGTCATGACTTAAAAGAACCGCTCCGAAAAATTCAAACTTTTGCCGACAGGATTCTGGAAAGTGAAATAGAAAATTTATCACCAAAGGGACAAATGTATTTTCTCCACATGCAGAATTCTTCGAATAGGATGCAAATGCTTATTGAAGATTTGTTGAGTTTTACCAGTCTCAACTCCGCAGAAAGAAAATTTGAGGCAACCAATTTGGAAAAAATTATCCAGGATGTTCAGATAGAAATGAAAGAAGATCTTGATAAGAATCAAGCTCAACTAAAGCTTCATGATTTGTGTGAAGTTAATGTTATTCCCTTTCAGTTCCGGCAGTTGATACATAATATGATCAGCAATTCATTAAAATTTGCAAAGCCAGCAATTCCTTTGGAAATCAATGTCTTCTGCAAGCTTGAAACTCATGACAAAATTAGAATTACTGAAAAATTACAACATAAATTATATCATCATATTAGATTTTCTGATAATGGGATAGGTTTTGATCAGGAGTACAGTAAAAGGATTTTTGAAGTTTTTGAAAAGCTCCACAGTAAAGATGAATATCCTGGCACAGGAATAGGTTTGGCCATTGTGAAAAAGATTGTGGAAAACCACCATGGTTTTATTAAAGCAACAAGCGAATCAAATAAAGGAACTATCTTTGATATATACCTCCCAGCAAAAAAATGAAAAGCAATCCTTTAAAAATTGTATTGGCAGATGATGATGAAGCGGATAGGCTTTTGTTTATCGAGGCTTTTGATGAATTGAACGCTGGAACCTACATTCAGACCGTAAATGATGGTGTAGAGCTAATGAAACTTTTACTGCAAACAGCAATTGAAAACCTGCCAGATATATTGTTCTTGGATATCAATATGCCTAAAAAGAATGGATTAGATTGTTTAAAAGAAATCCGTTCAAATAAAAAATTCCAAGAAGTTTCTATAGCCATATTTACAACTTCTTCTTCCCAAGGTGATATGGAAAACACCTTTCTTTTAGGAGCAAATGTCTACATCAACAAGCCCAATAATTTTCAAAAATTAAAAAAAATTCTTGAAAAGTCCTTATCCTATGCAAGCGTGTATCAGGAGCCACCTTTCAATATGAATAATTTTATCTTAAACGTAGAATAATTTTTTGAAATTATGGAAAAATATAAAATTCACATCAAATACATGGTTAGTCTCCGATGTATTATAGTGGTCAAAGAAGAACTCAATAAATTAGGAATTAAATTTCTTAATGTCAGTTTAGGGGAGGTTGAAATTCTGGGAAAGATTACCAAACAACAAAAAGATGATTTGAGTATTAATTTAAAAAAGATAGGACTTGAGCTTCTTGATGATAAAAAGAGCATATTAATAGAAAAAGTCAAAAATGAGATCATTACCATGATTCATCATTCAGAATCATTACCTATCATCAATTTTTCTGATTTTCTCACTGAAAAGCTTGAGTATGATTATACCTACCTTTCCAATATTTTTACTGAAGTGCAGGGAATAACCATACAGCAGTTCATTATTTATAACAAAATTGAAAAAGTGAAAGAATTGTTGGTTTATGATGAGCTCAACCTTACAGAAATTTCATATTTAGTGGGCTATAGCAGTGTTGCCCATCTTTCCAATCAGTTCAAAAAAGTCACAGGATTAACACCTTCTTTCTTTAAACATATCAAACAACAGCGTCAGAAATATTTAAAAAACATTTGATTTATATAACTTTCTTATAAAAATTGCAACAGTTACTGTACTGAAATAGCTGATATTTGTAAAACCAAAACAGGGAATTTCCTATTAGGGACTTACTTGAATGATTTGCCGAAGTCATTTGATTCAATTTTTTGGCTAAGTACAGTTTGAACTTAAATATTTCCGCATGACATATTACAGGGTGAATTTTGTCATGCGGGGCTTTTTTCTAAACCACATTAAAAATTTACCGATTTTATACAAAGCAATTTTTTAAATCATCAATATTATGTTGTGGGATTTTTTAAAATACTTATCCGAAAGACACTAAATTAATTTCCCTCTGATCCGATCTCTTGTGGGTCTAATTCTCCCTTAAACCATGCTATTTCAATGAACCAAATCTCCAATAATCATCTAATGGTTCAGTTAATTATACAACTTTATAAATATTTTATATAATAAAAAATATTTATAAAGTTGTAAATTTGTATAAAATATAAATATTGTGAAAAAAAATATGATTGGATTACTCGTAGCCACAGCTTTTGCTTTTCAAAGCTGTGATGATTATCCAGATGGCCCTTTAGTAAGTCTAAAATCAAAAACAGAAAGAGTGGCCAATGACTGGAAAATAGGAGAAGCATTAGATGAAGGTACCGATATTACTTCTGATTATGAAAGATACGAATTGAGTCTGACAAAAGATGGGGAGGCTATTCTAACAGCAAACTACAATCTCCTTGGAATCAATTATGAATTCACTACTTCAGGAACATGGGTGTTTTTAAGCAATGAAACAAAATTATCCTTTGACTTTGAAAATGATGATGCAGATGGCATTTATGAAATTTTGAGATTGAAAGAAGATGAATTGTGGTTGAAAGAAGATGCTGGAACAATTGAGTTACACTTTATGCCCAGATAATCCTTATCAAATAGACATAAATAAAGAATCATGAAAACTGAAAAACTGTATAGATCTGGTCAAGTAGTAAGCACTATTTTGATGGTTATAGGAGCTGGGGCTATTGTAGGCTTTTTTGCAACCAAAAGAAACCGAATAAAAACCCAGAAGAAAGCCAATGAAATTGGTGGCTTCATTGTAGATAAGGTAAATGCCGAGAAGAAAAGACTGGGAAACAAGGTGATGGAATTGATGGAGAAACCAATAGGAATAGGTTTTGACTTGAAGGAATCATTGTCTAAGTATGATAAAAAAACAAAATAGATAAGATCAAATGAAAAAAAATAAAGGTAAGTCCGAGAAAATCTTGTTCAACTTGCGTATAAATTAGCGCTATATAAGTTGATTAAAAGAATTCTTAAAATCTTGGCTAGTGTCAATGATAATCCAAACCATGATTCAAAAACCTGGTACGGATCAAGACTGACACTAGTCAGGAAATAAGACTAACTACTAAAAGCTGAATTGACTATTTTTTATACTCCCAATGGAAATATCGTCTGAAACAAGATCCTTTTTTTAAATTAAAGTAGCTATCGGGACTAAAATAAAAAATATCCACGAATGGCACGCCTGCTTGCCGCAGGCAGGAATTACACGAAGGCATCCTTCCGCCCTAATAAATCTAAAACCTACCTGACTAAAGGCAGGTCTACTCTCAAAAATCATAAAGAAAGTCCAGTAGAGTAGAGTCGTCAGAAGAAATCTTCTGACGTACCCCCTCTTCAATCCGTACGTGCGGTTTTCCCGCATACGGCTTTCCTAAGGTTTTCGCCTCAAGCATTCACTTCCTATTCAAGCTAAGAGAGTATTTTGTCGGGTCTATCAATCCATATCTGGCTGTCATGACCTCAAAGCCTTTCTGTCTGTAAAGCCTGCTCTTTCTTTGGCTTTTTCGGTTGTAGTATCGGTGTATGGTACTCATCAGATATTTTCGGAGACGTCTTCGGGGCATCTTCATGTAGCTTATCCCTCCTGCATCGAAGTAGTTTAACCAACCCCTGATGATTGAGTTTAGCCCTCCAGAAACCTTTTCGGGAGCATAGTGCCCCCCTGATTTCAGAAACTCCCTTATCCGTTCCCTGATTTTGGTTTCAGACTTCCTGCTCGAAAATACTTCCCAATATCTCCTACCCTTGACAAACAGATCCCTGCTATATCGGACCGTGAAGCCCAAAAAGTCAAAAGTCTGGTTTCTGGCATTGATAAGCTTGGTCTTGTTTTCGTTGAGCGTAAGTCCCATCCTGTCCAGAAGTTCTTTTAGCTTGGACAGTACTTTTGGAGGAATATTCCTCCCCATCAGTACAAAATCATCTGCATAACGTACTATCGATACTCCGTACCTGTGGAACAGGCTTTTTGTACTACTGACTATTCTGTCCAAAAGGTGCATATACAGATTTGCCAGAAGTGGTGATATAACACCTCCCTGAGGTGTACCCATCTTCTGTTTCTTACCGCCTTTAAACTGACCATTCTCGTATATCGTGAATATTCCGACAAAAGTATACCAGCATTCCAAGGGAAAGTATACCAGTAAAAAGGCAAAGAAGACCGCTGTACGTCCCCTTAAGAGTTTGTTAAAATTACTATATTTTTTTGTTTCTCCAAGATTTGCCTTTTAGGCTTATTTTGTGTGCCGAAGCTGTCATTCTGTCAATTATTGCATCGGCTATGGTAGGCTGTTGGAAGCAGTCATGCCATTTCTCGAATGGCAGCTGTGAGGTGAATATTGTAGCACGCCTGCCTTGTCTGTCTTCCAGGATGTCAAGCAAGGCAAGTTTGGCGTCATGGCTAAAAGGTTTGAGTCCAAAATCATCAAAGATGAGTACATCATACCTGTCGATTTGCTTGAGCCATTTTAGGTACGTGCCTTCAATACGGGACTGGTCTAGAAGTTCCAGAAACCTGTTCATATTAAAATACAGAGGCCTGAAACCCAACAGACAGGCATTTCTGCCCAGTGCGCAGGCAATGTAACTTTGCCACATCCTGTAGCACCATGAATCATGATATTACGATGCTGTCTGATATAGGATCCGTCCAAAAGACCAACGAACTGCTCTTTGGTCAGTCCTCTTTCGGCACTGCATTCCACACTTTCGGGAATGGCGTCATAGCGTAGTTTACTTGCCCTGAAGTATCGTTCATTCTTTTTGTAATCTCGATGTTCAGCTTCGGCCTGGGCCATCAGTGCCAACAATACATGTCCATCCTGCTGTTGGTGGATTGGTATGGAAAGTTCAGATGCATATCTGGCTGCCATACCTTCCAGTTTCAACTTTTTCAACTGTTCGAGTGTCTGTTCTCTGTTCATGGTTTTCTGTTTATGTTTAAGTTGTTATTCACTGTAATTTTCAGCCCCCCTAGCAGTGGGGTTTTCAGGTACAGTGTAATTTTTGGGGGGATCAGGGTAGGCCTGGTCCATATTGTTGGCCAGGATTTGCTCAATTGTCTTAAAATTGAAACTGTGTCCCTTTAGGGCTCTTTGGCATGACGCCTCCATCCTTTTGAGGCCATATTTATGTACCAGCCTGATCAGGCCCAAAAACGATTGGTAGGCTTGGTGGATGACAGGTTTGGAGTCCATAAGCCTTTTAAAGTATTCGGTTGTGGAAGGGCCACATTCTGCCGCCTTTTCCAGATAATAGTTATGGTCTCATTCCTGTTGACGGCAATAATGCTTATGGGTAGCGGGCATGTGCTCCAGAAGCGTGGAGTAACCGCTTTTTTTCATGTTTCTAGAGTGCAGGGCTACCCGTTCAAAGTTCAGGAACACTTCCACATGGTCGGAGCAATAAACCAGGTTCACCTGTTTGCCGATCAGTTTGAACGGCACACTGTAATAGTGGCGGTTCTCCCCCAAAAGTATATGGTAGTTTTGCTGTACTTTGGCTGATACATAATCCTTCAGTTCAAAGGGCTTTTCCGGCAATGGCAAGAGTGCCTGCCTTTCCTGTGATTCGAACACCTCCCTACGGCTGAGGGCCTTCTTTTGAAAGCTCATCCGATGGTGCTCATCGAGTTTTTCCCGAACCGCCTTGTTAAGTTCATTAAGGCTTGTATAGGTATTGTTCCTTAGTTTGGCATAGATGCGTAGGTAGGCGGTGTAAACATGGTTCTCCGCCGTTGGTTTGTCATTTGGCCTAAATGGCCTTGCGGCAAGCAACCCTATCTTGTTATGGGAGGCCCATTGCTTCAAGGCTTGTGGGAAAGTGGGCTCGTACTTGCAGCCCTTACTTACCCATTGTCTCGTGTTGTCAGACTTGGCAGTCATAGGGGAGCCTCCCAAATAGGCAAGGCAGTTGTTGAGTGCTTTTATGAGTTGGGGGAGTTTTGCATTGGGAAGAACCTCTACATAGCCATAGCCGCTATATGGGAGTACAGCGACCAATACAGGGCAGTTTATGACCTCTCCAGTCTCTTTATCCACATACCAGAGTGGTTTGCCTGCAAAATCCACCTCGAGCTTTTCCCCTGCAGTATGTTCGAAGTGCATGGTCGCCCCGTTGACCCGGCCTGCATCGGATAGCAGGTCGCAAAAACGGGAATATCCATAGGGGTCAGGATCCCCTTTGCAATATTCCTCCCAAAGCAAATAACGGGTAACCCCAACAAGTCGTGGGTTTTTAAGTTCTTCAAGGAAATAGGTGGCCTGATCAAGAAAACGGATTTTACGTGGATCCAGCACTGGGTTTTCAGTACTGCTTTTGCCGACCATTTTGTCAAGTTCTACGTCGGAGAGGTTTAAAAGGCTTTTGTAGTTTAATCCCGTAGGCTCGAAAGCCTCCCTGTACCGCCGTACGGTCTTTCTGGAAATTTTAAGCTCCCTGGAGATTTTCCTTTCGGATAATCTTCTGTCAAGCATCAATAGAATCTGTCTTATTCTGTCCATACTAAGTGGTTTATTGGCCATTATTTCTACGGTTTGGTGGAACCCGAAAATATAATAACCGATGGATAAACCTCTTAAGTGGTATACTTTCCTTCGGAATTTTTGGTATACTTTATGTCGGAATGGCAGGTTTTATCCAAACAAACCAACGGGCAAACCAACATTGTCTGATCCTTGAATGGTATACTTTGCCCCGGAATTTCTGGTATACTTTCCTTTGGAATACTGGTATACTTTGCCTCGGAATGCTGGTATACTTTCCCTCGGAATGCTGGTACACTTTGTATTGGAATACTCAATGGTTCATTACAGCGATGAAATACCACCTGAAAATTTTTCAAAATTTCTGCAAAAGAAGATGAATTTGGATTATCATAAAATGGCTGAAATTTTTTCCAAAACAAAAGGGGTTACGATTGAACATTTTATCATCATTCACAAGGTTGAGCGCATCAAAGAGCTGATCACTTACGACAACCTAAACATTACTGAAATATCCTACAAAATGAAATATTCAAGTGTAGCACATTTGTCTAGGCAGTTTAAAAAGGTTACCGGTTTAACCCCTACGTTTTTCAAGTCTTTATCGAAAAGAGAACGCAAAAATCTAGAAGATTTATAGTGTTTTGAATTACTTTTTTTTTTAGTGCTCAACATTCATATCTAATTGCTTAAGGTAATGAGTAATCAGACCCTGCATATTTATGATGTCACAAAATTTCTATAATCATATAACTGTTTCCATTAAGATAAAGAATGTCGTGATTCAGAAAGGATTGCAAATCAAAATAGGTTGGTGAGCTTTGATACAAAAACATTGAATAGACGGTAGATCATTTGATATAAGAGTAGTAAAGGTTTTAGGAATCCAACTTTCAAGGGGAACAATGACTTGGAATTTTAAATGTGAAAGGTGTTTTGTTGCTATAATAATAATTGAGCATACATTTTCCCAAAAGGCATTTCATTCTAAATAGACAACAATCATTTTTTATTGTGTAACGTTTTGGATTACAATAAGATCGACCTTTATGGTGTTGTGAAAATTCATTTGCAGCATAAATAATTTCTCAATGAAAACAAATCAAGAATTGCAAAGAGACGTGGAAAACGCCATCAAATGGGAACCACTGATGCACGCAGCAGAAATTGGTGTTACTGCCAAGGATGGTGTTGTTTCACTTACCGGTATAGTGGATAGCTATGTTAAGAAAATGGAAGCTGAAAATGCGACCAAAAAAGTATTGGGCGTAAAGGCCGTAGTGGAAAACATAGAAGTAAAATTTCCAAGCTCATGGACAAAAACGGATGCCGAAGTGGCCAATGAAGTTTTAGCGGCATTAAAGGCCAACTATTCCGTTCCTAATGAGAATGTTAAGGTAAAAGTGGAAAAAGGATGGGTTACCTTAGAAGGTGAACTAAACTGGAACTACCAAAAAGAAGCTGCCCTAAGTGCAACCAAGTATCTTACTGGAGTAAAAGGTGTAACCAACAGCATCAGAATCAAACCGACTGCCCATGACAGGATTGAAAAAGATGCTGTTGAAAAAGCGATAAGAAGAAACTGGTCTATTGATTCAAGTGATATCAATGTGTCTGTAGACGGCACTACCGTTACTTTAAAAGGCACTGTAGGTTCTTGGTATGAAAAAGAAGAAGCTGGCCGTATTGCTTGGAACACTCCGGGGATCTGGCATCTGAAAAATGAATTGGCAGTGGACTATGAATACGCTTTCTCTTAATCCAATAGTAATTCAATCAATTATTCATCACTAAAAACAATGATTATGGAAGCGTCGGAAATAAATACGAAAAGCCAATTGGTAGTTCAACCCAAAAATGAAAACCAAAAGGGAATTGAGAACCATAAGCTTGCAGCCAACCACTTTGAAGCGGCAGCAAAGCACCATAATGAGGCAGCAAAACATCATGAGAATGGACACCATGAAAAAGCAGCCGAAAGCACTGTGAAAGCGCATGGGCATGCCAGTATTGCCAAGAAGGCACAGAAAGAAGACGTGAAGCATCATGCTCCTCGGATTTAACTTGGACAAACATTGCTTAAAAGCACTGAGAAATACTGTGCTTTTAAGCTTGTTTTTCTCAATATCAGCTACAGTTAGTATGGCTCAAAGTCTAGAAACAGTGCCCTATGTTGATTTAAATCGATATGTCGGCAAATGGTATGAGATAGCATCGTTTCCGCAAAGGTTTCAAAAAGGCTGTAATGCCACAACGGCTGAATATTCATTAAGCAACAAGGGATATGTAATAGTTGAGAACAGATGCAATAAGGATAGCGTCAATGGGAAACGATCCTACATCAAAGGCAAAGCCTTCATAGTGGAGCATAGCGGAAATGCAAAGCTAAAAGTGCAATTCTTTTGGCCTTTCAAAGGCAAATACTGGATCATTGATTTGGCTGACGATTATAGCTATGCGGTGGTTGCGCACCCCAACAGAAAATACCTATGGATCTTGTCCAGAACATCGGATATGGATGATGCCCTTTATCAAGAAATAACTTCCAGAGTAGAAGCAATGGGATTTGATAAGTCAAAGCTTAAACGCACTAAACAATTCTAAAATGAAAAATACAATCATATTATCTCTTGCAATAACAATCCTGCTGTCCGGTTGCAATCAATCTTCTAACAAAGAGTTGAAAGATGCCAAAGAAAATTTAACAGAAGCTAAAAGAGAGTTAAAACTCGCTGAGCAAAAAGAAGAGGAGACGGCAAAAGCAAAGGAAATGGCAGATTGGAAAGCATTTAAAGCTGAAGCCGACAGCACTATTTCAAATATGGGAAACGATTTGAAAAAGTTGGAAATAAAAATTGAAACGTCAGCTAAAAAGGATGAGCAAAAATTGAAAGATGATTATGTCAAAGCAAAAAGTGATATACAGACGCTGAAAGAAAGAATGGACTTGAGAAATGTAGAATTTGAAAACGACATAAAGAATTTTGACAATAAGGTTTCCGAAAAAAATCAATCCTTTAAACGAGAGTTCAAACACGATTTAGATGAATTTGGAAAGGCTTTTAAAGACATGTTTAAGGACAATGTGATGTAAATCAAAACCTCTCTGAAATTAATAACCATGAAAATCATAATCGTAATAGCAAGCATTCTTTTGATACTATTCGTTGTATTTCAACTATATACTACTATGTCAACCAGAAATACAGAAACACAGGCATATACAGTTATTAAAACAGAGGAGCAGTTTGAAATAAGGTACTACCCTGCTGCAATTATGGCCATGATATTTTCTACGGCTAAGTCATATCGAGATTTGGGGTATTCCGGCTTTGGTAAATTGGCCAAATACATTTTTGGGGGCAACAGTGAGAAAAAACAAATAGCCATGACTTCGCCTGTCCACATGGATATTGGCGACTCTATTTCTACTATGGCATTTGTAATGCCTGCTGAGTTAAAGAAAGAAGATTTACCTAATCCGAGTAATTCAGAAGTAATAATTCAAAGATCCGAGCCGGAATATGTGGCTTCCCTACAATTTGGTGGCTTTGCATCAACGAAACGGATTAGTGAACAAAAAGCCAGGCTTGAAAAGCTTTTGCGGGAAAAAGGAATTTCCTACTACGGCAATTTTCGCTTTCTGGGATATAATCCACCCTACCAACTTTTAGGAAGAAGAAATGAGGTGATAGTAGCCATAAATGCAGAAGACCTCAACAAATAACAACTAAAAACTTAAAAAAAAATGGACTCAACAGAAATTAAAAATACAGACACTACAGCCGGAATTACTCCAATGCCTCGAATTGGAGATAAAGCTCCTGAATTTAAAGCCGTTACTACACAGGGAGACATTAACTTTCCCTCTGACTATAAAGGAAAGTGGGTCATTCTCTTTAGCCATCCTGCTGACTTCACCCCGGTTTGCACCTCAGAGTTTATGACGTTTGCCAAGCGAGAGCCTGAGTTCAATGCACTCAACTGTCAACTGGTTGGCTTGTCTATTGACGGCCTTTACAGTCACATTGCCTGGTTGCGGATCATTAAAGAAAAAATTGAATTTAAGGGCATGAAGAATATTGATGTCACATTTCCATTGATAGAAGATATCACCATGGAAGTCGCTAAAAAATACGGCATGATTCAACCCGGTGAAAGTTCTACAAAAGCGGTAAGAGCGGTATTCTTCATTGACCCTAAAGGAGTGATTCGTGCCATAATCTATTACCCATTGTCTATGGGTAGAAATTTTGATGAATTGAAAAGAGCACTGATTGCCATGCAAACTGCCGATACCTTTAACATCGCCACACCAGCCGACTGGCAACCGGGTGATGACGTAATTGTGCCAACTGCCGGATCTTGTGGGGTGGCTAAGGACAGAATGGAAGCTAAAGAAGAAGGTGTCACCTGCCATGACTGGTTCTTCTGCACAAAAAAGCTGTCATTGGAAGAAGTTAAACATCAAAAAAAATAAATTATGAAAACAGAAATAGGAATAACCGACACCAATCGACAGGCAGTTGCTACAGAATTAGCTAAAATTTTAGCCGATGAAACGGTGCTTTATATCAAAACAAAAAATGCCCACTGGAATATTGAAGGTGCAGATTTTTATGATAAGCATAAATTTTTTGAAACTCAATTCGGGCAATTGGATGAAATTATAGACAGCGTTGCAGAACGCATCCGTTCTATTGGGCATTATGCCCCTGCCACTCTAAAATCATATCTAAGTTTAACTCATCTCACAGAAGCAACGAGAGAGAAGAACGATAGTCAGGGATTTATTAAAGAACTTTTAGAAGACCATGAAAGCATCATTATTGTTTTGCGTGAACACATCAAATCATTTGCAAATGATTTTTACGATTTAGGCACAAGTGATTTTGTAACCGGGCTTATGGAAACGCACGAAAAAATGGCTTGGTTCTTACGTTCACACTTAAAAAATTAAAACTATGTTTTACGACACTTATCATTTTTGGGGAATGCATCTTATTTGGTGGTTCATTTGGATCATTTTACTCTTTTGGATTTTCGCCACTCCTTACAATATTCCAGGACAGCGAACAAAAAAAGATACACCGCTAGACATTCTAAAAAAGCGTTTTGCTTCAGGGCAAATCAACAAAGAAGAATATCAGGAAAAGAAAAAAATACTTGAAACTTAAATCATGAAGAAGCCACACATCATTATTCTCGGATGCAATTTTGCAGGGCTTACCACAGCAAGATACATTCATGCTGTTGTAAAAGACAAAGCGGACATAACCATTATTGACCGTAAATCCCTGCTCACTTTTGTTCCGAACATTCCTTTGCAAGTGCTGGCCAACATCAATCCGGCCATTGATTTACAGTTTAAGTTCATGACTTTTTTGGAGCATGATGGCAGCACCTTTATTCAGGCGGAAGTCACCACTATTGATCCTGAAACAAATACGGTTTTTTATCAACCCAATGAACGACCGGGGCATCCTGTGCGAAAAATCAAGTACGATTATGTGGTAGTTGCATTGGGAAATCGTTTGGCTTATGACAAAATAGATGGGTTTAACGAACATGGGCACAGCGTAACCGATGTGTTTCTTGGAAACCGCTTGCGCAATTATCTGCACAAGGAATACAAAGGTGGCCCGATAGCAATCACTTCTGATATTTTTCATCAAGGGAAAAGCGATAAACTGCCTGAAAATATGCCCGTAGCATTGACCGCTTGCGAAGGACCGCCCGTAGAAATGGCCTTTTCATTGACACATTGGTTAGAGAAAAATCATAAAGGAAAAGCCTCTACTATTTTTCTTTCCACGCCAGCTAAAGTAATTGCGGAAGATGCCGGAGAAACCATTTTAAATCAACTGTTACCCCTGATGGGTAAAATGGGTTACAACTATCAGGCAAACACGAAGGGGATTAAAAAGGTGCACAAAGGAGGTGTTGAATTTACAGACGGCACTTCACAGGAAGCAGAAATTGCGATCCTTTTCCCCGATTGGCAGGCTCACTCTTTTTTGAAAGAATTGCCTTTTACAGATGAAATGGGATTTGTGATAACAGACCTGTACATGCGCAACCCGGATTATAAAAATATTTTTGCCATGGGAGATGCAGCTTCTATTACAGTCCCCAAAATTGGTTCATTAGGCCACATGGAAGCAGAAGTTCTCGCCAACACCTTGGGAAAAGAACTTGGCATCATCAAAGAAGACATTAAGCCCATGGAATTTGAACTGCTTTGCATGGGCGACATCGGTGGCATTAAAGGATTTTATATGCGCACCAACGAATGGTGGGGCGGCAAAGAAAGCCATTTAGAAATGGGCGTTACACCCTATGCCTTAAAAATAGGCTTCAAACAAATGTACTATACGCTTGGGGGAAGGATACCGCATTGGGGTTTAACCGTGAGCGAAGTTGTTGCAGATCATACTTTCATTTAACCAAATAAAACAAAATTTTCCTAACAATTGAATTTTAAAATCAAAATTATGAAACTCGTAAAAACAAACAGAAATGGAAACTTATTTCCATCATTATTATCGAATTTTTTCGAAAACGACAATTTTCTCACCAACAATTGGTTTGAAAGAGATTTTAATCAATCACTTCCGGCATTGAACGTGAAAGAAGGCAAAAACGATTTTGCTATTGATTTTGCTGTGCCCGGCTTCAAAAAAAGTGATTTTAAAATCACCGCTGAAAATGGCATATTAACTATCAGTGCTGAAAAACAGGAAGAAAAGAACGAAGAGAAAAAGCATTTTACAAGAAAAGAATTTTCTTACGAGAGCTTCATCAGATCCGTTCAGCTTCCTGAAAATTCTATCCCTGATAAAATAGATGCCAAATATGAAGATGGTATTCTCAAACTTATGCTTCCTAAAAAAGAAGCATCAGTAGTAAAAGAAAAAAAGGAAATTAAAGTAGGTTAACCCTTTTAAGAAAAAGTCAGCCATCGGTGCTGCCTTTTTTATTTCTTTACTCATTTACTTGTTCACAGTGACCTTATGTTTCGATAAAGATTTATGAACTAAAATTTCAAACTAAATGTGTTTTTCAGCAAGTGCAAGTATAGGAGACAGTTTGATTGTTGGAGTTGTTTTAAAGCTTTCGAAAAATTAATCATTGTACAATGCTGTAAGATATGGAGTAGCATGTAGTGCCGTGGCAACACTAAATATGGGTTCGGAATTATGCAAGAAGAAAGATGCTGATGTGTTTTTTTTACAAAAAAAAATAGTTAATACCTTAAATCCGCAAGTGAATAATTAAAAAAGCCAAAAAAGTGGCTGAATTAATTGTATTCAGGCTTTTTTGGCTCGTTTTTTTTCACTTATTTAGGTGTTACCACACATCCTTAATAAGATTT
>NZ_JAKZGP010000071.1 GCF_022549775.1 Belliella filtrata | reverse complement strand
GCCAATAGTTTTATTCTTGCTACTACAATTACCTTACATAGACTTAGGCAGGCAGGGTATGTATTCTTGTCCGACTACTACCAAAAGGTTAAAATCAAAACTTAAAGAACCGCCGTATACCGAACGGAACGTACGGTGGTGTGAGAGGACAGATAGGGAAGTAATCCCTATCTTCCTCGATTAATAGCTTAATTTTTTTATTGGATCAGCTTCTCGGTTATAAGCAATCACTTTGATTTCATTAGGTAGAACCTTGCTATTAAGTTTTTGATTTTTTGTCTTGTCATGAATCCTGAATGAGACAGGGATTAAAACCTCTTGTTTTTTCATTGGTTTTTGGATTTCCCATGCAGGTGCACTGGCTATTACCCGCAGTACTTCATCATTCAACTCTTCAGATACTCCTTGAGAAATGGAAGAACCAGTAATATTTCCATTTTCATCCAATACCAGCTTTGTAATCACTGTGCCCATGTCATTATTTTGACGAGCAATTGAAGGGTATTACAAGTTCTTCAATATATAAGTTCGAAAACTTTCAGTAGGTATGGCTGAAGTTGAAGTTATGTACTTATCTAAATCAAACTTTACAGGAATTCTTATAGTACTTTCTATTTTTTGTCCATCCTTTTCAGCTGGCACCCAGTTAGGGGAAGAAACTACGAGCCTAAGCGCTTCGTTGTCGCAATGATCTCCTATCCCTCTCAATAATTCAGGATTCTTTATTTTACCATTTGAATCTACAGTAGCAGCTATATACACTGTACCTTCTACCTTGAGTTGTTGAGCTTGAAGGGGATATTTTAAGTTTTCATTGATGTAAGTTTGCCAACTTGAAAGTCCACCTACTGGGCTTGCTACTTTGTCAACTTGATCACTTGTTGTAATGCCCCCTTGCGTATCTGTATCAATACTATTTTTAAATCTAATAGGAAGCCTCATCCTTACGTTTACTTGTGCTCCCCTTTGTGATCCAGGTGTCCAATCAGGTGCTTCAGCTAATACTCTCAATGCCTCTTTATCTAAACTTGGAGAAATGCCTCTAATAACTTCAAAATGATCTAACTTGCCTTCCTTAGAAACCACAAAAGCTACGTAAACAGTGCCTTCATCTCCAGACTCCTTAGCTTCCTGAGGATATTGTAAATTTGCTCGTAAGAATTCATTCCAACCTTCATAGCCATCCTTTGGTACTGGAGGAGCTTCGACCACATCGAATACTTCATCTCCTTTATATTTATTCAATGGATAATCAGAAAGGTTTGGTTGGAAAAAACCCAAAGACTCAGCGTTTTTGCTGGCTCCTTCAGAGAAATACAATTTTACAGATGAGCTATGTACCATAGCTCTCGGCTTTCCATTGATCTCTCCAGGCAACCACTTTGGCGCATCTGCAGAAGTTATTGCATCTAAGACTTTTTCATCTACACCAGCTCCGTAACTCTCCATTACTACTGGGTTAGTGATTTTTCCATGCTGATCTACAATAAACTCTATCTTGAAGTTGGACCCGAGGCCTAACTCTCTATCCTTTACAGAGATTTCATCATTTATTTTGTCTAAAAGGTAATTGTGCCATTTATTTGAGTCTTCTGGACGTGGAGCTAGATTAGCCTGACTTGAAAATGGAACATCACCGTAAGATTTTGACATTTTTGAGTTTTTCTTAAGCTCTTTTATAAGGCTTCTTACTTTTAAATATTCTTCATCAGATGAAATATTGGAGAATTCATAAACTAATTCACCAAGTTGGGCAGTCAATCGGTCTCCTTCTCTTGGACCAATAAGTTCATAATGTTTTGGATTTGCTACGCGTTTTACTTTGATGGAGACATCAATTGAATCTTGTGAGGATACCAACTGTTGTTTGATGTTTTCTACTTTTTCCGTATCACCATGCATAAATATGGTCATACCAGATTTAGTCTTCATTGAAATTAATCCCATGAGCATCATAGTCAAGGGAAGTATCATTGTAAGCTTAAACCAGTTTGGTTTTGAGTTTTTCTTAATCATGAGGATTCTTTTAAGGGTTGTCGATCTAATAAAATAATTACCAATAGGAAGATCCATTCCCTTAAATGCAATCTTTGCGATTAACTTTGGATATGTCGATTTGTTGCTGGTCTGTTTGAGTACATTTTCATCGGCCAAATATTCATGAACATCTACTAAACCTGATTTCATGAGGTGAATTGCTGGATTGAACCAAAACAAAATTCCTAATACCTGATAAAATAAGATATCCCAAGTATGCTTTTGTTTGATGTGTTCTAATTCGTGTTTGAGGATTTGATCTGTTTCTTCTACTGTTAGATCCTCAGTTTCATCCCAAAAAAGCTTATTGAAATAGGAGAAAATAGGAGCTAAACCATATGTTGGAATCAAAAAATAGTTATCTCGAAGTTTATAAGTTGTTTGATACCAGCCTCGTTCTTGCATCAACCTCATTTGCATCAACTGCCAAAGTAAATTAAGTGTAAGTAATAAAACTACAGACAGATAAATTATAAGCAGGTAATCTTTGATTTCAAGTAAAACGGGGAGCTTGGTGCTCTGTACCGTAACTTCTGGAAGACCAAATGTTCCAACAACTTCATCGGGCACTTGATCTACTGATAGTGCCCGAAAAAGTTGAGAGTGCTCTATTGATATATCAGGCTTTTCAAATCCCACTGGAATTTCTACTAACGGAAAGAGTAAGGCTAAAATAGGAGTTACCAAAATATAAATTCTAGTAAGATTAAAAGCCTTTTCATTCCTTAGGAATACCCAATATATTCCAAAGAAGAAAAACAAGCAGAAAGTACTCTGCCAAATATAATCAACGAGAGCAGCCATGTGAGATCATTTTATTTTACTTCACCTTTGACCTCACTCATGATTTTTTCAATCTCTTTTACATCAAGGTTTTCATCTTTTGCGAAGAATGAAGCCAATTTGGTAAAAGAACCGTTGAAGTAACCTGAAAGCAAATTCTTAATAGAATGGCTTCTATACTCATCTTTTGTAACTATCGGGTAGTATTCATGCGACTTCCCATAAGCCTTGTGCTTTACAAAACCTTTTCTTTCAAGAATTCTAATGATTGTTGAAACGGTGTTGTAAGCTGGCTTTGGCTCTTCCATTTTCTCTAGAAGATCTTTTACGAATCCTTTTTCTACTTGCCAAAGGATTTGCATCACTTGCTCTTCAGCTCTTGTTAAATTTCTCATAATAGTGTTAAGTTTTAAATGATCCCTCAAATTATTGAGTTAGTTTTTTAATTCCAAATTTTGGGAACGAATCTTTTCTATTGGTATCTATAAAATTAGTGAATATACATTAGTTAAAAAAATAAAAACATAGTTATTTTAACTAAAAAAAACTCTCTAAGGTTAGAGAGTTAAATTTTGAGATTATTAAATATTAATATTTTAAGCAGTTCTCAGCTTTATAATACCTGTAGCATGTAGAAGTTTCACTACTGGGTAAGTAGGGTCAAACTCATACCACTTCACAGCAAAATTTGGTCTGTTCGGAAGTTTGTGATGGTTGTTTTGAAATAACTCACCCAGCATCAAGACATCTAACAACAAACTGTTTTTTGATTTATCATTATTGTCAAAGTTTGCATAGCCATATTTATGCCCGCTCCAATTCACAATAGCACCATGTACTGGTCCCATCAAAAAGTGAATAGGTAGCAAGAAATACATCCACCAATGAGTCCCAGGCAATTCAAATACTGAAATACAAAGGATATAAATCAAAGCATAGAATATCCCCCAACTCACTCTAGCCATCATGGAATCAGCTACTTTGTCAAATTTATTCCAATCTGGAACATCTTTGGAAAATCTTTCCTCAGGCTTTAGCCTAAAGCTAAAGTAATCATTGTAAATGTTTTTAGTCTTCCACATCATCGTGAATAGATTTTCGGTATGGTGTGGACTGTGTGGGTCTTTTGGTGTATCACTATAGGCATGATGCATTCTATGAAGGATCGCATAAGCTCTTGGTGACAAGTAACTACTGCCTTGAGTAACCCATGTAAAGATATAGAAAAATCTTTCCCAGAATTTTGACATGTAGAACATTTGATGAGCTGCGTATCTATGCAGAAAGAAGCTTTGGCAAAACAAAGAGAAGTACCAATGCAACAGGAAGAAAATAATTAATATCACTACTGAATTATGTTGATGTTGAGACACAAAGATAAAACCTATATCCTGAAATATAGGCGAGCTTGCGTAAAATTTTGAATTATTATGCATTTAACATCAAATTTTACTACATTCAGGAACGATTTCTGATAAATAAAGTGAGGTTTGAGTCTACATTTCAATATTTATAATTTTCACTTCAAAAAATAGATCATGAGCAAAGCAAAAGAAGCATGGGGCATTATAGTCCAATTGATTTTAGGAGGATTAGCTGTTTTGATAACAAGCTATTTATTACCTGGTGTTAGTGTAGAGGATTTTTTGACAGGAGTAGTTATTGCTGCACTTATCGCATTACTTAATATCACTGTCAAACCCATTTTGATTTTCTTAACTATCCCGATCACTATAGTTACCTTGGGATTGTTTTTGATTGTCATCAATGCTTTATTAATCTTATTATGCGCCGAAATAGTTCCAGGTTTCACTGTTGATGGCTTTTGGTGGGCGGTTTTGTTTGGATTGATTCTTGGCCTGATCAACTCCTTATTGGGTGTTTCTCTTGGTGGTATTCCTAACGTAAAATAGGGTGAATTACTTTTTGTAATAACGTCAAAAAAACACCTTTTCAATAAAAATAGCAAGCCATTATTCATTTTTGAGAATTGACTGGAAGGCTTCTATCATTTACTCTGTGGTAAAGTAGAAGCTTTCCATCCTTGTCTTTAACGCGATGTTGAAAATTTGATTTTTTGATATAAATAAGCAGGATATATACTTCTGGGTCAATTTTCTCATCTTTGATATAGTTGATTTCAAATACCTCACTGTCGAATTCAATGGCTGGCTGACAATGAATATTTGCGGCTTGCTCAATCATAAACAACTCTTCGGAAGGATCAATTCCAATCACCTTTTTTTGATCATTGATACCAATCGCAATAGTTCCACCAACAGTATTTGCAAATGCTACTAATGTTTTAGCAATTTTAAAACTATCATTTATCGTAAGTTTGAAATCCAAAATTTCCCCTTCACCCATATTTAAAAGCGCTTTTACACGGTCTGAATTTTTATTGGGCACAAACATTTTTTTTTAGATAAAGTGTTGTATATTAAATCTTTGAAACAAAATTTATCGAAGCATTGAAAATTATGCTTTTATATTAACGCGTTCCGTATTAAGTTGTCCACGTAAACCTAAAAATTTTTAAGCATGAAAAACCAAAATGAGGGATTTGATCCAGAAAATGTTGAAGCACTAAAAGAGGAATTGAAAGCTTCTGGAAAGTCGTTTAAAATTATAGAAGGAGAGGAAGAAAATTCAGACGAATTTGTCAATTTCCTATTTGTAGGCATGTATGAAGGAAAGGAAGTGATTTATGATGCGGCACTTTATACCTTGAGACTTCATCATTCTTCTGAAGTCTATGAATTGGCAGAGCATGAGGCTGCAAAGAAATTCCCGAATTTCAAAGGTATCCGCTATGAAGAAGATGAGAATGGCAATTTGAAACCTTTGAGTAGCGAAGATGAAGAAATAGGTTGGTTTATTACCGAAATCATCATGGACATAGAAGAAGAGGAGATTGTAAAGGTTCAGGAATTTATTGATATCGATACCCATCATGATTATGGTATTGGTTTAGATGCGGCATTGCACGTAGAATTTATCGATGAGAAGTTCATTGAAAAATTTGTCAAACAATTCAATGAAGATACCATAGCGTTGGATGAAACATTTTATGCATTTCAGTCAGAAGAGGAAGAAGAAGACATTGAAGATTAATTTAAGTTTTACATACGCTTAATTTAATCACTTAAAGCGTATCATTACGATGCTGAAGATTGCATTTTCACCCAATTATGCTCACCCACTTCCTGAAGGTCACCGCTTTCCAATGGAAAAATATGAGCTATTACCAGAACAGTTGCTGTATGAAGGAACAGTAAAAGAGGATAGTTTTTTTGTTCCTGACGATTTTGGAGAAGAGTGGATTATTTATTCACATGAAGTAGCGTACTATGAGAAATTGAAAAACCTTTCACTTTCCAAATCAGAGATTCGGAAAACTGGATTTCCTCTTTCTCATGCCCTTGTTCAAAGGGAGGTTCAAATCATGAATGGTTCTATACAAGCATGTTTGTTTGCAATAGACCATGGTATAAGTATGAATATCGCAGGGGGAACTCATCATGCTTTTTCTGATAGGGGGGAAGGCTTTTGTCTTCTCAATGATATAGCTGTATCAGCCAATTATTTGATAGCCAATCAATATGCAGATCGTGTACTAGTGGTTGATTTGGATGTACATCAAGGAAATGGAACAGCACAGATGCTAAAGAATGAACCTAAAGCTTTCACCATGAGCATGCATGGGCAAGCCAACTACCCTTTGCACAAAGAAGTATCAGATCTTGACATAGGGCTTGCGGACGGTACTTCTGATGAAGAGTATCTAGAAATATTAGAAAAACATTTTTATCCAATCCTAGATGCTTTCCAACCAGATTTTATCATCTATCAATGTGGGGTAGACGTATTGAAAAGTGATAAATTGGGTAGGCTTGGGATGAGTATAGCAGGCTGTAAGATGCGGGATCAAATTGTCCTTCAAGCTGCAAAGGTAAATATGGTTCCAATTATGTGCTGTATGGGAGGAGGATACTCTCCTCGAATTGCGGATATTATAGAAGCTCATGCCAATACTTATAGACTAGCACAAGACTTGTTCTTTTAACCCAAATTAACAAACTCGGAATCTTTAATGATTTGTAGAATAGATTCTTTGTTTATATTTGCGCCAATCAATAATCAATATTTAGAACCATCGTGAAGAAATTATCAAAAGTATTAGGTGTATTAGGATTTGCAGCTGTTGTATTTTCCTCTTGTGACAAGTCTACAAATAGCACAGCTTCAAATGAAGCTACCGAAGAGTCACAAGAAGTAAGCATTACCGATTTGAAAATTGCTTATATTTTGACTGATAGTGTGATTGCAAATTTTGATTTGTTTAAAGACAAGTCTGGTCAAATTACAGAAAAAGGCAAGAAGTTTGAATCTGAATTGGGAAGTAGAGCAAGAGGTTTCGAACAAGAAGTAGCTAATTTTGAGCAATCTGCTGGTACCATGACTCCAAATCAAGCAAGGGCAAAACAAGAAGATTTGATGAAGAAAGAAAGAAACTTGGTTACCTATAGAGATAATCTAATGCAAGAATTGCAAAGTGATGAGTCTCAGCTTTACAGTGATGTGATCGACAAGATTCAGGAATTTTTAACGGAATACGCTGAAGAAAATGATCTAGAAATGATTCTTTCATACACTAGAGGTGGTGCAGTGTGGTATTCTAAAAAATCACTGGATATCACAGATAAAGTAACAGCTGGCCTTAACGCCAAGTATGCATCAAGCAAAACTGAAGGGGCAAAATAATTTACTACTCAAATATCTTATTATTATAAAGCTCGGAATTTCCGGGCTTTTTTCATGTTGAAGAAATTGATACTTTTGTAGTCCTTTTAATAAACATGAAAATTCTATAATTCATAATTCTAAAAGATTGTCAATCGATAAGCAAATAAAAATAACATATGAAAATCACAGAATTTCTAAAGCATAATTACAGACATTTCAATGCAGCGGCTTTGATAGATGCAGCTGAAGGATATAAGACTCATATTGATAAAGGTGGCAAGATGATGGTGACTTTGGCTGGAGCAATGTCTACAGCAGAGCTTGGTATATCTTTAGCGGAAATGATCCGTCAAGATAAAGTTCAAATTATCACTTGTACAGGAGCTAACTTGGAAGAAGATGTTTTCAACTTGGTAGCTCATGATTATTATGAGAGGATTCCAAATTATAGAGATTTATCTCCAGAGGAAGAGAATGAGTTGCTTGCAAGACATATGAATAGGGTTACGGATACTTGTATCCCTGAAATGGAAGCAATGCGTAGAATAGAGGATGTGATTTTGGAAGAATGGGTCAAAGCCGACCAAGCTGGTGAGGCTTATTTTCCTCATGAGTTTTTCTACAAAATTCTACTTTCAGGGAAGCTTGATAAATCATTCCAGATAGATCCTAAAAACAGTTGGCTATTGGAAGCTGCTAAGAAAAACCTTCCGATCATCGTGCCTGGATGGGAAGATTCTACATTAGGAAATATGTATGCAGGACATGTGATCTCTGGAGATATCAAAGATGTACATACTGTCAAAGGTGGAATTCAATACATGATGTTTTTGGCTGATTGGTATACAAATAATGCCAAGGAAGACAGCACCGTTGGTTTCTTCCAAATCGGTGGTGGAATCGCAGGAGACTTCCCGATTTGTGTAGTTCCTATGCTTCACCAAGATCTTCAGAGAGACAATGTACCTCTGTGGGGTTACTTTTGTCAAATCTCTGACTCTACTACCTCTTACGGATCATATTCAGGTGCGGTACCAAATGAGAAAATCACTTGGGGTAAATTAGGTATTGAAACACCTAAATACATTATAGAATCTGATGCAACAATTGTAGCTCCGCTTGTATTTGCGATAGTTTTGGATCAATAATTGTTATGTTTTTAGCATGATTGAAATTAACAGTATGAATAATTTTCTAAGAGCAAGCGGGATATTTCTGCTTGCTTTTTCTTTTGCTATTCATTCCATAGCTCAAGAAGTAGTACCACTTAAAGCATTGAACACTCCTTATGATGAACAACATCCTGTTTTTTCGCCTAATGGAGAATTGTTTTATTCTGTCGGTTTTCATCCCAGTAATAAGGGAGGTAGCACCGATCTGGGAGATATTTGGATGGCAAAACAATCTGCAGGTGGAGATTGGCTCGCTCCAACACACATACCGTCTCTTTCCACTACTGGAAATGATGTAGTGGTAGGTTTTCCTGATGCTTTGACAATCTATGTATATCATAGTGGAGACGGTGTTCAGATGAAGCAAGGAATCCATCAATATGCTAGATTCGGGTCAGATTGGAATTATGTGAGAATGCTTTCTATGGGTAATTTTCGGAACCAAAGTAGCCATTTCAGTGGGAGATTAAGTGTAAATAATAAAGTAATCATCATGGCTATTAATACATATGGATCCTATGGTAATGAAGACCTTTATATTTCAGAGATAATCCGTGAGGGTGTTTGGAGCTCACCCGTCAACCTTGGGTCAGATGTGAATACTTTCGGTCAGGAGTTGACCCCTTCAATTTCTTCAGACCTATCTATCATTTATTTTTCGAGTAATTCAAATACTTCAGGTAGAGGTAGAGATGTATATATGGCAAAAAGGCAAGGAGATGGATGGGGCGAATGGTCAAGTCCAATTCCGCAATCTCAAGTGAATTCTGAAGGCGCTGAATTGAGTTATTTTGTTTATGATTCAGAAAATGAACATGCAGTGTTTACAAGCACTAAGAATTCTGAAGGATTTGGTGACCTTATGCTGGTGGCTCATGAAGTGAATGAAGATAAGGAAGAGGAAGAGGTTAAAACAATTGGCGAAATCCTTCAAGAAGAGGATAAAGTTAAATCGACAGACCTGCCTGACTCCACGGTACTTTATACTCAAAGTCCGCTGACTGTCAAGGAGAGTGAAACTCAAGAAGAAGTCGTTGAAGAGGTGACTCAGATAGCTGATACTGTAGTTATAATAGAATCACCAGAAGCAAATGATACAATTACATTCAATTCAGAAAGGTCAAAGGTTCAGTTTTTAGTTAAAGATGCTTCAACCTTTGAGGAAATTAGCTACAGCTTAGCTATGACCAACAAACAGGGTTTGAAGGTTTCGGTAGAAAGCGCAGAGACATTGGAAACTGCGATGGATCATAAACAACTTGTAAGCTTTACAATAGCTAGTCAGGGATACATTCCTGTGACATTAAGTCCTGACGTTTTGAATGAAAACCTTATTGATATTAGCCTTACACCAGTTAAATCAGGAGCATTGATGGTTTTGGAAAATATTCAATTCAATAGAGGTACGGCTGATTTTGCTGATGCACCATCTATTAGTCAGCTTGATGAATTGGTGGATTTCATGAAATCAAATCCAAATGTGACAGTTCGGCTAGAAGGACATACCGATAATGCCGGAGATCCTCAACTCAACAAGGAATTATCCATGCAGCGGGCATCCAAAATCAGAGGGTACCTCACGCTGAAAGGGGTGGAGTTCGAAAAGGTAAGGATTGCAGGCTGGGGTGGAACTAGACCAGTGGCTGATAATGGTACAGAAGAGGGAAGGGAAAAAAACAGAAGAGTAGAATTTATAATTGATAGAATAAACTGATTTAAGATGTTCGAGTTTAATCAAGAGAAGCATTATCCCAAAGAGACAGAGAGTAGGGTAGTTGTAAGGTTTCAAGATTGCGACCCACTTCAGCACCTCAATAATGCAAAGTATTTCGATTATTTTTTCAATGCGCGAGAAGACCAAGTTCCTAAGCTCTATGGTGTTGAAATGATAGATTTTATCAAAAAATACAATGCCGCATGGGTGGTGTACAATCACAACATTTCTTATGTGCGTCCTGCCAAAGTAGGTGAATGGGTAAGAATCAGGAGTAGAATCCTATGGTACAATCACAATACAGTGCTGGTTGAGTATTATATGACTGATGATACTCAAAAGGAACTCAAAACTTTACTTTGGACCACGATGAGGTATGTGACCATCAAAGAAGGATTGTCTACAGATCACAAAGGTGCTGTTTTAGAATTTCTCAAAGCTACTTCTGAGAATGTCGATATTCAAGACCTATCGATAAACCAAAGGGTGAAACAGTTGAAATCAAAGCTAGTAGGTTCTTAAGAATACTCGTTTGATCGTTCATTTTTAGACAGGATTTGTACACTTCCGTACAAGTCCTGTCTTATTTTTTTTGGTTCAGAGATACTGTAAAAAAAAATGAAATTAAGTTTTCTTAATTTTCACCAGTTGATGCAACCTTTGCATGACCATGATTTTTTAAGATTTGTCTCATTTGTGTATCACAATCATACAAGTGAACATATGATTGTTATGAAAATGATACAGTTTTATTAAAAACTGGTTTTAAATTTTAGTTAACAAATCATAAGATGTATAAATTCAGGGAATTACATTAAGGGGGTTTCAGTGCCAAGGATTTTTTTTGGTACAAATGCTGGATAATGGTATGTATCCAACAAACCAAAAATACAGCTATTATGAAAACTTTAATGACACTAGCCATGGTACTTTCAATGAGTATTGCAAGTATGGCAAACGAAGGAATTGTAAATGTAAATGCAGCAAGTAATGTTAAGGTAAAAGGTAAATCTTTTACCCTATCACTAGATGAATCTCTTGGGAAAGTAAGAGTAGTGATTTCAAATCCTCAAGGAAAGAAAATTCATCAACAAATTTACTTTCTTGATGAGAATACCAATGTACCTTTCAACTTATCAAGTTTGCCAGATGGGACTTACAAAGTAGAAGTTTCCAGCCTTGATAAAAAGAATGTGGTAGGTAAGACAAAGTATGATGTAAATATTGCTAATCCAGCCCCTATATCACTGCCTTTGATGGCCTCTTATAAAGCTCTAGATGATAACAAGGTAAAGTTGTCTGTAGTAGGGCTTGAAATCTCTGGCTTAGCAGTAAAAATCAAAAATGCTAAAGGAGTGATTATTCACAAAGAGTTCATCAACGAAAATGCTGGATTTCATAAGATTTATAATTTTCAAAAATTAAACACAGAAGGATTTACAATGGAGCTGGTAGATGCTAAAGGTAGGTCCAAGACCTTGGAACTTTAAGCTACAAAAATAGAGTTGACAAAAGGCAATCAAGAGATGGTTTGATTGCCTTTTATCTTGTTTATATTGATCTCAACTTTTTTCAATTTTTTACGCGCCCAAGATTTACATTAGCGGTTATTTGAAGTAATTTTTTTTCTTCAATTTTGAAAGTAAATCTTCTCACTTCGAGTTTTGAATTAGTCTCCGAAAATCTAACACTTAAATCTAGGTTCAAAATCATCCTGAAAGTAGTTGTTAATGTTTGGAGAAAAATGTTTGAAGTCAGGAGTCTGTTTGAGAAATCAATTTTAAAACAAAATAAAAATGCATTACAGAAACCAATTTACATTATTGCTTTTTGCCTTATTTGTATGGTCAAATTTCACTTATGCACAAGAGGGAATTGACTTAGAAATCATGTACAAAATCAAGAATGAAGGGATGAGAAATTCTCAAATTCAAGAATTATCATTTCATTTGACAGACCTTATGGGCCCAAGACTTTCTGGTTCCACCAATCTTCGAAGGTCTAGAGAATGGACTGCTGAAAAGTTCAAGGAATGGGGATTAGAGAATGTAAAGATAGATTCATATGGTGAATTTGGTAGAGGTTGGGATGTGAAGAAGTCTTATATAGCTATGAAGGATCCTTATTATGCTTCAATCATAGGCCACCCAAAAGCATGGACAGATGGTACAAATGGCTTGATTTCATCAGAAGTTATGCTAGTTGATATTCAAAAGGAATCAGATATCGATCAATATAAAGGAAAGCTTTCTGGTAAAGTGATAATTGTACCTACAACTTTGTCAACTTCTCCAGCATTTGAAGCAGAAGCTAGAAGGTTGACAGAGGAAGATTTGGAAGCAAGAAAAGCCGTGACTATTGGTGGTCAAGGAGGAGGTAGATATTCACCTCAGCAGATGGAGCGAATGAGACTTCAACGAGAACTAGATGCCAAAGTGAATGATTTTCTTTTGGAAGAGGGTATTGCTTTGAGGTTGACAGGTACTAGAGGGAATTTTGGTACAGTTTTCCATACAAGAGCAGGATCATTTAGCAAAGACAAAAAGAAAACAATACCAGAGATGGAGATTGCTTTAGAGCATTTTGGAAGAATTGAAAGATTGATCAAGAATGGCCAAAAAGTAACGATAGATGCCGAAATCGAAGTTGAATGGCTAGATGATGATTATAAAGGGTACAATGTACTTGCAGAGATTCCAGGTACTGATAAGACATTAAAGCCAGAGCTTGTGATGCTTGGCGCGCACCTTGATAGCTGGCATGCAGGAACTGGAGCCAATGATAATGCTGCTGGCGTAGTTGTGATGATGGAAGCAATTAGAATTCTGAAGTCCATTGGTGTACAGCCACGCAGAACAATTAGAATAGCGCTTTGGGGTGAAGAGGAGCAAGGACTTTTTGGATCAAGAGGCTATGTGCAAAAATATGTAGCCGATAGACAGACCAAAGACAAAAAAGGTGAGTGGGATAAAATTTCTGCTTACTATAATGTCGATAACGGATCAGGAAAAATCAGAGGTATTTATTTAGAAGGTAATGACCAGTTAATCCCTGTTTTCGAAAAGTGGTTTGAGCCATTTCATGAGATGGGCGCCAAGACTATCACTAGAAGAAATACTGGTTCCACGGATCACGTAGCCTTTGATGCTGTTGGTGTTCCTGGCTTTCAATTTATTCAAGATCCAATAGATTATGGCAGAGGTTATCATACCAACATGGATCTTTACGAAAGAATGCAACAAGGTGATATGACTCAAGCAGCAATCATCGTGGCCGCAATGGTGTATAATACAGCACAAAGAGATCAAAAATTACCTAGAAAATCTTGGGATTAAGGTTTGAAGCCTTCAAGAATTAAAAAAGGGATCATAGAAGGTCCCTTTTTTAATTCAAGATTCTTTGCAAGTGGTATTTATATTTTCTTTTTTTAAGCTTTACAATTCAATTGTGGTTTAATATCTAAATCCTTCAAGGATTACTCAATTTTCAGACTATTTACTAAAGAACATATTCCTCAAAAAGCTTTGTTTTTATACATTAAGATTTGATTAAAAAATGGACTTTTAGTCCTTCAGTTTGAAGAAACACCGTATATTGGTATATTGAAAACAGAAAATTTTCTAACGAATCAACAATTTATATTGATATAAACCCAATAAAGAATGCAGAGCATACCAAGAACTATTTTTAATCAAGAACATGAAATGTTCAAGCAATCAGTAAGAGATTTTATTGATAAAGAGATCAAGCCTTTCAATTCAGAGTGGGAAAAGCAGAAGATGGTTTCTAAATCATCCTGGAAAGCATTGGGTGACAATGGGTTTCTATGTATGAGCGCACCAGAATCATATGGAGGATTAGGTTTGGAGGATTTTAGGTATTCAGCTTTATTTATAGAAGAGCTTGGTTTAAGTGGATGTTCTGGACCAGCTATAGGTTATCCGCTTCATTCGGAAATTGTATTTCCTTATGTTTTGCATTATGGTAGCGAAGAAGCTAAGCAAAAATACATTCCCCTGATGATTTCAGGTGAGATGGTGTCTGCCGTAGCCATGACCGAGCCAGGGGCAGGTAGTGACCTTCAAAACATCAAAGCAACTGCCATGGACAAAGGAGATCATTATGTTCTCAATGGAACCAAAACATTCATCACCAATGGGTATTTATGTGATCTAGTCGTAGTAGCTGCCAAGACAGACCCAACTTTAGGAGCGAAAGGAATTAGTCTGTTTTTGGTAGATTCGGAAATGGAAGGTTTTTCGAAGGGTGTTCCTTTTGAAAAAGTTGGCTTACATGCTCAAGATACTTGTGAACTTTTCTTTGAAGATGTAAAGGTTCCTAAAACAAATCTTCTTGGCAACATTGGTGATGGATTTAAATACTTGATGACAGAACTTGCCCAAGAACGCCTTGTAGTTGCTTTAGCAGCATTAGCATTAGCTGAAGGTACATTTCATGCAACTGTAGAATATGTCAAGCAAAGGCCAGCATTTGGAAAAACTATTGCTGATTTTCAAAATACAAGATTCAAGATAGCTGAAATGTCAGCAAAGCTAGAAATGGCCAGGATTTATTTAGATCAATTGGTGATGCTTCATAACGATAAAAAAGTGGACTCAGCAATGGCTTCAGCAGCTAAATACTCCATGACAGAGCTACAATGTGAAGTAGCAGATGAATGTGTTCAATTGCACGGTGGGTATGGCTATATGTGGGAATACCCCGTAGCTAGAGCATATGCAGATGCTCGTGTGCAGCGTATCTATGCTGGTACAAACGAAATTATGAAAGAACTTATCGCAAGGAAAGTGTTGAAATAAATTATAAATTCAATCAGATAGTATTTCTTCTTGAAATTTAAACATCCTATTAACCTTATGAATGGTGTTTTAACAGTTTGGAATCAAGCTTAATTCATGTATTTTACTTCCTGATTTAATATGAAAAATAACCGTTAATTTCTTTTTTAAGAATAAGACGATAAACAGAACAATGTTAAATACCGTTAAACTATTGTTAACCCAAAATAGATATTATTCATGCAAGACTTTCCATGGTTCAAATTTTATCCCTCGGCAGTAGACAAAGAAATAGATGTCCAAGCGTACTCATCTGTAGTCGATCTTTTTGATGAAAGTGTAAAAAAGTATGGAGATGCAATAGCCTATGAATGTATGGGCAAAACCATTACTTTCAATCAAGTAGATGCATACTCAAAAGTATTTGCGTCATATCTTCAGAATAATTTAAAAATGAAAAAAGGGGATAGGGTGGCCATTCAAATGCCGAATTGTTTGCAATATCCTGTTGCCATGTTCGGTGTGTTGAGAGCTGGAATGATTGTAGTAAATACCAATCCTCTTTATACTGCTAATGAAATGAAGCATCAGTTTACTGATGCGGGAGTCGAAGCCATTGTGATACTTGCAAATTTCGCTTCAAATCTTCAGAAAATAAGAAAAGACATTCCAGCTAAGCATGTAATTGTAACGGAGCTAGGTGATATGTTAGGTGGAATTAAGGGGTGTATTGTAAATCTAGTTGTGAAATACATCAAAAAGATGGTTCCAGCATATGATTTGCCAAAGGCAATCAAATGGAAACAAGTAATGTCATCAGCTCAAGGTAGTGGATTCAAAAAAGAATCACTTTCTCTACAAGATACAGCATACTTACAGTACACTGGAGGTACCACGGGTGTTTCCAAAGGAGCTGAATTGACACATGGGAACATAGTGGCCAATATGCAGCAGATTTCAGCTTGGATGAAGCCTAAGCTAAAAGAGAATGAAGAAATTGTCATCACCGCACTACCTCTTTACCACATCTTTGCTTTGACTGTAAATTGCCTTGCAATGATGAAAATAGGTGCTCATAATGTCCTGATTACCAATCCAAGAGATATGCCTGGTTTTATCAAAGAATTAGGGAAGCACAAGTTTACAGTTTTTACTGGAGTGAATACCTTATTCAATGGATTGCTAAATCAAGAAGCTTTTGCAAGCTTGGATTTTTCATCGTTAAAAATTGCTGTTGGTGGAGGCATGGCAGTTCAGAAAGCGACAGCGGAAAAATGGATGAAAGTAACAGGCACACCATTGGCAGAAGGATACGGACTTACTGAAACGTCCCCAGTTGCAACTTGCAACCCAATAGATGGAACCGAAAGAATTGGGACTATTGGAATTCCGCTCCCACAGACCGACATCAAAGTGATAGATGACGAGGGTAATGAGCTTGGTGTAGGTGAAAAAGGAGAACTATGCATCAAAGGTCCTCAGATCATGAAGGGGTATTGGAACAGGCCAGACGAAACAGAAAAAGTAATGGAAGGAGAATGGTTCAAATCCGGAGACATTGCAGTGATAGATGAAGATGGATTTGTGAAAATAGTCGACAGGAAGAAAGAAATGATTCTTGTGTCTGGTTTTAACGTATATCCAAATGAAGTTGAAAATGTATTGGCATCACATCAAAAAGTGCTAGAAGTGGGGGTGATAGGCATGCCTGATGAAAAATCAACCGAGAAAGTAGTCGCCTATATTGTACCAAAAGACAAGTCAGTAACCTCAGAAGAGTTGATTGCCTTTTGTAGAGAAAATCTTACCAATTACAAAGTCCCTAAAGAGGTATATTTTGCAGATGAACTGCCAAAGACCAATGTAGGCAAAATACTACGTAGAAAGATAAAAGAGATGCATGAGGAGAAATTGAAGACAAAATAAGTGAAGGGCTAAGGTTTACATTAAAAGTTAAGCTTTAATTTTGCCTAGTAATAGCTTGCTCTTTGAATAGCACAATTGTGGAATACAAGAATGTGTGATATCAAGTAGCAAGCTTTTTTTATGAATATCAAAATTCAAAGCAGATATTCATATTTAATAGTTTCAAAATTGGAAAGCCTTGTGTTATTCAATAACTTCGTATTAAGATTAGAAAACAACAAGAATTGATGGATTTAAACAAACTTGACCAAGACCTGACGGCGATTGTAGAGAAGAGAATAGCATTGAGTAAAATCACCTATGCAGATGAAAAGTATGATGATATCGAAGAAGAGCTTCATGATTTAGAAGATGATTTCAATGAGGAGTATGGTGATGAGTTAGAAGCCGAGTTAGATAAGATTTACAAAAAGCTTAAATCTGATAATGATGTTTTACTTCCTTCAGCATATTTGGCTAATTCTTACGTGCCAATGCTTCCAGATGCAAATGGCACAGTTTCTTATGAGGTAAAAGGGCCACAAGGAGTTCCAGTAGAGTCTGACCAGTTTGAAAACCAGGATGTAAGGATTGTTTTGATTCCAAATCCATGTAGATTTGTAATGCAGATCAATGGTGTTTCACTCAAAGATCTGTGGAGAGCAAGGTAACATTGAGTTGAAAATAAAATATAACCCATAGCTGATAGATTCTAAATCAATACTCAGCTATGGGTTTTTCATTTTTTAAAAGCCTAATTTTTCTCTTACAGCTGTCAAGATTTTTTGAGCTTCAACTTTTGCCTTGATTTCACCTTCGGCAAGTTTTGCATCAAGTATTTCTGGATTTGACATATAGTGATCAAAAGCCGCTCTCTCTTTGCTGAATTTATCCAGAATCAACTCAAGAAAGGCCGACTTCGCATGACCATATCCAAAGTTGCCCGCCAAGTATTTTTCCCTCAATGAAAGTGTTTCTTCAGTATTTGCGATGAGGCTATACAATTTAAAAACATTGCATGTGTCTGGATCTTTCGGTTCTTCCAATGGTGTGCTATCAGTGATGATGGTATTGATGTTTTTCTTTAATTGTTTTTCAGGGAGAAAAATATCAATGATATTGTTATAAGATTTGCTCATCTTTTGACCGTCTGTTCCTGGGATGATTTTTACAGATTCACTTATCCTTGCTTCTGGGATAGTCAATAAGTCTTCCTCTAGTAGCCTATTGAAAGTACTAGCGATGTCACGGGTAATCTCTAGATGCTGAAGTTGATCTTTGCCTACAGGAACCAAATCCGCACTGTACATTAAGATATCCGCAGCCATTAGCACAGGGTAAGTGAATAGTCCAGCATTTACATCAGCCAATCTATTTGATTTGTCCTTGAAGCTATGGGCATTTGCAAGCATAGGGTACGGAGTGAAACAACTCAAGTACCAAGTCAATTCTGTCACCTCAGGGATTTGAGATTGCCTGTAAAAAACTGTTTTTTCAATATCTAACCCAAATGCTAGCCATGCAGCAGCTACAGCCCTTGTGTTCATTTTTCTCAATTCACCATCCTTGATAGTTGTCAATGAGTGCATGTCTGCAATAAAAATAAAAGATTCACTTTGCTCTTGCTTTGTTAATGCAATAGCAGGTATGATAGCACCTAAGATATTTCCTAGGTGTGGTCTTCCCGAACTCTGGATTCCTGTAAGTACTCTTGCCATTAAATTTAAAATTTTGGCGCAAATTAATTAAATATGAGTAGAATTCGCTCGATTTTTGACGTTATTTGTCTATATGAAAATCCCCGTGTTTAGGTTACTTGCCCTATTTGTTTGCTTTGGCTTTGCAAAAGTCTCTACAGCTCAAGATTTTGAGAGAAATTTACTCTTTTGGGAAAATAGGATTATTGATGTGGGTACCATTCTTCAAGAGAATGGTCTCGTGGAAGTTGAGTTTCTTGGTCTGAATCAAACAGATTCTGCAATAGTAATTACAGATGTGATTACAGACTGTGGTTGTACTGCTACTTCATATGATAAAGATTCGATTCCTCAAAGTAAAGTCAGTAGCATCAAAGTAAGTTATGATCCAGATTATCTAGGTGGTCCGTTCACAAAGATGATCATAGTCCGAACCAACCAAGACATATATGGAGATACCTTGTACCTAAGAGGAGTTAATGTCACCATGCCGGAAGATATTGTCGCAGGCTATCCACATAAATATGGCGCTATTGGCTTTCGACTTCCTGTGATTAATATGGGTAATGTCTATACCAATGAGCCAAAGACGAAGATGATAGAAGTCTATAATTTCGGCAAAGATTCACTGAAGTTAACAGGACATGAGTTGGAAATAGAAGATGACTTTATTACCACTTATCTTTCTCCAGAAGCTATTGCTCCTGATTCTAGAGGGCTGATAGTATTAGAATATAGTGCGTCTATAAGAAATGATTTTGGTTTTTTAAACGATCAAGTACTGTTTCATTTCAATACTTTGGCAGAGCCTGTAAGGATGAGTTTAATTGCTAATCTATTTGAATACTTTGATCCAATCCCTAAAAGTATGGAGCTTGAGGTTCCTAGATTGGGAATACAAGAAATTGACATTGATTTGAAAGAAATTAGATCAGGTCAAAATGTGAAGAAAACAATTCAAATCACCAACATTGGTGGAGAACCTTTAGAAATAAGAAAATTAACGACTACCTGTGATTGTGTTCAAGCCAATCTGGGAAATTATGAAATAGGTGTAAATGAAAGTACAAGTTTGGAGTTTAATTTTGATACGAGAGGAAGAAAAGGGATAGATCATAAGCATATTACCATTTTTTCCAATGATCCTATCAATCCAATAAGAACAATTGTAATAAAAAGCAATATAAAATAAAGAATTGTTAATATAAGAACATTGTGGCATAGTTTTCGTTAGATTTATTATAGATTTTTGAAAGAATCTAGTTTTTCAAAAGTCTATTAAATAAACTTTATTTTCACTTAAAAAATTTAAGACATGAGTTCTACAAAATTTCTTTTAGGCGCTCTATTAGGTGCAGCAGTCGGTGTACAAGTAGGTATTTTGATAGCTCCAGATAAGGGTGTAAACACAAGGAAAAAACTAGGAAAAAAAGGCAGCGCTTACATTGATGATGTAAACGGTAAAGTAAATAGCTTCATCGATGGACTCAGCAAAAAAGTAGATGAGGCTAGTCAGGAAGTTGATAAGCTTGCAAAAAAAGCAAAATCTGAAGTAGATAAGTTATCGAAATAATCAGATTTCAAATTTTATAAAAAGAGGCAATCAGTAATGATTGCCTTTTTTAATTGTGTGCCGTGCATGGTAACTAACTAGGTGGTGAAAGTCCACTGTGGGGGTTTGTAATCGCCAACCACTAGCCAAGAGCAAGGGTGTCCAATGCGAAGTGGAATCTGAAGGAAGCTGGCGGCAAA
>NZ_JAKZGP010000070.1 GCF_022549775.1 Belliella filtrata | reverse complement strand
CGAGCATGTAAAAAACATCTATGCTGAAAAAAATTAAGATGTTGCCAGCTTCTTTCTACAGTATCATGAGTCTTTCCTCCAGCAAACTTGAAGCCTCTCTCGAAATCTATATAAATATCTATCTGACCTTGATTCGTACCATCAGCCTTGGTCATTATTATTTCTTTTATAAACCATGGCTTTTCTAAGCCTAAAGCAATCTCGAAAATCTGTTTACTATTCATCAAACAAAATTAGTACTTTCATGAACCTAGTTTCTATTTACCCACTTTAATTCATATAGAGCCCAAAATATTGAATTTAGAGGAACAGAGAATAGAATTTAGTCAAAGGAAGTTTTTGGCAGTTCCTTTAGCAGGCCTTTTGGTTTGGTTTATTATAGGTGTTTCTGGGATATACTTACCGGATGGGATTACTGTTTGGGTACTCTTTTTAGGAACTGGCAGCATTGTTTATCTTGGGATGTTAATTGCAAAATGGACTGGAGAGAATTTTATTTCAAAGAAGGGTGTTAGGAATGATTTTGATAAATTATTTTTGTTTTCCATGGCACAGTCCATGATAATCTTTGCCATAGCCATTCCCTTTTTTTTGGTTGATTATACATCTCTTCCTTTAACAGTGGGAATTTTAACTTGCTTAATGTGGATACCCTTTTCATGGATTATTCAACATTGAGTGGGTTGGTTTCATGCCCTTTCAAGGACTTTGTTAATATTGGGTTCATGGTATTTATTCCCAGATGATAGGTTCACTTCTATTCCCTTTGTAATAGTTCTCATTTACATATTTACATTGATAATTCTGCACAAGGGGAGATTGAAGATTGATAGGATAAAATAGGTTCAGTTTTTTAAACCTGAACACTCTTAAAGAATCTATAATCTACTTTTGAAATAAAAAGATGAAAAAGAAGGTATTGTTGGTATTAAGCTTATTGGTCTTTAACCTTTCTTCACTATTGGCTTCAGAGATGGATACAATTTCTTTAGCTTTTGAAAGTGAAGGCCATACTTTGAAAGGAAGACTTCTGCTTCCTCATAATCGTACAGGTAAGGTTCCTGTAATCCTATTTTTTGTAGGATCAGGAGGAAGTAGCTCGTATGCTACGGATTATAAGAATTTCCTTCAGTTTTTTTTAAAATCTCCTTTGGAAAGTGAACCTGTAGCATTTCTTTTTTTTGATAAACGAGGGGTAGGGGAGTCTGGTGGGAAATGGCAAAACACTGATTTTCTGCAAAGGGCAATTGATGGAAAAAATGCCGCCTTACATATCAAAGATCATCCAGATATTGATCCAGAACAAATTTTTGTAGTAGGTCATAGTCAAGGTGGATGGATAGTACAATTATGCTTAGCTGAATTTCCAGAAGTTTTTGCTGGAGGCATCAGTATGGCTGGGCCAACATTTGATGTAAGAAATCAATTGGTCAATGATTATCAAAGTGGTTTTATTTGCAATAAAGATATGGATCCTGAAGTAGCCTTAAAAAAGGCTAAGAAACGTGTAAATAGAGACCTTTTCATTGTTTCAATACTGCCATTGCAGCAAGAATGGAAACAACTGAAGGTGATTAAGAGGTTTGATCCCCAACCTTATATAGGTAAAATTGAACGTCCTTTACTTTTATTGTTTGCAGAAAATGACAGGTTAGTAAATCCTACTTGGAGTTTAGATCATCTTGACCAATTATTCCCTCAAGGTTTGCCTAAGAACTTTTCAGTCCATATTGCCGAAAATGAGAACCACAGTTTCAAAAAATCGCCTCTTTGCTTTAAAGGTGATTGGAGTGAATTAAAGTTTTCTGAAAATACCAAGGATGTGATGGCTGATTGGATCAAGCTCCAATTAGCCTACAGAACAAGTTTGTAAGATTTAAAATAACAATAAAGATATGTATTATTTGTATTTGCTTGGGGCTTTAACCTTTAGTTTAATTCTGATTAAAGTTTTAGAAATAATTGGATCAAACTCCAAAAAGGAAAAGAACTTAAAAAATTCACCCGCTAAAGCTAACAGAATTTATTCCAAAATTCTGTTCTTGATGATGATAATGGTCATTATTATTGTAGTTCATTTTTCTGCAGATATACTTACCATAATCAAATCCCAAACCCGATAAATTGATTGTAAGTCTAAGAGATTTTTATTCATGAAGTCTTTCTTGGCTGAGATCATTCATTTTTTATACCTTCATGGAATTGACAATTAAGCTAGCAAAAAAAGTTATACCTCTGTATAGATGTATAACTTTTTTTACTTTAGAAATATTCGAATATGCGTGGATATGCCGTACTTTACCTGAGATTAACTTTACAAAAAGAATAGACATAGTTCATTGAATGATTCGATGTGCTCTATATTTTCAGAAGAAATAAGTGCCTAGAAATAGTCTTACAAGCCGATAGCGGTAGGAACAAGGCTTTCAATATTTTCAATTTGTTAACTGAGTATTATCTATTGATCCAAACATGTACCTCAAAATCATTTAACGCTTATTTTGAATGTTTAAATAAATTTGAATGATGATACATCTAAAAACCCATCTTTTGGCTTTGAGTATATTTCCATTATTTTAACCCAAAAAGAGGTCTGACAAATTTCCACCTTCTTATGCCGAATTCATAGATTAAAAAGGAAATCCCGAAAGTTCCTATAACCATTATGGTGAATTTAGTTAATAATCCCCAGTCTAGATTCATCAAGAAATATCCCAAAGAGATTGTAACTGTTTGGTGCAAAATGTAAAAAGGGTAGACTGCCTCGTTGGCATAAGACAAGAATGGATTTTTCTGATTTAAATTAGCAGCAGCAAAACCAAAAATAGCCATAATCCAAGACCATGTATTGAATGCCCTTACCAAAGACTCTAAATAATATATTAAAAGAGAACGCTCAAAAAACAGCCAAATAGACAACAAAGCACAAAATCCTAAAATTCCACAAAGTAAGTAAATCTTACGATTGGTAATTACCGTATTCCAAAAGGTCTCTTTCACTGAAATCAATATAAAACCAATAAAAAATAGGGTCATGTAATTTATAAGGTTATACCAATCTCCAACCAAAGCGTGCGTAGAGGGAAATTTGGGGGCAAGAATGGAGTTAAAGATAAATAAAGGAAATATCAAGCAAAACAACCCAAATTGGGAAGAAGCGAGACGCTCTGTTAATTTAAGAAATTGGTTTTCTTTATAATCTCTTAAATAAAGGAAAAGTGGCACTAGAACCAACGAAAAGATTAAAAGATATGGTAAGAACCAAAGGTGGTGCCAAGACAAATTTCCTTGCGGATAACTTCCAATGAATGCTTTTGATGGCCAAAATTCAAAGTAAGTTCCTGAAAACTCCATTGTGCTTAGCCGTTCAAAATATACTTGTGGAGGCACAATAATTAACATTCCAACCAGTAAAGGGATAAAAAGCCTCCATAAGCGTTCTTTAATAAAGGAGAATCCAGTTTTTTTGGATAATGCATAATAGGTGCCCATTCCTGAAATTACAAAAAGAATGGGCAATCTCCATTGGTTCACAAAAAGCATTGGCCATCTTAAATTCGGATAGATGATATTGTTTTTGAGGTGATAGTCCCATGGGACAAAGAACATTCCAACATGGTAAAAGATTAGAATACTGAAAACAATTACCCTTAGCCAATCTAAATCGTGTCTACGCATTTTTTCTTCATTTTGAAAGGATGAAATTAGCCAATAGGGTGAGGCCAATAGTCCAGTTTTGTAAACCTGAACTCCTTCTTTTGTTTAATGTCATTACTTTATGATTTCCATGAATTTCGCTAAAAGTAATTCTCAGCTTTTTGCAATCTAAATCTTTTCCCTTTATCAAACTTTTGTCAAGACTTTCTGAAAACAAACACTGTTTTCCACTCCTACGTATTGTCCATAATTGGGTATAATCTGATAACCTGATTTTTTATAGAGTCTAATGGCTTCAGGCTGCATTAAACCAGTTTCCAATATTGTTGAGACAAATCCTAATTCTTTGGCCCACTGTTCCAAAGAATTAAGGATTAATCCAGCAATACCCAAGTTTCTATAGTTCTCATGGACATACATTCTTTTGATTTCAACCTTATCCTTATCAAATTCTTTAAAAGCACCGCATCCTACTGGAGTTTGTTCGGAATATGCAATTACGATATGATTGATATTATCTAATTTGTTATACTGAGCATAAAATGAATGATCAGCACCATCTCGAATGGCTAAATCTATATCCAATAGCTTCACAAGGCTTAAGAAATCATTGGTTGTGCTATTGGATCGCTGAATTTTGAAGTTTTGAATAGGAGTCATTCTCTCGCAATATTAAAGCAAATAAATAGAAATCTACTGATTTTATAAGTAATATGTCAAAAGGGGGGACGTTTAAGTTTTTTAGGTTAGTTTACCAAGATGAAATCCTTTAAAAGGCAACATAACCGGAACCATGTTTTGGATTCGGTGAGATGTTAATTATGCTGCATTAGGTAATCTGATTTGAAGTTTTTTGCAAAGATTGCCATATATATTTTCTAATTTCCTTTTTACCGAATTCACGCTGAAACATTTTGAGGTGTGTTTCTTTAATTTTGAGAGGAGCGGTAATAAAGAGTGCAGTAAATGCTGCCACCAAACTGTGCTTTTTAACCATAGAATTATGCTTTTCTCCAGTTCAAATACTTTTCATGGCTTCTCCTGGTCCATTTATAGTTATTTCAATGATGTATTTTATGGATTTAACTTTTTGATTATTGTGAATGATATCTGATGATTCAAATTGAAATCTCATGATTTTTATAAATAAATGAATTACAAGGTGATAGGTGTGTTTCTTCTATTGAATTGTGAGAACCCAAATTCTTTTGCTACAGGGTACACACTTTCAGTGTTTAAGAAATAGTGAAGAGACTTAATCCAATCTGCTTCTCTCTTCTGAACTTCCGCTTCTTTGACTTACTGAGAAGGATTGACCATTGGAAAATTTGTACCTGAATGTCAATCGAACCCCTTGCAAGCTGAAATATTGGCTAAATCTAGTGTCTACATTGGCAAACTGCATTTCTCCTCTAAAATGTTGAGATCTGAAAATATCTCTACCTGTTACTGATAAGTTATATTGATCATTTCTCCAAGATTTGGAAATCCCTGCATCTAAGTAAGCAAAACCTTTAAATCTAAAGGCCCCTTGAACCTGTGGTCCAACGTACATTCCCATCATTTCCAGTTTAAAATTACCTGGCAACGTAATATTATGTTGGGTTCTAGCCATTATGGAAAAAGCGGTGTTCTCTAACATATCGTTTCCGATCTGTGAATTGAATGAATTGTAAAATGCTTGAAGCATGTTGTTTGTTGTCCACCAAGGAGTGATTTCAATTGGAAGAATCATTCTTGCAGAAAAATTATGCATATTTTCCAAGTTTTTCATTTGAAGTGTGGTTACCCTTGTCTGGTCGTCTTGAAGCGCAATAACCTGAATAATGTCTGTGGTATAAGTGTAGCCTAGGGTAAACTGATAAGCATTTTTCCATACTTGGGACACTTCTGCGGTATGAGCGTACATTGGAGTCAGCTCTGGATTTCCTTGCTCTTGTGTGAGCTCATCCAAGAAAAATACCGCTGGGTTCAAGAATCTATAATTTGGACGGGTTAATCTCCTGTTGATATTGTAGTTGATTTGATAATTATCGCTTACTTTCTGTCCAATAAATATTGAAGGAAACCAATCCAAGTATTTGGAGGAATTCAATTCCCCTGTAACCAACTGCCTGCCTATAAGTGAGGTATGTTCTGCCCTAAGACCTGCCTGAAGATTTACTTTTTTGCTTAGGCTTCCGCCATAGTTGACATATGCTGCCCATACATTTTCACCATATCTGAAGTTGTTGAGATAGCTGATAGGCTCTACATTTTCATCTTCAAATTTTCTGTCTATGGTAAGGTCATTTTGGGATTTTACCCAGCTTCCTTTTATTCCTGTTTCTATTCTAGAGCCATTTTGTAGAGGAAGAAGAAAATCCACTTTAGTTGTTAAAATAGAATAGTACATTTCATTGTTCATGTCCAAAATATTAGAGCTGCTGATGCCATCTTTCCCCGTTGTATATACATTGGATAATTGATTTTGGTTATTGGCGCCCATGATGGAATAGTCTAAATCTGCTGTCAATTTTGTTCCCAGAGTATCCAATAATCCAATATAGTGGATGTTGGCAAAAGCACGGTCAGTTAGCTGACTTCCTTCATTGTTGGTATTTAAGTTATCATTGTTTTGCTGTCCTTTGATCTGGATATCTGTCATAGCATCTATCTTGTCCCGTTGGTTAAAATGGTTGACTTGCAGATTTCCTCCTAAACTGTGTTTGTCATTGATGTCATAATCCAAAGAGGCTGTTCCAAGCATGCTTTCTTGAGTTCTTTTGGTATTTGCCTCTTGATTCAAAGAGGAGCTACTTTCTGAACCTGCAAAGTTTCTTTGCGTTTGCATGGTATTTAAATTGCCTTGATTAGAATAGTTCAAATTCAAGCTGCTTCTCCATTTTCCACTTTTGTGGTTGAGTGAAGTATTAACAAGCCTATTTGGTAATCCATTGTAGCCCCCACCAATTTGCATGCTTCCATGGGTTCCGTTCATGTTATTTTTCTTTAGCCTAATATTAATAACTCCTCCTGCGCCTTCGGCATCAAACTTGGCTGATGGATTGGCGATGATCTCTATACTTTTGATATTATCTGCGGGCATGCCAGTAAGATAGGATGCTAAATCCCCTGGGCTCATATAGGTCTGTTTGTCATCAATCATAACCAAGACACCACTTTTACCATTGAGCTGGATACGGTTGTCATTGTCAATAAAAACTCCTGGAGACCTGCCGATTATTTGAAGGGCATTGCTTCCTTCTGCCATGGCAGAACCTTCAACATTCACTAAGGTTTTATCCTCGAAAACTGTGATCTCAGGCCTAGAAGCTTTTACAGTAACCTCCTCTAAAGTAGAGATTTCTTCCTTAAGCAAAATGGTGCCCAAGTTTTTTTGTGAAGACTTCACTACCTCCTCATAACTGTCAAAACCAATGGCAGATACTTTGAAAATGGCTTCTTTAAACTCAGTCGAAGTAACCATTTCAAAGTTGCCATCAAAATCTGTCACAGCACCTACTAATATCAACCTGCTTTCTGAATGTAGCAAGACCACATTGGCAAATGGAAGGGGCTCCCCTTGGTTATCCTTTACCTTTCCCCAATACTTTACATTATCATATGAAAAGTTTCCTTCTAAGCCTTTTCTTTCAGCTATAGCCTGCGCTATGCCCATCACAGAAATAAAAAGCCAAACGATAGTTTTTGTATTCATGGTTTTTGTCATTTGATGCAAAACTAGGGGAGGGCCATCAGTTGGCTGTTCCAATTGAGGAATCCGCACTTATGGGATTGGCTAAAGGTGTTCGGCTTTATAAATCGGAACTTCGGCATGACAGAATGCAGGAGAAAAATGGAGGATAAGTCTTGGAAAACAGTTAGCTGAGAATTTTACTGGTTAGGGAAAATATAAGAAACTTATGTACAACTTTGGATAATCAACTCCATCAATTCCCTTTCATGATCCCAAAGTTGATGATGTGTATAAGGCCAAGCAGTATATACCACAACCAGATTTTTATCAGGCACCATCAGCAGAAACTGACCACCGTGTCCCAAGGCTGCAAATGCATTCCATTCAGGATATAACCAAAAATAGTAGCCATAAGGTTGATTTTTATGTCCAGAAATAGCTTGAATTGAGGTGGCTTCCTCCATATACTTAGAAGAAATGATTTGTTGTTTGCCCCAGATTCCATTTTGAAGTACCAATTGACCGATTTTACCCAAGTCTCTTGGTGTAAGAAATAAGCTGAATGCTCCATAAGTAACCCCATCGCTGGAGGACTCCCACATCCAATCTTTAATACCCAATGGTTCAAAGAGGAATTTTTCAGCAAAGGATGCCGCTGGTTGCATGGTAAGTGTTTCTATAGTTTTAGAGACCATATGGGGTGCCCCATCATTGTAATTCATATAACTTCCAGGAGGATACAAGAGGCTTTTTGACAACATCCATTGAATTGAATTATTTTTTTTCTGATAAAGCTGAAGGGTATGTTTGTCATTGTCAAATTCTAATCCAGTCTGCATGCTTAAGGCATCCTTTATGCGTATATGCCTTTTTGTTAGCTTATCATCAAACAATTCAGGAAACAAATCATAAAATCTGATATCAAGGTTTTCTACCATGCCTTTTTCCATAGCTACTCCCACCAATATTGAGGTAATGGATTTGGTACAGGATTGAATATTGGCAATTTTATGTGCATCATCTGGATCATTGGGATAGGCCTCAGCGATCAATTTTCCATTCCTAAATACCAGAAGGCTTCTGGCCATTACATACCTTTCTTCTCTATACACTAGCTCGAAGGCTCTTTTCAATAATTGACTATTCATTGATTGTTCTTCAGGAGAACTGAGTTCCCAGCCATCGTCCAATTCCTGAGGCACAAAAGTTTGAAATTGCTTTTTGAAGGGCTCTTCCGAAAGACAGGAACCAAGCAATAATACAAGTATTATTCCTATGAGCGATTTCATGTTCATAAGTTGATTCCGAAGAACATCTGATGGGAAGATTGAATAAACTGATTGGAGTACTTGGTAAATACCTGCATATGATCCAAATGATACCCCACTTGAGCTTGCTTCTTCTGAGTTATTGGGAATATGAATCCAATCCTACTATGCACCTGGAAGTTATTGATCAATCCTATGATCTGGGGCTGATAATGCATGACCTGAACTATACCTCCAAAGGAAAAATCATTGATTTTGTAATTCCTTTCAATGTTTGGTCGGCTCAATAAACCCAATACGGGTAGATTAAAATCCCAAAATAAACTCCTAGTTTGACCTTGAAGCTTATATACTGATCTTGAAGCAAGCCCTGTTTGCATCTGATTGGCCCAATACAAATGGCTTTCATCCCAATTTGGATAAAAACTGGTATTGTACGTTAGTCTGCCAAATGGCCCAGTCCAAACCTTCCAATTCTGTGTGTTAAGGATTTGAATAAATTGAAAATAGCTTGCTTGGATCTCTAGGTTTGCCGAAAATCCGCTAGTCTCCCAAGGTGTTGTTAAAGGAGAAACCCCGAATCTTGCACGAAATCTGCGAAGGTATTTCATTTCGCTATCGACTTGATATTCTAATACATACTGAAAACCTGAATGGACCTTAGGCATCAAGTTCAATTCCTTTTGTTGGATGTAACCACTGAGAAAATTTACCTGTCTACTTTTATGATCCGCCAACAAATTTTGACCATAGCAAGGACTTTGGATGATGATTAAAAAGGTAATACAGCATAGGCGGAAATTTTCAATCCAAATTTTTGACCCCCAATTTATTTTCATGACTAGAGTTCTTGGGTATGTCAAGGTAATTTGATTGCATAGACTTTCCCATCCAAACTTGTGAAAAAGAGCAAATTTTGATTTAATACCGGAGTACTCACGATTGGCCCTAAGTTGTTTAGTAATTTTTCACCCTCTTCTGCTGAATGAATCGTTAAGTCATTTCTGAATTTACCCTCTGGGGTATATAACTTGCTAAAGTTGTCTTTACTTGTAGATGTCTGAAATTCCCAAATTTGTTCTCCAGTTGATAATTCATAGGCTCTTATTTTTCCGTCAAATCCCGCCATCAAAACAGTATTTTGATAGGGAAGTGGAGTTGCATAGGACCTAGTATATGTTCGGATGCTCCAAATCTCTTCTCCAGTATTCCTGTCCAATGCATAAAACTTGTAAGTATCTGAGCTCCCAAAAAACATCTTTTCTTGAAATACTAAAGGACTTGCAATAATCCAACTTCCCCCTGCTTCAGTGTATTCATAATTTTTTTTCCCTGATTCTATATCCAAAACATAGAGCTGTGTATCTCTAGAACCTAAGTAAACTTTTCCATCGATTACAGTCGGTGATTTATGGAATTCGGCATTAGGAAAATATTCAGAACCATTTGCTTGAAAACTCCAGATTTGCTTTCCATTGTCAGCATCAACGGCAAAGACCTTCCCTTTAAAATTTCCCACCACAACCATATTACCTTCCAAAACCGGACTCATATGAATAGCTCCATTGGTAGGGAAATTCCATATTATTTTACCAGTATTTGGTTCAAGAGCTACTAAACCTCCATCTTCCGTACCCCAGTAAACTTTATCCTTTCCTGCCACAGGTCCAGCACGGTAATAATCCCAAAGGTCAATGGCTTGAGTAGGATTTCCACTTACTACCCATTCTAGTTTACCAGAGTCCTTTTTTAAAGCAAATAAATTTCCCTTTTCATTGGAAAAAAGTACAAGATCATTCCAAACAGCTGCATCTGCAAAGATTGGGGCTTTGCTGTTATATTTCCAGATAACTTCACCGGTATTTTGATCAAGTTTGAAGAAAATTCCCTGAGCATTTCCTACAAACAGGTACTCATTATCTATTAATGGGCTTGCATGAATAGCAGCTCCTGTACCCTGCTCCCAGACCCTTCTTTGTGAATAGGATGGAATTGAAATAAGGAGCAGGAAAAGAGCAAATAGTTGGTTTAGTTTTTTCATATTAATTGTGGTTATTTTTGGTTAGTTTATCTTTAAATGGGTAATGCATATTTTTATCCGCTTCCTTCTCAGCCAAAGTCCAATCAGTAAATAAAGCAGGTTAGGAATAATCCCACAGATAGGAGAGATCCAGATTTGAAATCCATTTTCAATAAGAATATGTCCATCGATGACCAGGTGATTGATCAAGGCATCTTCCACGGCATGCATTAAAATTACTGGCCAAATGGAATTTGTTATGCGGTAGATTTCGGTAAACATCACTGTCCAAACAATTATACTTATCACTGCAATGATGGTAAATGGGATGTATCCTAATGGAAGCACAGTTTGAATATCACCCTCTGGTAGAAAAACCATGTAATAGGGGGCATGCCAAAGTCCCCATACCAAACCAATGATCAGGTAAAGTTGGAGATCAGAAAGTTTTAGCTTGACCAGTTTTACGGTCAGATAGCCTCTCCACACAGATTCTTCGAATATATTTTTGATGATATTTATTCCCAGCAAAGTCCAGAAAATAGTCACAAAGGGTTGGAATTCAAATACACTGAAATCAATCCAACCTGTTAGTTTGCCAATTCCTAGACTGATTGCTGTTACTAGAGGATAAATAATTAAGGCGATGAAATACCATTGTCCATTTCCTTTAAAATTAGGAAGGAGGCCAGCATCTTTCCATCCCTCACCCATAAATGTCCTTAGTACAATGACCGTCAATAAGGGGAAAACCAGCCAAATGGCCATTCCCAAACTTTCATCACCTTCCTGAGCAGGTAAAATTGAATCTATACCAACTCCTGCCCAACCGATTAGTAGGGAAATGACAATGAAAATGAATAAGTTGTGGTTATTGGCCACCTTCTTCATGCCGCAGTAGTTTTGATTTTCAGATGCTCAAATATCTGGGGATTTTTCAGTTCTGAAGTTCGTTTTTAAAAAGTGGTACCACTTTAGCCATCTTAATAAAAAAAAGCACTGGTTTCTTATCAGTGCTTTTTGCTATTATAGATTTAGAGATTTGGTTTTATACCCTCTTTTTAAAGTTTTCAAATGGCGGATAATGCATAGGTTTTTCCATTAATAATTGGATTTAGTCTGAGGAATTACTGGTCTGAAAATCTCTGGTAAGATTGAAAATATGACCAATTTTATGGCTAGCAGTAATAAAACTGATGAAAGCGCATAATTCTGATATTTGTATGTCAGAAAAATAGTTTTTTAAGTGCTGGAAATGGGTATCCAAAATGGATTTATGATCCATGGCAAACATTTCTGCGAAAGCTACTGCCATTTTTATTTTTTCATCTTCTGGATTAAAATCTGGCTTACCTGCTAATGCCATGCAATATTCACAACCATTCTCAAAGGCAAGTGCCCTTCTTACTTGTTCGATTAGTCCTTGGTCAAGGGATAATTTTGAATAAAAAACATCCCCTAAAGCATTCCATTGAAAAAGCACTTCTGGATTATGACCAATTAATTTTTGAAAAGGGGTGGTGCCATTTTCTGAAAAAGGAATTCTTGTTTTCATTTTAACTGTGTTTTGATTTATTGATATTCTTCTCTTTTAAGGATATAATGGATAAGATCTACCCATTCCCCGTTTGCCATTTGTTCACCCTTGGATTCAATTTGACTTAGTTTGAATCCTAATTTTTCAGGGATTTTTCTGCTAGGGAAATTTTCATGCCCACATTTGATGATTACCCTGTGCATTTCCATTTTAAGAAATGCAAATTTCAAAAGCTATATTAAAGCTGATGTGATGATTCCTAAACCTTGCATATTTTCTATGATCCAGTAGCCAATTTCTGTTTCCTTCAACGCTAAATTGGTGTTTTTGAACCCAATCAATCCTATGATTTTATCATTGGATTTGATTAAAAAAACAGGTGAACATTTAACTTCTTTCGCCTCGGTCACAAAATCAATGAAAGAATCGAGATCTTCTTCAGTTTTGATGGTTGATACAAAAGGCAGCCATTTATTTAAATAAATTCTATTTTCATCAAGTACTCGAAATAAAGCTTTTTGATCACTTTCTTTTATTGGACTAAGTTGCCAAGAAACACATAGAAGACTTTTTATCATGTTGAAGCTATGGTGAATTAAATATTGTGTTAAGATTAATCATATACTAGCTTCCCATTTTTGAAAACCTGATAGATGTTTTGTGTAGCCTGAATATCCTCTAAAGGATTTTGATTCAAAAGTACCATATCTGCAATTTTTCCTTCCTCAATTGTGCCTAATTCACTTTCAAGATTCAAATAATATGCAGCATTTAAGGTGGCAATTTTTAAAATCTGAGCGTTGGAAAACCCTGCTTTTGATAGATGTATTAATTCAAAGTGAAGGGCCTGTCCTGGAGGATTGTAAGGGTTCGGACTATCAGTTCCTGCGAGAATGCGATCTGAATAGTCTAAGAAATATGCCGTTAAAATATTGGAATGGATAGTATATTTGAGGAGAAACTCCTCTTTTAAGCGCTCTAGCGTCCTCCAAAACCCAAAGATGCCAATTAGTTCTTCCTTGAATTTATTTTGGGTGACTTGCACCTTGATACGCTCATTTCCGAGATTTCCATATAAACTTAGGGTAGGGCAGATCCAAATTCCATTTGATTTGATTCTGTTACTTACTTCTTCAAAGTCTTCAATCGTTAAGTCCTTATACAAGGAAGTTCTTTGTATTTCTTCCTCTCCTAGACTATTCCATTTAAAGGCATTCTGTTTGGCAAATTGTACAAAGCCATCCAGGTGTTCAATAGAATGGTGTCTCGGATCCGGGAAATTTTGTTGTGGTAGGTTGTAAGGGATATGACCGCTCACCCTCAGGTTATTCTTTTGCGCATAATCAAGGATTTGCAGGTATTTTTCCGGTGGTATTCGATTATAGATTTTTAATTCTTTGTAGCCCTTGTTAACAAAGTTATCAAGTAAAGGATTGATTTCAGTGTCGTTTTCAATTATTGGTCCTGTATGTTGATCTCCCCAAAGCGGGGGCGTACCATCAATAAGACTGGAACTAATATACAAAGACGGGTTTGGTTGGATTACAAAGGAAAGACTATCCTTAAGGTTTAAAAGGTAATCGCTTCCAGCCATGATTCGAACTCCAGTTACTCCATAATGAAGATACATTTTTAACCAACTGTTAGGACCTAAATGGGCATGCATATCAAATAGTCCGGGAATCAAAAATTTGTCTGTGCCGTCAATAATGTTATCAATTGGAAATTCATTTTTGGGTAGCTCTGGCCCGATTTTTTTAATTTTCCCATTCCCAATGATAACATCATAATTAGTATTGATTTTTCCTGATTCTACATTAATAACATTGATGTTTTGAATAAAATAGGTTTGTCCATTTAAACAAAGGGGCAAGGTAAAGGATAAAAAGAAATAAGCAAATTTTCGAAATGTAGGCATAAACTATCTTGATTTTTGATGGAAAGCTACCATGAGGTATTCAATTGGACGTTCGGATTTGAAAAGTCGTCCTATTAAAGACTAGTAATTTTTGATGCCTATAATTTCAAGCAAGAAAATACATGAAGATGATAGATAAATTAAAATTTATCAAAGATTGATTTTTAAATATTGGGTTAAATGGTGGTTAAAACATTGTCTGGTAAATCATATTTTATTTGGAATAATTGTAGGCATACCTAATTTTGGATTTTCAACACTTAATATATGAGCTTAACTGAGTTTACAGATTGGATGGCACAGAATTTTAAAGTTTTGTTCAGCTTTTTAGGAGCTATCCAAGGCTTTATTTTGGCTGTTGTGGTTTTGTTTTACCCTCAAGAGCATAGTACATCTAATCGATTGTTGAGTCTATTTATTTTTGTTCAAGCCTATTTATTGGTCGCCTCAAGGATTGTAGAGTGGGTGCCCTCAGATATTAGCTGGATTATTTATAGCCTTAGACTTCTGGTATATATTTTTCTTTTGTTTTATGTAAAAAGTCTTTATACTCAAATCAATTGGAAGAGGCAATGGTATCACCTTGTTTTATGGATAATTGATATTTTAAGAATTCGAGCCATTGCCCTTTTTAAAGTTTCAAAAGCTTTAGAAACTGATGGCTATGTCTACCAGTTTTTTGGTTCCACATTGGAAATCCTAAGTATTATTTGGTTGTTTGGTACCATGGCGCTTTACTTTTTTTTAACCTACAAGGAATTGATTAAATACATAAAAAAGGCGGAGCAGAATTTCTCTGATTTGAATGTTGTAGGAGTGAAGTGGGCAAAACAAATATTTTTTGGTAGATATTTGATTGGTTTGGTGGATTACCTATTGATTTTTGTGGCCTTTACGTTTGTAGATTGGTACAAACCTTATAATGGAATTGTTAATGTAGTCATTTACACAGGTTTCCTTTATTTTATTACCATCAAAGGGAAATTGAATCCTCGAATTTATCAGCTCAGATTGATTCAGACAAAACCTAAAGAACTTGCTAACTCGGGTTTGGTAGAATCTGTGCAAAAACCAGAAAAGGAATTGACTGAAGATCATCAGTTGATAGCTCAAAATGTTCTCAGGCTTATGGAAGATCAAAAATTATACAAAGAAGAAGGTTTGAGTATCAAACAAGTTGCAGATGAGCTTGGAGTTCAGTTGTATATGGTTTCCCAGTCAATCAACTTAGCTCTGGGTAAAAACTTCTTTGAGTTAGTGAATAGCTACAGGGTGGAGGAAGCAAAAAGTATGATTTTGGATGATAAATACAATCACTTGTCCATGATTGGAATTGGGTTTGAATCAGGTTTTAGTTCCAAAACAGCCTTTAATACAGCCTTTAAAAAACACACAGGGATGACGCCTAGTGAGTTTAAAAAGCTAGCATAGTTGAGTTAATTGAAGGGGGAGAGAAGAAAGAAAGGGGGTCAAAAGGCGAATAAATGATACCTTTTGTGAATTAGATTTTTTAGATAATGATTTGAACTGCTTTTTATGAGTAAATCCTCTAACAACAAAAATATCAAAAAGGCGCCTTTATAAAAAAAAGGCCCTTTTCGATATTGATGTAGGTTCACCGTATGATTGGCTTTACTCCTCTATGATAACAGTAGCCTTACTATATGAGGATGCATTAAAATAACCTATTATAGGAATTTCTGCTTTTAGATTTGGAGTAGGGTTATATCCAGGGATTTCGAATAAGCCTCCTTGGGATACTGCTAGGGTATATACGGCTTCAAGAAATTTATAATAATTCTTGCTTAATGAAGATTGATAAACGGTAACTGTATCGCCTTTATCAAACCTTTCAAAGAAAAATAAGTCATGAAGTTGGTTACCATCAACAAGTTCATCGGAAAGCAGGGTCAATTCAGAAGGAAGATTGAATAATTTTCCATTTTTTTCGAGTTTCCACTGGTAGAAATCCCCCAAACCAACTGGATCAAAGGTATCAATGAACACATAATAACCTTCTTCCATTACACCTGCTTTTTCTTGTCTGAATTCATATCCAATGCTCTCTATAGGAGTAACTTCTTTAAACAATTCAGGAATACTTATGATTTTTTGGTATGAAAACTCCAGAAAGTTTGTAAGTTCAGGTAATGTGATTTCAATATGATACTTATTTCCATAAGTAGGTACTAAGGTGATCATATAAGTACCTGCTTTAACTTCTTTATAAAAACCGAGCGAATTTCCATTCTCGAACAACTCAATTTCAGCTCCTGAAACCCAAATTTCACCTTCTTTAAGGTATGGTTGAGAGATTGAAATTTTGATTTCTTGATTCTCAGAAATATCCTGGATTTCTCCATCTATGACTACATAAGGTTCGTAATCATTGATTTGCATATCAATTACATCCACACATGACACAGTTAAGATCAATAGGGAGATTAAAACGATGATGTTATGTTTTTTCATTTCAATTAGAATTTAAAGTTATATGTTACACTGGGCATTACAGAACCTAAGATGGATAACCGTACAGCTTCGGTACCATTTCCGTTTTCATTAGGTCTGAAAAATATGGAGTAAGGATTTCTTCGTGCGTAGGCATTGTATAATCCAAAACTCCAAGAGCCTCTTTTGCCCTCTGGATGGAGATTTGCTGAGATATCCAACCTGTGGTAATCTGGAATTCTGTGTGCATTTCTATCCCCCATGATGGGGAAAGTTCTTCCCTGATGCTCGTATCTTCCTACAACCATCGTAAGAGGCCTTCCCGTGGCATAGACGAAATTGGCGGAGAAATCCCATTTTTTGTTTAATTCAAAAACAGCAAAGGCACTTAGATCATGAGGTTTGTCAAAATTTGCATTATACCAATCTCCACTATTGATTCCTTCCACTTTCCTCTCGGATTTTGATAGGGTGTAGGAAACTCTACCAGTTAATTTCCCTTGCTTTTTTTCTGCTGATAATTCAATACCATAAGCTCTTCCGATCCCTTCCAGAATTTCCGTTTCTAGTGTTCTGTTAAAGGTAAGCTGAGCACCGTTTTTGAATTCATTGATATGGGAGTAGTTTTTATAAAAACCTTCCACTAAAAATTCATAGTTTTTCGATGCAGAAGATTTTACCATTCCTAGAGCGATTTGATGAACCTGAGATGGTTGTATATAATTGTTTGCAGGTTTCCAAATATCTATAGGAGAGGGTGCAGAAGTATTGGATACCAACTGTACAAATTGATTGGTATGATGGTAACTCGCTTTTAGTATGGTATTCTTATCCATTTGATAGCTCAAATTTAATCTTGGCTCAAGCCTAAGGAAACTGGCCATCTGTCCCCATTTACCAAAATTCAACGTATCGATGATTGCCTCTCTATCGAATATCCCATTCTCATACACATATTGTGTGCCTCCAAGTCTTCTGAAATCAGCCATCCTCAATCCAGCTTGGACTTTCAATTTCTCAGATAGTTTTTGATCTACTGAAATATACAGTGCTGATTCCAAAGCCTTTTCTTCAGGCATTTGCATTGGATTGATACCTGATTCAGGACCAGTAGGATTTACTACTCCTGGTTCAAACCCTTGTTGAGCAGCGTGTAATCCAAAATCTAAAGTTGTGTTAGGAGATAAAAAGAATGTCATGTCATATTTTAACGCTAGGTTCCCAATAGTCGACTTCCATTCAAATGCATTAGCCCCATCATAAACGCCAATTGTATAGTCATACCTGCTACTGAGTACTGTTAGGTTTGAAAATAACCTCGGATTAAAAATGTGGTTCCACCTGAAACTTGTCGTGCTGTTGCCCCATTGAGTCTTGAACATATCTGCCAGTTTCATATGGTCTTTACCTAGATAATAGGAGAAGTATAGCTTGTCTTTTTCTGAAATGACATGATTGATTTTGGCATTCAGATCATAGAAATATATTCCAGAGTTCCTTGTATCCTCATTGTTGGAAAACCTTGCAAATTGATCTAAATAAGATCTTCTTCCAGCTAATAGAAAAGAAGTTTTACCTTTTTGAATTGGCCCACTTAGAGCTACTCGACTGCTGAGGTTTCCTATTCCACCATATACTTCCAATTTATTTTTATTTCCATCCAATTGCCTGACATCTAAAACAGAGGATAGCCTTCCACCATATTGAGCAGGTAATCCACCTTTATAGATTTTGGCATCTTTGATTGCATCTGGGTTAAAGACAGAAAAAAATCCCATAACGTGGGCTGCATTATATACTGGGGCTTCATCTAAAAGGATGAGGTTCTCATCTGCACCACCGCCCCTTACATTGAAGCCAGATGTCCCTTCACCTATGGTTGAAATGCCTGGCATCAGCGTGATGTTTCGGATTAGATCCACTTCCCCAAAAAGTTTGGGCATTTTCTGGAGCTGTGTAATTGAGATCCGCTCCACACTCATTCCTATTTCTTGAAAGCGATCAGCTTCGCTGGTTTCAGCAGAAACTACTACTGTTTGCATGGCAATTCCTTCTGGCTCAAGTTGGACTACCACATTCCTATCCTGATTCATATTTACAGGCACCAGTTTAGTTTCATAGCCAATAAATGAAATTTGTACCTGAGTAATGGACTCGTTTAAATTGAGTGAAAAATAGCCGTAATGATTACTGATAACCCCAATCCCTGTACCCGGTACCATAATGGTTGCTCCGATCAAATCCTCACCTGTAGAGGAGTCCCTTACATATCCACTAAGGACCGCTTTTTCTTCCTGTGCTAGTACGATACCTGTAAGCATGAGGTAAGCGCATAAAACACAGATCAATTGTTTGAATGGTAAATCTGAAAACTGCATATTAATAGTTGGTTTAGTTGATTTTCTTGTTTTTATAGTTAGTTGCCTATTTTTTAGGATTTCGAATTGATAAAGCCTATTTTTTGATGGGTCAAAGGTAGGTTCGTTCAAGTTTTCAAAAGTTCAGCTTCTGAAAGCTGAACATGATAAAAAATGCAGTAAATCAGACTTGAAGTGAGTATCTTGCTTATCAATTAAGTAAGTGTTCGAATTATGGATTTAGCCCAGCTCTTTTCTTCACTGTTTCCGAATTTTAAAGTTCTAGTCAGTATCGTAGGTGCGATTCAAGGTTTCTTTCTTGCAGTAATCGTCTTATTTTATCCTTTAAAGCATAGAGCCTCTAACAGGATTTTGTTTTTTTTCCTACTTGTTCAAGCCTATTTATTGATTGCTATCCGGATTGCAGAATGGGTTACTGCCGATTTAGCATGGATTGTTTACAGTCCTCGACTAGCTGTATTTAGTCTTCTCTATTTGTACATCAAGAGTCTATATGAACAGATAAATTGGAAAAAGGAATGGTATCATTTGGTTTTGATATTTATAGATATTGCTTGGATCAGAGGACTGGTATTATTTAAAATCCCTATTGTAATGGAAACTGGGGTGAATTTCTACCAGTTTTTTGGTTCGACTTTCGAAATTATTTTCATGATCTGGTTGCTTTTGTCTATGGTTTTTTACTTTTGGTTGACTTCAAAGACGATAAAAAATTACCAAAGAAAAGCAGAGCAAAACTTCTCAGATTTGCATCAAATAGGGGTTAAATGGGTTAAATTCATTTTCTATGGAAAATTCTTGTTAGAGCTCACTGATTATCTTTCCTTCCATATCATATTCGGGATTTTTGATTGGTACATTCCTTATCATGGGATTCTTAACGCTATACTCAGTACAGCTTTTATGTATTTTTTGACCATCAAAGGGAAATTGAACCCTCAGATTTATCAACTAAGAATGGTTCAAGACTTAGAACAAGATACCGTTTTCCAGGAAGAGAAGAAGAGCAAAGAAGTTTCAGATGAGCTTCAGAAAATTGCTTTTCAGATAGCCCAAGCAATGGACGAGGATAAAATATTTTTGCAAGAAGGCCTGTCTGTAAAAGACCTGGCGGAAAGACTTCATATTCAACCATATTTGATTTCCCAGGCTATTAATAGCAGCTTAGGCAAAAACTTTTTTGATCTTGTCAATGGCTTCAGGGTAGAGGAGGCTAAAAAATTAATATTGGATGAAAACCTCAACCATTTGTCCATGATTGGGATTGCCTTTGAGGCTGGGTTTAGCTCCAAAACGGCATTTAATATAGCGTTTAAAAAATTCACAGGAATGACTCCTAGTGAATATAAGCAAACAGCGAAAGCAAATCAGAATTGATAATTATCTTGATATGGTAGATATTTATTTTGCTAGAATTTATTAAAACTGACTATTACGCTTTTTATAGCATTGATTAAATGGGTTTGAAAAATATTTTGACATCCTTGAAGAAAATGGTTGTAGTTGACTCAAACCCTGACTCTGTTCCAAAAATCAACCAGACTTCTCCATTATCATTAGCAGTTACGTTGGTTCCCCGCTTACTTTTATGATCAACTAGTCTATAGTTGAGTATATCTCTTGTTCCATTTCTGAAATCACTAATAATTTCCATATTTTCCCCTTCCACAGATTGATTGCCTTTATCAAAGTTCAAAATCATAAAATCATTTTTCACCCCTTCACCAGAAGAAATTGATAAAGGCTCAAAGTTAGTTGCTCCAGCTTTGATCCATACTGATTCAGCAGGAGATCCTCCACTTCCTACACGTCCTTCGGGCTCATTCGAAGCAAAAGTAATTTCGTAAATAATGTGATAATGTTGATTTTTTTTCAACCCCCCAACCTTTCTTTTTGCACCCATAAATACATCATCAGATACATTAAAGCTTGATAACATTAATGCAGTTTCATTGGTAGGTAAGGGTTCTGGAAGACTGGTCTTTATAAATTTAAATGCCATGAAATCTTCCTGAAAATAATTGTAATCAGCATTGATGGATTCCCAATTTAATTGCTGTTCAGAAAAATCATCAAAGATCAATAGTTCATATTTTTCATTTTTTTCAAAAAGCTCACAGGAATAGCAGGTAAAATTCAGTAATAATAGTAACAAATATTCATTTTTGGTTTTCATTGTGGTTGGTTTGTAGGGTAACTATTGTAGTTTTTAAATGCTATTCTTAAAGGCGGATTGTTGTTCCAACATGACCACTTAGCCATATTATAGTTGGTTTTTCTCTCCAAGCCCACTCTTCATCTTTTGCTTGGAAGTATGGGTTATTTTAGGAATAATGGATGTTCTTCGCAAAAACAATTTCTAGCTTTTTGGTGACAGGAATTACAAAATTGATGTAAGCGTAAAACTTATCGTTATTGACTGACTCAAATTTCCAATAAGGCTTAATCTGGCTGTGATACAGTAATTCAGAACTTATTAAAAACTCAGGGGTGAATGGGATTCTGGTTCCAAGGCCGTAACCAATGGCATTCGAATTCAGGAAATTGTATAGCTCTTTATGATAGGAAATAATACCATATAGCTGTTCTATACCACTTTTGAATTGGAGTTCTGCCCATTGGTCAAAGTGATAATTGACTGAAATTGTCAAAAAAGCATCTTGTTTGAGCAAATTGAACAACCCGATAGCTTTACCATTCAGACTATCAGCTTTGTTGACCAATCCAATCATCAATCCTTCATGATTGTTGGACTGGTTAAATAGCTCAAAACGCAGACCCTTAGATGAATTATCTGTTAAATTCACCAAGCCCAGATGAAAACCCTCAGTATTTTGGCCTCCAGTATTAAATAAGCCTATAATCGTTCCTTTAAGGTTGTATTTAGCATTATTTACCAAGCCAATTTGCAATCCAGATTCTATAGACATGATGTTATTGACAATGCCTAATCGGATGCCAGAATGGGGACTATGAGCCAAGTTTACTAAACCTATCTGAACACTATTTTTGCTGTCATCTGAAATATTTACTAATGCAAGCTGCATAGATTTTAAAGTTTCAGAGCTTTCATTAACTAACCCAATCATCGGAGAGGAATTTATTCCTACCTGATAGTTATAAATCCCCTGTGAACAAATATTTATTTTCTTGACCAAAAACTTGTAAAACATTTATTAATGTTAAAAAAAGAAATAAAATCTTCTGTAACCTTAATTTGACAGCAATTCCGATTTTAAATAATTGAAGTAGTTTGATCAATTTGCTTTAGAAAATAGACATAGGATTCCCATGACCCTGTTTCCAGGGAATTCTTTTTTTTAATTAAACCAGTTTTTGTGTTT
>NZ_JAKZGP010000006.1 GCF_022549775.1 Belliella filtrata | reverse complement strand
TCAAATCCAACAATGGAGCTGAAAACTTCTGTGTTATAAGATCCGTCGTGGATACCCTGATCAAACGTTCGGGAAATATCTTAGAAAATCTAAATCATATAGCTAATTTACAACCTGAGTAGTTACATTTGAGTTAGATCAATTCAAAAATATCAACTTTTTAAATTATCTTGAAATGGATTGAAAAATGAAGCTGCTTTTGATTAAAATTGACTTTTTACTTTTAAAAATTTTTAAGCTGATTATTATTTTATCAATCTCTAGGCCCTGAAGGTGTTACCATGATGACCTGTTCTCTATCTACCATCACTGCTCCAGGAGCTGAGCCTTTTACTTTTCGGACAAATTTTACTGGAGTATACATTACTGATGCCAAAGAATCATTTTTACTTTTAGAATAGTATGCAGCAAGCTCGGCAGCTCGCTCTAATACGGGTTTTGGAATATTAAGTCCAGACTTGTATTTTATGATCACATGGGAGCCCGATACATCTTTGGCGTGAAGCCATAGGTCTTCTTTCCATGCAAAATACCTGAGCATTTCATCATTTGCCTTTGCAGATTTGCCCACCAATACTTCAAATCCTTCGATTTCGAAACGTTTAAATGGTGTTTGCTCTTGTTTTTCTTTTTGCTGGTTGATTAGGTTGTGGTCTTTGAGAAAAGCCCTTAATTCTTTAAAGTTCAAAATCTCTCTGAGCTCATTAAGCTTATATTGAACATCCTCTAACAAAGCTTCTTTATCACTTAAGTTTTGATAGAGTTGGTCAAGTTCTATTTTTCTGTTTTTTGATTTTCGGTATAGGTTTTCTGCGGACTTTTGAGGAGATACTCCTCTCTTAAGCTTGATCGTTTGATCCCTTTGCGTATAAAAATTAAACAGCTCAACAGACTCGATACCCTTAGGGATTTGATGGAGGTTTGCCATAATCACATCAGCAATTTGAGATGGAGATGTTTCATTTTCTAGCAAATTCAGTTTTTCTTCTGTCTTGTGGATGTAAGCTCTGGATTTTTTTGAAATGTCTTCGAAATATTTTATCCAGTGATTTTTTTCTTTTTCAAATGCCTGTACGACCACCAAATACTTGAAAAGCTCATTGCATGAAGCTATGGGGTCCGCAGAGGTAAATACAGGTTGTTCAGAGGGTAGGAGGGTTAGATAATGCCCATCATGGTTTCTGACTATCGAGAAGAGGGGAGATTCCAACATATCTAATAATGTCTGCATCAAAGACCATTTCTCTGAGATGCTAGCTTCAATATAACCATGTGATTTTAGCCATTCACGAGGAACTTTACCAAGCGTTGGAATAAATCTCGAAGCATTTCCCTCATGGAGGATGAAGTTGTCATAACTGAGCTCGAGGTCTTTTGACAAAGAATCTAAAGTAATCTGATAATCGTCTTTAAGTTCATTTCTCGAGAGTTTGGAAGGTGTGTTTTGTCCACTAGGGAAGTATAGCATATTGCTACGTGTGCCATGAAGTTTGAAAAGTAGGGTGTCACCTGATGATAGGTGAACTTTGAAGGCTCTTTCAAATTGAATAAGTTCAAAGCTTAAAATAGTCTGTCCAATCAACTCAGGGAAGAGTGAGACAGTATTTTTCTTTCCTCTTTTGAATTCATCTGGGAAAGAGAGACAAGAAATGCTAGGGAGAAAGTTTGCTCTTATGTATGATTCTTGATCACCTAAGGTACAACCGATGATGAGTTCATCTTTATTTTGTGAAAAACAGGTGGAAATTTCAAAGCCTATCAACTTGTTTTCAATAGCAGGGCAAAGAAATTTTAAGAAATGATAGTTAAGATGCATTACGAAACGTCTATTTTCAGTCCATCATATGCCAACTTGATGTGATCAGGCAGAAGTTTTTCAACTTCTTCATGATTACCAAGTTTATGGCTGATATGCGTAAGGTACGCTTGTTGTGGTTGCAAAGTTTCGATCAGCTGTATTGCTTCATCCAAAGTGAAGTGAGATATGTGGTGAGTTCTTTGAAGGGCATTGATCACGAGTGTTTTTGTACCTTTGATCTTTTCTAACTCATCACCTGCTATAGTTTTAGCATCTGTGATATAGGTGAAGTCGCCTATTCTAAATCCCAGTACAGGTAGTCTGTAGTGCATGACTTCTATCGGTGTGAATTGGAGATCACTGATGTGGAAGGATTTACTTTTCGAGATAGGTACGGCTTGAACTTGGGGGACGCCTGGGTACTTAACTTCCTCAAATATATAGGAATATTCCCTTTTGATCTGATCTAATACCCTTGGGGTAGCATATACGGGCATATCCAACTGTTGCATGAAGTTATACGGTCTGATATCATCAAGTCCAGCAGTGTGGTCTTTGTGCTCATGCGTAAAAACTACAGCATCAAGCTTTGGGATGCGTTCTCTAAGCATCTGAGATCTAAAGTCTGGGCCAGTATCGATGACAATGCTGGCTTCTTGAGACTGAATATGTATTGAGCTTCTAAGCCTTTTGTCCCTATAATCAAGGGAACTGCATACAGGACAATCGCAACCAATCACAGGAACACCCTGAGAAGTTCCAGTTCCCAAAAATGTAATTTTCAAAGCGCTAATGAAGTTTGCTGGAGTTCACTTAAGAAATCTTGATTTTTTTTATCAATAAAATCTTTGGGTGTGAAACCAATTTCTTTAACGATATCAATTAAGGTATTGATCTTTCCTTCTAAGGTGTAGTACTTATTGACAATGACGACTTTGTTGTCTTTGAGTATGCAATAACCTGACTTGAAATTACCTTTTTCATACCGCAAGATGAAAGCAGAGGAAGCAAATAAGTTCTCAAGCTTGTCGAGATAGCTTTTTGTATATTTGACTGCCATAGCTTATAACCTTTGTTTAAGATAAGTGTTTTTTGACTGTAGCCAAAAGCTTGTCGTAGTCTAGTGGCTTTTGGATGTAATCATTAAGACCTGCTTTTTTGAAATCATCCAAAGTATAGTTTTTGTAGTTACCTGTAATTGCGATTACTGGAATACTAGCTTTCTTTTTGTCACTTAATGTCCTGATCATCTTGGTGCACTCTATCCCATCCATGATGGGCATATTGATATCCATTAGAATTAGGTCAAAATCTTCTTTCGCTAATTTCTCTAGAACTTGCTTACCATTCTTCACTGCTGTGATGACGTACTTTTCAAACATCAAAACATTTTTTGTCAAATTAATAATGACAGAACTGTCTTCTGCGACAAGTACCTTTTTATTTTCCGCCATGGGTCAAAATGTTATGGTTGTTTATGTGTAATTGAAATGACTTAAATTGATCCTTCAGAAGAAGATAGTCTTCCAAAGCATGATCAAAAATGCTATTTTTTATATCGTTTTCAAACTCTTTGGAGCAATTAAAGATTTTTTTTGCACCTAATGTTCCTGAATTACCTTTTATGATATGTAATTTATCGCCTATAAGTGGGTAATTTTTGATTTTTATCAAAGATTCGATCTCATCCAGTAATGAAGATGTTTCATCGATGAATTCATCATAAACCAACCGAATATTGTCCCATGAATTATATTTCAAGAGCTGATCAATAACTTTCATGTCTAAAATCTCAAACTGATCAAGATCTATAATTACTCTTTCATGCTGTTTACTTGAATCGCTGTTGATATAATTTGAAATGACTTCCAGAAATGATCTGGGCTTTATAGGTTTTGGAATAAAATCATTAAATCCTGTTGAAACAAAATAATCTCGGTCAGCTTGATTGGCAAATGCTGATGTAGCGATGATAGGGGAGTTGGTCAACTGTTCGCTTTTGATGATCGCTAGGGTGCTTATTCCGTCCATCACTGGCATTTGGATATCTAATAGGATGAGGTCAAAATGATCGTTTCTGAGCGATTCGATTCCTTCAAGCCCATTTTTTGCGAATTTAACTTCATATTCTTGTCCCATGATGTGTTCAAACAGCCTTCTATTAAGCGCATTGTCCTCTACTATTAATACCTTTTTATGTTTCATCTATAAATAATGGTAATTTTGCAACCTAAACAGATGCTTTGAAAATGAATATTGAGGGTAATGGGAAATTCTTACTGGTGATAATTGGACCTACAGCTGTAGGTAAAACTGATTTGTGTTTAAAGTTAGCTAAAAAATTTGAATCAGAAATTATTTCATGTGATAGTAGGCAATTTTTCAAAGAAATGAATTTGGGGACTGCCAAGCCTAATGAAACTGAACTTTTATCTATCAAGCATCACTTTATTGATAACCTATCCATTCATCAAGGTTATGATGTAAAGACTTATGAAAAGGAAGTTTTGGAGTTGCTGGAAGAAAAATTTAAAAGTAAAGATGTGATGATCATGACTGGTGGGTCAGGATTGTATGTAGATGCCATCTGCAAAGGCTTTGATGATATCCCCGATATAGACCCAACGATCAGGGCTTCTCTTATAAAGTTATTTGAAATTGAGGGGATTGGTGTTTTGCAAGAAAAGTTGAAGGCAGTAGACCCTTTATATTATACGCAAGTAGATCTGAATAATCCTCAAAGACTGATGCGTGCACTTGAAGTATATGAAGGTACTGGGAAGCCATTCAGTAGTTTTAGGATTAGAAAAAAGGTAACTAGGCCATTTGGTATTTTCAAGGTAGGTTTAACCAGAAATAGGGATGAACTTTACCAGAGAATAGATCAAAGAATGGATGAAATGATTGAAAAAGGCTTATTTGAAGAAGCTGCGAGCCTTTATCCATTTAAGGATTTGAATGCTTTACAAACTGTTGGTTACACAGAAATTTTTGGATATCTGGCTGGAGAGTATGATAAAGAAGAGGCTATCAGGCTTTTGAAAAGGAATTCTAGGCGCTATGCTAAGCGTCAAATGACTTGGTTCAAAAGAGATGAAGAAATTACATGGTTTGAACCAAGTCAATTTGATGAAATCATATCCTATGTAAAAGATCAAATGGCTTTGTAGCCAAAAATTTTTGCTACAAAGCTATATGGTCTTTTTGAAATCAATTTATTATGTTGTACCCTCATCAATTTTGCTTGAATCAATGAGTCTTTGATGGTACTTTCGTATTGTTGGAGTTGATCTTTTTGAAGCTGTGGTTTATCCGATTTGATTATTTGACTTAGGCTATCTAATGAGGGTTGTGATTTTACGTCTCCATTAGTCAGTATACTCCATTGGTGAGCTACTTTTTGAGTAAGTGTTTCAATATTTACTCGCTTTTGAGCGATGGATTGTTTTACCACCATGATGAATAACATGATGGCGCCTACCATTGTCAAAATAATTGGAATAAATCCCATATCTTTTAAATGCTTAGAATTTCGATTAACCTCAAATGGTCTTCTTTTAATGGTTTGGTCAAGCCAATACAGTCAGCAAATGGGGTATATACGACATCGCCATTCATTACACCAGCCATACAGTTTGACTCACCATTCATTAGCCCTTCGACCGCGGCCATTCCGCATCTAGAAGCCAATACCCTGTCTCTTGCTGTAGGATTTCCACCCCTCTGAATATGACCAAGTGTAGTTACTTTGAACTCTTTGTCCTCATCATTGATTTTTACTTTGACTTTTTCCATGATCAAGTCAGCATTACCTTCTTCATCTCCCTCAGCTACCACAATGATGCTTGAGGATCTAGATTTTCGTTGGTTTTTCAATGACTTTACTACTTTTTTGATATCAGTCTCTGTTTCGGGTACCATAACAAATTCGGCACCTCCACCTATACCACATTCTACAGCTATATATCCGCTATCTCTACCCATCACTTCGATGAAGAAAATCCTATCATGCGCTGCAGCAGTATCTCTAATCTTATCTATGGCTTCCAAAGCTGTATTCACAGCTGTGTCGAATCCGATCGTATAATCTGTTCCATAGATATCGTTATCGATTGTTCCTGGGCAACCGATGGTTGGAATACCGAATTCTTCAAAGAATAACTTGGCTCCAGTGAAAGTTCCATCTCCTCCGATAGCAACAAGTCCTTCAATTCCGAGTGACTTCAATTGTTCATAAGCTTTTTGTCTGCCTTCTTTCGTTCTAAACTCCTCACTTCTTGCTGATTTCAAGATAGTACCACCTCTTTGAACTATATTACTCACTGAGTTTGACTGCATTCGTTTGATATTTCCGTTGATCAAACCATCGTAACCATAGGTGATACCATATACTTCTACTCCATGATAGATGGCAGTACGCACTACAGCTCTTATACATGCATTCATTCCGGGAGCATCTCCTCCAGAAGTGAAAACTGCAATTTTTTTCATTGTATTAATAGGTTTTTGAATTCCAAAAATACTACTAAATGGATGTCTTTCTTAATATTTGAGAAAAGAATTATTTGATGTAAGTATTAAGTTTCATAATACCGATATTAATCCTTCAAAACTGACTTTTTCAAAAAGATGATTTATTGAGAACAAATCAAAAGCAGAAGTAGATAAAACATGCTATGGCAATTTGGGAAGGATATGCTACAGGAATGAAAATTTGGAAGGAAATTCAATTTAGCCTATTGAAGTCATTAAAATTTGATTGTTTGTAAGTCCTTTGTGAAGTTTTTAATAGGTAGTGATCAAGGGGGGGCAGAAACCCCCCCTCTTTTAAACGATTATAATCGGTTTTAAACGAATTGAGCCCGACAGATAAATCACATTTATAGAAATTTGATGAGAGCTGATAAATGTAACGGCGAGACCTTTAACCAAAACAAATATTTAAAAGGAGTAGTATCAGAAACAGGGTTCAACTAATCGGGAGATTAGCAGCCAAACCAGAGATTATCAATTTGAAAGCGGGTAGAAAAAAGCTTCTTTTCGCATGGCTACAAATGAGTATTACAAGAATGCCAATGGAGAAAAAGTGGAGGAGACCACATGGCATAATGTGATTGCTTGGGACAAAGCAGCAAGTATTTTTAGAAAAGTACACCGATAAAGGTTCAGAAATTGGTGTAGTTGGGAAATTGACAAATAGGACTTTTGATGATAAAGAGGGGAATAAAAAGTATGTCACTGAAATCATTGCTGAGCAGATTCTCTTGTTAGGAGAAAAATCCTCTTAAGTTGAGTGGAAGAGAAGCTTGTTGTGATTTAAAAATAGCACAAAACCCTGGAGTATTGCTTAGATTTTCAAGGTTTTTTTTTGCAATACGGACTAAAACTAAACAGGATTTCAAATTTTATTAAACATTTGATTTATCGTGCAAAGACAAAAAACTCCTCAATATTATTAATTTCAGTGATATTTTTGGGCTTGATGATATACCCTTGCACATTTCTATTGTCATTGACTTTTTCAATATCATCCCTACTTTCTGAGCTACTAAGTACCACAATGTTGAATATTCCTTTCAAAGAATGATCTAGGTCTTCGAACATTTCTAAAAAATCCCAACCATTGTAATCAGGCATGTTTAAATCTAAAATGATAAGGATAGGTTTTTTATGGTAGTATTCTTTTTGTAAAGAAAGTAGATGTCCCATATAATAAAAAGCTTCCAATCCATTAGTAAACTTCCAAAGCTTGTGATAATAGCCTGTCTTCCTGAATAATCTGGCAACTAAAGCACTGATCACAGGATCATCATCGATTAGTAAAACAGTTTCAAATTGACTGATATTATTCATAGTAATAATTCAAATTGGGGTGATAATAAAAAGAGATGATAGTATTGAATTGGTGATTCGCACTATCATCTCTCAAATAACCTAAATTATTAGATCAATATCAAGAAGGAATTAATTTCGAGTGAATTAATTATTATTAAATGATTTGTCTGGGTATGCAGGTGGTGAAGGTACTGGCCTAGGGTCATTTTTGATCAATTCCTTGAGATGTTTTATAGCTGCTTCAAGTTGAGCATCTTTTCCTTCAAAAGTTGCTTTCGGTAGATTGATAACTTCTATGTCAGGAATAAAGCCTTCACCTTCTATCAACCATTCACCTTCTTCACCATACACTCCCATCATTGGTGCTCTAGCTACACCATTGTCTGTAAGTGTGTTGGCGCCAGAAAGCCATACTTCGCCACCCCATGTTCTTGCACCAATAGCGTCTCCAAGCTTTAGTCTTCTAAAGCCCTCCGCAAATGCTTCTCCATCTGATGCAGTAAATTCATCCACGAGTAAGACTAAGTGACCTCTAAATGCATATTGCATGTTCCAGTAAGGTTCTCCCTCTCTGTTTTTCCAAAAGAAGAACGCTTCTCTCATCAATTTTTCTAAGATAAAGCTATCAATGTTACCTCCGCGATTGTGACGTACATCTACGATTAGTCCTGATTTTTTGAATTGAGGATAGAAATCTCTGTACCATTGACTGATATCACTTGTAGTCATAGCACGCAGATGAACATAGCCAATTTCACCTTCAGAAGCCTCATCAACAGCTAATCGACGCGAAAATTCCCAATCGTTGTATCTTAAGTTGGACTCAGCCCTCGCATCCATTGGGATCAATATTTTATCCTCGAGCTTACTGCCTTTTTCATCAGTCATAGCAATTCGAACTTGTTTTCCAGCTTTGTCTCTCAAGAAGTAATTGATATCCATGACATCGTATACAGGCTCTCCGTCTATGTGAGTGATGATTGTGTTTACTTTGATATTGACATCGGGATGGGCGAGTGGGGATGCTTCATCAGGATAGTCTGGATCAGTTTGATAGATATAATCAATTTTGAAACCTTTAGGTGCTTCTGATTTTGAAAGTTTCGCACCCAGTAATCCTAAGCTAATATTATCTTGGCCTCTTCTGAGGTCGCCTCCTCCCACACTGGTATGGAGTACACTTAGCTCTCCAATGAGCTCCCCAAGCACATCTGAAAGTTCTGATCGAGTAGTCACACGCTCTGCCAAAGGGAGGTATTTTCCATACATTTTGTCCCAGTCTACTCCATGCATGCCAGGGTCATAGTAGTAATCTCTTTCCATTCGCCATGCATCTGTGTACAGCTGCATCCAATCTTCTTTGGGATCTATAGAGAAGTTCCATTTGCTTAAATCTAGTTTCAAATCTGCTAAGCTACTGATTGGGGAATTTTTGACCTCTACTACATGATGATTGCCTCCAACAGTTACGAAAATGTACTTATTGTTCAAAGAAGGTATAAATCTCCTGACATTTTCGATAAAAGTTTTTTGCTCTACTTTAGCATCGATCATCGTCATGGTCAGGTTGTATTTACCTTCGTCTGTTGGGTCGCTAAGGTAGTAGATTGCCTTGTCTGTGACCATAAGCCCCCTGTAATTGCCGGCAGGCACAGGGACTTCTCTAAGCCTACTCATCAATCCCGCTTCTTCAATGTCTACTTTAATTTCAGCTTTTTTATCATCGTCTTTTTTCTTTTCATCTTTAAGTTCATGATTGAAGTGAAATGGTGATACAAGGTCATTTTTCAGCGCAATATGATAGATCTTCATTTGCTTGTTCCAATATGGCTCTGGCTGCCTTGTTCCCCATGGAGAACCGACTTTGGTTTGGAAGTTTCTGTCAGAAAGAAAATAGATCCAATTACCATCAGTACTCCACTGAGGGTTTGTACTATTGGCTTTGTCAGTAGTGATTGGAATTCGCTTTCCCGTTGTGAAGTTATAAGCAAAGATTTGATTGAAAGTATTGGAAGCTGATTGACTGTATGCAAGCCATTGGCTGTCAGGTGACCAAGCCAATGATCCGCTTATGCCTTCTCTGTTAGTGGAAACTTTAACTTGGTTCCCACCAGCCACTTCAAGGATCCACAAGTCTCTATTGAGATCGGTATAGGCGATTTTTTTACCATCTGGTGAAGGCGTCAAATTAGACCTTAAAGTTTTTCCATCTTTAGTAATCTGTTTACCTTCTGAAAGTCCTTTACTATCATACTGATGGATTTCAAATTCTCCACTTTTATCTGAAAATAGGAATAAGGATTTTCCATCTGGTGTAAACGAAGCTTCCCGAAATCTTACTCCATCTTTCCTATCTATTCTAATAGTCCTTCCTGATTTTGCTGGAACAACAAAGCTTCTCCCTCTAGCAGTCAGAGCAATTTGTTCTCCATCATTGCTCACTGAAATATCTGAGATGTAATTTTGAGGATCAGATATCCACTTTTCGCGAAGGTGTTCGAAGTCAGAGTTCAGGGAAATGGACAGTTTTTGATTAGATTGATCTTGAAGGTTATGCACAAAAATATCTGCACCAACACGGTAGGCTATTTTATTTTTATGAACAGAAAATTCTCTAACATCGTAGGTGGTTTCTTTGGTTATCTGTTTAATATTAGCCCCATTTTTATCCATAGACCAAATGTTTTGGATCCCGTCTCTAGAGGATAAAAAGTATAATTTTTCTTCATGAAATGTTGGGTGATGGTCTTCTCCTTTGTAGTCATTAGTTAGTTTGATAGCCTCTGGCTCACCGTTTGTGTATTTCCAAACTTGTCGGGCAGTACCACCTTCATACCTTTTGGTTACATTATTGTGAAATGTAGGCCGTACAAAAAAATAGGTATTTCCGTCTGTCGTAAAGCTACCTTCAGCAGCCATCTCTAGAGGTAATATGTCCCTCTTTCCTGTTCCGATATTTATAGTAACAGTTTGCAGCTGAGGAAGCGTAGCATATTGATTTGTAGTATAAGCCAATACTTCTGGAGATTGCCACGAAGTAGGGTAGGAAGGGGAGGCTTCATAGGTCAATCTTTTAGGGATTCCACCTGTCATAGGTATAATATATATCTCTGTAGGGCCTTCATATGAGGCTGCATAAGCAATCCACTTACCGTCAGGGGAGATTTTGGGCATGCTTTCATCACCATGGTGGGTAGTCAGTCTGGTAGCTTCACCTCCTTGGGTAGATACTTTCCAGAGGTCACCTTCTGAGACAAAAACAATGGTGTTTCCATGTATTGATGGTTGCATAAAATACCCCAGATTTTGCGCGTTTGAATTCCATAAAATGCATGAAAGTAGTATGATGGCTAGAATTTTTCTCATATGTTTTTATAGTCAGGTTTTTGATCTTGATGATGAATTTCAGAATTTTAAGGAGCTCAATTTACCGCTTACTATTCCAAATTCAAATCCACTCAAATAAAACTTATACTTGTGAAAGATTTTGATAACTTTGACCAGGTTTTCAAAATCAATGCTTGAAAATCTCTTTTCAATCAATTGTACCCAGATCGCTCATTATTTAACTTTACGCATGTATTATTTAGTCATGAATACGCTACTTCTCATAATATCAACTCTAGTTATTGTAGTAGTTACTCTACCTATGATAAGGCACAGCAATTGGAAATTTAGAGTGTTTGAATATTTAAGAATTCAAAAGCTGATCGCGGTATTAGTACTGATTGTGATTTGGTCTATCGTTTATCTAAATGATCCAAAAGCAATCTCTTTGGTGTTTTTGGTCACTTTTATTGTACTAGGGATATTTTTAATTTACCAGATTTTCCCATTCACTATACTATCCAAAAAAATGATTGCAAATAATACATGTAAGGATTTTCCTTCTGTTAAGTTGTTAGTAATCAATGTTTATCAATACAATACAGCTTATCAAAAAACTATTGATTTGATCAAAGAAGTAGATCCAGATATGTTTTTTTTGGTAGAGACAGATCAGAAGTGGGCAGATAGTATAAATGTCTTCAAGGAAACTTTTAACTACCAGATTGAAAAGCCACTAGACAATACATACGGTTTACTTTTTTATTCAAAACTGGAAATTCATGATCCAAAAATACACTACCTAATCAAAGAGGAAATTCCTTCTATAGAACTTGATATCAAGCTTGCAACAGGTCAAATGATCAAGGTGTATGGAATACACCCAGAGCCACCCGTGCCTAGCGAGAATCCTGACAGTACGGAAAGGGATGCTGAGATCCTTAAGGTAGGCAAAAAGGTGAAAGAACTTTCCACACCTTGTATAGTCATTGGGGATCTCAATGATGTAGGATGGTCTTATTCAAGTGAGTTGTTTCTCAAAACTAGTGGCTTGCTTGATTTGAGAAGAGGAAGAGGTTTGTACAATACATTTCATGCAAAATATTTTTTCTTGCGCTGGCCTTTGGATCATATATTTGTCAGTGAACACTTTACTCTCGGGCAGATCAGGAGATATAGAAATGTTGGTTCTGATCACTTTCCAATAGGTTGTACTTTATATTTGGAAAAAAGCCGTGAAAATGAAAAACTGGAAGTTTGCGATGGGGATATGGATAAAGTAGATGAAAAAATAGCCGAAGCTGAAAAGTAGAAGTTATTAAATGCTTTATTATTATTATTATTCCCTAAAATCTGCAATAGAATGTTGTAATCGGTTGATTTGAAGACACAATAAACCGTCCAGGATTCACTCGGTTATTGCAAATAACTGATTGCTATTCAATAAAAGCCTGAAAGGTCGGCGGATTTAAATTATTCTTTATTTATCTTCTTCTCCACTTTTTAGTTTGTGGGTTTTTTTATCATATTGACCTTTGAGGTCATCCACTTTGGATTTTTTCCACATTTTGACTCCAGTAAAGTAGGAGGCTCTACCAATCATGTGAGCGCCAACTGGTGCTGTCAATAACATAAATATGATGATGGCTACTACCCGTGCACTAATGGCATTGTCATTGAAATAAAATGCAGCTGATAATAAAATTAAACCAATACCCAAAGTAGCTGCCTTGGTAGTGACGGATATCCTAAGGTACAAATCAGGCATTTTTACGATTCCTACTGCAGCTAATAAAATAAATATTGCCCCAGATGTGCTCAATATATATACTAATATTTCAGTCATTTTTTTCTCTTTTTTCAAGGTAATAAGCAAAAGCAACTGTACCCAAAAAGGCAATCAAGGCCATGATCATTGCTATATCCAAGAAGGCAGGCTGGTCTGAAAGAATACTGTAGACCGCTATAATTCCAATTCCAGTTGTAAGCAATAAATCTAGGGCAACAACCCTGTCAGAAAGCTTTGGTCCAATCAAAAACCTTACAAAAATTATCAAGATCGAAATGGCCAAAGTCGGTAGGATGATATAATATAGGTAGTCGGATATACTCATCTTGTTATTTCTAATAGTTTTCTTTCAAAGCCATTTTTGATACTTGCGATAAACGCTTCTTTGTCTTTTACATACATGGCATGCACATAAAGTACTTTTCTATCTTCAGATACATCTAAACTCAACGTACCAGGTGTGAGTGTGATTAGATTGGCCAATAAGGTGATTTCTAAATCAGACTCAGCATCCAACGGGATTTTCACAATACCAGGCTCCATATAGTGTCTTGGTGTAATCACGTCATATGCCACTTGGACATTTGCTTTCACCAATTCGTAAAGAAAAAAGAAGACAAATGATACCAATTTTGGGATTCTATTAAAATACTTATTGTCTCTTCTGTCGGTAGCAGAGACCCACAATAGGAAGAAGCTAAGTGCAAATCCGAAAAGAAAATTCTCAACAGTAAACGCACCAGTTATTGCTACCCATATAAGAGACAAAAGTAGGTTACTAAGGAATTTGGTTTTTATCATGGTGTTTCCGTTTTGGCCCCTAATACTGCATCCAAATAAGCTGAAGGATTCATAAGTTCTGCAGCAATTTGTTTACTTAATAAAATTATATGTTCAGCAGCTAAACCTATATACAATGATGTAACAGCAAGTAAAATGATTGGTATTACCATAGCCCAGCGCTTGAAAGGTTTCAATTCATGAAAATACTTTACATTTATCTTTTTGGGAAGTGCCACTGCATCTTTCCAAAATACTTCTGCCCATAGCTTTGCGATCACCCAAAGCGTAAGGAAACTACCCAATATGATAAATCCGATGAGCATCCATTCATTTGCTTTGTAACCACCTTCTATCAAAAACACCTTTGCCCAAAAACCTGAAAGTGGAGGGATTCCAGCCAATGAGAAAAGTGGGATTGCAATCAGCAAGGAGAATTTCGGATACTTTTTATAAATACCTCCAAGTTTTTCAATATTCAATGTGCCTTTGAGTTTGAAGATCAATCCAGAAGCCAAAAACAAATTGGTTTTTACAATGATATCATGGATAAGGTAGAATATAGCTCCCATAATCGCCAGCTCGGTATAAATGCCCAGTCCAGCTAACATGAATCCAATATGGCAGACGATCAGGTATGAGAAGATTTTACGCATATTTACTTGTAAAATAGCTCCTAATCCACCTGATAGAATGGTCATACAGGCTAAAACTACAAGCAAATTACCAAGGAACTCATCTGGGATGAAGATTAAAGTAAAAATCCTTAACAAAGCATATACACCAACCTTGGTCAATAGCCCACCAAACACAGCAGATATAGCAGGTGGTGGAGTATGGTATGATGCAGGCAGCCAAAAGTAGAGTGGGAAAATGGCTGACTTTATTCCGAACCCTACCAGGAATAGTATGGCCACTACATTCACAAGCCCCCTGTTCTCAATCTCGGCGACTTGTATAGATAAATCGGCCATATTCAAACTTCCTGCAAGTCCATACAAGATGGCAATAGCAGTAAGAAATATGGCTGAGGCCAGCAGGTTCATTGTGACATACTTTATGGCTCCTTCGATTTGAGCCTTTTCGCCCCCTATAGTGATCAGCACGAAGGAGGCTATGATGATTATCTCAAACCAGACATATAAGTTGAAAATATCTCCTGTCAAAAATGCTCCATGAAGTCCCATTAATAGGAAATTGAGAATTGGGAAGTATCCAAATTTCAAGCGTGCATTTCGGATGCTTCCTGTGGAAAATATTCCTACGGCCATTCCAGAAATTGCCGTAAGAAGGACCATCGTCGTACTGAAAAGGTCAGCTACAAAGGTGATCCCAAATGGTGCTTGCCATTCACCAGCTTGCATGGTCAAGATGCCATTTTGGTAGACTTCTTTGAAGAGCCAGATGGCAATCCCTACAGATATGATGCTACAGATTATCGTAATCAGCCTTTGAGCATTGACACGATACCAAAAAAACATCAGTAAGACTGAGGTGAATAGTTGGAAAATTACTGGTAATACAATGTATGGGTTATTCATAGATTTCGTCTGTTGTATTCAGTTCGTCCAAGTCATCTGTTTGGGTAATCTTATAGGCTCTTTTGACCAATATGATGGCAAAAGACTGTAGTCCAAAGCTAATTACAATAGCAGTAAGTATAAGGGCTTGAGGAACAGGGTCAGCATAGATTTCAGTAAGCATTTTGGCTGTAGAATCGATAATAGGAGGCTTCCCCTTGACGATTCTGCCTAGCAAAAATATCAGCATATTTGCCCCATTTCCCAAGAGTATGAGGCCGATGATGAGCTTAACCATACTTCTTCTTAGCATCATATATATCCCAGAAGCATAGAGTAAACCGATGATGACAACTAATATTAATTCCATGTTAGAGTGTTTCAGATATGGTGAAAATGATAGTCAAAGTAACGCCTATCACGACTAAGTATACACCCGCATCGAAGAACAAAGCAGAACCAACCATTCCAATAACAGGAATTGGATTCTCAAACCATAAACCAGTCATGAAACTTTGTTCAATAAATAAGGGTGCTGCACCACTGATCAAAGCGATACATAGGCCCACAGGCATCAAAAAACCAGGGTGAAATTTGATCAAGTTTTTAGTCTGCTCTAGTCCATTTGCAAAGGAATGAATTACAAAAGCAATGGATGCGATCAATCCTCCTACAAATCCACCTCCAGGCAAATAATGTCCTCTCAATAGGATGAATACCGAAAACAACACCAAAAGTGGCAATAGATAGGTAGAGGCTGTTTTAAATATAATGGTTTTCATAAGTGATTACTCTTTTTCAATACTTTTTAATCTTAATTTTAATAGGCTAAACACACCAATTGCAGCAATAACCAAAACGGTGATTTCGACCATGGTATCAAAACCTCTAAAATCCACCAGAATTACGTTGACTACATTTTTTCCTTTTGCTAAAAGGTAGGCACTTTCAGCATAAAAAATGGAAGTCTCCCTATTCAATGGCTCTGCAAGTACTTCCAAGGTCAAAATAGCAATCAAACTACCAAAGAATATTGATAAAACTGCATCTCTTAACCTTACCGCTTTACTTGAAAAGTTTTTGTATTTTGGTAAGTTGTATATCACCAATACAAACAATATCACCGTCAATGTATCAATAGAAAATTGTGTCATGGCCAGATCAGGTGCTGAGTAAAATAGAAAAATCAAACAAATCGAGTATCCCATAACCCCAAGAGAAGCCACTGCCACAAGCCTAGATCGAGAAAACACGGTGAATATGATTGCCACAATCATCATAATCGCCACAGTCACTTCATAGATTGTCAATGATGTCAACTGAGCGGTATCTATATACAGATTCACCCCTTGATATAGCCTGTATGCCAATAGAATGGTTAAAAAGCCTAAAATAGTGATCACATAATTTCTCAAATAGCCATTTTGGAATAGTCCCGTCCAAAATCTTGCAAATGCATTGAAGAATTTACCAAAAATTCCAAATAGGGTTTGTGGAGCAATCATTTCAAATTTAAGTGTCTTCGAAAAAAGTAAAGATGATGGTTTCAAAATCATGTAAAGTACCACCCCGAGTGTCAGCGTAAGTAAACTTAAGCCAAGCACCAAATTGAATCCATGCCAGAGCTTGATATGGACTGGTGCTCCCTCGATTACCATACTGCTAAATACTGGCTGAACAAGGACTCCTTCTATGAGACTGGGAAATAAACCAAAAACTAATCCCAATCCAGCTAAAATCAACGGAGGAACCCACATCGTAGGATGAGGTAAGTGCAATGCAGCATAGTTGCTTGGAAGAGGTCCTACAAATGGCTTGAATCCAGCCAATAAACCTGCGAATAACAAGCAGACATTGGTAACTATAGCGGCTATTGTTAACACTACAGCCCAGTTTCCATAAGCCAGGGTAGCTTCATAGATCAAGTCTTTGCCTATAAAACCAAAGAAAGGAGGTGCACCTGCATTAGATAGCGCTGCAAGTCCTGCTGCTACCGCCACTGGCATCAAGACCTTGCTTAAGCCAGAGAGTACTGTGACATCTCTTGTTCCTGTTTCATGATCTACTATACCAGTGATCAAGAAAAGTGTGGCCTTGTAAAGTGCATGTACCAATATGAAAACTCCCGCAGCTAATAGGGAAGCTTCAGTTCCCAAGCCTATTAAGAAAACCAAAATCCCAAGAGCTGAAATGGTGGAATAGGCCAAAATTCCTTTCATATCAATGCGAAATATAGAATGAACCGCAGCGTATACCATTGTGATGGCCCCTACAATGATTAATGTGGTATTCCATTCTGGTGTCCCACCTAAGAGCGGCGTAAATCTAGCCAATAGGTAGATTCCAGCCTTGACCATGGTTGCAGAATGCAGGTAAGTACTTACTGGCGTTGGTGCTTTCATGGCACCCGGTAGCCAAAAATGGAATGGAAATTGCGCTGATTTGGTAAATGCTCCAATAAAAATAAGCCCTACTATCCAGCCGTAGGAAGCATGATCTTGTATCAAGTTGGATTGACTCAGAAGCTCTTGGAATTGATAAGTGCCTCCTACAAAGCCTAAAAGTACCATTCCTGCAAGTAGAAATAAGCCACCTAGTCCAGTAATACTCAAGGCTAATAAGGCAGACTTTCTGGATTTTGGATCATCGTTGTTGAATCCTATTAGGAAGAAAGAGCTAATACTTGTCAACTCCCAAAAGATAAATAGGGTGATAATATTGTCTGAAAGTACCAAACCAAGCATGGAAGCCATGAACATGCTCAAGTATCCAAAGAATCTATCCAAGTATTGATGACCTTTAAGATAGCTTGTGGTGTAGGTGAATACCAATGTCCCTACTCCTGTGATCAGTAAAGCGAAAAGCATCGCCAAGCCGTCAAGGTGGAAACCAAAATTGATTCCATAGCTTGGAACCCACTCATAGCTGAATTTGAAGGTCTGTCCTTCTCCAATTTCTTTTAAGTAAGAAATAAAATAAACAAAGAGACCAAAAGGTAGTAAAGGAAGTAGAAGAGATCCTTTTCCTTTGATAAATTTACTAATAAAAGGTGTACATCCAGCGAGGATAAAACCTGAAAGTATAGCTAGAATCATGTATGTTCAAGAATTTCTAAATACGGTTTAAAAACTCTAAATTACAAAAAAAGCTCAATCTGTCGACCGGTATGAACAATAAACCTAAAATATATAGAAATTGCTAAGTTTAAAATATTCTGCGTTTATCGATTATATTTTCAATAAATATCTGTAAATGATGAAGAAAGTATATTGATTTTGCTAAAACTCTGAAAAAAACGTAAAATTGATTACTTTTACCAGACTGAATTAAAAAAATAACCAAACCTTTAAACCATAAAATGATAAAGAATAACTATCAAACAGAAGTAGCCAAGAGGTTTACTATTTACAATAGTCTCTTCTTGGATCTCCCTTTTAGTGATATCAACAGAACAGGAACTTTGTTGCCAATATTGGCCTCCAAGTGTGAGGAAGGATACCAAAAGGACAAGACGCCAAAGCAAATTATCCAGGGATTTTTTGATGAATTGATGTCCAAAAACTCGAATGATGAGCAGCATGATCTTCTTTTCAAGATGGTTCAATATGTGGAAAGACAAGTTGTATTGTTTGATTCCATAGAAGATGCTGCATTTGACAAGATTCATGATGTGAAAGGTAAAGGTAGTGTAAAAGCGCTACTTGCAAGAGTAGATAATGATAGGAAAAGAGATGCCCTGATCGAAAAGCTTAAAAACTTTTCAGTAAGACTTACACTTACAGCCCACCCTACACAATTTTACCCGGGTAATGTATTAGGTATCATTACCGATTTAGAAACCGCCATAAAGAATAATGATTTAGGAAGTATCAATTTGCTATTACAGCAATTAGGGAAAACTGGATTTATCAATAAGGAAAAGCCTTCTCCACTGGATGAAGCTGTGAGTTTGATTTGGTTTTTGACTAATGTTTTTTACAAAAGCATTCCAGATATCATGACCAGACTACTGAATAGCTTAGAAATTCCTTTGCATGAATGGGACAATCCGGGACTACTTAAAGTAGGTTTTTGGCCAGGTGGTGATAGAGATGGAAACCCATTTGTGACACATGATATCACTGTCAAAGTCGCTGAAAGGTTACAAAAATGGATTTTGAGATGCTACTATAGAGACGTCAGAGTGATCAAAAGAAGGCTTACATTCAAGCACGTAGAGCCGATTATGCAAAAAGTGGAAAACGGATTGTTCGAATCTCTTTTCGAAGAGCACAGTTATTACCATACAAAAGATGAATTGCTTGCAGATTTAATGGAGGCGAGAAAGTGCTTGGTTGAATACCACGATGGACTTTTCTTAGAGCAGTTGGATGAGTTTATCTTGAAAGTGAAAATTTTCGGATTCCATTTTGCCAATATGGATGTGCGTCAAGATAGCCGAAAACATGATGGCTTGTGGGATGAAGTGATTGAGCTTGAAATGGGTAAGGATGCTTTGAAGTCTTATCATGAACTTTCTGATACAGAGAAGATCTCTTACTTATTTGATTTTGAAAAATTACCTGATCTGTCTAAAATTCAGGATGATTTTCATAAGGAAATGTTGAAAAGTTTTGATGCAATTCAGACTGTTCAAAAGGAAAATGGAGAAGATGGATTGCACCGATATATTATCTCAAACTGTCAGTCGGCTCTTCACATGCTCGAGGTATTCAAGCTTGCCCAACTTAACTTGAAGCATGAGGAAGGAGAATTACCTTTGGATATTGTTCCGCTTTTTGAGACAATTGATGATTTGGCAGAGGCTCCAAAGATCATGGAGCAACTTTATAAAAACCCGCATTATGCAAAACATTTGAAGTTCAGGAAGAATAAGCAAACGATTATGCTCGGCTTCTCTGATGGAACAAAAGATGGTGGATACATCAGAGCCAATTGGTCAATCTTGCAGGCTAAAGAAGAATTGACAAAGGTATCTAAGCAATATGATGTGAGTGTCGTATTCTTTGATGGGAGAGGAGGACCTCCAGCTAGAGGAGGAGGACAGATGCATAATTTCTATGCTTCTCTAGGTCCAAAGGTAGAAAATAGTGAAATCCAGATCACAATCCAAGGACAGACGATTTCTGCGAATTATGGAAAACCTATCTCTTGTACTTACAATCTGGAACAGCTACTTTGTGCAGGAATCGAGAATGAATTGTACCCTTCTTCGGAGAAAAACCTCACAGATGAGCAGCGTTCATTAATCAACCGTATGGCGGATGTATCTTATCAGTTTTATAAAGATTTCAAAAGTCACCCACAGTTCTTGCCTTACCTAGAGCATGTAACTCCACTGAAGTATTTCGGTAAGGTTAACATCGGTTCGAGACCTTTGAAAAGAGGTAAGGATACAGGATTGAAATTTGATGATTTGCGTGCTATTCCTTTTGTAGGATCATGGGCACAGATGAAGCAAAATATCCCAGGATTCTTTGGAGTAGGTGCAGCTTTAGAAGCTTTGAAAGAAGAAGGAAGATTTGAAGAAGTAAAGGCGTTATATAATGATTCCTTGTTTTTCAGGTCTTTGCTAGGTAACAGCATGCAGTCTTTGGCGAAGTCGTTCTACAAGTCTACAGCTTACCTCAAAGAGGATAAAAGATATGCAGAGCTTTGGGAATTGATGTTTTCGGAATATTCTAGGACGATGAAATTCATCCTTGAGGTCTCTGATATGGAGGAGTTACTTCAAGATAACCCAACTTCAAAGGATTCGATTGCAATACGTGAAAAAATCGTGTTACCATTGATCACCATTCAGCAATATGCTATTCAGACCATGCTAGAGAGAGGTGAAGATGATCCTGTTTTACAAAAACTCATCTTGCGTACCATGTTTGGTATTATCAATGCAGCCAGAAATGCTGCTTAATATAACATTAGGCTAAAAGTTTAAAACCTCCCTAAGAACATCTTTTATTGTTTCTAGGGAGGTTTTCTTTTTGCTAATGCTTTTGAAATTAGAAATTACCATCATAGGGAATATTTATTCCTCATCTAATTCTTCTTCAATCAACTTTACACCTAATACTTCATGGACTTTTTGTAAAGTTTCTTTATTTTCTGAAAGTATAAGTAATTGATCCCATGCCAAAATTTCAGTAGTTCCTTTAGGTGTGATGTATTCACCCTCTCTTCTTAGCATGGCAATGATGGCGTTTTTAGGAAATCCAATTTCTAGAATCTTTTTACCAACGATTTCATTTTCTTCCGAAATCACAATTTCAGACATTTCAGTCTTAGGGGATTCATTCATGATGTAATCTATCGGTGTTCTAGGCTTAAGTTTTTCAGGAAGAGCTACTTTAAGCCATTTCGCCACCACTGATAAGGTGGTTCCTTGAAGAAGAACAGAAGATAGAGAAATGAAAAATACCAGATTGAAAATCATGTTGGCTTTGTCTATGCCTGCAATCAGTGGATAAGTAGCAAATACAATAGGAACGGCACCTCGTAGACCTACCCAAGATACATACCATCGGCTCCTATTTTTCATTTTGAAAGGGAGTAAGGTAAGAAATACCCCAAGCGGTCGAGATACAAAAATAAGGAATAGGGACAAGGAAATTCCCAAACCTAAGAGTGGAATAATCTCAGTAGGGTTCACAAGGAGACCTAAGGTTAAGAAAAGTACGATCTGCATCAACCAAGCTAATCCATCAAACATTTTCAAGATGGAGTTTTTGTGAACCAATTCCTGTTGTCCTAAGTAAACTGCACAAAGATATACAGCTAGGAAACCATTGCCCCCCACAAAATCTGTCAGTGAAAAAGTGATAAACATCAAAGCTATCACCAAAACAGGATATAAGCCTTCAAAACCTAAATTGATCTTATTGATAGCCTGTTTACTTAGCCAGCCTAGCAAAAGACCAAGGGCTGCCCCAAGGATCATTTGTTGTAGGAAAAGGGTAACAATTGAAAGGAATCCCTGATTTGGATTGATCACCAAACCTAAAAATGCTATTGTCAATACATATGCCATAGGGTCATTACTTCCACTTTCTAGCTCAAGCACAGAGCGAAGTCTATACTTCAGAGCCAAACTTTTGGATCGCAATATGGAAAATACCGCTGCTGCATCTGTGGATGAAACGATAGCTCCTAAAAGCAAGCCTTCTAGAATAGAAAAATCAGTAACATAACAGACGAACAAGCCAACTGAAGTAGCTGTCAACAGAACCCCAACAGTAGAAAGTGCAATGCCTTTTGCCAATACTGGTTTTATAGATTTCCAGTTGGTATCTAGACCACCAGAAAAAAGGATGAAATTCAGTGAAACTATACCAATGAATTGAGCAATTTCTGGATTATCGAAGTGAATGCCTAATCCATCAGAACCCGAGATCATCCCTACCATTAAGAATAAAACCAATGTCGGAACTCCAAACCTATAAGAAGTCTTGCCTGCAAGTATACTTAAGAAAAGCAAGGTGGAGCCAATAAGAAGGATATTCTCTATAGTCAAATTCATGAATGTGCTGTTTAGTCAAAGAATTCAATTCGAATTGAATTTTTCACGAAAATAATCAATATTATTGCAAATGCCGATTTGAGGAATAATACTTCACACTATTTTTATCAAATTTTTGATAGTATCTTGAAAATGGTGTAGGCGATTAATACTGATTGAAGGCTTTGTAAGTTAATTGTAATTTAAGAGATTAATTGTCTACAATACTTTCAGAATTTCTTTATTATACCCAATCGTAATTATTCTCTAAATATTTTCCTCTTAATCGATTCTTTATTTGAAGATCAAAATCAGGGTATTTAATAGAAGCATATATGAAAAATGTACTAAAAAAGATCAATAGGTTTTGGGTGTCGGATGTTAGCTTTCTTTTATTGCTTGGGATGCTTGTTTTTACAGTTTTTATCTTACCTGTATTTATAGAATACCAAAACGATGCTACATTTTTTCTCAATGCCATGTTGATCTTACTTTTTTTCGTTGGTGTCTTTTCTTCTATGGAAAAATCTTTCATCGCATTATCAGCGGTACTTTTTTTGATTCATGTTTCGCTTAGACTGATTAGGTTTGGTGACAATCCATTTGATTTTTACTTATTTGAAAGAATCGCAGCTATCCTGAACTTGATCGCATTGACAGTAGTGAATTTGAGGTTGCTATTTAGAGATGATGAGGTGAATTTTTACCGTATCATTGGCTCGATCAATGTTTACCTTTTAGTATCTATTATCGGAGCGATAGGATTTGAAGTGATTCAAATACTCGCAGGAACTTCCATAGTAGGTCAGGATTTTGAGCTTTCGGGAACGGATGTGGACTTTGGGTATTACATTTATTATAGCCTCACTTGCATCAGTACACTTGGTTTTGGTGACATGTATCCGATCAATTTTGCAGCAAAAATGCTATCCACATTCTTGTCTGCTTTGGGTATTTTATATCCAGCGGTGATTATTTCTAAGCTAGTGTCCTATGCTTCATCGGGAAAATCATCTTCATAAACCCTTTCAAATGGTTGGTTAACCTTTTAAAGATTCAATATTTTTAAAATAGGAGTAGTTTACTATTTTGCTTAGCATTTAATCCAAATATTATGATGAAGAAATACTTAGTGGCTTTTGTCTTCCTAATGTGCGCATTTGCAAGATCAGAAGCTCAAGAAACAAGACAAATTGAGATTGAGTCTGCAGTCGAGACCAACGATGAAGTCACTATTAATGGAAAAAGGGTTCCATACAAAGCAACCGCTGGAACTATGCCTGTCTGGAATGATGAAGGCAAGCCGATAGCATCGCTGTTCTATACTTACTATGAGCGTTCGGATGTTTCTGACAAGGCAAACAGACCTTTGGTAATATCATTTAATGGTGGACCTGGTTCGGCGTCTATTTGGATGCACTTGGCATATACTGGTCCATACAAACTCAATATTGATGATGAAGGCTATCCCGTACAGCCATATGGTTATAGCAAAAACACTCACTCTATTTTAGATGTAGCTGATATTGTATATATTGACCCTGTCAATACAGGCTATTCAAGAATAGTAGATAAGGAGGTGTCAAGATCGACATTTTTTGGTGTCAATGCAGATATCAAGTATTTGGCGGATTGGGTAAATACTTTCGTGACTAGACAAAATAGATGGGCATCTCCAAAGTATCTGATAGGAGAAAGTTATGGAACTACAAGAGTATCAGGGTTAGTATCACAACTTCAGAATTCACACTGGATGTTTTTCAACGGAGTAGTGTTAGTGTCTCCTACAGATCTTGGATTGAATAGAAGTGGTCCTGTGGCTGCCGCTAATTATTTGCCATATTATGCAGCTACCGCCTGGTATCATGGTGTATTGACACCAGAGCTTCAAGGTAAGGATTTGGATGAAATCTTGCCGGAGGTAGAACAATATACCTTGGATGTAGTGCTTCCAGCAGTGGCAAGAGGAGGTTCACTAGACAAAGCTAAAAGAAACGAGATTGCAAAGAAAATGGCCTATTACTCGGGAATGAAAGAAAGTGTGTTTACCGATCATAATTTGGCTGTTCCTACAAGCTTCTTCTGGAAGGAGCTATTGAGAAGTCAAGGGCTGACAATAGGTAGGCTTGATAGTAGGTACAAAGGAATAGATAAAAGTGATGCAGGGGATAGGTATGATTTTGATCCAGCGCTTACTTCATGGAATCATGCTTTTGCTCCCGCTTTCAATATGTATGCTAAAAATGTACTCAAGTACAACACAGACCTTACATACAATCTTTTCGGCCCCGTACATCCTTGGGATAGGGGCAATGATAACACAGGTGAACAACTGGCAAGTGCCATGCGTCAAAATCCTTACTTACATGTATTGACTCAATCTGGATATTTTGACGGTGGGACGGATTACTTCAATGCGAAGTTCAATATGTGGCAAATGGATCAAAATGGTAAACTTCAGGATAGGTTGTCTTTCAAAGGATACCGATCAGGTCATATGATGTATCTCAGGGCAGAAGATCTCAAAACATCAAATGATGATATTAGAGAATTCATCAAGAAGACTATCCCAGAGAAAGGCACTCCTGCCAAATATTAAAATAAAAGAGAAGCAAAGTTCTAGCGACCTTTGCTTCTCTTTTTAGACTTCTCAAACTGTTTTTCTTCATTTTTTGATAAATCCCTACTGGATGATGAAGTTTTATTCAAATATTTTCGGCAAGTTGAGGCTTATAGACAATGTTTTGGAAGTCTACTAGCGTATATATAATTGAATTTTTAAACATGGTTGGTTCAAAGGTATTCGCTCTGGAGTGTGCTGTCTTTTTATGTTAAATATCACTCTTCTGTATAAAGGGTCTTTGCTTAAAGTTTTTTAACAAGACAAATTTTTCAATTTCTATTAATGCGCCTAATTTTATGCTGTGATTAAATCTGGACTCATATTAATTTTATTCTTAGGACTCTTTTGTGGAGCTTTTGCTCAAAATATCACGGGAAATGTGGTAGATGGGTTGGATAAAGAATATTTAGAAGAAGTATGGGTAATCAATCTCCGAACACGAGATAGTGTAGAAACCAATAATAGAGGATATTTTCGAATTCCAGGAATATCAGGAGACTCCATCGTTTTCAAAAGATCATATTATATTCCGACAGGAATGAAAATTCAAGAACAGTTTCATCTTTTGGTTGAAATTCATATGAATGCGCGCATGCTTCCTCAAGTCAATGTTTATGGACGAGATGATCGCGTTCCTTTTCGAATAGGTCAGTATGGAAATGGATCAGGTTTGAATCCACTATCTGATCGTGAAGCAGGTCCTGGGAAAATTTACTCAGGCTTAAATAATAATGAAGCATTGGTGCCAGCACTGACGATAGATGGATTGTTTTCCTATTTTTTGAAAAGTGAACGACAGAAGCGACAATATGCTCAAAAGCTAGCCGAAATGGCCAGGCAACAAGATTATTTGGATTTGATTCAATCTGACTCTGTCATGCAAGCCCTCAAAAAGAATTATGAGCTTTCGGATCAGGATTTAGATGATTTGATCATAGAATTCAACTTGAGCAATAGGCATCATCAGTTCAAAGATATGCCAAGGAAAGTTGTTGAGCAGAGGTTACTTGATTTCTTTGATAGAAGAACAGGGAAAAAATAGATCAAGCTTTCCTTTTAAAAGACCAGGTAATATAGAACCTAGCAACGATTTCACCTGACTGATTTGTTCCAGTTGAAATCATGGTCAATTTACCAGTGTCATTTATTTCCATTTGATCTATGACTTGAGTCAATTCAGTCCCTTGCTCGCAGGTGAAGATTATTTTTTCATTTGCTTTCTTTAGAAACTCAGCCTTAAAGTCTACCACTAGCATGCTGAATTTGCCTTTTCCAGCCATGGCAATTTGACAAAGTGCGCCTGTAGTAAGTTCCCCTGCACCAGCCAAGGCTGCAAAATAAATTGACTTGAAAGGGTTTTGACTCCTCCAAAAGAAAGGAATGCTCAAACTGCATCTTTGCAAGTTAAGCTCAGTGATTCTTAACCTCCAGAAAACAGCAGATGGTAGCTTGAAAAACATGGCCCACCAAAAAATAAATGGGTTCGTCATTTTACGTTGGTAGGATTTTGCTTCTTGATTCATGGGAATATTGTTGCGTGTGTTTAGGCAATTTAAAATAAATAAAATTAAAAGCTTTTTGAAATGGCATCTTTTTTGGTGATTTTCGTGCAAAATATGAAGAGCATATGATCAGGAAAATTTCCATTTTGTTTTTGATTGGGTTGATCACTTATTCTTGTGCCAAAGTGCCATTAAGTGGAAGAAGTCAACTTAGTCTGGTAGGTAATTCAGAAATACTACCAATGTCTTACGAGCAGTACTCGCAAGTTTTAGCTGAAAGTAAAGTTGTCACTAATACATCCGAAGGCCAGATGGTAGCCAGGGTTGGTAGACGAATCGCTGATGCAGTTTCAAAATATATGACAGAGCGCGGTTATTCCAATGCATTGGAAGGTTTTCAATGGGAATTTAACTTAATAGAAAGTGAGCAAATCAATGCTTGGTGTATGCCAGGAGGAAAGGTAGCTTTTTATACAGGAATAATGCCCATTTGTAAAGACGAAACAGGTGTAGCAGTAGTTATGGGACATGAAGTGGCTCATGCTGTAGCAAGTCATGCAAGGGAAAGAATGTCGAATGGTTTGGTCTTAAATGGTCTACTTGGTGGTGTGCAAGTAGCCATGGGACAGAATCCATCTTTGACACAAAACATCTTCCTTCAAGCAGTAGGTTACGGAGGACAGTTGGGTATGTTAAGTTTTTCTAGAAAGCATGAGCTGGAAGCGGATCAACTTGGTCTAGATTTCATGGCATTGGCTGGGTATGATCCTAGACAAGCGCCAGCTTTTTGGGAAAGAATGAATGCTGGGGCAAGTGGAAATAGACCTCCTGATTTCTTGTCAACTCACCCTGGTCCAAACAGACGTATCGATGAGCTAAACAAGCAGATGCCAAAATCTATGGATTACTACGAAAAGAGTAACAAGCAGTAGTTAAATCAGAAGTATAAGAAAAATGCCCGAGGTTAAACTCGGGCATTTTTCTTATAAAGAAACTCCTCTTTTCCAAGGAATGAAGTCGTCTTGCTGCAATATTTGTGCTTTAGTTTTCAATTCCCCACTTGCCACCTTGATGATATGTTCAAGCATTTCTTCTCCCATTTCTGGAATTGATTTTTCTCCTGAGATTATACCTCCAGTGTTTACATCGATGATATCAGGCATTCTTTCTGCCAGTTTGCTGTTTGATGATACCTTTATAACAGGAGTGATGGGATTTCCTGTAGGTGTTCCCAGGCCTGTGGTGAACAAAATAATGTTAGCACCAGATCCTGCCATCGCTGTGGTACTTTCTACATCGTTTCCTGGAGTGCATAGAAGATTTAACCCAGGCTTAGTCGCATATTCTGTATAGTCTAATACATCTACCACTGGAGAATTACCTCCTTTTTTTGCTGCTCCGGAAGATTTCATAGCATCGGTGATCAAGCCATCTTTGATGTTGCCTGGAGATGGATTCATGTCAAATCCTGAACCTACAGCTTCAGCTGAGGCAGCATAAGCTATCATCAATTTGCTAAATTTTTTGGCAATTGTATTATTTACACAGCGATTGATTAGTTCTTGTTCTACACCACAAAGCTCTGGAAATTCAGATAAAATAGATTTCCCACCCATTGCCACAATCAAGTCAGAAACTTGACCTACAGCTGGATTTGCTGAGATTCCAGAGAAACCATCTGATCCCCCACATTCTAGTCCAATGGTAAGTTTGCTTAGAGGTGCGGGCTTTCTGGTGATCTGATCTGCCTCAGTCATCGCCAAGAAAGTTTGTTTTATGGCAAGAGAAAGTAATTGTTGCTCAGTTCCTTCCTTTTGTTGCTCAAGTATAATAACTGGCTTACTGAAGTTTGAATTGAGGTTTTTGATTTTTTCTTGTAAAATAGCTGGTTGCGCATTCTGGCATCCGAGGCTTAGGATGGTTGCTCCTGCTACATTGGGGTTGTTGATATAGCCTGCTATCAAAGCGCAAAGAGCATCTGAATCTTGGCGTATTCCACCACATCCACCTTGATGGGTCAGAAACTTGATTCCATCTATGTTATTGAATAGCCTTTGCTCTTCTTTTTCAATTACTTGTTCTACTTCTAATGCTTCGATAGCCTCTTTTTTTCCTTTTTTGTACAACTCGGCCATTTGTTGCACAAGACTTTTGAAAGGATTTGGTTTGCTAAACCCAAGCTCTTCTATAAATGCTTGTTTGATAATTTCCACGTTTCGGTTTTCGCAAAAAACAAGTGGAACTACAATCCAGTAATTAGCTGTACCAACTTGTCCATCTTCTCTATGAAAGCCATTGAAAGTCCTATTTTTGAACTTGCTGACATCAGGCTTTACCCAGTCAGTGGTTTCTGTTTTTTCACTAAAAGAATTGGCCTCGTGATGTACATTTGAGGTAGTAAGCACTTCTCCTTGAGAAATTTCATGTACAGCTTTTCCTACTATAGAACCATACATATAAATTATTCCATCTTTGGGGATGTTTTCTAAAGCAAATTTGTGTTTTGCGGCAATTTGATTCCTTAAAGTGATGTTTTTCTCTTGAAATTGGATATTTTCGCCTGAAGCTAAATCAGTCAAGGCAACCAAGACATTGTCTTGCGGATGAATTTGTAAAAACTTATGGTTCATTGATTATTTTGTTTATATTGCGCAATCGATTGCACAATTTATGCAAAAGTTTAGGAAACAAAAAAATAATAAAGCATTAATTTAAGCTCAGCAATAATTTAAAGATGGAAATGAAGGTTATTACCCTTGGAGAAGTCATGATGAGGCTAAGTACACCTGGTCATGAGCGCTTCCTCCAGTCTGATCAGTTCAATATTGTATATGGAGGTGCAGAAGCCAATGTTTCGGTTTCTTTGGCCCAGTGGGGGCTAGAAGCTCAACATGTCACCGTGTTTCCTCCACATGATTTGGGTAAAGCTGCCACTCAATACCTTAGACAGATGGGTGTAGGTATAGATCATGTTTTTTCTGCTCCTGGAAGATTGGGACTTTATTTTCTAGAGAATGGTGCCATGCAGCGCTCTTCGAAGATTATTTATGACAGGTTCGATTCTGCTTTTGCAAATTTCGATGCAAGCCATGTTGATTGGGATCAAGTATTTGATGGAGCGGCTTGGTTCCATTGGACAGGAATCACTCCTGCGCTTTCGCAAAATGCAGCGGATATGACTTTGGCTGCACTCAAAGCTGCACATGCTAGGGGGGTTAAGATCAGTGGAGATATCAATTATAGAAGAAATCTCTGGCAATACGGCAAAGGGCCATTAGATGTGATGCCAGAGCTTATTCAATATACGCATGTTGTTGTCGCTGGATTGGCAGATTTTGAAAACTGTATGGACATCAAGGCTTCAAGTTACGAAGATGCTTGTGATGCCGCCAAGAAGGCATTTCCACAGATCAAATATATTACCACTACAGAGAGAGATTCTATATCAGCCTCGGAAAATGGACTTCATGCTGTCTTATGGAATGGAAAAGAATTGCTCAAGTCAAAGGCTTATCAAATGACTCATATTGTTGATAGAGTAGGGGGCGGAGATGCATACATGGCAGGCTTGATCTATGGTCTATTACAACATGAAGATCAAGAAGCGCTAGAGTTTGCAGTTGCAGCATCTGTACTCAAGCATAGTATTCCAGGTGATGCTAACTTAGTCAGCCTTGATGAAGTTCAGGCCTTAGTAAGAGGAGAACATGTTGGGAAGCTTCTGAGGTAGAGAAAGGGTAACATGATAAATGAAACAAAAGTAAATGCATGGGTATAGAAAAATGTACAATGTACAAAGAACCAAGCGGCAATTCTCAAACCTATGCAAGGTTTTTCAATCTAAAATGAAAAATCTAATATAGGTAGCTATCGGGACTAAAATCTACAATTATAACCATAACAATGAATCAACAAAAAAAAATTCTTCAAGCCATGAATGAAACAGGAATGATTCCTGTCTTTAATCATTCTGACATTGAAGTTGCAAAATCAGTTTTGAAATCAGCTTATGAAGCTGGAGTAAGAGTTTTTGAGTTTACCAATAGAGAAGCAAATGCATTTGAAGTATTCAAAGCTTTGAAAATCTATAGTGAATCTTTTGAAGGTCTTTACTTAGGTATAGGTACTATTTTTACTGTGAAAGATGCTCAGCAGTTCCTCTTTGCGGGAGCAGATTTTATAGTCTCCCCAGCATTGATTCCAGAGGTAATTCATTATTGCAATATGAAAAGTGTACTTTGGGTTCCTGGATGTGCGACCATTTCTGAGGTATTTCAAGCTAAAACTTTTGGCGCACAGTTGGTCAAGGCATTTCCTGGTAATTTGCTAGGAGCTGGATTTGTAAAGGCTGTGAAATCAGTTATGCCTGATTTGAACATTATGCCTACAGGTGGGGTGGAACCAACATCAGAAAACCTTTCTACTTGGTTTGATGCAGGTGTTTTTTGTGTAGGGATGGGTTCTCAACTTTTTGAAAAACAAGTCATTAGTTCGGGACAGTATCAGGTACTTGAAGAAAAAATAAGTGCGACACTTACATTAATTCAAAAGATTAGATCTTAAAATTCAACCCAAAATACAATTTTAATGAAATTTAAGCTTAGTGTTTTATTCTTCATCATGGTCTTTGGGATCACAGCTTGCAAAGGTCCTGGCGGAGTGAGGGTCATCAAGCTAGGACATGGCCTAGGAGTGACTCATCCGGTGCATGAAGCCATGGTTTTTATGGCAGACAAGCTCAAGGAAAAGTCTAATGGTGAAATGATTATCAAGATTTATCCAAATCAACAGCTTGGATCAGAGCGAGAATTGGTTGAGCTTCTACAAATAGGAAGTCTTGGGATGACTAAGGTCTCATCAGCTGTAATGGAGAGTTTTGCTCCGAAGCTTCAAGTACTCAGTATGCCTTATTTGTTCACTGATGATGCGCATAGGGACATAATCCTCAAGGGGCCTATTGGAAAGCAATTGCTTTTGGATGGTGAAGACTTTTGGTTGAGAGGATTGTGCTACTACGATGCTGGCAAAAGAAGTTTTTATACTAAAAGTAAACCAGTTTCAAGCCCAGAAGATTTAAAAGGTTTAAAAATCAGGGTTATGGAGAGTAATACAGCCATCAATATGGTCAAGAACTTCGGTGGCTCACCGACTCCAGTATCCTATGGGGAACTCTATACAGCCTTGCAACAAGGGATAGTAGATGGTGCGGAGAACAATCCTCCAAGCCTGTTTACCTCAAGACACTATGAAGTTTGTAAATACTACTCTATTAATGAGCATACGGCGATTCCTGATATCATGATCATCAGTACCAAGGTCTGGAATCTACTTTCTGATCAAGAGAAACAATGGCTACAAGAAGCAGCAGATGAGTCAGCCACTTACCAATACAAAATCTGGGCAGAATCAGTAGAAGAGTCATTGTCCGAAATGGAAAAGGCAGGAGTTGAAATCATCTATCCAAAGCACGATGGATTTAGAGAGGCTGTGGAAAGTATGTATGAAGACCTGAAAGTATCAGATCCGCAGTTATATGCTGTAGTAGATCAAATTAGAAAAACCCAATAATATTCCAAACAATAGTTTACATGTTTAGTGAGAAAATGAAAATATTTACAGACAAAATCATGTCATCAGCATTGATCATGTTGATGGGCTTGATGGTTTTGAATGTAACCTGGCAAGTGTTGTCTAGGTATTTGCTACAAAGTCCAAGTTCTTTTACAGATGAACTTTCACGATATATGCTCATTTGGCTAGGTATGCTTGGAGCAGCATATGTAGCTGGTCAAAATCAACACCTTGCCATAGACATTGTATTACGTAGAGCAGAAGGGCAGGCAAAGGTTCGATTGCAGCTTTTGATCAATGTATTGATTATCTTTTTTGCTTTGATCGCGATGGTCTTAGGTGGGAGTAATTTGGTATATATCACGATGATGCTAGGACAAAAATCGGCTACTTTACAAATTCCACTTGCTTTTGTTTATGGCATTATCCCTTTTAGTGGTCTATTGGTGATCTATTATCAATTGGTCTTTATTTTTCAAATGATGAGAACTTCAAAAGCAATTTAACATGGAGTATATAAGCATAATCATTCTCGTATTGACATTTATCACTTTGATGGGAATTGGGGTTCCTGTAGCCTGGAGTTTAGGACTTTCAAGTTTATTGACACTTTTGGTTTCTGTGACATTTATACCATCGGCTACCACTATAGCACAGCGAATGGGGACTGGATTGGATAGTTTTTCTTTATTGGCCATACCCTTCTTCGTACTGGCAGGGGAGATCATGAATAGAGGAGGTATTGCCAATAGGCTGATAGAATTGGCAAAGGCGATCACAGGAAGACTTCCTGGAGGGCTGTTGTATGTCAATGTGATAGCGGCCATGCTTTTCGGTGCCATCGCTGGATCAGCCGCAGCAGCGGCTTCGGCCATAGGTGGTATACTTGGCAAAAGAATGGAAAAGGAAGGCTATCCTAAAGAACTTGGTGCAGCTGTAAATATCACTTCATCAACTACAGGTTTGATCATTCCTCCCTCGAACATCCTTATTGTTTACTCATTGGCTTCAGGGGGAGTTTCTATTGCGGCACTATTTATAGCTGGTTACTTACCTGGGATATTTATCGGTCTATTGCTCATGCTTACAGCAGCAATTTTTGTCAAAAGAAAGCATCTTCCTGGTGGTGAAGTAACTTCAATCAAAGACTTAGTTAGTAAGTTTCTAAAAGCTTTTCCTAGCTTGATGCTATTAGTTGTAGTGATGGGAGGTATTGTAGGCGGGGTTTTTACCGCAACGGAGGCTTCAGCAATTGCAGTGATATATACCTTGGGGCTCTCATTTTTTTACAAAGAGTTGAAGTGGAAAGAACTACCTGCTATACTTTTAAAATCCTCAGAGACCACTGCAGTAGTGATGTTGCTGATTGCTACTTCGATGAGTATGTCTTGGGTGATGTCTAGTGAAGATATTCCACAATCTATTTCTTCCGCATTATTGTCTGTGAGTGATAACATCTGGGTGATTTTATTACTCATTAACATTCTCTTGCTATTTGTCGGCATCTTTATGGATATGACTCCAGCGGTTTTAATATTTACGCCGATATTTCTTCCCATAGTGACTGCATTAGGAATTGACCCTGTTCACTTTGGTATTATCATGATCCTCAACTTATGTATTGGCTTATGTACGCCACCTGTAGGGTCAGTCTTGTTCATTGGTGTGGGGGTTGCTCAAACAAATATAGAAAAGGTTGTCAAGCCACTGGTGCCGTTTTTTATTGCAATGATCTTAGGGCTTATTGTGATCACAGTTTGGCCTAGCTTGACACTTTGGTTGCCAAGAATGTTTGGCTTATAAAATTCTCGTTGATTTAATGGTTAATAATTTGAAATAAGAGGCTGGCCAATGGTTAGCCTTTTTTTATTTCCAAAAGTCCTCAATAAATTTGTAATAGATTATGATGAAAAAATATTAATTTGAATGGGTAGAATAATCCTGGTCGCTCTTATGGAGCTAAAAAGCACTGAATTAAAATTATTCTACAAGATATTTTATATTTAGCCCATGAAAGTATTTGATAAATTTTCCTACAAAATCTTGATCATTGTTTTTAGTGCACAGTTTCTTGTATCTATTTTGGGTATTTTGATATCGAATAAGAATGAATTACCATATGCAATCTTGATCATCAGCGTAATTGGAATTGGTTTAGCTATTTATAGCAAACGAATTCCATATGTTGCTGTAAATGATAAATCAGTAATCAAATTTGGGCTTTTTAAAAATCAGGAAATGGCCCTTGATGAGATTCAAGCCATTCAAAATGGTTCTGGTGAACTAATCTTGGAAAGCGATTCAACTCTTATGAAACTTAAAACAGCGAATCTTGATGCCTCAGAAATTGTTTCTTTAGTAGCTTTGATTAGACAAAAAGCTGGTATATCTTGAGGAAGTTTACCACCTTATCCTTTCACCCTCTTTCCTTTACTTATGCTCAAATTGAATAGATACTTGATCATAATTAGCCTGAGTGTTGCTTTTGCATGTACTTCTCCAGAAGTAAATCATTATGCCATAGAAGAGCCTGATCACCAAAAAGAGATCTCTTCTTGGTATAGTGATAGGATAAACTCATTGAAGTCTGAGAATGGATGGCTCAACTTAGTAGGTCTGCATTGGTTCGAGGAGGACACCCTTCAAGCATCGGAATTGGATATACCCGATTTTCCAATGATGGGAATCTGGTACACGTCTGCTGGCAAAGTCTACTTTGAGCCCGCACTGGAAAATGTGAAAATTGGTGATGAAGTGATCAATAATCAAGTTTTGATTTTTGATCAAGAACTGGAGCTAGCTTCTACCTTAGCGTATGAAGATTTTCGAGTCACCCCCTTGCAGCGAGGAGATTTAATTGGATTAAGAGTTAGGGATTTGTCAGCAATTCAGGTTCAAGAATTCACAGGCATTGAGAGGTTTCCAGTTTCTTTAGATTGGAGGATAGTAGCTGACTTTGTACCCTATAATCCAGTAAGAGAAATACCTATATCCAATGTCTTGGGGCATACATATCCAGCTAAGACCTTGGGCTACTTGACTTTTGAATATGAAGGAAAAAGGTATCAATTAGATGCATTGGAAGAGGGAGATCAGCTATTTCTAATTTTTTCAGATGGTACTAGTGGAGCCGAGACTTACGGTGGAGGTAGGTATTTGTATGTGAATAAGGCTGATCCTTTCGGTAAGGTTATTGTAGATTTCAATAAAGCATTCAACCCACCGTGCGTATTCACGCCATTTGCAACATGTCCCTTGCCACCTAGGCAAAACATTCTAACCTTAGCAATAGAGGCAGGTGAGAAGTATTGGGAAAAGGTAATGGATTGAATTCAAGAGCATTAATTTTTTCATGAAACGCTTCCAGCAAACTAGGTGATAACCAATTTTTCACTGCATGATTTTGTTTTTAGAGAAGTAAGAAATCATTTTTAGTTAGAAGGTTTTCGATTGTCAATACATCAAATGGATTATGTTTTCAAATGATTACTTGGTTATATTGAAATGATTCTGGTTAGACAGCCAAAGATTATTTGCCATTTATTGCTTGCTAACTGAATAATAATATATTTGTTAGAAAGTCACTATAACAATAAACCAAAATAATCTTATGGAACAAATGTTTATCTATTTAGTCCCTGTATTAGGGATCGTTGGCCTGATCATCATGGCTATAAAATCAGCTTGGGTCACCAAACAAGATGCTGGAGATGCTACTATGCAAGAGTTAGCAGGTCACATAGCACGTGGTGCCATGGCATTTTTGAGAGCTGAATGGAAGGTGCTTTTTTACTTTGTAGTTATTGCAGGAATTGTTTTGGGTTGGTCAGGAACATTAGTCGAAAATTCCAGCTGGATCATTGCTGTATCATTTGTGATAGGAGCTGTTTTGTCAGCTTTTGCAGGTTACTTGGGGATGAATATAGCCACCAAAGCCAATGTCAGAACCACAGAAGCAGCAAGGACAAGTTTAGCCAAAGCCCTAAAAGTATCTTTCACTGGCGGCTCTGTAATGGGGATAGGAGTGGCAGGATTGGCAGTTTTAGGAATGGGTTCCCTATTTATTCTTTTCTACAATATGTTTGTAGTCTCTACAGGAGGAGATGTCAATGGTGATGCCATGGCTACAGCTTTAGAAGTTTTGGCAGGTTTTTCTTTGGGAGCAGAATCTATAGCGCTTTTCGCTAGAGTAGGAGGAGGGATTTATACCAAGGCAGCTGATGTAGGAGCAGATTTGGTAGGGAAAGTAGAAGCTGGTATTCCAGAAGATGATGTAAGAAACCCAGCTACTATAGCTGATAATGTAGGAGATAATGTAGGAGATGTGGCAGGTATGGGTGCAGATTTGTTTGGCTCTTATGTGGCTACTATTTTGGCATCCATGGTATTGGGTAGGGAGATTGTGTCAGTAGATAATTTTGGTGGAATTGCTCCAGTCTTATTGCCATTAGTAATTGCTGGACTTGGATTGATGTTCTCCATCATCGGGACTTTGTTTGTGAAGATTTCTAGTGAAAATGCTTCGGTACAGTCAGCATTGAATAAGGGAAATTGGATTTCCATAATTCTTACTGTTGCAGCATCTTATTTTGTGATTATGTATATGCTACCAGAAGGTGACTTGATGCTGTCGAGGGGTGGTTCTATTGCGTTTACAAAAATGGGGGTATTTGGTGCAGTAGTCATTGGTCTCATTGTAGGAGCTTTGATGTCTATCATCACAGAATATTACACAGCCATGGGGAAGCGACCAGTGAATTCTATTATCAAGCAGTCTTCCACTGGCCATGCTACCAATATCATTGGTGGATTATCAGTAGGTATGGAATCTACTGTATTGCCAATACTCGTATTGGCAGGTGGTATTTACGGTTCTTTTTTGGCGGCAGGTTTATACGGGGTAGCTATAGCAGCTGCAGGTATGATGGCTACGACAGCCATGCAGCTAGCGATTGATGCATTTGGTCCTATAGCGGATAATGCTGGAGGTATTGCAGAGATGTCTGGGCTACCAAAAGAAGTCAGAGAAAGAACAGATATTTTGGATGCAGTCGGCAATACTACAGCGGCAGCAGGAAAAGGCTTTGCCATTGCTTCAGCAGCGCTTACTGCATTGGCCTTGTTTGCAGCATATGTAGGTCTTGCGGGCATCAATTCGATTGATATATATAAGGCAGATGTCTTGTCAGGGTTATTCGTAGGTGCCATGATTCCTTTTATATTCTCATCTTTGGCGATTGCTGCAGTAGGAAGGGCGGCGATGGATATGGTCAATGAAGTAAGACGACAGTTCAGGGAGATTCCAGGCATCATGGAATACAAAGCCAAGCCGGAGTATGAAAAATGTGTTGAAATATCTACTCAAGCATCAATCAGGGAAATGGTTGCTCCAGGAGCCATTGCTTTGTTATCGCCTATTATTGTTGGCTTTGCTTTTGGTCCGGAAGTTTTGGGTGGCCTTTTGGCTGGCATTACCGTTTCAGGTGTTTTGATGGGGATTTTTCAAAACAATGCAGGTGGAGCATGGGACAATGCGAAAAAATCTTTTGAAAAAGGTGTAGAGATAGATGGTAAAATGGAGTTCAAAGGATCAGAAGCACATAAAGCTTCCGTAACAGGTGATACTGTAGGAGATCCGTTCAAAGATACATCAGGTCCATCTATGAATATTTTGATTAAGCTTACTTCTATTGTGGCTTTGATCATCGCACCTCATATCTCTGAAGTGCCTCATGGTACGGTTTCTGATTCAGGTTTTGTGGAGGATTCAAAAGAAATCACTTTGATAGAAGAGAATAGTGAAGCTAAACTAGAAACTATTGAAAGATTAAAAATTCAATAGATTACTTATTAGAGCTGTTATTGAGTCGTCTGATTAAATGGTCTCAAAGTAAATGATAACTAAAATCCGCAGACCTTTCAGGTTTTTATTGACTAACAATCAGTTGTTAGAAGAAATCGAGTGAAACTTGGAAGGTCTTGTATTACGATAAATCAATCGATTACAGCCTTCTCTTGCGGATTTTAGATGATAACTTAATTCTATCGAACGCCTTTCAAAAGAAATTAATTTGAATCGAACTAGTATTGATAAGTACTACAATCCTTTGATTTTGTAATGAAAAAAGAGGCTCCATTAGTGAGCCTCTTTTTGTGTGATGGTTCAAAGCATATGTTGTGTTATTCTGAAAGGCCTATTTAATACAAAAAACCAAATAACCATAAGGGTATTTTATTTCCAATTCCAAACTCTAGGTCATCTAAAGCCAAAAATGAGTTTTCTACATTTTTGATCTGGTTATAAAATTAAGGACGTTCAGCTGTCACATATAGCCCTTTTTCTACCCCTCCTGTAATTTGCTTCAAAAATTGTAGCAATAAAATGGTTTTGACCACACCTCTTAGACCCTTTATCCCCAGAAATCTTTCCTTTACAAGCAAATCTTCGTATAAATATCTATGAGAGCTGCTTTAGAATGTTTTATTAATTCCCTTGGTATTTTATTAGCTCTTCCATGCATTATGATTTGATTGTAAATCAAAAACAATATAAAATTGATTTGAGAACAAATCAATAATTTGAATTTTATGGCTTGACTTTAAGTCAATGGTGTAGCAATTACTAAAACAAGATTAATTTATTGCAGAGGAACACAAAAAACACAGTTATTCATCCATTTCCCAGCCTCCTTATTTGAGAAAATATATTTTTAATCTATTGTTTTTCAATTGATTATTGCTTAGAATACTATGCTCTTAGATTTTGTAATAAAAAAAGGCTCCCGTGAACCTCTTTTTTTGAAAATGATAAAGCTTATGTGAGTCTTAAGGGAAAATTCCCAAATCCATATAACTCACAGCTATTCTTTCTATGGCAAGAATAAATGCCGCAGTTCTCAAACTTTGGATATTTTTGTCTTTTCGGGTTTTGTTCATTGCATGATATGCTTCCACCATGGTTTCTTCAAGTCCAGAAAGTACTAGATCTCTTTCAGAAGCTCCTTTGATCAAGAGGTCTTTTTCTTGGTCTGTGAATCTTTCACCAGTAGCATTTTCTATAGTTTTCAATAATTTATCATACTTCTCCATATCGTACCTCTTCTCAAGCTTTCCAAAAGAAACACGCGAAAGATTTTTAAGCCACTCGAAGTAGGAAACAGTCACCCCACCTGCATTGAGGTACATGTCTGGAATCACCAATACACCATTTTCGAGAAGTATTTTTTCAGCTTCTTGTGTCACCGGGCCATTTGCAGCTTCAGCTATTATCTTAGCCTTGATGTTTTTTGCATTTTCTTTAGTGATTTGATTTTCCAATGCTGCCGGAACCAAAATATCACATTCATAAGTCAGCATTTCCAAGCTGTTCTTAATGAACTCACCTTTGGTGTAGCCTTTGAAACCTTTGTTTTTTAACTGGTAAGACTTAAGTGCTTCAATATCTACCCCATCTGGATCATAGATACCACCATTCCATTCAGCAACTCCTACAATCTTTGCACCAGCTTCTTGAATGTATTTTGCAGAATAGAATCCTACGTTACCCAAGCCTTGGATGATTACAGTTTTTCCTTTCATGCCTACAGAAAGACCAAGCAATTGCATGTCTTCTTCCACTTGTACAGCTTCTCGGACTCCAAAGAACACACCTTGACCTGTGGCTTCTGTTCTGCCATCAATCCCGTGTTGAGATAGTGGCTTACCTGTAACACAGCCTTTAGCATTGATAAGTTCGGGATTGAATGCTTCATAGGTGTCTACTATCCATGCCATTTCTCTTGCACTTGTACCGTAGTCAGGTGCTGGAACATCTATAGCTGGACCAATGAATTTTTTCTTGATCAATTCCGAAGTGTATCTTCTTGTAATTTTCTCCAGTTGATTCTCATTGTATTTCAGAGGATCAATCCTTACTCCACCTTTTGCTCCTCCAAAAGGAACATTTACCAATGCACACTTATAAGTCATCAAAGCAGCAAGTCCTTTGACTTCATCTTCGTTGACATGCTCACTGTACCTGATACCACCTTTTACAGGGAGTTTATGGTGCGAATGCTGAACCCTATAACCAGTCAATGTTTCGTAGGTTCCATCTTCATGTCTAAGTGGGAAATTGAATTTGTAGATACTGTTACACTGCTTGATCTGCTCTATCAATCCAGGGTTGAGATTCATGTGTTTTGCTGCATCATCTACAAAGCCACATACATCATTGAATAAACTGTATTTTTGTTCTTTACTCATAAAAATTAAATTATTTGTTAAAGCTTTAATTTACGAATCATTTGGAAAATGTTGAGGCAATCATCCAAAATTTCCTAAATATCTAACAGCTTTTACCATCAAATGTTAAGTTTTTAAATATGTATTTGAGTTTTCTTGTTAGTTTTCGATCTAGTTTTTTACTTGCGTGGTATTTGGACGATATTTTGCTCATGTGTGCCAATGCGTATATTGAATTCTTAATTTATATTTGATCAACTTGAAAATAAATCTCTATAATTTCAGATGGCTAACTTTTGCTATAGTCCTAATTGTCCTAGTGCAATCATGTAAATCCTCTAAAACTCCAACACCTACTACACAGCCACCTAAGACAGTTGGTGCCCCAAATACCAATCCTCAGATCAGTCTGCCCGAAAAAGTAGTAAATTCTAGATTCTATGATACTTATGAGATTAACTTAAAACCGAGAGATAGAGAGTTTAGAGGCGTTTGGATAGCTACCGTTGCAAATATTGACTGGCCAAAGGCTGGTACAGATAGCTGGGAAAAGCAAAAAATGGATTTTATAGCCATGCTTGATTATTACGAATCGATGAATTTCAATGCTGTGATCGTGCAGGTTAGGACTGCGGGTGATGCATTCTATCCTTCAAGGTATGCGCCTTGGTCGAAGTACCTTACTGGACAGCAAGGCAAAAAGCCATCGACAACAGAAGACCCATTATCATGGATTATTGTGCAGGCTCATCAGCGGGGGATGGAGTTTCATGCCTGGATGAATCCTTATCGAGCTACATTTGACTTAAAGACCGATCAGTTGAGTGCTGATCATGATTTCAAAAAGCATCCAGAGTGGATGATTAAATATGGTCCAAAGTATTATTACAATCCCGGTTTGCCAGAAGTACGCCGGCATTTGGTGAATGTAATCAAAGAAGTAGTTCAGAACTATGATATAGACGCTATACATTTTGATGATTATTTCTATCCGTATAGAATCGATAAAGAAGTTTTCAATGATACTGAATCGTATAAGAAATATGCACAGCCTAATCAACGTATCGATGATTGGCGAAGGGATAATGTAAATGCCTTGATCAAGGAAGTGTACACTACAATAAAAGGCGAGAAGCCTTGGGTGCAATTTGGAGTTAGTCCATTCGGTGTTTGGAGAAACAAAAGTTCTGATCCAAATGGATCAAATACACGAGCTGGTGTAACAAACTATGATGAACTTTTTGCAGATCCTCTGACATGGATTAGGAATGGTTGGCTGGATTATTTGATTCCTCAGCTTTATTGGTCTATGGATTACAATTTAGCATCTCATAGAGAGTTGGTCAATTGGTGGGCAAATCATGCGGGTAAAACGAAGATCTATGTAGGAAATGGACCTTACAAAATCAGAGATAATGCTGATGTTGCATGGAATAATCCTCAAGAGATTTTGGATCAGGTGGATTATGCTAAAAAGGTCAGGGGAATTTCAGGCAATGCTTTTTATTCGGCCACGTCTCTTTATGTGAAAAATAAAGATGTAGCCCAACTTTTGAAAGCTAAAGCATATCCTTCGAAGGTAATCACGCCTGCAACGCTACTTCAGCCCAATAGTGTTTTGGCAAAACCAAGTTTGGGAGAGTTGATAAAGTTTCAAGAAGGCTATCAATTTTTCTTTGAAAAGGGTATTGATCCTTCCTTTGTTTATGTAAATCTCTATGCTGCAAATGGTCTAGATCAATTGATCAATCAACCAGCTCTACATCAGGTTAAAAAAATTCAACTCAGTGAAAGAAATGGAAATGTAATACCTGTTGCAGGCCAAGACCTCCTGTACAAGTTTGTGGTACTTACTTTTGTAGATAGGTATGGAAATGAATCCAAAGGGCAAGTTTTTGAAATCAAATCTTTACCTTAGTATATGATCAAATAGCACCAAGTCAACATGATTTTCAGAGAAGCTCAAGAGCGTGATATCCCACAAATCGTAGCATTACTTAAATCGAGCTTAGGGGAAGGGTTGATTCCTAAGTCTGCGGCTTTGTGGAAGTGGAAGCACGAGCAAAATCCTTTTGGGAAGTCTTTGGTTTTGGTGGCCGAATTTGAAGGGAGGCTCATAGGTGTACGTGCATTCTTGAGATGGACCTGGCTTGAAGATTCTAAACGTATAGAAGCTTTGAGAGCGGTAGATACAGCGGTATTGCCAGAGATGCAAGGACTAGGGGTTTTTAGTAAATTGACCAAACAGCTTGCTTCAAAGGCGGAAGAGGATGGGTTTCACTTCATTTTCAACACGCCAAACAAAAAAAGTCTTCCTGGATACCTTAAACTTGGTTGGAGGAATATTGGGAGGGTAAATTTAGCGATTCAATGGAATCATTTTTTTCCTACAAAAACTCAAAAAAGCACCGCCATTTCAGATGAAAAATGGGAGAAACTCAAGTATATTGACTTTAGCAATTCAAAAGTTGGGGTCAGGACATTATATTCATTTGCTTATATCATGTGGAGGTATGCAAATAATCCTCTTTTTCGGTATGAATTAATTACAGATGAAAAAAACTATGTGTTGATTTATAGATTCAAGGCATCAAAAAGACTTCGAGAAATGAGAATCGTAGAATTTTTAGTATTTGGAGATGAAGGAACTATTGATAAAGCTTTATTGAAAAAGAAATTGAAGCAAATTCAAAAATCAGTTCATTTTACGAGTTGTTCTTTGACTTTAGATGCGCTTGATATTCGAAAGCTCGGAAATTTTTTCAGAATCCCTTTTGGCCCAAAATTGACTCTAAAGCCGCTCAATTTTGACCAAAATCAGTTGTCTAAATTGAAAGATCAATGGAAATACAGTATTGGAGATTTTGAACTTTTTTAAAGAAGGGTTTTTTGATAAATGTTAAATTTTTCTCAATGATTATTAAGAAACCTAAAATCAGGTATTTATTTCTTATTAAAAGTTAATAATGATTTAAAAATATTGATAGACAGTGTCTTTTAAGGGATATTCATTCAGCAATAAAGTCAGATATATGTTGAATGTTATACTAGCTATCCTTTGTTTCATCCCATTGCAAGAGGAAAAAGTCTGGACAGGAAAGGTACTTGATCATGTTACAGGCCTTCCAATAGAGGGCGTTCATATTTACTATGCAAATGGCCAAGATGTCTCTAATGAAAAAGGTGAATTTTCTTTGAAAGTAACAGACCAAGCAAAGATTACATTTAGTCATGTTAGCTACGAATTCAAGCAAATGGAGATTAGTATAGGTGGTTTGCCTAAAGAAGTTAGACTGATTCCAAAAGAAAGTGAGTTGGATATGATAGAAGTCAGGCCTTTTCCTACGGAAGATGAACTCAAACGACAGGTATTGTCCACTCCAGTGTATAAGTCTAGATTGGAGATGAGCCTGATGAAGAACACTTCGATCATGAAGGCAAGCTTTCGCTACATACCTAGCCTTCCGGGTGGCGCATACCAAGAGTTTATGAGCAGAGTGATTCCTGACGGTTCGGGAGGAGTCAATATTTTCAATACAAGTGGAGGAGGTTTGCTTCAGGTATTCAGAGAGTTAGGGAATGGATATCAAACACCAGCTTCTTCCACAGAACAAACTTCATACGATACAGCTAAAGTGAATTTACTCTATAAGCCGAAGAGGTTTTTTTGAGGTTAAAATTGATGTTTAAGGGAATTACAATAATGAAATAAGATTGTAGTTGAACTATAAGATTCTATCCATTTTGAGTATGTTTTAATTTTTTCAAATGGCCTAAATAAAACTAGTCTCAAACCTATTCTTCTACTCTTTGACCAAACGATACTTGTCTGCCAAATCTCCAGTGATTCTTTTTCCTTCCATATCTAGGTGAAAAAGTACGTTTTCTCCCACGAGATATTTGTTTGGCTCGTCTTCACCTTCAAGGATTATGGTGTTTCCGTCTTCTAGCCAAGAGAAAGTCCCACTACTTTCAAATATTTGTTGATCTTTTTTCCCTAAGTAGATGGTCTTTTTTACATAAGAGTTACCACTTTCTAATTCTATTGTAGTCTCGATTCCTTCACAATCTGCACAAGGTAGCATACCACTATAGATTCCCATATAGTCCAAGGAGTTCAGAGCATTATGATGATCAATAAACTCATCACTTAAGTCTTCATCTTCAAACACTTCATCATCTACTACAATCACCTCTGAGTGTTTGGATTGCTGGCAGGCTGTAAATACAAAAATTGTTAGGATTAAGAGTAATCCACATGTGTTTAGTTGAATTTTCATGATTGTGTTTTTTAGTAGAAAATAGGTCTTGTTATAATCGGTAAATTTATACTTTTTATTCGGATAATTTAAAACTCACAAAATGACAATTCTTCAAATTTAAAGGCTTTTTAAACCACTCATCTATCCTTTCATCCCTGTAAAATATTCCTAGTCATCGAAGCTTGATATTTGATCAGTGGTTTGAATTGGGCTTGATCTAGATTTAATTTTGGGAGTTGAATAATACTACTGCAATTAACCTTGAACCTATTAAAATTTTCTAGAATAATGCTAAGATCAGCTATTCTTTTTGCCTTTACACTGGTGTGTTCCGCAAGTCTTTATGCTCAATCTATATCAGGAAGAGTGCTTGATCAAGAAAGTAAAGAAACACTTCCAGGAGCTTATGTTTTTATCAAAACGATAAATGGAGAAACACTCCAATCCACATTTACTGATGGAAACGGTAAGTTTTCTTTTCAAAAACCAACTGCTAGAACATTCAAAATTGAAATATCATTTGTTGGCTACAGCACTAATATAATTGAAATTGAGAAGATTGAAAACAATAGTGTTGGAGATATAGAGATTTCTGAAGACGGTCAGTTGCTAGAAACTTTTGAAATCAGGGCTCAAGTACTTACAGGAGAGGTCAAAGGAGATACAGTGGCTTTCAATGCCAATGCTTTCAAGACCAGACCTCAAGCCAATGCGGATGAACTGATTAGAAAAATGCCTGGAGTAGTGATGAGAGGTGGTACGATAGAAGTGCAAGGGGAAGTAGTTGGTAGGGTGCTTGTGGATGGTGAGCCATTTTTTGGAGATAATCCTGCAATGGCCATGGCCAATTTGCCTGTGGAGATCATTGACAAAATTGAGTTCTTAGATCAAAGAAGTGATCAGGCGGTTTTGACTGGTTTTGATGATGGAAATACGACCAAGACTATCAATATCATTACCAAGAAGGAAGTGAAATCTGGCATGTTTGGAAGGGTATCAGCTGGGTATGGAACGGACAATAACTACTTAGGAAGTGCCGCGCTTAACTTTTTTAAAGGATCACAAAGAACTACTGTACTTGGACTTACTAACAATATCAATCAGCAAAACTTCTCATCAGACGATCTTGAAGGTGCTTTTGGTGATGCTGCTGGTCAAGCTGGTGGTGGGGGCAGGGGAGGGAATCCTCTTCAGACATGGGAAAGACCTGGGATTACAGTTACCAATGCAGCGGGCTTCAATTTCTCCGATAAGTTTGACAATGGTAAGGCTAAAATCACGGGTTCATATTTTTTCAATGATAATAGAAACACGCTAAACCGTGTTTCATCAAGGGCTTATATCTTACCTAGTGATAGCCTCCAATTGTACAATCAAGAAACAAACGATGTAAGTCATAGCCAGCGACACAGACTTGATTTAAGACTTGATTATGATATCACTGATAAGCATGCCATCATCTGGAGACCTCGATTCAATACGCAAATGAGGGAATTTACAAATTCCACCGTCGCTCAAAACCTTTTAGACCCGAATAGTCCCATAAATGAAATAGATAATGTCACAGTGGGATCCAATCAATGGTTTAGTTTTGATAATGATTTCACTTATAGATTCAAGTTCAACAAGCCAGGAAGGATACTTTCGACAAGTGCCACCACAAGATTGAACTCAAATGAAAGAATTTCCAATTTGACTTCTGTCAACACGGACTTTGAAACTGCAGCTGTTGACAGCTTGATTCAAAATACTACATTCAATTCTAATAATTTCAATTACCGAATCAGCTTCGACTACAACGAACCTCTTTCAGAGAAATCTCAATTGAGACTTCAATATAGGATTGGAAATGATCTGGGAGATACCCGACAGGAAGTACGCCAGCGATTGGCAGAGTCTACGATCTTTGAGCTAGACTCCGCATTGTCCAATACATTTGAAAACTCCTATTTGCAACAGCAAAGTGGTATAGGTTATCGATTCAACAATGAGAAATTCAGAATCTTTACCTCTGTAGATTATGAAGTGTCAAATCTTGATAGTGATAGAATTTTTCCAGGATTTGAAAATACACAACGGACATTTCGAAATGTAATTCCTAGAGCGGTAATCAATTACAATGCTTCTGAAAAAACCAACATCAGGTTAGATTATAGAACAAGAACTGACGCACCCTCCATTAGGCAGCTTCAAGAGGTTATTGATAATAGAAACCCTATTCAAGTTTCCACTGGTAACGCTAATTTGGTTCAAGAATATGAGCATAGAATTTTTGCAAGAATTAGGAATATCAATACCGAGACATCAAGATCATTCTTCATGTTTGTTTCCGGGTCCAGAAGGAATAATTATTTAGGGAACTCTACATTTGTTGCAGCAGCTGATACGCTACTAGAGGGTAATGTCCTTTTGAGACAAGGTGGCCAATTCAATAAGCCTGTCAATCTCGATGGATATTGGGATGCAAGGTCTTATGTGTCTTATGGGTTTCCTATCGCTGCCATAAAAAGTAACTTAAACATCAGTACTCGTGTGAACTACACCAATAGACCAGGGGTAATCAATGATCAATTGAACATCAACAGAAACCTTGCAGTTGCTCCAGGATTAGGGATAAGTAGTAATATCAGTGAGAGATTGGATTTCAATCTATCTACGGAAGGAAGCTTCAATACAGTCCAAAGTACAATTCAAACATCTCTCGACAACAATTTTTATACTCAAAACACCAGACTTGATTTCTATTGGCAACCATTGGGTGGATTCTTTGTAAGTTCAAATGTAAATCACATGATTTTTCAAGGGCTTGGCGAAGGATTTGATCGCACGGTCGTACTGATGAATGCAGACTTGGGATATAGATTTGGTAGCAAAGAGAAGTTAGAGGCAAAACTCACCGTGTTTGACTTACTGAATCAAAACACAAGTATAACCAGACAGGTGACTGATGTATTTATAGAAGATCAGAGAACCAACGTATTGACCAGATTTGTGATGTTGAGTCTTACTTACAATTTGAGAAGTTTTGGTAAAAGGGAATCCTAATCATCGCTAGTTATCTGACAGGAAATGGTTTGGTGATTTTTTCTCGAACCATTTCTTTTAAAGACTCACCTAACAAAATGATAGAAGCTATAGCCAGGATTAAATCTTTGAGAACTCTCAAAATAATCATTTGAAGCATGGCATGCTGCTGAATCTCAATGAAAGCTAGCGCAACTACGATGATCAAAAAAATAATGGCAGCAATTCCTGCTCCGACAGCAGCTAGTTTAGGTGCCTTAAAGTGAGAAAGTAAGAGTATAGCAGTAATGATAGAAATAATAAAAATCAAAAAGCCCCAAGTCTTATTTGATTGAGTAGCACTCAATACACTCCAGAGATTCATACTTCCGAAATATATAAAGTAAATCGAAAGGCCTACTCTCAGAGCAAGTTTCGCAAGTTTTTCTATTTTTAAAATGTTATCTATCATATCGTTGTTTGATTTACCAGTCGTTTTCTCTTTTGACATGCTCCCATTCAGGTAGGAGTATGCTGTAATAAATTGTATCTCTTCGCCTCCCTTTGGTCATTAGTGTGTGACTTCTTAAGACACCTTCCTCAATAGCACCCAAGTTTTTTAAGGCACAACGTGCAGGGATATTCAACACATCAGTTTTGAATTCTACTCTTTGAACGGTCAAAACCTCGAAAGCATAGCTTAACATTAATCTCTTGATTTGATCATTAAGCCCTGTTCCATGTAATGAGCTGATGATCCAAGTCCAGCCTATTTCTATTCTTTGATCCCTTTCCGAATAGTTTCCAAATCCGGATGAACCCAATATTTTTTCTGTGGATTTTTCAATGATCAAAAATTGTAATCTTTCGCCCTTTAGAGCAGGAATCATCCACTGTTCTAATTCATCAAAATCTGTTAAATCTTGGGTGAAATACTTCCAAAGATTTTTGTCTTGGCATATTTCATGAAGAGATTTGATATCGTTTTCTTCGATTGGTCTTAAAACAACCTGATCGTTGGATAGTATCAATTGCCTATCTAGAGCCATATGAGATGATTTGTTTGGATAAATGGTGGGAAATTTATAGGGTGATCAACCATATATCGAAGTCAATGCTTGATTGAAAGTGTTAACTTCTTCTATGGTACCAGTACTGATTCTACACCAGTTATCGTAAGGTGGAAATGGCCTACCGACAATTACATTTTTATCTAACAATTTTTTTGCCAAAGATGATACGGGTTGCTGTGCATTGAAGAATACAAAATTGGCTTGAGATGGCAAATAGTCAAGATTCAAGTGGTCTAAGTTTGCTTCGATAAGTTTTCGAGCTTGATGATTTTTTTCCAAACTGAATTTGTAGAATTCCTGATCTTCCAAAGCCGCCATTGCTGCCTCTATGGCCATAATATTTAGATTGGCCACCATTCTATCAGAAAGTTTTTTTGCGATTTCAGGCTTTGCAATTAGATAACCTATCCGAATGCCAGCCAATCCATATATTTTTGAGAGTGTTTTAGAGACGATTACGTTTTTACCTTCTTTGACCAGTTCCACCATAGATGGGTAAGATTCTTCCTCTATATAATCGTAATAGGCCTCATCGCTAAAGACCATGGTTTTTTCACATACTGATTGACAGAAATCACTTACTTTTTTTGCCGGCAATAATTTTCCTGTGGGATTATTGGGATTGCATAGAAATACAAGTTTGGTTTTTTTGCTGACACGATTAGCCATTTCTTCCAAGTCGAACTGCATATCTTGATCTAGAGGAACCCAATTGATGGATGCGCCCCATAGTTCTGCATAGTTCATGAGGGATAGAAAAGTTGGTAGACCTGAAATGATCTCTCCACCATTGCCTGCATAAGTCAATCCAGCTATTTTGAGTCCTTCTGTTGATCCAGCTGTCAATACTACATGATCGGTACTTACACCCTCTTTAGCTGCAATCATTTCTGTAAGTGTTTGGGTGTAAGCCCATGGATATCTACAGCAATTGTCAAATCCAGCTATCATTTTTTCTCTCACCAGCTGTGATGGTCCATAGGGGTTTTCGTTGGAACCTAATTTGATTAGGGGTTCTAAAGGTCGGGGATTAAATTTGGATTTTTCTTCAAGCGTTAAACCAAATATGGGGTTTAATTCTCCCAAAAATGCCATTCCTGCACTTATGGAGCCATATTTTAACCATTCTCGTCTTGATACTTTCATAAGTGATTATTGGTAAATTTCATAAAATTTAATAAATGTGGTGAAAATTTCCTAATACATGGAATTAATTCATGAACAGTATTTTTTTTGACGATATTTTTATGAATAGAAAAAAAACTGTGTTAAAGTATGGTTAAATTTATTTATTCCAAAATTTTATGCTTAAATTTTAGATATTCAATAAATAATCTTCAACCCAAAATGCCATATTATGAAAAAGTTTCTCATGATTATCGTTTTTGTGCCGATTTTCAATTTTACATTATTGGCTCAACAAAATAAATACCTCGTTTTTGAATTTATAAAAGTAGAGTCTTCAGAAATGTATGATTTCATTGCATACAAAGACTTTATGGAAAAAGTGTATCAATCCGCAATTAGTGATAAGAGAATTTCGGGCTGGGACTTTTGGGTAATACAGTCAGGTGCTGAACCTGGGGAGTTTCAATACATCACCGTTACTTATTATGATGATCCAGTAAAGATGATGGATGGTATAGCAAATGAAGATTTGGTGAAGTATGGTCGAATCGGTTTTCCACATATGAATGAAAATCAAATTAAAGAAATGATCAAAAAATCCCAAAGTGCATTTGATTTAACGCAACGTACCTACATGAAGCAGATTGCCAACAGCAATGATGATTTCAAGTACAAAAATGGTGTTCTTGCTTCTTTTGATTTAATGAAAGCTGTAGAAAATAATTTTCAAGAATATGAAACAGCCGAAAAGGAGGTTTTTTTACCCATACACCAGAACAAAATTGAAAAGGGACTCATGGGAAGCTGGGTATTGTTGAGGACTGCCTTACCTTTTGGTAGTGAGGCAAAGTCCACTCATTTGACGATGAACCTTTATAAGGATTATGTGCAGTTCTTTAATGCGCAAGAATATGAGGACATGGAATCTACAGCTGAAGAAAAAGCAAAGATTGAATCAGGTCTGAAGTCAAGAGATCAAAAATGGGTTTACCTGGCAAGGCTTGAAGGGGCTGTGAGATAAGAGATAACAGGTGACAAAATTAAAGCATAAAGTAGGAATGATGTACACCTAAATTTCCTGCTTTATGCTATTTTTATTCTCTACAAAACTTATGGATCCAACCTATTTTCGATCAGCTTAGATACTAAGTCATTGATTTTGGCAGGGTTATCTTTTACATATTTGATTCCTGCATTTCTTAAAGCGTCCAGATTTTTTGAGCTTGCATCATCCATGTCTGGACTTGCCTCATGCAGCTCGGGTTCAATTCTGATAAAACCTTCCTGATTGTTGCCGGCATCAAATAGCCATTTCAATTGATGAGAGACTGTCTCTGAATTTCCAGACATCATGATATCAATAAGTGGCTTGATCCATTGAACAAGTCCAAACCTCTTCGCTCTCTCATATGGAAATGGTTCTTTCACAGAACCGGTTCCAAGGGATATCATAAACATGTCTTTAGATGTTGGATTTGAAATATGACCAAAAGTACATTTTCGCGCCTCTGCATAAGCACACATAGCTGGATTATTGGCAAATACTCCACCATCTATTAAAGGATACGCTACGCCAAACCTGGACTTAATTAGTGCTGCTTCAAAATAGGTGGGTGCAGCGGCTGTAGCTTGGGCAACATCTTTTACAAAAAAATCATGGGCTTCATCAGCACAAGCGTAGCCATACTTAAAGAATTTGGCATTTCTACTTTCTATATCATAAGAGGTGAAGAGACAAGGCTTGATCAATTCACTCAAATATACATTTCCGAAATATGTATCAAGTGCTTTTAGAAGATTGGTGTTTGGGTATTTTTCTTCTCTTATGCCAAAGACTGTTCTCAATTTGTGACCAATGGGCTTTCTGAATATAGCTCCACCATTTTCATGGTAGAGATTTACTACTTCTTTCAAAGTATATTTTGGTCGGGAGGGATCAATGGTGTCAGGAATAAGCATCCCACAGCCAATGATCCCACCCGTGCTCGTACCTGCAATGAAATCCACAAAATCCACTAATCGTGCTGTTGGATCTTGGAGTTTCTCTTGGATTTTTTCTTCGATCAATTGTAAAATAGTCCCAGGTATCACACCTCTAATACCACCACCGTCTATGGATAGAATCGCTACTTTTTTCATGTTTTTTTAAAAATAAATGGATGGAATAATTTGATTTTAAGCACATTAAAGATAGGGAAATCAATTAGAAATCTCTTCTTAATACTTAAAAAACATATATGCCAATAATCACTCCACAAGACGCAATGAGGAAAATGACCAGAATGGGTTTCCAAGAGTAAAGTATCCATTCTTTGTAAGAAACTCCTGCAGCTGTCAAGATGGCCATCAGTCCACCATTACTAGGAGTTACCATATCCATAATCCCAGCACCGTACTGGTAAGCCAAAATAACAACTTGTCTAGACATTCCAATCAAATCTGCTATAGGAGATAGCAATGGCATGGTCAATACGGCTTGACCAGAAGTACTCGGGACAGGAATGTGTAATATTGCTTGAGCCAGCATCATTCCAAAAGCTGATAGTGCCAAAGGTAATTTTTCAAGTGGAGTAAATAAGGCATAAATGATGGTGTCAATGACCTGTCCTTGCTGAAGCACCAAATAAATGCTTCTGGCCAAACCGACGATGATACCTGCAAATACCAGCTCTGCAAATCCTTCAGAGTAGGCTTTTGCTGTACCATTGATCCCTAATTTACCTATAATACCGACTGCTAAGCCGAAGACAAAAAATAACGCTGACATTTCATTGTAATCCCAGCCCCAATTGCTCAACCCATAGATCATTACAGCAAAGGTGATGGCTAAAAGTATCAAAATAACCTGATGGGAATAGGAAAGTTTACCTGGTTTTTCAAATTTCAATGTTGTTTGATCTGATTTTTGATCTTTGCCTGTTCGGATGATATAAGTGATCCAAAAAGTTAAAGCTATAAGCAAAAATATCATTCGGTATAATCCTCCAGAAAATGCTGGGACCTCCGAGATTTTTTGAGCGATGATAACCGAAAAGGGATTAGATGGGCCAAATGATCCACCGATCAGTGCACTTCCCAAACTTATACCTACACCTGCTATCCTTGTGTATCCGATTCTTTTTGTCAGAATCATCAAAACCGGAACCATGGCTATGATCTCTTCCTGTAACCCATTCAAAGCGCCAGCAGTACCAAAAAAAACACCGACTAGAATCAGTAGCCAAGACTTCGCTTGATCAAACTTGTAGATCAAACTTTCCAAACCAGCTTGAAATGCACCTGTTTTGTCCACAACATAGAAGGCTCCTCCAATGATCAAAATCAAAACAACTACTTCAGCCCCTTCAATAATTCCTTCTGGTATACTCAAGAATGCTTTACCAATACTGACAGGTTGATTGCTCATTTGACTATAACTTCCTTCCACTACTATTTCTCTTCCTGTAGATTCATCTAAGACCCTTTCATAAGTTCCCGCTGGTATTAAGTAAGTCAAAAGTGTAGCTAGTCCAATGAATACCAACATGATAATCATAGGATGTGGAAAGGAAAGTTTCATAGGTGTTTTAGTCTGATTGATGCAAAGGTAATGATTTGGTGATATGGAACTTTAAGATTCAGGCAAGCAAGTATGTATTTTTGCACAAGTGGAATCAAAGAAAGCCCTGATTAAACTGAGTAGAAAATCTGGATTATCATTCAGAGATAATGTAAAGCATTTCATTCGATTTCTTAGAAATAGAGAAAAAATGTAAAAGAAATAATAGGATTAAAATTAAAGCTAGAGATTATCAAAACTTCAAAATGTCTAGACTTCAAGTGTGAAATTGATCATCAATTCTATAAAATATTAATTCATTGTTAAAATTTGGTTTTAACTGATAATACTGAGTGTGTAGTTAAAAAGATAGTTTTGAGGTTGATTTACCAAACAAAGTTTTGAATGATTAAATTTATAACTAGTTTCAACCCTTAATTGATGATCTTAAATATTATCGATTATGATAAATACTAATAATAAACCCTATTTTGATATTCTTAAAAATGATGATTTTCCAAGTGATAGAGATCATCAAATTCAAGACATCCAGCTATGGAATGATTTCCGAAGCGGGAGTGAAGCGGCTTTTATAACTATCTACACAACCTATTTTGATCAGCTTTTTGCTTATGGTAAAAAAATGGTGAGCAATCAGGGTCTTGTCAAAGATGCTATCCAAGATTTATTCATTGAGCTTCGTAACAGCCGAAGCAGGTTGGGAGAAACCAATAGAATCAAGTTTTACTTGTTCAAAAGTCTCAAGAGAAAACTTTTCAAAGAAGAAAATAAAAAGACGAATAAACTTGAAGCACTTGATGATGAATATTATTTCAATTTTAGTTTTTCTCCAGAACAGCTATTGATCAATAGACAAGTGGATGATGAGATTTCAAAAAAGCTCAATGAGGCAATTGCTAAACTTAGTCCTAGGAAGAAGGAAGTGATTTACTATTATTTTTATGAGCAAATGGACTACAAACAAATTCAAGACATGATGAATTTAGATAATGTAAAGTCAGTTAGAAACCTGATATACAAGTCGTTGGATTTTCTGAGAAATATTTATTAAAAAAAGTTAAAAATTAAAGGTGTCATTTTGAAGGTTTGCGGCTTTATACTTTTAGAGACTAAAGCAATCAATCCTTATAAATCCCAAAATGTACACCAAAGAAGACTTTTTACTCGATCCAGAATTTATCAAATGGGTTAAAAATCCTAACAAGGAACTGGACTTGTATTGGAGCAATTGGGTAGAGGTGAATCCAGGAGCAAAATCACAATTCTTTTTAGCTAGAGAGATTGCGCTGGGAATAAAGTTTCAGGAGGAACTTGAGGTAACACAAGCAGAAAAGGACAGAATCCTCACTCAAATCTTAATAAAATCAGGCTCAATAGATAAGAGAACAGAAGAAATTAAAAATAGTAGATATAATTTCTTCTCTTGGAAATGGTTGAAAGTCGCTGCAATGATTGTTTTTGCGGTATCACTTGGGTACTTGATGCTTCAAGTTCAATCAGAAATCAAAATTCAACCACAGGTTTTGGTTGAAAAAATCACCAACGTAGGTGAGAAGCGAAGCTTTGGACTTCCTGATGGAACTAGGGTATGGCTCAACAGTAACAGTTCACTGACTTATCCAGAGCAGTTTTCTGATTCGGTTCGAATGGTAGAGTTAGTTGGGGAAGCATTTTTTGAAGTTTATGAAGACAAAGCAAGGCCATTTAAAGTAAAGTCAAGAAGCTTAATTACTACTGCGCTTGGTACTTCTTTTAATATAAAAAGCACAAACTCATCAAAGACCGTCGTAGCACTTGTGACAGGAAGTGTGAGTGTATCTGAAGAATTTTCAAATATTAAAAATCAAGTACTAATGCCGTTTCAAAAACTTGATTTTGAAGATGGCCAAGATAGTTTTAAAATTTCCTCCTTTAATCCTGATTCCATTATTGGTTGGAAAGATGGGAAGTTAGTTTTTGAGCATGATAACCTTGATCAAGTTATAGAAAAATTAGAGTCATGGTATGGCGTTCAGATCAATTTGAATAATAGAACCGCAAAGAAGTGGAAGTTTTCTGGCGAATATGCCAATCAATCCCTTGAGGTGGTCCTCAAAAGCATGTCTTTTATAGAAGACTTTAAATTCGAAATCAATGATAAACAAGTAACAATAACCTTCTAGCTTATGGAAAAACAAAATTAATGAGGTAATCAGGTATTCAATGGGCAGGTTAGTCTGTTGAGTAATTTTTTCGACAAAAGAGTTAAAAAATAAAGAACCACACTCTTGGTCGATATACAAGTAATTCAATACAATAAACCGATTGAAATATGAAAATAAATTTAACTAAAGTCATGTATAAGCTATCGAAGTATTTTGCATACTGTATAGCATTACAGTTATTGACCTTGAATTTTGTAACTACGACATCTGCAAATGGCCAGTACAAGCCTGTAGATCAAGTAAATATTCAAATGAAACAAGGTGCGCTTACCCTAGAGCAATTCTTTAATCTTGTAGAAAGCAAAACACCTTATGTTTTTGCTTACGACAAGAGAGACGTTAAGCTATCTACTCCTATCAAACTTACCCAATCATCAGGGACGGTGGAGTCTTATTTAGCAGAAGCTGCTCAGCAGGCTGCTGTGTCTTTTAGACAGATCAACAACAGCATCGATGTAAAGAAGAGTGATAGAACTACTACTTACTTAGTATCTGTTGCAGAAGAGATCAGGATAAGAGGTAAAGTTACAGACTCACAAGGAGAGCCTCTTCCAGGTGTAACAGTTGTCGTACAAGGAGCAACGAGCGGAACAGTAACTGATATCGATGGAAATTATGCTATAACAGCACAAGAAGGTCAAGTGCTTCAGTTTTCTTTTGTAGGCATGGAAATGAAACGTGTCACTGTAGGAAATTCAGAAGTAATCAATGTCACTTTAGAAGAAGACCAAAAAACGCTTGAGGAATTTGTAGTAGTAGGTTATGGTACGCAGAGAGAAAAGGATTTGACTTCTTCTATTGCTACTGTAAAGACAGAAGATATCGTAAAGACCCCAAATGCTCAAGCCATGCAATCCTTGCAAGGTAGGGTAGCAGGTGTGCAGATCGTTTCTAACGGAGCACCAGGTGCTTCCCCAACAGTGAGGGTTAGGGGTGTTGGTTCATTCCAAGGAGAAGGAGCGCCACTGTATGTAGTAGATGGGATGTTTTTTAGCAATATCGATTTCCTTAGCCCCGGAGATATCGAAAACATCAATATTTTAAAAGATGCTTCAGCGGCAGCAATTTACGGTGTGAGAGCTGCAAATGGTGTGGTATTGATCGAAACAAAATCTGGGAAATACAATCAAAAGCCTGAAATCATTTATGATGGCTATGTAGGTATACAGAATCCTCAGAATGTGTTGAAAATGGCTAATGCACAGCAATTTGTAAGGTATATCAACGAAACTGGAAGCGCGGCGGATATTGCCTTTATAGATGCCGCAATACAAAGATATGGTAGAAGTAGAATTGACCCCAGCTTACCAGATGTGAATACAGATTGGTATTCAGAAGTGATGAGTCCTGCAGCTATTCAAAATCACTCTTTGACTTTCAACGGAGGTGGTGAAAAAACCAGGTACTCTATCGGTGGTAGCTATTTTGATCAAAATGGTCTTCTCAATGAAGCTAGAAATGAGTATAAGCGATTAAACTTCAGGGTAAAGGTTGATTCTGATGTAAGAGACTGGTTGACAGTAGGTGCTAATGTAAACTTGAGTACTGCCAGACAATACAATGCGAGCAACAGTGCTTGGTTCAGGTCTTACTTTGCTGTACCGATTCTTCCTGTTTTTGATGAGTTGAATACAGGAGCAGATGCACCAAGATTGGCCAATGCACAGCAGCTAGGATACAGAGGTAATCAAAACCCTTTCTACAGCTTGCTATATTCTGATAGCAGAAACCATGTATCTAAAGTTATGGGTAATTTTTATGCTGATTTTGAACTGATTCCAAACAAGCTTCAATTCAAAACTGCTTACAATTACAACGTTGATTTGGTAAATGTAAGGGGTGTTAATTTTGCTTTTAATGATGGGATTACACAAAATCAATCAAATATCAGAAGAAGTAGTGCAGTGTCTTACAATCAGATCATGGATAATTTCTTGACTTACACAGATGGATTTGGAAAGCATACTTTTACTACTGTTTTGGGGCAATCTTTCAGAACAGAGTATGGAGAGAACTTGTTTGCTTCAGGTCAAGGTCTGAATCCTGAGCCAATGTGGGGAAATGAGCAATTTTGGTACCTTGCAAATGCAACCAATTATAATGAAAATGATATTGGAGATGGAGGTTATAAGTTAAATTACCTTTCTTTCTTCGGAAGATTGGCTTATAACTACGACGATAGATACTTATTATATGCCACTTTCAGAAGAGATGGTAACAACAAGTTCCAAGAGAAGTGGGGTAACTTTGCCACTTTCGGAGCTGGTTGGGTACTATCTTCGGAAAGCTTTTTCAATGTAGATGCAGTAGACTTCTTGAAGTTCAGGGCTTCTTGGGGACAGTTAGGTAATGATGGAATTAGTCCTTCAGTAGGTCGTCCTGTATTACAAGATAACAATGTTGCATTGAATAATGCATTTATCATAGGTAGAAGATTAAACCCAACTTTTGATCTGATCGATAGGTGGGAAACGACCGTGGAAACTAACTTTGGTATCAATGCAAGATTCTTAAGAGATAGGCTAAGCTTAGATGCGGATTACTTTGTAAGAGATACCAGAAACTTGGCAGTTCAGGTGATTCCACCAGTATTTAGAGCTTCTGAGAGAAGAAGTGTTGGTGAGATCAGGAATACAGGTGTGGAAGTAAGCCTGGGTTGGGATGATCAAGTGACCAACGACTTCTCTTACTTTATCTCAGGTAATTTTGCAACATTGAAGAATAGTGTGTTGAGTCTTGGAGGACCAGAATACTTAGATGGTGGATCGGCAGAGTTCCGTCAGAGGTCTATCATAGGTCAACCCATCTCTGCATTCTATGGCTATGAAGTCATAGGTGTATTCCAAAATCAAGCTGATATCACTAATAGTGGATATAATGAAGCATTTATTGCAGAAAATAACCTTCAGCCTGGTGATTTGATCTTCAAAGATCTTAATGGTGATGGAATCATCAATGATGAAGATAGAAAAGTTCTGGGATCATATTTGCCGACCCTGACCTATGGATTCAATGCGGGCTTCAGATACAAGAATTGGGATTTCTCGGCATTGTTCCAAGGTCAATCAGGATTTAGCATTTTGAATAGGAAAAGAGGTGAGATCATCTTCACCAATGATACCAATATAGATGCTGATCTGGCTGAAAACATGTGGAGAGGGGAAGGTACTTCAAATCAATACCCTTCTGCTGCCGGCCTTAGAAAAGGATGGAATCAGAACATGAGTACTTACTTCATTGAGGATGGCTCATATTTCCGTATCCAAAACGTAAGAATGGCATATACTATCAAGGATAAGCCGCTTTTTGGCAAAACTTTCCCAGAAACGAGAATTTCTGTAACAGCGGAGCGTCCATTGACCCTATTCAACTACAATGGTTTCAATCCTGAGGTAGCAAATGGTATTGACCGTGAGGTTTATCCAATCCCAGCGATTTACACTGTTGGTTTAAATGTTAAGTTTTAATTAAGGAGGTAAATCATGAAAAATTTCAAAATTATAAAAACTGGACTTGCGATGATCTTGGCCTTGAGCTTGGGTCTGAGTTCATGTGGTGATTTTCTGGATCAGCCTTTGGAAAATCAAGCCATTGCAGAAGAGACAGATTACACACAGACAGAGAATATGATCTTGATGCTATATGGTGCTTATGCAGAGCTTTATAACCTTCAGTGGGAAACCTTCCCGACCATTGCAACAAGAGGAGATGATGTGATTCCTGCTGGAGATCAGAACCCTTTGATTGAGACTGATTTATTCAGGTATGATAGAAGCTTCTGGTTGTATAACTCATCTTGGCTAAACCTATACACGGACATCTTGTATTGGAATGGTGCCATGGAAGAGATTAGAAAATACCAAGAGGCTGGAGCACTTGCTAGTACAGCGGAGCAATATATTGCAGAGATCAAAGTTATGAAGTCTTTTGAGTTGATGTTTTTGGCTAAGCTTTGGGGTTCTGTTTTGATTCCAGAGAGTTCTCAACCTTCAGCATTATTCAATGTAGAATTGTCAAACTTCGAAGAAGTGATGACTTACATTTCTGCTCAGATGGATGAAGCTATCCCAATGCTGCCCAACGTACATCCAAACCAAAGATCAGACATCAGAGGTGGTATTACAAGGTATACTGCATTAGCGATCAAAGCACAAGCAAACCTTGAGTTGAAAAATTGGCAAGGGGTAGTTGATGCAACGAGTCAAATCATTTCCTCTAATGTCTTTGCTCTTGAGTCAGATTACTATCAGCTATTCAAAATTCCTGGGAAATTGAGCAGAGAGAACGTGTTTGAATTCCAATATTCAGATTTTGGAACTGCAACTGGGACAGCTGTAAATTATAACTTCCCATTCTTTGGCCCTTCTAGCTGGACTCCCGCAAGAACAGGTGCTTCTACTGGATGGGGTTTCTGGGCACCTACTCCAAAGTACATCAAGTTTATGCTGGATAGGAATGAGCGTACTCGTCTAGAGACCACTGTTCTATTTACACCTGATGGTATCGCAGAGATCGCATCAGATCCAAACTATGCACCGCTACCTACTTGGATTACCAATTCAACTCCTGAAGGAGATGTGTTCAACAATCACCCGAGGTACAACTTCCTAAGCGGTAAGCACTACCTTCCTAGTACTCAGCTTACTCAAGGTAGATTTTCTTATGGTAGCAACAAGAATATGACAGTGATCAGGTATTCTGAAATCTTGTTGATGCATGCAGAAGCAGTAGTAAGTGGCGCAAGTTCATCTGGACTTTCTGCTTTGGATGCAGTCAATCAAGTTAGAAGCCGTGCAGGTTTGAACCCAGTTACCTCGGTAACTATTGATACCGTATTGGATGAGAAATTTGCAGAATTTGGTATGGAGTGGGGGATCAGGTTCTACGATTTGATTAGACACGACAGGACTAGTGAGTTGAACTTTGGAGGAAGAAATTTCCAGCCAGCAATCCACAGGTTCTTACCTTATCCATTGGAGCAGATTGATATCTTGCCTCAATTATCTAATGAAACACCACAAGGTTGATCATTACCAATCTTTTAAATTGAAATCATTATGAAAAATTTAAAATATACACTCTTTGCACTAGGGCTAATCGCCTTTGGTTGCGATGGGACATATACGGATGATATTGTGCCAGTAGCACCTGGTACAGATGTAGATCCGCCTTCTATAACTATCAACTTTCCACTTCAAGGTACTTTGATCAGGGTAGCTGAAGACGTTACTCCATTGAATATCAACTTTGAAGTCAAAGATGATATAGAAATAGAATCGGTAGTTATAAGATTGAACGGTACTGAGATATTGACAGTGAATGAATTCCTAGACTATAGAAGACTGGTGAAGACTCACAGGTATGAAGAGCTTGGAAACGGCGAGCATACACTTGTAATAGAGGCTAGAGATACTTCAGGTAAGACTACTACACAGACTGTAAACTTTGAAAAAGTCGAGCCCTATACTCCAGTCTATGATGGAGAGGTATTCTACCTTCCATTTGACGGAGATTATATGGAACTTGTAAGGGTAAGAGAAGCTACTATAAACGGCTCACCTGGATTTGCTGATGGCGTGATTGGTAGAGCATATAGAGGTAGCAGCAGTGGATACCTGACTTTCCCGACAGACAACTTGAGAAATCAAGAGTTCTCAGCGGTATTCTGGTATAAAGTAAATGCAACTCCCGATAGAGCAGGGATTTTGGTAATGGGACCTCCTGACACGGCTAATCCAAATAGTCAAAACTTAAGAACTAGAGGGATGAGGTTATTTAGAGAGGCTGCTGGAGCTAACCAAAGGATCAAAATGAACCTTGGTAATGGATCAGGTGAAAACTGGTTTGATGGCGGTGCAGCTGCTGACATCAATCCAGCAGCTGACGAGTGGGCACATATTGCAATTACTATTTCAGGAAGTAATGCAGCAGTATATGTCAATGGACAGGTAGTAAGTCAAGGAGCTTTCGCGGGAATAGATTGGGAAGGTTGTGATGTACTATCCATTGGCTCAGGAGCACCAAGGTTTACAGGTTGGAATCACTTGGCTACTCAAAGTTTGATCGATGAATTGAGAATTTTCAATGTGTCTTTGACACAAGAAAAGATTCAGGAAATTATGGATGCTGAGCGTCCATAGTTACACCTATTTATTGGAATGTATGGGAGGGAAAGGTAAAACCGACCCTCCCATTTTTTATTAAATTTCACCTATCTTGAATATGAAAATCACGAATCTACATTGGCTGATATGCTTTATCCTTATTTTTTCGGGATGTAGCGAAGAGAAAGAGCTCCCTACTATCAACGTAACATCTTTCTCTGTGGGAGGCAACTCACCAGAATTGGTCAATGACATTTATCAAGATGTTCCTTTAGATCAGCCTTTGACTTTTAGGTTTTCTTCAGCATTAGATCCTGCGAGTATTCAAGGTGGAATAGAGTTTAGAAAAATTGGTGATGGAGGAAATGTCGCTGTTGATTTTTCGCATAGCCTTATTGCACAAAACAGAGAATTAGTAATTTTCCCACAAGGACTTCTTGAATCTAATACAAGATATCAGGTTCGTTTCAATTCCTTTAGAGGAGCAAGCGGAGAGCAAGTCACCGCATATGAGCTTAATTTTTCTACTTCAAGAGCAGGGTTAGAAGTGGTAGCAGTAGCCTTAGTGGATAGTAATCCAGTGCACTCCAATAGGATACTAGATGTTCCATTGAACTTGATCGGTAACATATCATTTACGAGTGCTATTGACCAAAATCAAAACTTTGCAAGTAAAATTCGTGTCACAGGACCTACGAACGTAAGCTTGACTTTTTCAGTATTAGAAGACGGCAAGCTAGAATTTAGAAGTAATGCGCCATTAAGAGATTTTTCCAAATACACCCTAACAATAGCGTCAGGTATAACAGGGCCTGATGGAGATACTAAAGAGCGGCAGACTAGAGATTTATTTACCTTGCCTTCAGCGCAAGATAAATTTCCTAGAATTCCTACAGAAGAACTTTTGACTAAAGTTCAGCAACAGACATTTAAATATTTTTGGGACTTTGCACATCCAGGGAGTGGAATGACCAGAGAAAGGAATACTTCTGGAAACTTGGTGACAGTAGGTGGCTCTGGATTTGGCGTGATGACGATAATCGTTGGGATTGAGCGAGGTTTTATTTCTCGACAGCAGGGGGTAGAAAGATGGAGAAGAATAGTTGATTTTTTGGAAACAGCAGACAGGTTTCATGGAGCATGGTCTCACTGGATAGATGGTAATACGGGAAAAATGTTGCCATTTTCGCAGTTTGACAATGGAGGAGATTTGGTCGAGACAGCATTGATGGTACAAGGGCTTTTGACGGTAAGGCAGTACCTAAATGAACAGTCACCAGAAGAAAAAATAATCATAGACAAGATCACCAAGCTTTGGGAAGAAGTTGAGTGGTCTTGGTACACCCGTGGCAACCAGAATGTGCTTTATTGGCATTGGTCACCAGAACATCAGTGGGCTATGAATCTTCAGATAAGCGGGTATAATGAATCTTTGATTGCCTACGTATTGGCCGCAGCTTCTCCTACATATCCCATTGAAAAAGTTGTCTATGACAATGGCTGGGCAAGAAACGGAGGAATGAGAAATGGAAACACATTTTATAATATACCACTACCATTGGGAGTGAATTATGGTGGGTCTTTATTCTTTTCCCATTATTCATTTTTAGGTCTAGACCCTAGAAACATGGTGGATCAATATGCCAATTATTGGACTCAAGGAATAAATCATACATTGATCAATAGGATGTATTGTGTGACCAATCCATTAGGTTTTGCTGGATATCGAGACAATTCTTGGGGGCTAACAGCAAGTGATAATCATGCTGGATATTCGGCACATTCACCAACAAATGACCGAGGGGTGATCACCCCTACAGCGGCCTTGTCTTCCATTCCTTACACGCCAGAAGAATCCATTGCAGCCATGGAGTTTTTCTACTATAAACTAGGAGATAGACTTTGGGGAGAATACGGCTTCTATGATGCTTTTAATCAGACAGAAGATTGGTTTGCGACTTCTTATTTGGCCATAGATCAAGGTCCGATTGTATTGATGATCGAAAACTACAGAACAGCCTTGCTTTGGGACTTGCTGATGCAAGATCAGCAAGTAAGGCAAGGATTGAATAAATTAGGATTCACCTATTAATAAAAAAAATATGAGAATATTCAGCACTATAATCCTAGCGATGTTTGTATGGATGGTTTCCTGCGGACAAAGAGAAAACAATACCACCACAGAAGTAGAAGAGACTAAAATATCAGATGATTCACTGATGACTTTGGTTCAATACCGTACATTCCAGTATTTCTGGGATGGTGCTGAGCCTACTTCTTTATTGGCTAGAGAGCGAATTCATTTGGATGGGGAGTACCCAGAAAATGACCGAAATGTAATTACTACAGGTGGTTCAGGCTTTGGTGTTATGGCGATCTTGGTGGGCATCGAAAGGGGATTTATTACCAGAAAGGAAGGCTTTGAAAGGTTGAACCATATTGTAGATTACTTAGAAAAGGCCGATAGGTTTCATGGCATATGGTCTCATTGGATTCATGGAGAAACAGGCAAAGTGAAACCTTTTGGCTATGACGATGATGGAGGAGATGTGGTAGAGTCTGCATTTTTGATACAGGGATTACTTACAGTAAGACAATATTTCAAGGACGGAAATGAAGAGGAGCAAGCTATGGCGAATAAAATCACCAAGCTATACGAAGCCATGGAGTGGTCGTGGTACAGGAATGAAAAAGAAGAGGTTATGCTTTGGCACTGGTCTCCACAATATGAATTTAAAAGAAACCATGGCTTAAAAGGCTATGATGAAACGATGATCGCATACATTTTGGCAGCATCATCTCCGACATATCCTGTTGATGCATCTTATTACCACAAAGGATGGGCACGTGATGGAGCGATCAAAGGAGAAAGTGAGCCTTTTGGCCATTTGTTGGAATTGAATCATAATGGTGCAAAAGAATTGGGAGGGCCTTTGTTTTGGGCACATTATTCATACTTGGCATTGGATCCAAGAGGACTGAAAGACCAATATGCTGACTATTGGAGACACAATGTCAACCATACACTAGCCAATCGCGCTTGGTGTTTAGAGAACCCCAACAATTTTGAAGGGTATGGTCCTCACTCTTGGGGCCTTACTGCAAGCTATTCTGTAAAAGGATATGCGGCGCATGCTCCAGGAGACAATAGTGACAAAGGTGTAATTTCTCCAACGGCTGCTTTATCATCATTTCCATATACTCCAGAGCACAGTATGGAAGCCATGAGGTATTGGTATGAAACTTATGGTGATAAGCTATTTGGGAAGTATGGGTTTTATGATGCTTTCAGTGTTCAGGAAGATTGGTTTCCACAGAGGTACTTAGCCATAGATCAGGGGCCTATTGTCGTGATGATTGAGAATCACAGAACTGGTTTGTTGTGGGATTTATTTATGACTTCTCCAGAGGTGAAAGAAGGATTGGACAAGCTAGGATTTTCGAGTCCACACTATTCTAATTAAGGTTGAAATGATAGACCTCATGGGTATGTTTAATAAATTGAAAGTTCGTATAAGTTTCTTGGTCGTATTTTTAGTCAATTTTAACTTGACTATTCTTCAATCCAGCGCCCAATCTACCTACTGTAATCCGATCAATCTGGACTACACCTACATGATTTATAATTCTCATCAAGACAAATCATACCGCTCTGGAGCTGATCCTGCCGTGGTTGAGTTTAGGGGAGAGTATTACATGTTCGTTACCAGATCAATGGGCTATTGGCATTCCTCAGACTTGACCAATTGGACTTTTATTGAGCCTGAAAAGTGGTACTTTGAAGGATCCAATGCACCCACAGCTCATAATTACAAAGATTCAGTACTTTATGTCTCTGGAAATCCTTCTGGAAGTATGAGTGTATTGTACACAGACAATCCTAAAATAGGAGACTGGAAAGCAGTTCCTGGTATTATCAACAACCTTCAAGATCCCCATATCTTTATTGATGAGGATGAACAAGCTTACGTGTTCTGGGGATCATCCAATAAATATCCCATAAGAGCTAAGAAGTTGGATATGAAGAAAAGGTTCAGGCCTTCGGAGGAGACTTTCGAGCTTTTTAATTTGGATATGGAAAAGCATGGATGGGAGCGTTTTGGTGAAAATCATGCTGATACAGTCTTAGGTGGATACATGGAAGGCCCCTGGCTGACTAAGCACAACGGAAAGTATTACATGCAATATGCAGCTCCAGGCACAGAGTTTAATGTATATGGAGACGGGGTGTACATCAGTGATGACCCGCTTGGACCTTATGAGTATGCACCAAACAATCCAATCTCTTACAAGCCTGGTGGATTTATGAATGGAGCTGGTCACGGAAGTACTGTAATAGGCCCGGGAAATGCTTATTGGCACTTTGGAAGTAATGCTGTATCTGTCAATGTCAATTGGGAAAGAAGAATAGCCATGTTTCCAACATTTTTTGACAAGGATGGCTTGATGTATACAGATACGTATTTTGGCGATTACCCGCATTATGCACCCTCAGCATTGTCCAAAAATGGAGAATTCACAGGATGGATGCTCTTATCTTACAATAAGCCCGTTCAAGCATCTTCCAAGGTTGGGACTTATGCTCCAAACCATATGGTGGATGAAAATGTCAAGACTTTTTGGCTTGCTGATGATGCAAAAAAAGACCAATGGATAGAGATTGACTTGTTGCAAGAAAGTATGATTTATGCCATTCAGATAAACTATCATGACCATGAATCTAACATGTACGGTAGGATTCCTGGCATGTACCATAGATACAAGGTTTATGGATCTCACGACAAACAAGAATGGGAGCTGATCATAGATAAAGAGAAAAGCTTCAAAGATACACCAAACGATTATGTAGTCTTACCGATGGCTAAGAAGTACAGGTATGTAAGGTATGAACATGTTCATGTCCCAACACCTCATTTAGCTATTTCAGGGTTAAGGGTATTCGGTATAGGTCAAGGAAAAGTGCCTGGTATGGTTAGGGATTTCAAAGTAAATAGAGCTCAAGACCCTAGAGACGCCATGATCACTTGGAAGGCTGACTCCGATGCACAAGGTTACAACATACTTTGGGGAATAGCTCCAGATAAATTGTATAACTCATGGATGGTTTATGGAAAAAATGAATTGGATCTAAAGAGTTTAACAGTAGACCAAACCTACTATTTCACAATCGAATCTTTCAATGAAAATGGTGTTTCTAAGAGATCGGAAGTAGTTAGGGTAAATTAAAAGCGCTAAAAGGAAAAATTAAAGTATAAGCATATGATTAGGTACACATACATGTTGGCAATAGCAATGGGAGTGATATTGTCAAGTTGTTCTGAAAAAGGTAACCATGCAGGTGAGGTAGACTTTACAGCAAAAGCGGATTCTGTCTTGTCCTTGATGACTTTAGAGGAAAAGCTAGGGCAACTCAATCTTCCAGCTGCTGGAGACATCACTACAGGTCAAGCAGAGAGTTCTAATATAGCAGAAAAGATTAAAGAAGGAAAAGTTGGTGGGCTTTTCAACTTGAAATCAGCCACAAAAATTCGAGAAGTACAGCGAATAGCAGTGGAAGAAAGCAGGCTAAAAATTCCACTATTGTTTGGGATGGATGTGATTCATGGTTATGAGACATTATTTCCTATTCCTTTAGGCCTATCGGCCAGTTGGGATATGGAACTCATAGAGAAGTCTGCCAGAATCGCAGCGGTAGAAGCGAGTGCTGATGGTATCAACTGGACTTTTTCACCTATGGTAGACGTGTCTAGGGATCCTAGATGGGGTAGGGTATCGGAAGGAAATGGAGAAGATCCTTACCTTGGAGCTCAGATAGCCAAGGCGATGGTGAAGGGATACCAAGGGGATGATTTGACCTTGGAAAATACTATTATGGCTTGTGTGAAGCATTTTGCCCTATATGGTGCACCCGAAGCAGGAAGAGATTACAATTCTGTAGACATGAGCAGGCAGCGTATGTTTAATGAGTACATGCTTCCATACAGAGCTGCTGTAGAGGCGGGAGTAGGTACAGTGATGACTTCGTTCAATGATATAGATGGAATTCCAGCTAGTGGTAATAAGTGGTTGATGACTGAGCTACTTAGAGATCAGTGGGGATTTGATGGGTTTGTGGTTACAGACTATACTGCTATCAATGAAATGATCGATCATGGTATGGGAGATTTACAGGATGTGTCAGCTTTGGCGTTGAATGCTGGTGTTGACATGGACATGGTAGGTGAAGGGTTCTTGACTACCCTTCAAAAATCTCTTGATGAAGGCAGGGTCTCAGAAGCTGAAATCAATGAGGCAGTACGAAGGATTTTGATCGCTAAATTCAAACTAGGTTTATTCGAAGACCCTTACAGGTATGCAGATCCAGAGCGTTCAAAAAGAGATGTCTTCAATGCAGAGCACAGAAAAGTGGCAAGAAAAATAGCCGCAGAGACTTTTGTCTTGATGAAAAATGAAGGTGATGTTTTACCTATTGAGAAAAAAGGAACCATTGCTGTGATCGGCCCGATGGGGGATAACAAAGAGAACATGGCGGGAACATGGAGTGTAGCTGGAAAATTTGATCAGGCAATTTCTTTGAGGCAAGGTTTGGAGAATGCGGTAGGTGATAAAGCTAACATCATCTATGCTAGAGGTGCAAATATCACAGAGGACGAAGTCTTAGAATCTCGAGTGAGTATATTCGGAAAGCCTACCTACAGAGATGATAGGTCAGCCGAAGTTATGATTCAAGAAGCTGTAGCTGCTGCTAGAAAAGCTGATGTGATTGTTGCTGCTATGGGAGAGTCGGCAGAGATGAGTGGAGAGGCATCCAGCCGCTCTGATATTGAGATCCCTAAAAGCCAGAGAGACTTGATGAAGGCACTTTTAGCAACTGGTAAGCCTGTGGTTATGGTATTGTTCACTGGCCGTCCTTTGGCAATGAAGTGGGAGGCTGAAAATGTCCCTTCTATTTTGAATGTATGGTTTGCAGGAAGTGAAGCTGGGGATGCCATTGCAGATGTATTGTTTGGAGATGTGAATCCATCGGGTAAGCTGACCGCTACTTTCCCTCAGAACGTCGGACAGGTGCCAATTTTCTACAATCATAAAAATACTGGAAGACCTTTGCCAGAAGGAGAATGGTTTCAGAAATTCAGGTCTAACTATTTAGATGTATCAAACGAACCTTTGTTTCCATTTGGTTTCGGGTTGAGTTACACCACATTCGAATACAGTGATATCAGATTGAATGGTACTTCCCTTGAAGGAGATCAAAAATTGGAGATAAGTGTTGAATTAAAGAACACTGGAAAGGTAGATGGTGCCGAAGTAGTCCAGCTTTATGTAAGAGATTTGGTAGCTTCTATCACAAGACCAGTTAAGGAGCTTAAAGGTTTTGAAAAAGTTTTTCTCAAAGCTGGAGAGTCAAAGACTGTAACTTTCGAGTTGGATCAGGAAGCTTTGAAGTTTTATAATTTCAATACAGAATTTGTATTTGAACCTGGTGAATTCGAAATCATGGTGGGTGGCAACGCTCAAGAAGTCAAATCTACCAAGGTAATTTGGAAATAAGATTCATAAAAAAAGGAGGTCTCAAAAGTAGATCTCCTTTTTTATACGTTAAGTGGTCTTTCCTAAGCTGAATTTTTTGCATAAGAATTCAAGTCAGCATCACAAGAAGCTTGAAACTTCAACGGCCAAATTTTGATCAACTTAGTTTTAGATAATGTCGAATGGTAAGTCTAAATACATTCCAAAGATTATCTTTTTGATCCTTATTGAGTTGGTGAAGCCACATATAGCCTAGTTCAAAAGCTGTATTTTCGAAGGGTTGAAAAATAGTTCCACCATAGAATCTATATTCACTCATTTTCCATTTAGAATCTTTTGTGAAAAATGATTCAGTTCTAAACTGAACACCTAAATATCCCTTGCTTTCCTCTTTTTTTATCAAATCTACAGTTGCTAACAGCCTATACCTTATCCTAAATGTAAAATTGTATTCATCTGTTAATATCTCGTTGTATGCTTTTCTGATAAACATTTGTTCTGTTCTCAATCGATGATTAAAATGAAGTTTTCGATTTCCATGGTCAAACTCAACCTGCTGATGTGGTCTCCATTCTGGTATGAAAAGATTACTTTGTTTATTTAGTTCTCTAGCATAAGATAAACCCAAACCAGCATTTAAACCTGCAACAATTTCATATAAGAAAGTCGTTCGAGTGATAAATTGCCTTTGAGAATGAAGTGAAAAGTATCTTCTATTATCCACTTCTGTCTCTAATTTAAAATCTCCCTTTGTCAATTCTTGATAATATCTTGTCCAGTAAAAACTTGTTGTTTCATTCTGAGCATTTGCTTGAGAGAAAATAATTATTAAAAGTAGTAGTAGAGGTGTCAATTTCATCATTGAACGAAATTAACATTTTATAGGCGAAATTTCCTGAAAATTTGAAATAAGGCTAAATCAAAATCAGCTTAGTATGATGCAATCAGGAGGTATATTGGCATACCTATGGTAATATTGATAGGGAAGGTGACGGCCAAAGCCATGGGTAGGAATAAGCCTGGATTTGCCTTGGGAACTGTCATTTTCATGGCGGCTGGAACTGCAATATATGAGGCACTAGCAGACAGTATTGCCAACATAAACCTATTGGATATATCATCTGTGACTAATCCGCTCATGAAGGCTACCATTGAGCCATTTATTAAAGGAATCACTACAGCAAAGATGATCGGGAACCAACCATAGGAAAAAAATGAGCCTAATTTTCTTCCGCTTATGATACCCATATCAAGTAGGAAAATTGCTAAAAATCCTTTGAAAATATCATTTGTGAAAGGCTTTATCCCTTCTGCTTGTGCATCAGAGGCTAAAAAACCGATCACAAGACTTCCTAAGATTAATATCACGCTTCCATTGGTAAATGAATGCTTTATTACTGTCCGTTTCTTCACCTTTTCCATCTGTAGACTGCCTTTCTCAAAGGTAGATATCAAAAGTAAGCCTATCACGATTGCTGGTGCCTCCATCAATGCCATGATAGCAACCATATGTCCATGTAGGGACATTTGCTGTATTTCCAAATAACTAACAGCAGTGACAAATGTGACGGCACTAATCGAGCCATATGCTGCTGCTACAGCTCCTGAATCGTAAATGCTTAATTTTCGCTTCAATATGAAAAAAGTATAAACAGGAATTGCCGAAGCTATTAATAGTCCGAAGAGAATAGTCCAAGCTATTTCCATGGTGAAAGTTTCATGTGCCAACTCTTGACCGCCTTTGAAACCAATGGCAAACAATAAGTACAGAGATATAAATTTGGAAGAATTTGCTGGAATTTCTAAGTCACTTTTGACCAATACCGCAATCAGACCCAGTACAAAAAACATCAATGCTGGGTTTGTTAAGTTTTCAACAAGCAGGTTGAAGTTCATTTTCTAGTTGCTTAAATTATTTGAACTGTAGCGTTAAAGATGCTAGTTGGAGGATTCATTTAGAGATTTTACTGTGACTTTAGCCTCAATAAGATAGATTGAATCGGATGAATCACCCGCTTCAAAAAATGTGTTTATATCGTTAATTTCTTTTTTTAAAAACTTAATTCTTTCCTCTGATTGCAAGTCTTTAGTACCATATTTAACACTTGAATTGAAGCTTTTTTTGACATGAAAATTTATTTTATCACTGAACAATTGATTTAGAATTTCCTTTGCTTCTTCCCCATTAAATGCTCCCTCTATTAATTTAAAATCTCTTTTCTTTTTCATTTTCTTGGCGTTTATAATCTTACTTTAATTGTCGGGCAAAATAGATTTAAATTTTTCATTAATTTTTATTTAACTTTATTATCGAAATCATAAAAATAATTTATGAATTATACATTACATCAATTGTTGGTATTTCTCAAAGTGGTAGAAACATGCTCTATCACAAAAGCTGCTGAAGAATTACACCTGACCCAGCCAGCTGTATCAATACAATTAAAAAATTTTCAAGAGCAATTTGAAATTCCATTAACGGAGGTGCTAGGTAGGAATATTCATATCACTGAGTTTGGCTATGAAATTGCCAAATTGGTAAAGCCGATATTTGACCAGATCCATTCCATAGAAGAGAAGACTTTGGCTTTCAAAGGTCAGCTTGCAGGCAAACTAAAAATTGCTGTCGTTTCGACTGGAAAATATGTAATGCCTTATTTTTTAGGAGATTTTATAAAGATGCACAAGGGTGTGGAATTGACTATAGATGTGACAAATAAGCGAAAAGTCCTAGAGTGCTTGCAGCATAATGAGGTTGACTTTGCATTGATATCCATTTTGCCAAATGATATGAAATTGGAATACATAGATTTATTGGATAATGATTTGTTTTTGGTAGGAGATAGTCGCTCATCTTTGGAAATTGGAAGTTATAATGAAGATATTTTCAAGGAATTGCCATTGATTTTTAGAGAAAAAGGATCCGGCACTAGGCAGACCATGGAAAGATTCATTGAAGGTAATAGCATAGATGTTCAAAAGAAAATGGAACTTACAACCAATGAAGCGGTCAAGCAGGCAGTTCTTGCAGGGTTGGGATACTCAATCATGCCTATCATTGGAATTAAAAATGAACTTCAATCAGGAAACCTAAAAATCATTCCAATCAAGGGCTTACCGATTACGACCAAATGGAGGTTGGTATGGCTGAAAGGCAAGCAACATATGCCAGTACCAAAAGCCTATCTTGAATACCTAAACGCTCAAAAATCAAGAATTCTGGATACATTTTTTTCAGATTTACTTTGATATTCTTACTATATTTCTTCTGGTTGAAATCAAATTTGAAGAAAAAAATGCTAAGTTTTGATTATGTTTAGGTAGGGGAAGTATAAGAAATCTATAAATTTCAATGAAAAATGACAGACAGTGACATCATTTCAAATTTTTTAAAATCAGTCGATGTTAAATCAAATGAAAAAGTATTTTCTGAATTTCAATTGGTATTAAAAGTCTTGAGGTATCCAAAAAAGCAAATTGTTCTTAAAGAAAATCAAATTGGTCAATTTGCATACCTGATCATAGAAGGTGCGGCACGTAGCTATTATTTACATAATGGTTTAGAAGTTCATACTTGGTTTTCTTTTGAAGGTGAATTTATAGGTTCTCTGAGAAATCATGATGGTCTACCGTCCAGAGAGACAGTGGAGCTTTTGGAAGATAGTATTTTACTTTCATTTGATATGATGAGAATTAAGGAATTGATGAAAATATTTCCGGAAATCACCAATTTTATCTATCCTGTAATTAATGAATATGCTCAATTTCTTGAAGATAGACTGTTTTACACGCACCTCAAATCCGCAAAAGAGAAGTATGATGCTTTGATAGCCTATCAACCTCAAGTTTTGAGAAGAGTACCTCTAACATTTATTGCATCATATTTGGGAATAAGTAGAGAGACATTAAGTCGGATCAGGGCTAAATGATTTTGTGACATAGATCAAATGATTGGTTTTGCTGCAGATGTATGTTTGCATCGGATAAAAACCAATCACCATGAAAGTAATATATCTAGTAATCTTTTTTGCATTAATACAATGTACTACCCTCAATGCTCAAGAAGGATCAAAGTATCAAATGGGTATAAAGGGAAGCATCAATTTCTCAGAGCTAATAGGTTTTGACGCAATACCTGATAGAGACAAGAAGGTAGGCTATTCATTTGGCTTATATCAAAATTTCAAAATTAAGGAAAATTTCAAATTGCAAACAGAAGTTGTATGGTCACTTCAAGGTGCAGAAGATAAAGTCAAAGGAAGGTTTAATATAGCCTATATCAATATTCCATTACTTCTAAAATGGGAGCATAGGGATTTTTATCTAGAGTTAGGCCCCCAAGTTGGGATTTTGACAATAAATTCTGGAAAAATAGAAGTCGGAGATCAAGTAATTCATGATTTTGACACGATTGATTGGTTAGCCAATGTGGGAATAGGATACAAGTTGGCTCCTGATTGGTATTTGGGCTTCAGGTGGAGCAGAGGGTTAAGCAATCTTCTTGATGGTATGCACCTGAAAAACAGTGTGTTTTCTATAGGATTTAGTTATCGTTTACATTAGGGTTGTAAGACTTTTTTAGGGAAAATGAATAAAAGAATGGCATCGATTGAAGTTTATAAAACGAGTGTAAGCACTTTGGATCAAGTTAAATCACTCAAAGATGAGTTGAACAAAGTATTAAAAAATATAGAATGGAATTTTGACTTGGAGGACTGTGATAAGATTTTTCGTGTAGCAACAGATTCTAAAATAACATTATCAGCGGTTGAAAGCCTACTTCAAAGTAAGGGTTTTGATTGTTCTGTCCTAGAATACTAAAGGATTTTAAAAACTATACTTGAATAAAGTATTTGCAAGTCAGTTAAGCGCATGATCAAACAAATGAGCGTGCTATCGGATTGAGGTAGGGATATCAAAAAAATACTGCTAGCTTTCAGTGTGTTAGATAAAAGTGTTTTTCTTAGCCAGAATATTTTTATCTTTGTCTTTGTCAAAAACGCTACATATGGTATTAGAATTTGAAAAACCAATTGCTGATCTTGAGACCAAGTTGCAGGAAATGAAGGACTTGGCTAAAGGAAGAAACATTGATTTGTCTGCTGATATTCAGTCATTGGAAGAAAAGATACAAACTTTGAAAAAAGAAACTTTCCAAAATTTGACTAGATGGCAGCGAGTTCAGCTTTCTAGACATGCCGATAGACCTTATGCATTGGATTACATTTATGAAATGACCAATGACTTTATCGAACTTCATGGTGACAGGTCTGTCAAAGATGATAAAGCCATGATTGGTGGATTAGGTGATTTGGATGGTAGATCGGTGATGTTTATCGGTCAGCAAAAAGGTAGAAATACCAAGCAGCGCCAAGAAAGGAACTTTGGTATGGCAAATCCAGAAGGTTATAGAAAAGCACTTCGCTTGATGAAGATGGCAGAAAAGTTTGGTAAGCCAATCGTTACTTTGATAGACACTCCTGGAGCCTTTCCTGGTTTGGAAGCAGAGGAAAGAGGCCAAGGCGAAGCCATTGCTAGAAACATCAAGGAAATGTTCATGCTTAAAGTACCAGTTATTTGTATCATCATCGGTGAGGGTGCATCAGGAGGAGCTTTGGGTATAGCTATAGGAGATAAGGTTTTGATGCTTGAGAACACTTGGTATTCTGTGATTTCTCCAGAATCATGTTCTTCAATCCTTTGGAGAAGTTGGGATTATAAGGAGCAGGCTGCTGAAGCTTTAAAGCTTACGGCTACTGACATGCAAAAAAATGGCCTAGTAGATGGTATCATCAGTGAGCCTCTTGGTGGAGCACATAAAGACATGAAGCTAATGGCAAAGACAATCAAAACAACCATTTTGGATGCCTTGAAAGAATTGGATAAAATAAAACCAGAAAAAAGAATCGACCAAAGAATAGATAAATTCTGTGACATGGGCGTTTTCGTAGAATAGGAATTTAGATATCATGATCCCATAATAACTGTCAGATAGTATTTGCTTCAAGGTAGTTATTGTGGGATTTTTGTTTGCACCAATCAGAACAAATATGAACTTACAGGTAATCAATACAGGTTTTTTTAAATTAGATGGGGGAGCGATGTTTGGAGTAGTTCCTAAGTCACTTTGGTCAAGAACCAATCCTTCTGATGAAAACAATCTATGTACATGGGCCATGAGATCATTGCTCGTGTCAGTAGGGGATAGGGTAGTCCTCATTGATAATGGTATAGGTGACAAGCAAGATGCTAAATTTTTCTCCCATTACTATTTGCATGGAGATGATTCATTGAAATCCTCACTTCATAAGGCAGGACTAGATTTCGCAGATATTACGGATAATTTTTTAACACATTTGCATTTTGACCATTGTGGTGGAGGAGTGAAGTATAAGAATGATAGTGGTAATGATTTAGTGACAGTATTTCAAAATGCAAAATATTGGTCAAACAAAGACCATTGGGATTGGGCTACTGAGCCGAATGCTAGAGAAAAAGCTTCCTTTCTAAAGGAAAATATATTGCCAATGCAGCAAAGTGGACAGTTAGAATTTCTCGATATAGAAAGTGGGAATTTTATTGAGGGTTTTGATTTCTTTACTGTAGATGGACACACGGATAAGCAAATGATCCCTAAGATCAATTACAAAGGAAGAACAATCGTATTTGCTGCAGACTTATTACCCTCTGTAGGGCATATTCCTTTACCCTACGTGATGGGGTATGATACCAGACCTTTGTTGACATTGGATGAAAAGCAAAAGTTTTTAATAGAAGCTGCTGAAAAGGAATATATCATATTTCTTGAGCATGATGCTGTGAATGAGTGCTGTACAGTGAAGATGACAGATAAAGGTGTAAGATTGGATCAAACATTCAGACTTGATGAAATCTAAACAGCGTATAGGCTTAGCTTTCTCTGGTGGAGGCATCAGAGGAATTGCACACTTGGGAGTGATCAAAGCACTGGATGAGTTCGGTATCAAACCAGACCAAGTGAGTGGAAGCAGTGCTGGAGCCATAGCAGGTGCTATGTATTGTAAAGGATACAAGGCAGATGAGATTTTTGATGCCATAGTGTCTACCAATTATTTTAAATTTATGCGTCCAGCAATAAGCTGGACAGGAATCTTCCGAATGGATACGGTAGTAGCGTTGTTTGAGAAGTACTTTACTGAAGATGATTTTGCTTCACTAAGCATCCCTCTTACCGTGGCAGCTACTGATATCAAAAGGGGAAAAGTGGTCTATTTTTCAAAAGGACCATTAATTAAGGCTGTGATGGCTTCATCATGCATTCCTGGGATGTTTGACCCAATAGAGATAGATGGCCGCTATTATGTAGATGGTGGGGTCTTGAACAACATGCCAGTAGAACCACATGAAGGTGTCTGTGATGTGATAATTGGCGTAAATTGTAACCATCTCCCTGAAGAACATAACATTACCAACATCAAAAATTTGATTGAACGGACAGTAATCATGTCAATGAATTATAATGTATACAGTCGAAAAAATAAGTGCGACTTTTTTATTGAACCAAAGGGGCTAGCTAAGTATGGCGTCTTTGATATCAAAAAAGCAGGTGAAATCTATGACGCAGGCTATCAAGCTGCATTGAAATTTATTGAAGAACACGAAGATTTTCGTGATTTGGGAAAATTAGCGTAATATTAACTGATATGATGAAGTTCCTTTCTAGAATAGTATTTTGGTTGACTGGGTGGAAATTTGTTTCTACTTGGCCAAAATCAATGAAAAAGGCTGTTTTGATTGCCATACCCCACACAAGTAATTGGGATTTACTTTATGCAAGAGCTGCTTTTTATCTAATGGATGTTCCTGTCAAGTTTACCATCAAAAAAGAGGTGATGGTGGGGCCACTAGGATGGCTGATCAAAGGTTTGGGAGGATTAGCTATAGACAGAAAGAAAACTGCTGGCAAAAGAAAGCAAACTTATACAGAGTTGATGATAAATCTACTAAAAGACTCAGATGAATTAGTGATGATGGTTACTCCGGAGGGTACAAGGAGTTATGCGCCTAGATGGAAGTCTGGGTTCTACCATATCGCTTTGGGAGCTAATGTACCTATAGTAGTCGGGTATTTGGACTATAAAAAGAAAGAAGCTGGGATCGGTCCTATTATCATGCCTGACGGGAATATGGATGCCCAGATCGAAGAAATGAAAGCCTTTGGTCGCAATGTCACTGGGAAATATCCTGATCAAGGAATTAGGTAGTTAACTTACATTATGAACGATATCATATAACTATATTTAAATTTATATATTGTTGTGATAAAAAAAATCCCAAAACTAGCTTTTTTTGAAGTTTTGGGATTTTTTTATAATTCTTTATAGCGTTATGCGATAAAGCAAATAATTATATATTTTCTATGATCATTATATTGATAATAATGATTATTGCTAATCTAACCTCAATCTTCCAGTGCCCTGAAAGCATTGATTCCACCGATCACATTTCTAACTTTGGAAAATCCTTTGGTTTCTAGAAACTTTTTAGCATTTCCGCTTCTTGCACCAGATCTGCAATGAATGATGATCTCTTGATTTTTGTACTGATTAATTTCGTCTAGCTGGTGTGGCAAAGTACCTAATGGAATATTTAAGGCACCTAAATTATCCTCTTCGTATTCCCATTCTTCTCTTACATCAATGAATACAAAGCTTTCTTGCTTGTCTAACCTTTCTTTTAACTCTTCGACTTGAATATCTTCCATGATTATTTTACGATTATTCTATAAGACTGAGGTTTTCCTTGTTCATATACATTGATCAAGTATATTCCTCTCATTTGATTTGCAAAATTAAGAATTTTACCCTTTTCCACTTCCTCCATTTGCACATTTATTGTTCGACCATACTGATCTATGATACTGATCAACTCAAATTCACCTTCGATTTTCACAAATTCAGTGACAGGATTTGGAAATATCTTGATACGACTACTTGGACCTATTTCACCTGATTCAAAAGGTGGTGATTGACTAAGGTGTGGGCGAATCATTAAAGAGCCTTCTACAAATTCATTTTGCTGCCAGCTTCCTGTTACGTTGTAGTATATTTGGTCACCACTGTCTCTGTTTTTGTCTAGTCCAACATATATGAATTCATTAGAAAATTGCATATACCCAATGTAGAATTCTTCAGGAAGCTGAATGTTTTCCTCGAATTCAAAATAGCTAAATTCTTCAAGATTTTCTTTAGCAGGAATAACAGCTTCAAAAACGTAAATTGGCTCTTGATTCAAATCAGTCCATACCATGATGTCTATCCCTCTACCGAACTGCTGGAAATTTGTGAAATTGATGCTCACTCCTTTGAGAAATGCTTCTTCGATTTTTTCAAAACGTACAGCTAGCATTCCCGACCTTTGATTGATCCCAGCAGAGTAGTCTAGCTCACCATCGTCATAGGCGAAAAAATCCCGAATCGGGACAGAGGTTCGTACAGTATCATTTACCCTAAGATCTACTTCTGGAAAAAACACACTGTCTCCAGCTATCAGCTGATATAGTGATCGATCACCAGTACTCAAATAAGTGATAACCTCAAGGTCTGACTCTTCTTCTGGTAGTTCCAAGGTGGGAATAGGGTTTGAGGAAAGCGATCTTCTTTCAAGTGCCAATGGTACTGGGTTGATTGGCGTATTGTTATTGATTCTTTGTAATACTGTCTGTGAATCCTTTTCTCTGATCTCTATGGAATACTCCATGGCTCTAAACCTATTCTCTAGATTTTTGAACTCATTTCCTGTGGCATTAAAATATGTCTCTGGATTAGCCTCAAGTTCAAATAGCGGAATGGCACTGTATTGATTAAAAATAGGAGAGTTGGCTTGTGTCAGTGCCCTATCAAACCTATTTAAGTCTTGGGAATTTCTGTTTTTATTCAGATAAACATAGTCTATCAACCATGCATCAAAAGGACCCGAAAGTCTACCTCTTGATTGAAAACGAAATTGAAATGCCTCGTGAAAGTAGTCTTGCGTCACTTGGATAATTTCATGTGTAAAAAACAGTCTATTGGCTTCCAGTTCTCCATTCTGCCTCCATACTTCCATCCAATCTCCATTGGTATTCAAAAATTCCAAAATCAAAAAATCATTTGCATCTGGCATTTCTGCTTTACCAGCTGGTTGCCAATAAAAGCTTAGAAAAACTGTTTGCTCTTCTGAGTCACTTAAGTCACTCAAATCAATCATATGTGAGCTAAGTTGGTCAGCTACACCTTGTGTGAGTGGACTGTCAGCATATGGTTGACCATTGGCAGCTATACCATCCAATATGGCTACACCGATAGTTGGAGCTGCATTGGCAACAGTAATTGAATGTGAAGCACCTTCATTTATCCATTTGGAATCGTCAATTCCTCTGGTACTAAAGTCATCCCAAAAGGGCAAGGTTAAAACCACATCCTCACGGGTCCTAGCTGTATGAGACTGATTTTTATTCTCTTGTTGTGGAAGACCGAGTTGTTTGAACTGTGCAAAGGCATCACCTATACTTTGAAAAAGTAGTACTAGTGAAAAAATAAGGATTGATTTCAGCTTTGTCATTCAAAGTCTCTTTCTTTTGATATTTCAGATATCCATAGATCCAAAGGTTCTCCTGTTTTTACTTCAGCTCCAGCTGGAGGTATTTGTCTAACAATTGTGCCTTGAGGGACAGAGTCTGTGGTTACGTAATTGATTCTACCCATTCTCAAGCCAGAGCCTATAATGAGGAATTCCGCATCAACTTCATCCATGCCGATGAGGTTAGGTACATCAAGGATTTGATTTCCTAATCCATCTCCTACAACCAAATCGATTTGTGAACCTTTTGGGATTTCGAATCCTTCTGCGATATTTCTGCCTCTATACTTTTGCTCCAATACCACATTGTTTCCAATGTCTGGAACATACTTTATCTCTCCTCTTACTAAGCCTATGTTAGCCAAGATTTCTTGAACATTCTTTAATTGACTATGCACCAAGTTTGGCATTTTGATCATTGGTGCATTTTTTGAATTAAGGGTTACATAAATCTTTCTTCCAGATTTTACTTGACTTCCTGCTTTTGGGATTTGTTTCAATACGGTCAAGGAAGGTAGGTCAGCATTGAAGCCACTGTCTAACTCAACCTCGTACTGCAAATTCCTGTTTTTCAGGTAACTTTCTAATTCATCATGCCCAAAGCCTTCTAAATCTGGTACTGATACCGTCTGACCATGATTAGTGTAAGAAGGTAAAAATACCTTTAAAAATAAAAATGAAAATAGGGTGACCACCCCGAATATTATCAGTAAATGTATCCCAACTTTTTTAATGGAATCTTTGATTTTACTCATGAAGATAGATTTTTTTTAAGCTAACGTATAAAGGTAAAATTATATTTAACCTTCTCCAATAAATGTGCCCTTTTGATCTAATAAATGATAGGTGCAAGTATTTCTAATGGATAATCAGTTTGCGAGTTTCTGTTATTGAATTACTTGTAATTTTCACAATAAATACACCTTTAGAAAATAATTGTGTACTGAATGTATATGTTTGGTTCAAAGTATTAGGGTAGTCAATATCTTGCACTATTGCGCCAGTAGATGAGATTACCTGAATATTTACTTGCTCATTACTTCTTAAGTTAAATGTCACATTGAACACATCTCTTGCTGGATTAGGGTAGATTATTGTGTTTCCAAGACCTGGATCAACAGGGTCAGGATTCGCTGATAAAAATAGCTCAATGTCATCAATGTAGATTGGATCATTGCTCGGGCTTCCATTTTCTGCTACAAATGCAATTCTTACATTCGTTCTTCCACTTCCTGCGAGCGAACTCAAATCTATAAACTCTCTCGAAAAATGAGTGCTAGTATTTGGATTCACAACTCCAGAAGCGAGTGTGTTGATTTCATCACCAGTTTTCCTTCCCAATTCAGTATAGTTCACTCCTCCATCCAAGCTTCCCATGATTTTGAAAACTGTATTGGGAGACTGATTGCTTGCTGCAAGACTATAGAAAATACTGGCTTGCCTGCTAGATGAAAGGTTGAAAATGGGGGATCCTACCCAGTTTTCATCACTAGCGTTATCACTTCTTAGTCTGATAAGGTTGTTTTGAGTTTCACTTTGAAGAGGCAATATTTCCCAGCTATTTTGATTACTATTTACATTAATGCTTGTCCAAGGCTCCAAAACTGTCGAATTATTAAAGTTTTGTCTCCATGGCACAGTGACAGTATTGGTGTTTCTCACATTGAATTGAATCAATGAAGACTTATTGTTAGGGTTTTGATCAAAATTTGGAAACTTGATTTCATATGAGAGTCTAGATGTGCCATTGGTATTTAGGGAATTATCTATCTCTAAGTTCAAAGATTCATTTGGACTAATATTAAATCCAGTCCCTATTAAAGTTTGCGTTATACTATTATTAGTTTGTCTATCAAGCGTAAAAGAGTTTACGGTCAAATTTCCTGAATTGAAAACCTGAAGTACTTCTTCACTTTGTGTACCATTATTAATCGGTCCTGGACTAAGCAGCCTTATAAGGTCCAATTTGTACCTGTAAGTCTCTTCTGTGAGAACTTCAATATCTTTCAAGTATATATTATTCCCATAACCATTTCTGGCAATGAAAGCAATTCTCACATTGTCAAAATCATTGTATGCCTCCAGATTTACAATTTCTCTTCTAAACTGAGCATTTGAAGTTGGAATGAATTCTTCAATAATTGCATCTGAGGTCTGAAGCTGAAAGCTTTCTTTGCTGTATGGGGCATCAAGGATATTAAAAGTATTTCCACAGTCAGTTGACACAGCAATAAACATAGCATCAGAAAACCCTGCGGCATTATAAGGAGCATGAGCCATGTTGAAGGTCAATTGAGCGTTAGGAAAATCATTGAGATTGATAGAGGGAGAAATAAAGAAATCTAATGCTCCTTGAGCCTCATAATCATAATTTCTAATTCTCATCAAGTTCTGAGATGTTCCAGAGATAGGAAGTGATATTCTCTCCCATGTCAATGAACTGTCAGGATTTCTAATGAGCCAATTGTCTGTTCCAGTGGATAGGTTAATGGAATAGGGTAGGGATAAGGCTGCCTGTAAAACAGGGGTACTGCTTAATGTATTGTTAGTGGGATTCTCATCAGATTCTTGACCGTTGACCTGAGTAATGATAGCTTGAAACTCATCTTGGCCATTTCCATTTAATGTAATAGGGTTGAAATCAACGGTGATCATATCACCAATGGCTAAGTTCAAGGTGAAATTTCGACTTTGTATCAAAGCTCCGTTCAATCTAATTTCAATAACAGCTGAAGTTACAGGACTTGTACCTCTGTTAAGGATTTCCAATGTCGGAACTATTGTGTTTTCACAAATAAGGTCCTGAGGATTGATGATTCTTTCTAAAGAAAGATCGAGTCCAGGAGGGTTAGGGTCTTGAGTAGCAAAATTATTTATTAGAGAACCTCTTCTTGGACTGAATTCAAGGACAGCATTCATCCTGTTGACTTGTCCTTGCGTGAACAAATTCATACAAGCATCAGGACTATAATCCATGTAATTTTCAGTCATGTCTCTACTTCCACAAGAAAAGATAGGGTTATTGATTCTACAAGAGTTGTTTGCTGTTTGTTGATTTGGGGTGTCTTCTACAAAGTCATCTACATCACATCCATTGGCTGGATTTTGAGCATCTCCCCAAATGTGTCTTAGTCCTAAAAAGTGACCTACTTCATGGGTTGCTGTTCTTCCTCGTGAACCTGCTACGGCATTTCCTCCTTCTCCAAAATACCTGTAATCCACTGTTACTCCGTCTAGTTCTCTTTGAGTTGGGACAAAGTTTAGCCCGGGCAAATCTGAAACTGGAAACGTGGCATAACCTATAAAAGGTTGTTGTAGAGGGATTACCCACATGTTAAGGTAGTCTTCCTGTGGCCAGCTAGAAAGCTCTGAAATCAATGCTGCATCTGTTTGGTCATATACACTCTTAGTGCCTTGCACCCTTACAATACCGTCTGTAGGAAGCCCTCTTGGATCAACTTTGGCAAGCACAAACTCTATATTTGCATCAGCAGCTATATTCAGAAACTCACTAGGGGTTTGGTTTCTGTCTAGATTTTGTCTTCTGAAATCTTCATTTAGAATCCTGATTTGAGATTCAATCTGCGAAACAGGAATGTTGGTGCCTTGCCCCACTGGTGTGCCATTGTGTATTACATGGACTACAACAGGGATTAACCTTACGTCATTTTGAGTTCTGCTTTGAATTCTTGGTGATTTTGCGACCTCTTCGATCTTTCCATTGATCCAAGATTCGAAATAATCCTTAGAACCATACACACCGAGTGCTTCTTCTTGTAATTTTTCAAAATAGGTATGAGCACATTTTTCATCATGAATATGCTGAAGCGGCTGACCAAAAAAACTTTGTGCCTTGATGGAAAAACTTAAAATAAAGAAGAAAAGGGTAAAACAAAAGTTTACCCTCATTCGGTTAGATGTTCTTATCATGCGAAATTTTTATAAATCTTAAGCCATTGTAATATTGATAGCTTCTACCTTCACAATCTCCGGAATAGCCTTTTTGATTGCTTCTTCAACTCCTGCCTTTAATGTCATTGAAGACATAGGGCATGAGCTACATGCTCCCGTTAGCTCTAACCTCAGAACCATATCATCAGTCAATTCTACAACTTTCACATTACCTCCATCAGCTTCAAGATACGGTCTAATACTATCTAAAGCATGTTCTATCTTATCATTCATTTCCATATTGTTATTTTGTCAATTATGCTTTTGATTAAGCATAATGATTTTTTTATTCATTAACGTGAACTACTGTAGTTTTACTTTTTTCTGCATTTCGTATGGCAACTTGACGTGCTACCGATTCTGCTAATTCCGAGAAAGCTTTTTCTGTAATTCCAGCTTTCATCACAGCCGGAAATCCAGTATCACCACTTTCTCTGATACTTTGTACGATTGGAATTTCGCCTAAAAAGGGAACTTCAAACTTATCAGCCAGCCTTCTGCCACCTTCTTTACCAAATAGATAATACTTATTGTTTGGTAATTCTTCTGGTGTAAAATAAGCCATATTTTCAACAACACCTAAGATAGGAACATTTATTTGAGCCTGTCTGAACATCGATAGTCCTTTGGTAGCATCTGCTAAAGCCACTTTCTGTGGAGTAGTGACAATTACAGCACCTGTTACTGGTATTGTTTGTACCATTGTAAGGTGAATATCGGATGTACCAGGAGGTAAATCTATCAATAGATAATCCAAATCTCCCCATTCTACATCAGCAATAAATTGCTTTAAGGCAGAGCTAGCCATTGGGCCTCTCCATACTACTGCGGAATCTGATGGTGTCAAAAAACCAATAGACATTAATTTAACACCATATTGCTCTATAGGAATGATGATGTTTTTGCCATTTTCTTGTTTGACAGCAGGTTGCTCGGCTTCCACATTGAACATTGTAGGTACAGATGGACCCGATATATCAGCATCTATTAACCCAACTTTTGCTCCAGAATTAGCAAGCGCTACTGCTAGATTGCTAGCAGTCGTAGATTTACCAACTCCTCCTTTTCCAGATGCTATTGCAATAATGTTTTTTACATTAGGAAGTAAAGGCGTATTGTCTCTGGTGGTAGTCACTTGAGATGTCATGATAATGTCAAGGGAAATATCCTTTCCAATTTCGTCTTCAATCGCCTCTACACAATTGTTTTTGATCACTTCTTTGAGTGGACAAGCAGGGGTTGTCAAAACCACCTTGAAGCTTACATTATTCCCTTCAATTTGTATATTTTGAATCATTCCTAAAGTCACAAGATCTTTTTTCAAATCTGGATCTTCTACTTTGGATAGTGCACTAAGTATTTGCTCTTTTGTAATCGTCATGAACTGCTTTTTCAATTTGTGCGCAAGTTAATCTATAAATGTTCTAAATAAAACCTTTAACATGCATTAAGGTTCAACAAAACTCAATAAAAAAGAGACGGGAGACGAGAAGCGAGAGACGAAAAGCTAGATTAGAAATGAGAGACGAGAAATTAGAAACAAGAAACAAAGACGCGACACATAGAACTAAGAATGATGGATAGGTTCCCCCAGGATATGTGGAATATTTCCTCCTTTGCGCTGTAGGCATGTTTCCACTTTATTTGGTTTTAGTGTATTCCTCCCTCATCCTTTTTCATTCATGCTTTCTAAAATCTAAAATCCCAAACCTTCTCATCACTTATGCCTGAATACTTGTTATATTTGAACTTTGAATTGGGTAAAGCATGGTAGTCAGTAGAGCAACAGCAGATAAAGTAAGAGATAGAGCGGATATAGAAGACGTTGTGAATGATTATGTGCCTTTGAAAAAGAAAGGACAAAACTTATGGGCTTGTTGTCCTTTTCACAATGAAAAGTCTCCATCGTTTTCAGTCTCTCCTGCAAAGCAAATATACAAATGCTTTGGTTGTGGGAAAGCTGGTGATCCTATACAGTTTGTGATGGATATCGAAGGAGTGGGATTCAACGAAGCGATCAGGCATCTTGCACAAAAATATGGAATCGAAGTAGAGGAAGACAAGGCAGTCACTCCAGAAGATGTACAAGCTTACAATGAAAGAGAGAGTCTTTATATTGTGCTGAATTATGCCAAGGATTTTTTTGTGAAAAACCTTCAGACCGAAGAAGGTCGAGCTATAGGACTGAGTTATTTTAAAGAGAGGGGATTCAATCAAGCTATCATTGATAAGTTTGATCTTGGGTATACTTTGGATGGTTGGGATCATTTGCTCACAGCTGCCAAAGCAGCGGGTCATTCTGAAGATATTTTACTAAAAGCTGGCCTAGTCTTGCAGAAAGAAGGAGATCCAAGTCGGATTTATGATCGATTTAGAGGTAGGGTAACTTTCACAATTCACAATCTTGGAGGAAAACCCATTGGGTTTGGTGCTAGGATTTTGACCCAAGATAAGAAGCAACCTAAATACATAAATTCACCTGAGACAGAAGTATATCATAAGAGTGATGTCCTCTACGGTATGTTTCAGGCAAAGAAATCCATACGAGAGAAGGATAATTGCTACTTGGTAGAGGGTTACACAGATGTGATTTCGATGCATTTGGCGGGAATCGAAAATGTGGTTGCTTCTTCTGGAACATCCTTGACTGAAAATCAGATCAAAGTCATCAAAAGATTCACGGATAATGTCACTGTACTTTTTGATGGAGATGCTGCGGGGATTAAAGCGTCTTTGAGAGGGATTGACATGCTTTTGGAAGGGGGATTGAATGTAAAGGCTGTTGTTTTTCCGAATGGAGATGATCCAGACAGTTATTCCCGAAAAGTAGGTTCTCAAGTATTTGCGGGTTATTTGAGTGATAGTGCTCAGGATTTTATTGCATTCAAAATTTCACTTTTTGCAGAAGAAGCAGCAACAGATCCAGTAAAAAGGGCTGAGTTGATTCGCTCGGTAATTCTTAGCTTGTCCAAAATCCCTGATTCAATCATTCGATCGGTCTACATAAGACAATCATCCAAATTACTTGAAATAGATGAGGAGATCATTCATGTTGAATTGAATAAGATCTTACTCAAGGTTCAAAAAGATCAATATTTCAGAGAACAAAGAGATCAGCAAGATCAACCTGATTTTGCTCCACCAGTGGATCTTTTTCTTCCTACAGAAGAGGAAAAAGTACCATATTCCACCCAACTTGAAGCACAAGAGCGTGAGATGATGAGGATGCTGGTCAACTATGGCTTTGAAATGGTTTCTGATGAGCTAAGTGTGTGTGAGTATTTACTACAAGAGACTGAAGATTTGGAATTTAGTATACCTGTTTTCAATAAAATTTTAGGGATTTACAAACAGGCACTTTCTAAGGGGATCTTGCCCCAACCTCAATATTTTCTAGAATCAAACGACAGAGAAGTCAAGCAGGAAGTGATCAACATGATCACCAAGAAGCATGAGATTTCGAAACTTTGGCAAGAGCGTTTTCAAATTTTCACAACGACAGAAGCAGATGATCTTGCCAAATCTGTCTATGATAATATCCTAAGACTAAAGCAAAAAGTAGTGAAAAAGATGCTTGAAGAAGCAAGGATCAAAATAAAGTCAGCACAGGATCAAAATGAAGATGCAGGGGCAATGGATGAAAAGCTGCGTGTTTACATGGAATTGAAGCGATATCAAGTAGAGATAGACAAACAGTTAGGCATTGTAATCAGCAATTAAGAAACTTAAAATAGAAAGAAGGCGTTTTTCAGGGATAAATCTCGTAATTTTGCAGTCCGAAAGAAAGTATACTTCAAAAATGACATCCTTACCCTACCAATTAGATTCCATTGAGGAAGCAATAGAAGCCATTAGAAATGGAGAAGTGATCATCGTAGTAGATGATGAAGATAGAGAAAACGAAGGTGACTTTGTTTGTGCTGCGGAGAAGGTGACCCCTGAAATCATCAACTTTATGGCTACTCATGGAAGAGGGTTGATATGTGCGCCATTGATAGAGGATCGTTGCGAAAAACTAGGACTACAGTTGATGGTTGGTAGCAATACAGCAGCTTTTGAAACGCCATTTACAGTTTCTGTTGACTTAGTAGGTCATGGATGTACGACTGGTATTTCAGCAAGTGATAGAGCCAAGACAATCAGGGCACTGGTAGATGATTCTATACATCCAGATGAATTAGGTAAACCAGGTCACATTTTTCCTCTTAAAGCTAAAAGGGGAGGTGTATTGAGGAGAGCGGGGCATACGGAAGCTTCTATAGATTTTTCGAGGCTCGCAGGACTACAGCCTGCTGGAGTGCTAGTAGAAATCATGAATGAAGATGGAACTATGGCAAGGCTTCCAGATCTTGTTGAAGTGGCCAAAAGATTTAATTTGAAATTGGTTTCAATCAAAGATTTGATTGCTTATAGACTTAAAAACGAATCACTAATCAAAAGAGAAATTGGTGTAGCTATGCCAACGACCTTTGGAGATTTTGAGCTGATTGCTTTTCGTCAGACCAATACAGAGGATATTCACATGGCACTCATCAAAGGAACTTGGGAACCAGATGAGCCAGTGATGGTTCGCGTTCACTCTTCATGTGTGACAGGAGATATTTTTGGTTCTTGCAGATGCGACTGTGGCCCACAGTTGCATAGGGCACTCGAAATGGTAGAGAAAGAAGGAAAGGGAGTTGTACTTTACATGAATCAGGAAGGAAGAGGGATAGGCTTGATCAACAAACTGAAGGCTTATAAACTGCAAGAGCAAGGCATGGATACTGTTCAAGCTAACTTGGCTTTAGGTTTCCCTGAAGATAAAAGAGACTATGGAGTCGGTGCACAGATTTTGAGAGATTTAAATATCAGCAAAATAAAGCTGATTACTAATAACCCAACCAAAAGAGTAGGCCTATTAGGTTATGGTTTAGAAATCGTAGAGCAATTGCCGATTGAGATTCAAACCAATCCTCACAACGAGAAGTATCTCCAAACTAAGAGAGATAAAATGGGGCACAGTATTCTTAAGAAATAAAGAAATGAATGAAAAATCCTCTCTGAAAATGAGGGGATTTTTTAATTTAGCTTCTGGTTCAATTCTTTATTCTAAGTTTGGACATTAATTTTATGCATTTCATTTCAACCAAATTCAATTGAAATTCGTTATTCTTTAAGTTAGACCAAAGTAACAGCAATCATGAAAAAGGCATATATACTTCTATTTTTAAGCTGTGCGATTTCGATTTATGTAAATGCACAAAATAAGTTTCCTTCCCAAGTATGGCATAGGGGTCAAATTTCTACCACAGACGGTCAGGCCGTATCAGGCTTGTTGATGTACGATTTGGACAATAACGTGGTGCAGCTGCAAAGAGAAAGTGTACAGACTTTTGGTGCTTCGAATGTGACTCAATTTGAAATTTATGATGAAGTATATGGAGGAATTAGGACATTTTATTCCTTACCCTACGCACAAACCACCGATTATGAGACCCCTGTTTTCTTTGAAGTCCTGACCCAAGGTGATGATATTGCATTGCTTTGTAGAGAGTATATAGCTACAGATAATAGAGGAATGGGCATGTATGGTCCCATGATGATGAACCCAATGTGGGGTGGTCCTATGATGGGAGGTCATCGCTTAGCATTCAATTTTTTCTTTTTCAAGGATGGTAAAATCCAAAAGTACTCTCAAAAGAAAAAGGACTTGATGGACTTTTTTGATGATAGAGAAGATGAAGTAAAGTTATATATGAGAAAAAACAGGCTAGCCCATGATAAGCGAGGAGACCTACTTCGCATCACAGCCTATTACAATCAAATAAAATAAATTTTATGTCAAAAAGACCCTTGATTCTAGTATCTAATGATGATGGAATCACTTCTAAAGGAATAAGAGTATTAGTAAATGTAATGAAAAAATTAGGGGACGTGGTGGTAGTCGCACCAGATAGTCCTCAGTCAGGAATGGGACATGCCATTACCATTGGTGAAACACTTAGGCTATCTGAAGAAGATATTTTTGACGATGTACTTGCATATAAATCAAGTGGAACCCCTGCAGATTGTGTTAAATTAGCCAAACATTATGTTCTTAAAGACAGAAAAGTAGACTTGATCGTCAGTGGCATCAACCACGGAAGCAATACTTCAATTTCTGTACTGTATTCAGGAACCATGTCTGCTGCTATCGAGGGAGCTTTGGAAGGATATCCTTCTATTGGTTTCAGCCTTTGTGATTACTCTTCCAATGCAGATTTCAGTCATGTAGAAGAATATGTCTATAAAATAGCCAAACAAGTGCTGGATCATGGGATGTCCAAAGGGGTGGCATTGAATGTCAACTTTCCTCCAAAAAGAAATGAGCCTATCAAAGGAGTGAAGATCTGCCGCCAAGCACATGCCAAATGGCAAGAAGAATTCTCAGAAAGGTACGATCCAAATGGACGAAAATATTTCTGGATGGCAGGTAACTTTGTCAATTTTGATAAAGGAGAAGATAATGATGAATGGGCAATCGCCAACAATTTTGTATCCATTGTTCCCTGTCAGTATGATTTGACCGCTCACCATGCTATAAAGCTGATGAATGAGGATTGGGACTGGGAGAAGTTCTAAAACAAAAGGACGGGTCGAAAGGCTCGTCTTTTTTGTTTTATTGGTGATTTTGCAAGCTTGAATTTAATTGATTTAACAATTGTTTTTCTATGAATAATCACCAATTTTTCTGACAACCTTTGTTATTATGGATATACCATGTTTTATGAAAAGCAATTTATTTTGTTTAACTAAATAAAATTTTTCCAACTAAAAACTTGTTTATTACTTATAATTGACTTTATTAGTGGACGCACTCTTATTGTTTTATTAATCAATTATTTAATTAAACAAAAATTGTAATGAAAAAGATTATGTTTAGTGTTTTGATGGCATGCTTATTTTGCTTTGGATTTTATGCAAATGCTGCTTGTCCAGGTTACAAAGAAGTGAGTGATATTGATGATGATGGATATATTATTGTACTTTCAGAAGATCAAGGTGATGGTTCTTGTAAAGATTGTAGCACTACTTGTAAAATTGCAGTTTAAATTATTAAAGCGGCAATATCTATTTATTGTCGCTTACCTCTAGTTTCAATAAAATGCTAAATCCCAAAAATTTTAGTTTACTTTTTCTATTGATTATTTCTTGTAAAAATGTCGAAGAAAAACTTGACTATGAAAGCGAACTTATACTGAAAGAACAATTTGTAATTAATTTGGATGATAAGACAGATTACAATTTTTATTATTATGAAGTAGTAAACTGGCAAAATAAAGAGTGTTTGGCCGTAATCAACCAAGTGAATAACTCATTAGATTTCTATGATTTAGACATCGGTGAAAAGGTTAAAACTATTCCAATCCCAATGGACGGTCCTTTTGGCTTGGGTTATGTTCAAGGTTTTACTTATGTCAATTCAGATTCTGTTTTTCTGTATAAGAGGGGGACTTTTAGAGGTTCAATATTGATAGATTCTTCTGGTGAAGTCCAAAATTCTTATTTCCCTGGGATAAAGGAGCAATCCGCAAAAGACCTTGTAAACCATGTTTCAATTCCTAAAAATCCGACTTATTTTAAAAATAATAAGCTTCATTTTATAAGTTATCCACTTGAAGATAATCAGAACCCAGATAATTTTCACAAAAATGTGTTACATGCTGGTAGGTTTGGATTAGATAGTCTAAGTATTTCTTTTGAAAAAGCTTCTGGTTTTCCTCCAATCTTTTGGAATAAGACATGGAATAGTCCGAGTTGTTCAGTTTCTAGAGTTTTAGGTGAAAATGATAATTGGGTATATTCATGGGACTTATTAGATTCTTTGTTTGTATTTGATTTTGAACACCAATCAAGAGAAAGTTATTACGTCAAAAGTAAGTTGAGACCTTCAAAATTGGATTTTGCTGAATTTTCATTTCCAAATGATGCTATGGGGTCTAATCTATATTATAGCATAAAATATGATAAGTATAGGGACTGCTATTACAGGATATATTTTGTCAAACCCAAAGTTAAAGTTGAAGAAATTCCAGGGATTCATAGATTTGACTTCTTTCCATTTGTAATTATGGTGTTGGACAAAAATTTTAATGTTATTTCTGAAAAATACTTTCCCTCAAAAATGTATAAACCAACCCAAAGTTTTGTAGGAGAAAAAGGATTTTATCTACCTCTTTCAAATGGTTTGAATCCTGACTTAAAAGAAAATAAAATCTTATATGAATTGTATCAGATAAGATAAAATTTTATAAACCTGCAAAATAATAATTCATGATTAAAGCAAGTCTTTTTATTTACATCCTAATTGGAATATTTGCGTGCAATTCTGTAGAAGAACAGCTCAATAAAAATGTGGATAAAACCCTCAAAGTATCTAAGAATAAAATTTCTGGAAAATTTTCTAAAGTAAAGTACAATAATGGGAAATTTATAGCATTAAATCAGTTTAGCTTGGAAGGTCAAAGTTTGTATATAATAAGTGAGAATGAGGAAGTTTGGCAAAAAGAGTTGATTAAACCTAATACTAGAACAATTATTGGTGGAATACCAGAAGAGATTTTTATTTTTCAAGATTATTTTTATTTGGCAAAAGACAATGGGCTGTTTGCGAAGTATAGTTATATGGGCGAGGTAATTGATGAAATTAGCTTGAAACATATTTTACCTGAAAAATACAGATGCAAAACAATTTCTGTGGATAAAAATGGCACCTGTTATTTTGCATGTTCCTCTATAATGGAGACAAGCCCAAAGGAGTATAAAATAATCAAAGGTAAAATTGGTTCTGATAAATATATGGAAATCTTTGTGGGCCGTACTGATGATAACGTTAATAGGTTGGCATTTCATGTGAGAAATAACGAATTATATGTTTTAATGCCTTACTCAAATGAATTTGGTGTTTTGGATCTTAATAATTTAAACTACGAAATAGAGAGTTTTGAAAAGAGTATTAACAGGACCTATCAAAAACCGAAGGAATTTTTGGGCTCAGGATTTGAATATTCAAAATTGTCAAAATTAGAAAGAGCAGAATTTATTGCTGACAGCCATATCCAAATCTTTGCTGATAAAGTTTCTAGGAACATTGTAAGTCAACTTGTTTCTAGCGATGTCGAAAGCCCATATTTAGTCCAAAGTATCAGTGAGAACAAGAATGATTATTTTGAATTTCAAACAAAATATCCAGTTAGTTTTGACAGTCAAGGGCACATCATAGGGTACTCCATAGAAGATGATTATTATGAGTTTTTTATTAGGCCTTTATAGTTTTTAAACAATGCTCTACATGTGCTAAATAGATTCTACAATAAATCTGCTACAAGTTGCTCATAACTTGTCGGTTCACTAATAAGGTTTAGATCAGAAAGTATTTTCATAGTCTGTATAAGTTCTGATTTTTCAATTGATGGGCTAGTGGCCCATTTTGTCTGACTTAGCCAAGCGACTACATCTACTTCTTGGAGCCCGTAATTTTGGGCGATAAGTGAAGCAAAATTAGGGTTTTTAACCATCTCGTCCGCATAAGCATAAACTAGATTCCTCAACTTGATGAGTAAGTGCTGTTGTTTTTCTATGATATGTTCAGTAGCTACAATTACAAAACAAGGCCATGGTGTGGGAATTTCCCCAACTCTCTTGAAAAGTCCGGCGTCTACAAGTGGCTTGGTTGTATATTTTTCCCAAAGGAACATTTTCGGCGCTTCATTTTCAAAAGCCTTCTTAGCACCTTCAAGGTTGTCAATAACTTCAAAATTTAGCTTGTCAGTATTCCAGGCTTCTCGCTGAGCCAATAGGAATGCCATCAGGTGTGAACCTGATCCATATCGGCTGATGAGAAAGGGAGCATTACTCAGCTCTACGAGAGATTCTTCTTGAGATTTTGCAGAAATATGGACTCCCCATGTAAGGGGAGATGCAATGTGCAGCCCTATGATTTTACTTGGGTTTCCTTCTATTCGATCCTTGATAAAGCTCTCTGTGAGCACCAATGCTAGGTCTGTACTACCCTCTCTCAATGCTTTGTTCATCGCACCTGAACCTCTTGATTCTTCTATCCATTCAAGTTCAAAACCTTCATCCAAAAAAGGCTGCTCTTCTATAACTTTGATCCAAGGATAATTAAAATGCTCAGGAACTCCAGTGATTTTGATTTTTTGCATGTGTAAATCTAAGTCAAATTCTGCAAAATTTTAAAATGAAACTGATGGAATTGATCAATACCAACCAGTTTAACCAATGAATTGACATCACTGGGAAAGGAACCTTTAATCAAAAAGTAACTCTAATAAATTTAATAATACATTGAAAAAATATTAAATATTATGAGTTTTATGTCTAATTATAATCAAAAACTTATAGAATTTATTGACTAATCTTAATTTTATGTATAATTACATTTCAATACCTCCCAACTCTAAAATTCTTTCAAATGAAAAATTTACGTTATATACCTTTTAGTCTTAAGGTAATTTGTATTACTATTTTTATGCTTACAGCTTGTGTTACAGATGATGAATCATTAGAAGATGTGTCTGATGTCCATCTTGAATATGTAGGTGAAGGAGGGATAGAAGTAGTGGATTTAGGGGCTGAAGGTTGGAAAATCATGAGTATCGAAAGTTTAGATGGAATGCATAGGCTTTTTGGAGATGCTTTTGATTTAAATGATGAAATTTTGTTAGAAAACCGGCTGTTAGCTTTAGATGGACTTGGCTATGTGGTTTTTACAGGATCAAAAGTTGGCTTTGAAATAAGACATGAAACCCCTGGTGTCTTTGAAATTATGCTAAATGAAAATGCCTCTGGTCAACATTTTGGATTTATCGTAACACTTAAAAATGAGAATCAAAATCGGAGGATTTTTGTTGATCAAGAAGTGTCGGCAGGTTATCAATTTGAGCAAATTGAGTTTTATCTTGGCGAAAATGATGAGGATTCATTATACATTAGAAATGATTTGTTTCGCTACTATTTTGACTTTTTGGAACCTCGTCAAGTTGAAGTCTCTCCATTCAATGGGGTGGATGTTCTGATAAATTCGTATTTTGAAAGTGATAGTCCCGATGCCTTTGTTTGGTTTGAAAGTGAATCTATAGAAGTGGAAGTGCCATCAGAAATACATGAAGGGAATATTTATTTTTCAGGGGTTCAAAGTAATTACAGTAAAGAACCTGCTACTGCACCATACTTGTCAAATCAACTTACAACTTTGGATGCTCCAGCTGGGAACTCAGTATTCTCGACTAGTATAGAAATGAGAAAAAGAAAAGTTTCTTATAAGCTTACCATTAAAAGTAAAAGTACCTCTGAAATCAAGGAAATTGAAGGTAGGTGGATAGAGATTAGTCCTACAGGAATGTATCAAATTGATGAAATAGTAGAGGATTAAAACTTATGTATTGGATATTATTATTTAAATAGATACGTCAATGGCGTGTTTATAATTAAGCATACCATTAACGTATCATACAATCAAAATTTAAAGACCGAATGCTGATTTTCAACCTTCACAAAGGGTGTAAATAATTTTTTTAAACATTAGTAGTTGACTTTTTACCCATCATGAGTCACAGCTTTGTTCGTAATCAATAAGGTACAAAGACCTGCTATGAACAAAGATGTACCAGCCAAAACCATCGTAAATACTACATTTTCGCCAAACAAAAGTTTGTATAAGAAATTGATACCTCCTAAGGCAGCAAGAATCTGAGGAAGTACGATGAACATGTTAAAAATCCCCATGAAAACACCCATTTTTTTAGGATTTACAGAGCTGGAGAGCATGGCATAAGGCATGGAAAGTATACTTGCCCAAGCAATACCTACTAAAGAGAAGCTTATGTGAAGCATCCATGCTTCTTTTACATAATATATACTTATAAATCCAATCCCGCCAGCAATGAGACTAAGCATATGGACTAGTTTTCGGTTAATTTTGATTTTACTCGTAATCATGGCTAGGGTCAGCGCAAAAAACATAGACGTCAAACCATAAGTGCCAAGATAATTTCCAACACTGTCTGCTGCATTATTGTAAGCTAAGGAAGTGGGGTCTGTGGCACCAAAGATATGCTCGGTAATGGCAGGAGTTGCAAAACTCCACATGGTAAAAAAGGCAAACCATGAGAAGAATTGAACAAGCCCCAACTGGAACATAACTTTGGGCATGCTAACGATATTCTTGAAAATTTCAAATACTCCATACAAAAATCCGCGATTTTTCTCTTTTTCTTCTTGAAAAGCTTCCAGGTTCTCTGGTGGGTATTCTTTGGTCGTCAGAATGGTAATCAAAATACTTGAAAACAATACAAATGCACCTATTCCAAATGCAAACTTGACAGAATCAGGTATAACACCTGGGCCTGCAGTATTTGAAACTCCTAACTGAGTCATAAACCAAGGCAAATTGCTTGCTATCCAAGTACCAATCCCAATAATTAAGGTTTGTACTACAAATCCATAAGAGCGTTGACTATCAGGTAGCTTGTCTGCCACCAAGGCTCTAAATGGTTCCATACTGATATTGATGGAAGCATCAAGTATCCATAGCGAGCCTACGGCCATCCATAATGCACTGGAATAAGGTGCAAAAAACAAAGCCAATGTGCTAAGTACAGCACCAATGAAGAAAAATGGTCTTCGTCTTCCAAGAATGGGATGCCAAGTGCGATCACTTAGATAGCCTACGATCGGTTGTACGATTAGTCCTGTCAGTGGCGCAGCAATCCATAGCATGGGAATCGCATCTTTTTCAGCTCCAAGGGTCTGGAATATCCTTGACATAAATCCGCCTTGAAGGGCAAATCCAAATTGAATTCCCAGAAACCCGAAACTCATATTCCAAATTTGCCAAAAGCTAAGCTTTGGTTTATTTCCTTCTACATGCATCTTTTGGGTGGGTTGTTAATTGTTATGAGTAAACTAAAATTGAATAGTGAAGTCCTCAGCTTGATATGGAATTGTAAAAGATATCAATTCTTTAATTTTCAAGTGTGGATGACTATGATCAGGTAGGGGGTCAAAATCAGTGAGTTTGTCTAAAAAAGCAAAATCACCTAGATGAGTTGTATAGGATTGTTGATCAATTTGGATATCGCTATCGCTGAATCCATGCAAATGAATCACTATCGTGTGGAAATCTGAAACGTAATTTCCTTCTGTTGATTCGAAGTGTAATTTTTTCTTTGCGGAGTTCCAAATGATATTTCTTTTTAGATATTCACCTTTCAAATGTGATAAAGAAATGCCATCATCTTCATAATGCACAAAATTTTGCTCAACTTTTCCAGCATATACATGAACATGAAGGTGACCATCATTTTGATCTGCTGTATGCTGTATGGAAGATTGCATGGTGAAGACAGCTCCAGCTTTCACAAAAACTGGTAAATAGCTTAAAGGACAATCTACATATATCTCATTTTTTCCTATATATTTTTTATCATCATAAAAGTAATACCAATCTCCCTCTGGTAAATATACTTTTGTAATCTCTTTGAAGCTTTCTACTGGTGCGATAAGAAAGCTATCACAAAATAGGTATTGATTTTGGTAAGCACCTGAGTATATTTTTTTATCAAAGCTATATGGAATAGCTAAACTTGTGGCAATTGATTGCCCTGTCATGGCACTTTTATAAAAATAACTGTAGATTGTCGGTAAAAGTTGATACCTAAGCTTCATGTAATTTCTCGAAATTTCTTCTACTTCTTCTCCAAATGCCCATGGCTCGGCATCATTTGAGTTGATCATAGAATGTGCCCTGAAAAGTGGAGCAAATGCCGCGATACTCATCCATCTGGCAAACAAACCCTTGCTTGCTTCACCTGCAAACCCTCCAATGTCGTAACCTGCAAATGATACACCGCTTATTCCTAAACTATTCACTAACCTGATGCCTGCTAGCATGTGAGCATCAGTGGAGACATTGTCACCGGTCCATGCCGCTGCATACCGCTGAACTCCAGAGAAACCAGCTCTTGTGAGGACAAAAGGCCTTTCTTTAGGGTTTTGCTTTTCGCTACCTTCTTTTGCTGCTTTAGCCATTTGCATGCCGTAGATATTTCTTGCCTTTCTATGACTTACTTGTTCTCCTTCATAATCAAAATTTATAAGATTTGGAGTAAATTGACCCCATGAAGCGGGCTCATTCATATCGGTCCAATACCCGTCTACTCCTGCATCTTTGTAGAATTTCATCTTTTCTCCCCACCATTTTCTTGTTTTCTCCATGGTGAAATCTGGGAATGTACACCATCCTGGCCAAACTTGGCCTTCATAATCTTCTCCATCAGGAAACTTAATAAAGAGGTCGTTAGCTTTACCATCATCATATGGATCGTAACCTTTCTCAACTTTGATGCCCGGGTCCATAATTACAACTACCCTAAAGCCTTTTTCTTTAAGACTTTGAATCATTTGTTGAGGATTTGGAAATTTCTCACCATCAAAGGTGAATACCTTGTATTTTTCCATATGATGAATATCCAAATAGATGACATCAGCGGGCATTTTCTTATCTCTAAACGTATTGGCTAGCGTCAATACCTCTGATTCTGGGTAGTAAGAATACCTACACTGTTGAAATCCAAGTGCCCACTTTGGAGGCAACTCCATGCGTCCGGTCAAAGAAGTATAGTGAGATATAATATCAGCTACTGAATCATCATGAATAAAATAGTAATCCATGTCCCCATCATCTGCTGAGTAGTACATGAAGCGCCTATTTGAAGCGCCAAAATTAAAAATGGATTTGTGGGTATTGTCAAAAAATATTCCATAGGCACGGTTTTCTAATACTCCCATGTAAAAGGGGATAGACATATAGAGAGGATCATCGCCAACCCCGTAAGCAAAATAATCAGTATTCCAGTTTGTATAAGCTGCCCCAGATCTGTCTAAGTTGCCTGTCTTTTCTCCAAGGCCTATAAATTTCTCATTTGGTTGTAGTTTTTTATAGTTGGTGACTTCAGTTCCGAGCCAAGAAATAGAAAAGGATTCATCATCCTCATTGAGGATCTGGCCAGATTGATCATTGAATTTGATATGAAAAGGTTGATGATTAATGACAACTTCTAATTTGTCTGTTGCAATAATCGACTGTCCATCAGATTTTTTGATTTCGATGTTGGTGTCAATATTTTGATCTTTTATCACACTGTATGGGTTCGGATAAAATTGTGAGAACTTATTCACTTGAACCCTTATAACTTCCGTTGAAAAAACTGAGATTTTAAAATATGCGGTATCTGTCGTTCCTGAAATTGAATTTTTTTGGTAAGTGATAGTTTTCACATTACCGACGTGAGCATTTTGGGAATGATTAGAAGAGTTTTCCATTTGCAATGATTAAGTGCTAGAATTTATGAGCAATCAGCATCTAGTTTGAGTACTGATTTCTCATAAATTTATAAATGAAAATCAAAGTAAAAAAGTACAGTGAATGTAGTATGTGTTTTTAAAGCAACTTAGTGTACAAACAAACCTTTAATTTTGATAATCAAGCGGTATTCAATCGTTTGCATAAATTAGTACAAGAAATATTAAAAAAAATCATATCCTATTTTTGGGAGGACTGTCGGATGAGTAGTTCTGTATCTAGAATGACGGTTTTACCCTCTTTATTAGAGGTGTCTTTCTCAGCTATGCAAGTCAACAGAAGGCTAGTAGCGATCTCTCCCATTTTGAATCCTGGCTGAGCTATTGTGGACAAGGGAGGGTCTATCATGGAGCAAAATTGCCAATTTGAAAACCCAACAACTCCAACTTGAGCGGGTATTTGATAGCCTAAATCTTTGAGGGCGACCATGGCACCTGCTGCGGCAATATCATTACTAGCAAAAATAGCATCTGGTAATTCCCCACCTTTTTGATATAGCGTTTTTATGATTCGAATACTTTCTTCTTTACTTCCCTCTGGACAATGAAACATCCACTCTGGGTTAATATCAATTTTATGATCTTCCAAAGCTTCTTTGTATCCCTCCATTCTCTTCTTACTAATGGTAAGGTTCTTTGGCCCAGCTAGGTGTGCAAAGTTTTTATATCCTTGATCAATAAGGTGTTTTGTAGCATCATATGCACCTTGAAAATCATTTACTATGACATTTACGGTATTGGGTATTTCTGGAACTCTATCAAAAAAAACTATTGGGAAATTTAAATCTATAAGTTTTTGAAAATGATTGAAATCCTCAGTTTCTTTGGAATAACTAATCAAAAGACCATCGATTTGATTATCGAGCATGGTTTCGATGCTAGAGAGTTCTCTTGCAAATTTTTCATTTGTCTGACATAAGACCACATTATATCCATTGGCAAATGCAACTTCTTCAATTCCACTGATTACAGTAGAAAAGAAGAAATGAACCACTTCTGGTATAATTACCCCAATGGTATTTGATTTACTCTTTCTTAGGCTAAGAGCTACAGCATTTGGTCGGTAATTGAGGTGCTCGGCAAGTTCCTTTACTTTCTTTTTGGTTTCATTGCTAATTCCTGGGTAATCTTTTAGTGCTCTGGATACAGTAGAAGCGGAAACATTTAGCGCTTTTGCTATATCCTTAATGGTGGCTTGACCTAGTTTCATGAAAATTATATTATTCTAATATTTTAAAGGTAATGAAAATCAAAAATTCAAATGCCATGTTTAGATAAAAATTGCATATGATTTTGAGATAAGACAATACTGAATATTCAACTTTTCATAAAAATATATTTATTGCAATCGTTTGCGGTGACGATTGCATAAAATAATTAAGATAGTTTTTAAAAATAATATTTGTTCTGTAATACCAATTTGTATAATATAGTTAAGTTTTCATATTGAGTACTTATGATTAGATTTTCTTTTCAAACAAGGAGTTTGCATTATACTTATTCAAAATGTTAATATATTAATGTTGAAATTAACAATAAACACCTAAAATCAATCTACCAATGAGAATTATTACCAAACTAATGTTATTCATTTTTACATTACCATTAATGTGGTCTTGTGAAACAATTGATGAGCCTAGGCTTATAAACCAATCTGGAGCATCCTTGGCGAGTCCGCCAAGTAATTTGGTACTTTTGAGTGAAAATTCGGACGATGTATTAGTTTTTAATATTACTCCAGGAGACTTCGGAGTTGAAGCAGGTTTAGTTACCTATACGATACAAATAGATGCTGTTGGGAATAATTTTGCTGCTCCAGTGGCTGTGGGATCTGATACTTTGACCACAGTTGAGGTTAATATAAATGATTTGAATAGGAGAGCAGTAGCTAAAGGTCTTGAACCAGAAGTAGCTGGTAATTTAGAGTTTAGGGTTTTAGCTGACCCTGCTCGTGAAAGCCTACCCAGTGTTACAGGGCCGGTGACTACTATTTCAGTTACCACTTACCCAACTCAAATAGAGTTCCCTTCATTGAGAATACCAGGGGATTATCAAGGTTGGAATCCAGAAAATAACTTCACAATTATTTATTCTGAGGGATCTGATGATGTTTATGAGGGCTTTGTTCATATACTTTCTGGAACCGGAGAGTTTAAATTTATTACAGGTCCTGCTTGGGATGATTTCCCTGATTATGGTTTGGGAGCCAGTGCAAACTCTTTGGCAGAAGGAGGAGGAAATTTGGATATTGCAGATGGATTTGGAACCTACAGAGTAAAAGCAGATTTGGAAAATCTAACGTATGAACTTGAGAGAATAGGAACTTGGGGTATTATCGGTGATGCTACTCCAGGAGGCTGGAATACAGAAACGCCTATGTCCTTTGATAGAGATGAAAATGTGCTTACTATTACCATTGATCTAGCGGTAGGGAACTTTAAGTTTAGAACAGAAGATGTTTCTTGGGATGATAACTTTGGAATGACAGATGAAGACGGTGTCCTTGAAATTGACGGGGATGATATTCCAGTAGCTGAGGCGGGGAACTATACAATAATTCTTGACATGAAGACGCCTTGGGAAATTAGATATTCAATAACAAAGAATTAGCGGTAAAGCGCTTCAAAGAAAGTACTGGTATATCCAGTACTTTTCTTTTTTTAATTCATCACCAATGTAGTTCACTTTCAACCTCCTCATTTCCAAAATGTAATGTATAATAGGTTTACTCAAGTTTTGTTTTTTGTACTGTTTTTTGGTTTTCAAAACCAGATCATTGCTCAAATCACAACGCAGCCAGCATTTCCCCGCGCAGATCAGAATATCAAGATCATCTACGATGCTTCACAAGGCACCTCAGGTCTGATAGGTGCTGATGCAGTATATATTCATATAGGAGCAGTCATTCAGGGTGCGAGTTCTACGACATGGGAGATTGTACCTTTTCAGTGGGGTACATCGAATCCTGATGCTAGAATGACTAGGGTGGAAGGAGAAGATGATCTTTGGGAATGGGAATTAAACCCAAGTACCCTATTTGAGAAGGATTCAGAGGATGTTATTTATCGTTTAGGACTGGTATTTAGGAATGCGGATGGCAGTAGAGAAGGGAAAAGTGATACCAATGGTGATTTCTTTATAGATTTGAGTCAAGGTTTTGATGTTTTTATAGCTAACCCAAGTGTTTCTTCTCTTCTTTTAGAATTAGGCGATAGCCAAGAAGTGACTGTAGTTTCTTCAGAAATTGCAAGTCTAAGTATCTCAGTAGACGACCAAGTAGTTGCTATAGCAACCCAAGCAGATCAATTATCATATATATTTGAAGGCAATTCCGTAGGTTCGTTTTCAATAACAGCCAAGGCAGAACTAGGAACAGAGGAGGTGAGTAAAGAATTATTGATAAATGTTGTTGATCAAAGTCCATTAGCTGCATTACCTTCAGGTGCCTTAAAGGGTATCAATTACATATCTGACACAGAAGTAGTTTTGGTATTGGAAGCTCCCTTGAAGAGGAATGTATTTGTGATTGGAGACTTCAATGATTGGCAAATACATCCTGATTATCAAATGTTCCAAACACCAGATAGGGAAAAGTTTTGGGCAAGAATTACAGGCTTGGAAAAAGGGAAGGAATATATTTTCCAATACTTAGTTGATGGTAAGCTTAGAATTGGAGATCCTTATACTGACAAGGTATCGGACCCATTTCATGACCAAGAGATTATAGATCAAAATAGGTATCTAGGGCTTTTACCTTATCCGCAGGAAAAGACTAGCTTTCAAGCTTCTTATTTGCAGACGGGTCAAGAGCCCTATCAATGGAAATATCTAGATTATAACAAACCTAAGCCTGAAGAATTGATAGTTTACGAGCTATTAGTTAGAGATTTTGATGAAAGAAGGAATTATCAAGCAGTAATAGAGCGCTTGGATTATCTCAAAGGCTTAGGGATCAATGCTATAGAGTTGATGCCTATCAAAGAGTTTGAAGGAAATCTTTCTTGGGGATATAATCCATCATTTTTCTTTGCTCCCGATAAATATTACGGTACCAAAAATGAGTTAAAAGAGCTTATTGATGAGGCACATAAAAGAGACATGGTGGTCATTCTTGATATGGTGCTCAATCATGCTTTTGGTCAAAGTCCTATGGTGAGATTGTATAATGATGGCGATTATGGAGCGCCTACATTAGATAATCCATGGTTCAATAGAGAAGCAAAGCATCCATTCAATGTAGGGTATGATTTCAACCATGAAAGCACTTATACCAAGGCATTTGTGGATACTGTTAATCATTACTGGATGTCTGAATATAAGTTCGATGGTTACAGATTTGATTTGAGCAAAGGTTTTACACAAGTGAACTCTGGCAATGATGTTGGTTTTTGGAGTCAAAAAGATGAATCAAGAATTGCAATTTGGAAGTATATCTATGATCAAATCAAGGCTGATTTTCCAGATGCATATGTGATCTTGGAACACTTTGCTGATAATGAAGAGGAAAAAGAATTGGCAAACCATGGTTTGATGTTCTGGGGAAATCTAAACCATGATTTTAGAGAAATGGCTAAAGGTAACTCCAGGAATTTCGATTGGGGATATTTTCAAACAAGGGGCTGGGACAAGAATTACTTGGTCAGCTATATGGAAAGTCATGATGAGGAAAGAACCATTTGGGAATCATTGATCCATGGTCGAAGGTCTCCAATAGATTTTAGACAAATCAATCATGCAGTAAATAGGAATCAATTGATGGCTACTTTTTTCTTTGCAATACCTGGTCCCAAAATGCTTTGGCAGTTTGAGGAGTTTGGATACGATCTTGAACTCAACAATGACAGGTTGGGAATAAAACCAACTAGATGGGAATATCTAAATAATTCTCACAGGTCACGGCTGTTTAACCTCTACAAGGCAATGATGAACTTAAAGCAGGAACATGATCTGTTTAACACACCTATAGAAGTTGCTTTGAGTTTAGAGGAGTCAGTGAAGTCAATTACCTCTATAGGAGAAGAAATGCAAATGGTACTTTATGGGAATTTTGGGACAAGTTCCGTAAATAATGTAACATTGAATTTTCCTAGTAATGGCACATGGTATAATTATTTTACTGGTGAAGAAATCATGGTAAGTTCAGGTGAATTCCATACTAACCTAAGGCCAAATCAGTTCCTGCTGTATACTAACCAAAAGATCGAGATGCCCGAAGGAGATATTTTGGAAGATATCATCACCTCAATAGATAATGAAGCAATAAATGATTTGAAATGTAATATTTATCCTAATCCAAGTTCAGATAAATTATTTGTTCAATCTGGAGTTGAAGTAGGAAAATTTGATTTTAGAGTAGTAGATGTTACTGGTAAAGAGCTTCTTTCTGGTGCTTCCGATGTAGATTCGAATATTTTAGAGCTTGAAATAAGGGATTTTAAAGCAGGTCTTTATATCTTTGAGCTTTATAATGGCCGTCAGATCATTAGAAGACGGTTTATTAAAAATTAAACAAACCATTAAATCAAAAAGATGAAATTCAAACCAGGAGTTAAGTATGGTGAAGAGCTAAAAGACCTTTTGTCTTATGCTAAAGAAAATGAATTTGCTTTACCAGCAGTAAACGTAATAAATACAAGTACGATTAACGGTGTTTTAGAAACTGCTAAAAAAGTTAATTCTCCGGTGATTATACAGTTTTCTAATGGAGGGGCACAGTTTTATGCAGGTAAAGGTCTCGCTAATGACAAACAACAAGCCAGTGTAGCTGGTGCTATTTCAGGCGCATTACACGTGCACAAAATGGCGGAAGCTTATGGTGTTCCAGTGATACTTCATACAGACCATGCTGCAAAGAAATTATTGCCATGGATAGACGGCATGTTAGTTGAAGGAAAAGCATACTATGAGGCATACAAAAGACCATTGTACAGCTCTCATATGCTAGATCTTTCAGAGGAGTCTCTAGAAGAAAATATCGAAACTTCCGTGAAATACTACAAAGAATTCCATAAACTTCAAATGGCTATTGAAATTGAGCTTGGTGTCACTGGTGGTGAAGAAGACGGTGTAGATAATTCGGATGTAGACAGCTCAAAACTTTACACTCAGCCGGAAGAAGTTGCGTATGCATATGAAAACTTGAAGCAAGTAGGTGACTTGTTTACCATTGCAGCAGCATTTGGAAATGTTCATGGAGTATATAAGCCAGGTAATGTATCATTGAGACCAGAGATTTTGAAAAATTCTCAAGACTTCATCAATGAGAAATATGGAACTTCAGGTAAGCCTTTGTTCTTTGTATTCCATGGAGGATCAGGTTCATCTGTAGAAGAGATCAGAGAAGCTAATAGCTATGGATCTATCAAAATGAATATTGACACGGATATGCAGTGGGCATTCTGGGAGGGTATTCTGAAGTTTTACAAATCAAACGAAGGATTCCTACAAAGTCAATTGGGGAATCCAAATGGAGAAGATAGTCCAAATAAGAAATTCTATGACCCAAGAGTTTGGTTGAGGAAAGGTGAGGAAAACTTTATTCAAAGACTAGAAGTTGCTTTTGATATGCTCAATGCTGTCAATAGAAATTAATAATAATCTACTTCAAAACAGGGAAAAGTCACCAAGTTGTGACTTTTTCTTTTTTTGAAGCGTTTTTATTTAAATTGTTTACAATGAAGATCAATATCATAATTCCAATTTCACTATTATTAATGACTATATTTTCTTGTACTTCAGAGACAAGTAATTCTTTAGAAAATCATTGGCCACATGCTGGTATTACTTATGAGATTTTTATTCAGTCGTTCTATGATTCAGATGGTGATGGTATTGGAGATATCGCTGGAGTAACCAAAAAACTGGAGCATGTGAAAGAACTTGGAGCGAATGCAATCTGGTTTATGCCGATCATGCCTTCTCCAAGCTATCATAAGTATGACGTGACTGATTATAAGGAAATCCATCCAGACTATGGTACATTAGATGATTTCAAAAAATTAATCAAAGAAGCGCATAAAAAAGACATCAAGATTGTGATCGATATGATCATCAATCACACAAGTACAGAGCATCCTTGGTTCCAAGAGTCTCAAAAGGGAAGAGATAACCCCTACAGAGACTATTATGTATGGGCTCAGAAGGATACAATTGCTGAATTTTTGAATAAGAAAACGATTACTTTAGATAGCGATAATATCAGGCAATGGCACGATCCAGGGCATGGTGATGATTTTTATTATGGATTTTTTTACGGTGGAATGCCAGATTTGAATTTTGACAACCCCAAAGTGCGTCAAGAGATTTATGATATTGGAAAGTTTTGGCTTGAAGAAGTTGGAGTTGATGGCTTTAGGTTGGACGCTGCCAAGCATATATTTCCAGATGATAGGCCAGAAGATAACCATGAGTTTTGGAAAGAGTTTCGTGCAGAAATGACCAAAATCAAACCAGATATATATTTAGTAGGAGAGGTGTATGACATGCAGGAAGTCGTGGCTCCATATTTACCTGGTCTTCCAGCATTGTTCAACTTTGATTTCCATTATACCTTACTTGAAGCATATGAAAAAGTAAATGGGAAGCTTCTTGTGGAAAAGCAAAAGGGTATTTTGGACTTCTATGGAAGTATTACGGATGATTTTATCGATGCCACATTCTCTTCAAATCATGATCAGCCTCGGTTGTTAAACTCTTTAAATCAGAATCCTAAAAAATACAAGCAAGCTATAAACATACTGATGACAATGCCTGGAGCTCCGTACATTTACTATGGTGAAGAAATAGGAATGCTAGGAGATAAACCAGATGAACATATTAGAGAGCCATTTCTTTGGGATATCAAGGCTAATGACAAAGGAAGAACTACTTGGATAGAGCCTAAATATGCTATTGATGAAATGGTTACTCCTTTGGCTATTCAAAAATCAATGAGCACTAGCTATTTTAATCATTATAAAGAAATTATCAAGCTGAGAAATACAAATAAGCCTCTTGCTCTTGGGAGTCTGGATCTTTTTGACAATGATGTGCCTTCTGAGTTGATGGTTTATTACAGAGAGCATGATGGTGAAAGGTTTCTTGTAATTCACAATCTAAGTGATCAAGAACAAAAAATGGAAGCACCTGAAGAATTTGAAAATATGATTTATAGTTACGCTTCAGGTAGTTTAGAAAATGGTCAAATGAGATTGCCCGGATATTCTACATTAATAATTTCAAAATAGTGGAGTAGAGTAAGCACACTTATAAAAACAAAACCACTTCTCATGAAGTGGTTTTGTTTTTATACACCTTATTTTAATTCGAAATATAAAAGCTTATCAAATTAAATTAAGCTAAACTTTTTATGTTGATAGAATCTTAGCAATTCTAAAATCATCCTCATCTACTTCTTTATCATCTACAATGGCTTTTGTGATAGGAGTATAGACGATTTTATTGTTTATCACCCCAGCCATGACATCGTATTTGCCTTGCATCAATCCTTCCACAGCTGCAACACCAAGCTTACTTGCCAATACCCTATCAAAAGAAGATGGTGAACCACCACGCTGTAAGTGTCCAAGAATAGTGACCTTAATATCATAAGAAGGAAGCTGTTTTTTGATTTTGTCAGCAATCTCAGCAGCTCCACCACTTTTACCACCTTCAGCGACGATCACTATGTTAGATTGTTTCATTGCTTTCTTCCTTGCTTTCAATCTTTCAACTAATCTTTCGATTGGCATTTTCTTTTCAGGGATCAATGTAGCCGCCGCTGCACTTCCAATTCCTGCATTGATGGCTATAAAGCCCGCATCTCTTCCCATTACTTCTACAAAGAATAATCTGTCATGGGAAGTAGCTGTATCTCTAATTTTATCAATTGCTTGAATAGCCGTATTACATGCAGTGTCGAAACCAATAGTACTGTCAGTTCCTGAAAGGTCATTGTCTATAGTCCCTGGTAGGCCTATAGCGGGTATGCCAAATTCTTGAAAGAATAAATGGGCTCCTGTCAAAGAACCATCCCCACCAATAACTACTAAGGCATCTATGCCATGCTTTTGAAGATTATCGTAGGCTTTCTGTCTACCCTCTGGTGTCCTGAACTCCGCACTTCTTGCAGATTTTAGAAATGTACCACCTCTTTCCAAAACGTGTGCAATATTTTTTGTTTCAAGCTTTTTGATTTCATCATTGATCATACCTTCATATCCTCTGTAGATACCGTACATTTCAAGGTTATAATAAAATCCAGCTCTTACTACAGCTCTTATCGCTGCATTCATTCCTGGTGCATCACCACCAGAAGTTAATACTCCAATTCTTTTTATTGTCTTTGGTTCCATGTCTCTTTTGAGTTTGTCAAATATTTAAAAATCATCTCAGCAGCAGCTGGATTGGTCGCCAATGGAATATTGTGCACATCACATATTCTCATTAGCATCTGTACATCCGGTTCGTGAGGGTGTTTATCTAAAGGATCTCTAAAAAAAATCACCAAATCTAACTCTTTTTGAGCCGCCATGGAAGCGATCTGTGCATCACCACCCAATGGGCCTGAAAGCAGTTTGGTTACTTTAAAGCCTGCTCTTTCTATATGTGAACCAGTCGTTCCTGTGGCAAACAGGTTAATTTCGGTTTGATGTAATTCTTCTTTAAATCCAGAAAGGAAGTGAACCATGTCGGCTTTTTTCCCATCATGTGCAATCAATGCAATTTTCATAAGTGATTTAATAGGTTTGCTTCAAAGTTATGAAATTTTGTAAAAAGGATTTCAAATTTAACAAGAATGTATTTTTACATTTTTCATATTGTTGTCAAATAACTTTTTTTAGTGATGTGATGCATAAAAATATTATCTCCATTCTTTGAAAATAATTGAGAATTTCAGAAGATAGATGTATAAAAAAATTATATTTGAAATATTATTTAAAAATTATCAACCTATTCAATTTATTCTATGGGAATGTTAAAAGAATTCAAGGAATTTGCTGTAAGAGGAAATGTCCTTGATTTAGCTATTGCTGTTATCATAGGCGGCGCTTTTGGAAGGATCGTTTCTTCCTTTGTAAATGATATTATCATGCCTCCTATAGGAGTGCTTATTGGTGGGGTTGACTTCAAAGATCTTTCGGTAGTTTTGCGAGATGCTTATGTCACAGAAGAAGGACGCGAAATGGCAGAAGTTGTATTAAGTTATGGTAACTTTATACAACATGTTGTAGATTTTATTATTATTGCATTCGTTATCTTTTTGGTAATCAAAGGGATTAATTTGACCAAAAAGAAAAAAGAACCTGTGCCAGTAATTCCAGTTACACCTCCAAAATCGGAAATCTTACTTGAAGAAATTCGTGATTTGCTTAAGAAGCAATAAGATAAAAAGCATAGAATAACTGGTAATTATCTTATTTAAGAATAGCCAAAAAGCCTTTCTTTGAATATCTAAAGCATTCATTTATGAATTTACTGATATTAAAAGAAAGGCTTTACCATTGTTAAAAAAGTGAGCACTTTTTATAATCAAAAACAGTTTCAAAGAGTAAAACCGAATTAATTTCCTCTTCCCCTTTGATTATTCATGCGGTAGATTTGTCGTGCAAAATCTCGACTGATTCCACCTAAGGCCAAAGCCTGTTTGTTCGTGATGACTTTTGTAACCTCAGACATGAATTTCTGATCTAATTTCAAAAGCTCTTCTTGTAGTTCAAGTCTTTTATTAATGAGGCTTTTGGCATCATTCTCAGAAATATTTCCTTCGGATTCTTTACTTATTTCTGACAATTTGGTCATGATACTTTCCCTATCGTCGTTGAATTTATTGAAAATAGGCCAAAACTTTTCGGCTTGATCTGTTTTCAAGTCTAGTCTATTTGTGATGAATGCTACACGGGCAGTTTCAAACTTTTCTTTATCAAATCTTTGGTTTTGATCTCTCTGTGCTAAAGCTAAGCTTGAAAAACATAGCATCATAAGGATCAATAGATATCTTGAAGTCTTCATGTTTATTTTGTTTTAATACCAGAATTCACTTTCCAAATCATCATTTGAGTAAGCACTCCATTCCTCTGAAATGATTTGGTCTAGAATATCATTTGGATTTTCAGTAAGTGAAAGTGCATCTTCAGCAGACCAATAACCCGAATTGATATAAAGATTGATGTCACTATTCATTTTATCTTGGAAGTTTTCAGGACTATTGATGTCACTATTGAAAAGGTACAAACCTACACTTAAGATGAGTGCTGTAGAAGCAGCCATGCTTCTAGCCCAAATCATTCTTGATTTTCTGTCGTTGTTTTTAGATAAGATATCATCAGTGAGCTTATCGAAGTAAGCATCAGGAACCTTATAGATGTTTTGCTTGGGAATGTTATTCATCATAATTGCTTTAGACAATGGATTTGCTCAATGGTTTATTCTATTTTCAAATCACTTTCAATTTTTTTCACAGCATGATGGTAGCTCGCTTTGAGTGCACCTACTGATGTATTTGTGATTTTACTGATTTCTTCGTAACTCAAGTCTTCATAATATTTTAAATTGAAGACCAACCTTTGCTTCTCGGGTAACTTTAGAAGCGACTTTTGCAAGATCCTCTGTATTTCATCTCCATCGATCAAGGGTGATTGGTCGATATAGCTTTTCATTGCTTCTTCATGATCTTCTACAGGAAAGAAGTACCTTCTTTTTTTCTTTTCAAGGAAATTTAAACTCTCATTGACGGCAATCCTGTATAACCAAGTATAAAGAGAAGAATTGCTTTGAAAAGAATTGATGTTCCGAAACGCCTTTATAAAGGTGTTTTGCAAGATATCATCAGCATCTTCATGTATAATGACCATCTTTCGAATGATGCTGTAAACTCGTCTTTGGTAGGTTTCCACCAGTGCTCGATAACCCTTTTCACGTTGATTAGGGTCTTTGATCATGTTAAGAATGGTGAGATCGCTAAGTGACATCATTGGTAGTTAGACAGCCAAGTTACCAATAAGTTTAAAAATGCGTGTGAAAAAATGAAATTACGCTCTCAAATAGGGCTTGAAACTAGTAGCTGTGATAACGATTTTGATTTTTACCACATAGGCACATAGTTACACATTGTTTTTGTATTCCTGATGAGATGGAGAATACTTGAAATGAAATCAATCTATTTCCACTCAATTAAAAAATAAGGGTATTTACTTAATCTCATAAGACCTGCCAAGCTTTTCCTATGTATTGGGAAAGTGTAGTTAATTCGCACATTCGCAATCTGATGAAAAACCGAGCAGGTCTAAAATAGAAAATTGAATCTATAATCTATTTCCGATTTCTATCAACAATTTCTAAAATTTAAAATCTAATCTCGATAGCTATCGGGACTACTATCAAATCTCCAAAATATAATCCAAAATCCCAGCATTCTTTCCCTTAGGTCGTGTGACTAAAAGTGGGATGCTATCGTTCATTTGGATCAATCGCTCCGCCAGACTGCCGATAAATAGGGCAGTGGCAGCTGTTCTTCCTTTGGCACCAATGATGATGCCGTCAGCTTTTATTTCTGCAGCTTTACCAAGAATATCTTCAACAGGATCATCATCTTCATCCTTGGTATAGAGAGGTTTGATATGAATACCTTTGGTATCTATTTTCCTGATGAACTTCTTGTAGTTGATTTCTGCATGCATTTCCATGATAGATGCAAATTCTTCGTATGATTTTCCTGTAAAATGATATCCTGAAGGGATAGAAAATACATTTTGACAGTAAATTTTGGCTTTGCCGCCATATTTTTCTGCAATCATGATAGCTTCCTCCATGGCATCTTTGGAATAGTCCGAAAAATCACTCGGTACAAGTAGTTTGTCAATTTTTGGTACTGCATGCTCTGGAATGATCAAGAGGCTACAGCTTGCTCTTCTAGCGAGCCTCTGAGAAAGCACGCCTGTGCCTGGTAACTCTACCTTTCTACCAACCATGATCATGTCAGCCGACTTTTCATGAGCTAGTTTCAATATTTTCTTGGATAGCTGACCTTCTTTGACCACAAATGAAAACTCAATTCCATCTTGTTTACCAAAATGTTTGGCTACCAAATCTTTCATTTTTCCTTTGCGCTCATCCACCATATTCTGAATCAAATTAGGGAACTCCTCCAACACTTCTTTCGGAATATTCATATTCCTAATCACATTGGTAAAGTAGATTTTTTTAGTCTGATTTACCTGAGCAACAAATGAGGCAAAACGAACCAAAGTATCGTCCAAAGCACTTTGATCGAGGCAAACTATGAGTTTTTTGATTTGATACATGACAAACGAAAATATTATCCTGCAAAATTATTGAATTAATTGATGAAATCTTGTGGTTTGAAAAATATTATTTTGTTTTTAAAGACTCTTTATGATTATAATTCAATGTCGTTTAGTTAAGCAAATTAATAAAAAAAATGTGTAAATTATAGGGGTATATAGGGGGTAACTCTAATTCTGAAAAAAAGGAAGATTACAGGCTAAAACTAACTAAACATATTGACAATGAGCTCGACACCGAAGCATTTATTAGCCGTTCAAAAGACGGCCGTAAGGGGGTGTTCTCAAGGGAAAGAAAATTATCACTCAGGAAATTAATATTTTTTATCATGTCATTCAAAACAGCACTTCAACGGGATCTGGACAGGTTTTATAA
>NZ_JAKZGP010000069.1 GCF_022549775.1 Belliella filtrata | reverse complement strand
ACGATCAATGAGCCAGCGGCGGCACTAGCAGCAAGCATAGCTTCCACAAGTGATGCAAGTTGCTTCGGATCAACAGATGGAGCGATAGCACTTACAGTATCAGGAGGCACAGCACCATACACTTACACATGGAGCAATGGCATGTCAAGCCAGAACATCAGTGGTCTAGCTGCAGGCAGCTACAGTGTGATCATCAGGGATGCGAATGGTTGTGAAACAGCGATCAACAACATCACGATTGCACAGCCGGTTCAAGGGAATGTTTCTACTGGAACATCAGGTGAGTCTCTATGTTCTGATATTGGGTTTATACAATTGAATGGTGCTTCGAGTACAACTGTTATTTGGAGTACGTCAGGTTCTGGTTCATTTGATGATTCATCTAGACTTGATGCGATTTATACACCTAGCGCTTCTGATTATGAGTCTGGTCAAGTGACTTTGACTTTGAGTACAGCTGATGATTGTATTTCCATAACAGAAAGCTTTGTGTTAAGGTTATACAGACAAGCGATAGTTAATGCTGGTCCAAATGCTTCCACAATTTCAGCTCAAGCGTATATCCTTTCAGGAGCAACAGCAACAAATTATCAAAGCTTAACATGGACAAGTTCTGGTACTGGATCATTCAATAATCCAAATGCATTGAATCCATCATACATACCTAGCACAGAAGATATACAAACTGGCGAAGTTGAGCTTACACTTTCAGCCACAGCTTTGGGTAATTGTTCTGTAGCTACTAGCACGATGAGGTTGCTGATATTCGCTAGTCCAATAGCAGATATTGGTGCAATAGCTGGTACTGATGCAGAAATGTGTGATACAGAAGGGAGCTATTTACTTGCAGATGCTTTGACTATTAATGCGGTAAATGTAATATGGACAACTACTGGTTCGGGATCATTTGATGATGCAGGAATAGTAAATGCTAGATACACTCCAAGTTTGGCTGATTTCTTAGATGGGCAAGTTCAGTTGACTTTGACAGCAATTGGAGCTGGTGGAGATACAAACAGTGATAGGATCACTTTGACACTTTGGAGGACACCAGTAGTGACAGTAGGGGATGATCGAAACATTGCAGCTGGTCAAAACCTTGTAATCACAGGAGTTTCTGCTGAAAACTATCGTTCGATTAGATGGGAAAGTTCTGGTACTGGAAGTTTTTCAAATCAGGCTTCTCTTACTCCTACATACATTCCAAGTATTGAAGATCAAAATAATGGAGTTGTTACCATTACTTTGATAGCAGAAGCATTTGGTACATGTGAAGCAGCAGAAGCTAGTTTTGACTTGATCATATTTGCTAACCCAACAGCAGTTGCTGGTCCAGACTTAGACCTATGCAATGGAGATCAAAACATATCACTAGATCAAGCCGAGGCTTTCAATTTCACAACTATCCTATGGATGAGTTCAGGAAGTGGAACATTTGATGATAATAGTATCATGAATCCAGTGTATACGCCAAGTCAAGCTGATTATACTTCAGGCCAAGTAAAATTGACGATGAAAGTGACCGGCGATGGTGGAACAGATGAAGATAGCATAGTGCTGACTTTGATTAAAGGAGCATTTGCATACGCAGGAAATGATGTAGCTATTTGTAATACGAGAAGTTATCAAATTCTTGATGCAGAAGCGAAAGAGTTTTCTTCCATTGCTTGGACTCATAACGGAAGAGGTCAGCTAAATGGTGCAAATACACTTTCACCAACATACATCCCAGCTGACGATGAGTTTGAGATAGTTACCATCACCATGATGGTATATCCTAAAGGGGAAGTTTGTCCACCTGTAGTGGATACGATGGAGATTGATCTTAGGGATTTGATTAATCCTCAAATTCAAGCTCCTGCTAATCTCACTTTGTCAACTAATTCAGGGTGTGAAGCGACCAATGTTGTATTAGGTACGCCAATTGTTTCTGACAATTGCGCCATAGATCAGGTGCTAAATGATGCTCCTGAAAGCTTCCCACTTGGAGAAACTATTGTGACTTGGACTGTAATAGATGCAGCAGGAAACAGCGCAACTGCCACCCAGTTGATAACTGTGGAAGATAGGTTGGTACCTGAGATCACATCACCGGCGGCATTGAATATTGCTACCAATGATGGGTGTACAGCTACAGGAGTTGAATTGGGTTCTCCAATTGTAATTGACAACTGTGGAATTCAAACAATTAGTAATGATGCTCCTGAGGTCTTCGCTATAGGTCAAACGGTCGTGACTTGGACGGCAGTAGATAATTCTGGTAATGTTTCTACAGCTAAACAGCTGGTGACGGTTTCTGATCAGACACCACCAAATATTATGGCACCAGCAAATCGAACCATAAATGCCAATAGCTCTTGTGTTGCGTTTAATGTAAACCTTGGTACTCCAATAGTATTCGACAATTGTGAAGTTGCTATGGTTCACCATGATGCACCAGTTGTCTTCCCAGTTGGAGAGACAGTAGTGACTTGGACAGCAATTGATAAGTATGGAAACTCAAGCACTGATTCTCAAATCATTCAAGTGTTGGATGTTATCAAGCCAGTCCTACTAGCACCAGCAGCAATTACGGTGGAGACTAATCAAGGATGTCAGGCAGAGAATATTATTTTGGGAACTCCTCTTGCATTTGATAATTGCGGAGATGTAGAAGTGACCAACGATGCCCCTCAAGCATTCTCAATAGGAGAAACTTTGGTAACCTGGACAGCGACAGATCAAAGTGGCAACAGAACGCTAGCAACTCAAAGAGTAACAGTATTGGATAAAATTGCTCCAAGATTTGAACCAATCGCTGGAATCGTACTTGCAGTGGAAGAAGGGTGTAACATAGCTTTACCATCACTAGAGTTGCCTATTGTAACGGACAATTGTACCATAGTATCACTAGTACATGATGGCCCAGAAGTTCTGCAGCTTGGTATTACCAATGTTACCTGGACAGCAACAGATGCTTCAGGAAATATCACCAAGGCCATTCAACAGATTGAGGTAGTAGATTTGACTTCTCCTGTGATCACTGCACCTGCCTCTATCGTGGTTGCGACTAATGCAAATTGCGAAGCAGTGGGAGTAGAACTTGGCACGCCTGTGGTAAGCGATAATTGTAGTGTGATGATGGTAAGCAATGATGCACCAGCTCGATACCCAATCGGAAGTACCACAGTCACCTGGACAGTCATAGATACTTCTGGTAACTTGTCTTCAGCTACACAAGAAGTGGTGGTAGAAGATCAAACTTTACCTACTGTGATTACGCAAGCTATTTCCATAAGACTTGACTTGGATGGAAGAGCATCCATAACTCCAGAGATGGTTAATAACGGTTCATTTGATAACTGTGGTGTAGCCTCTCTCAGTCTAAGTCAGACAGTATTCACGACAGCAGATCTGGGTGAAAACATCGTGATCTTGACTGTAAGAGATATTCATGGTAACGAAACCAGTGCACCAGTACTTGTAAATGTGATCAATTTTGAATTCCCTATTACTGGAGTTTATTTGGATGGAGTGTTCTTAGAGGAAACAGCTTATATAATCGATTGGGGTACAGAAGATATTCCTGCAGAGCTTCCAGCCCAAGTTGAAGTTGTTACTACAAATGGAGATATAATCACTTTGGACGTGAGTTGGAATGTGACTACTGTAAATGCCTTTAGAAGAGGGACTTATTATGCAAAAGGAGAACTCATCCTCCAGCCTGGAGTAACAAACCCACTAAGGTTGATTCCTGAACTCCGTGTAGTTGTCAGACCAAAGCCAATGCCAGAAGATTTATTGCTTAGCAATGATACCTTCGAAGCTGACTTTGAGAGCAGTTCCATTATGATTGGAGATCTTACAGTAATAGACCCTGTAGACGATATTCATACCTTGTACTTCTCCAATAACAGTGGTGACAATCAATATTTCGATATTAGGAATAACATACTTTACTGGAACAGTAATGAAGGTGTTCCAGGCAGAAGCTCTTTCAATATCACCATTTCAGTATTGGATAGAGATGGAAATGTTATGGAAAAATCATTCGTGATCCATCGAATAAGGCCATCCATTGGAGATATTGAAATCACCAATTCATTTACTCCAAATCAAGATGGAGTGAACGACTCATGGGGAGTTCCAGAACTAATGTATTACTCAGGCGTGAGAATACAGATCTTTGAAAGAAGTGGTAGATTGCTATTCATCACTAAGAACCCTAAAGAAAGATGGGATGGAACTTATAATGGTAAGGAAATGGCTATCGGAACTTATTACTGGACAGTAGAAGTAGGAGAGACTGGAGAGATAAGAAGAGGTATGCTAAACTTGATGAGAAAGTAATACCTAAGTTGTTCTGATATTTGAAAAAGGCACAAAGCGAAAGCTTTGTGTTTTTTTTTGTGTTTAAAAACCAAATAAGTGTAGATTTTAAAATAAACTATTATAGATTTGGTGATTGAAACTTATCACCCAATAAACTTCAATGAGCCTTTCAGCAGTTCTGATAGTTATTTTATTGTCTATATCTCTTATTAACGCACTGGTATTAATTTTAAAACCAGTTAAAAATGCAATTGTAAAGAATGGTTACATAGGCGTTACCCTATTCATTTACTCCCTATTTTACCTGTCTTATTACTTGTGGTTCAAATTAGAGATTATTCTTGATTTCCCTCATCTGTTGAGGGTGATCAATCCATTGATGTTTCTTGCTATGCCATTTTTTTATTTTTTTATCAGAAATACTTTGATGCATCAAACTGGTTTTCAAAAATATGATTGGGTTCATGTCCTACCTGCACTTTTTCATGTGATCGAATTGTACCCTCTTTATAGCTTAGATAGCGATCAAAAACTGATTGTAATTCAAAAAATAATTGAAAAACCTGAGCTAATCGATGAGCTAGCAAATGGCTATATACCAGGAATCTATATAGATGCCTTTAGGATGGTATTACAGCTGTTTTACTTTGGGTTTGCAGTTAAACTTTTGTTTGCTTATCAGCCATCATTTTTTTCAACGATAAAAACCAATATGCTAAAAAACTGGTTGTTTGTATCAGTATTTCTCATTGGGTTTTTATTATTCTTCCATTTATTCTATTTTTTCGTACCAGTGCTAAATCTTCTTGAATCTTCATTTATAGAGTTGTTTTATAAATACATGCCTTGGATATTAATTTCACCTCTTGTGCTTTTGAATATTTACCTTCGTATCAATCCCGAAACAGTTTACCTTTCTCATTCAGAGCAGAATAGCAATGAATCAATGAATCAAATCCATACTAATAGCTTTATTACTGAAGAAAATATGGTTGAAAAAGATGATAGTAAAATTCCAAAAATGGTACTTGAGGGCGAGGAGAAATCCACTATAGCAGGGATTAATGAACTTGATCTTTTAACAGCAAAAAACAGGATCATTTATCTATTAAATACAGAAAAACTTTTTGCAAAAAATGGCATTACCTTGTCCGAATTTTCAAAGAAAACAGGACTTTCTACCAAGTTGATTTCTCAAATAATCAATAAGACATTTGATAAAGGCTTCAATGAATTGATTAATTACTACCGGGTTGATTATGCTGTTCAATTGATAAAAGGCGGTTACCTAGATGATTTTACGATCATGAGTTTGAGTGAAAAAGTAGGCTTTAATTCAAGAACCACATTTTTCAATGCATTCAAAAAAGAATACGGTATTAGTCCAAATGAATTTTGGAAAAAATTCAGAGCAGAGGATAGGGATGAAGAATGAAGTTTAAATTTAAGAGTTTATGAATGACCTATCTAGCTTTTGTCAAGTAGCTATTTGTATACTCAGTGGGAGTCATGCCGAATTGCTTATGGAAGTTTCTCGTAAAACTATTTTGAGAATTGTAGCCAACTAAGTCTGCGACCTCGTAAATTTTATAGTCAGAGCTTGACAGTAGCTCGGCAGCTTTTTTTAACCTAGCCAAATTGATAAGTTCATTTGGAGTGAGATCTGATATTGCTTTGATTTTTCTATAGAGAGTAGGTCTACTCATATTGAAATTGTCTGCCAATAAATCTACATTAAGATTTGGGTTAGTTAAATTTCCATAGATGATTGCATTCAGTTTTTCCAAAAACTCTTCGTCTGCTTTTGAATGTGCTATTGTTTTGAGATGTGCAATGGGTGAATTGGTGTAGTATTCTTTTACTTTTACTTTGTTTTTTAGCAAATTAGAAACTTGTGCAATTAAATGCTCTACGGCAAATGGTTTTTCAATATATGCATCAGCGCCAGATTCTAAGCCTTCTATTTTTGATTGAAGTGTCGATTTAGCTGTAAGAATTAGAATTGGAATATGGCTATGGTTAAGGTTTGATTTGATTGCTTGACAAAGGCTGATTCCATCCATTCCTGGCATCATGATATCACTTACAATGAGTTGGATGGGTTTTTCTTCCAAAATATCAAGTGCTTTGTTGCCATTATTTGCTGTATAGACAGCATAATATGGTTTTAATTCTTGAGACAAAAAATCTAACAATTCAAGGTTATCTTCAACTATGAGTATTGCAGTTTCAGTTTTTGAAATCACTTCATTTTGAGAGCCATCTTCAGGTAATACATCATGCTCTATTTCAAAGTCAAAAATCAATTGTTGTTCTATTGGAATTTGAATTTTGAATATATTTAAGTTAGCATTTTTTTCTAGCTGAATTGTACCAGAATGTAACTCAACAAGTGATGTTGCAAGCGGAAGACCTATTCCTGTTCCAGGTACATTTTCTGAGGCTGCTGCTCTGTAGAAAGGCGTGAATATTTTTTCTCTATCTGCATCATTTATCAAAGAGCCATCATTTTTAAAGTATATAGCCAAAGATTTATCTTCAGGTATAGAACTGATACAAATTTCTACTAATTTGTCTGAAAATTTCAAAGCATTATTTAATAAGTTACTAAATACTTTTGTCATTGCTTCTCTATCTATATAGGCATAAGCTGGCTTGTGATCCACTTCTAACTTGATAGTCAATTTCTTTTGCTCTGCAATAGGTGAAAATCTGTAAATGAGATCTTCCAAAAGATCTACAAGATTTACTTTTACAAAATTCAATGAAAATTCTTTACTTTCAGTTTTTCTGAAATCCATCAATTGATTGACCAATTCAAGTAGGCGTGAAGTGTTTTTTTCCATGATCAAAAGGAGGTTTTGTTCGCTTGGACTTGCATGTATTTGTTTTTGCAATTTTTCCAATGGACCTTTTATCAACGTAAGTGGGGTACGGATTTCATGTGCTACATTTGTAAAGAATTTGATCTTAGCATTATATATTTCTTTTTCTTTTTCTCTTTCCAGTATGACCATTCTTTCTCTATTTTTATGAAGACTCCGGTTGTATAGAGAAATAATTATAAACGCAATCAATGAACATATTGCAAAGAAGTAAATCAAATATGCCCAATATGTTGCCCAAAAAGGAGGGGATATGTGGATCTCTAAACGCTTAATACTATCACTCCAAACCCCATTGCTATTGGAGCTTTTTAAAAGAAAGGTGTATTTTCCAGGAGGAACTTTAGTAAATGAAATTTTACGATTGGTTTTGTGGAAGATCCACTCATTGTCAAATCCCTCAAGCTTATAGGCATATTGGACGATTTCTGGAGCTGTAAAGCTAAGGGCTGCCACATCTAGGCTGAAGCTAGATTGGTTATGTTTAAGAGCGACTTTGTCAGTAAATATGATAGATCTCCTTAATGGTGAGGTTTCTTCATCTATATCAACTTCATCATTTCCAATCTGCAACCCAGTTATAAAAACGGGAGGCAGATACTCATTTTTTAGGAAATTCCTGTAGTTAAATTTTATCAAACCCTTGACAGAACCAAAATACATAGTCCCATCTTTATCCATAAAGGAAGATCTGTAATTGAACTGGTCGCTTAAGATTCCATGATCTTTGGTATATGTTTGAATATCACCACTTTCAGGGTTAAATCTTACAAGCCCTTTTGATGTTGAAATCCATAGCATTTTATCTTCATCTTGCTCAATTTGATAACAGACATTACTGGGTAAACCATCGGCTGTGGTGTAAATTGTAATTGAATCATCATTCTGATTTATTTTGTTCAACCCGCTTGCTGTGGTAATCCAAATCTGATTGTTTTGATCTTCGAAAATACTGTGAATGGCATCACTACTTATATGTTTTGACTCTTTTGAGTTTTTCTTGAAACTTGATAATTGTTTATTTGTAATGTCAAATACATATAATCCATCAGTGTATGTTCCTGCCCAAATATTGCCTTTGCTGTCTTCAAACACACTAGTATAATGTAGGTCTTTTTGAAACCCCTCCAATGATTCAAATGTATCTCTTTCTTTGTTGTAACCAAAAATTCCAGCATTGGTAGTAATAACAATTTGACCAGTTTTCAACATACTGATAGCATAAATGAAATCATTTTCCAATTTTCCATTTTTTTGGTTTGAAGCGTACTTTTTAATGATTTTACCTGTAACAATGTCTATAACATACAATCCTTGAAAAAATGTGCCTACCCATAGTTTTTCTCCATCAATCAATAACCCATGAATGTTGTTGTGGGTCAGTACATCTGGATCATTGCTCAACATATAATTGATGAATGTCCCGTTAGTTGGGTCGTATCTGTTCAACCCAGCATCTTCTGTTCCGATCCATAATTTTCCACGTTTGTCTTTCACAATCTCTCTTACAGCATTTCCACTAATACTATTTTCATCAGATTTAGGAAAAAATCTTTCAAATGGAGTGTATTGCTTTGGAAGATAATTGAGTCCACCAAAGTAAGTTCCTGCCCATATTCCTCCTTCTTGATCTTTTAAAAGTGTATAGACGGCATTATCAGAAAGAGAATAAGGATCATTGTAATTCTTCTTTAGGTTAGTGAAATCTTTACTTTCTATATCTATAATAAATACACCTGATTCTGTAGCAACCCAAAACTGTCTATCATTTATTTTTAAAAAATCTCTCACAAAAAGTTCTGAATCATTAATTCCTTTTGAAACCATGTTTGTGTAAGTTCCTGAGATTGGATTAAAAAGTTTTATTCCATCACTCTGTGTTCCTACAAGGATTTTTGTAAAGTCTATGTAGTGTAACTTTTCTATGACTTTATTACCTACTTGTACTTGATCATCAAAAAGACTAACACCTACAAATGTATCAGAATCAGGGTCGTACCTGTTGATCATTCCACTATTGGAAGAAGCCCAAACACTGCCCTGATTGTCCATGCAAATGGAAGATGCTAGGAAAGTATCACTAGGATCGTAAATCCTTACATGCTGATTGGTTTGATCTATTTTGTACAAGGTGTTACCAGCTATATACCACAAGTTTTCATTGATATCTTCCTTTATTTCTCTAATGTAAAAATTTGATGAAACCTCTATGTGATCGAAACTTTCTTGTTCTTTATTGTACCGAAAGAGCCCTTTATCTGTACCAACCCAAAGGTGATTTTTGCCAGAGTAGAGACTTGTGATAAAATTTGATTTTAAGCTTTGATTAGTGGTGCTGTTTTGTCGAAAAACCTTGAATCTGTAACCATCAAATCTGTTCAAACCATCTTTAGTCCCAAACCAAATAAAACCATCTTTATCTTGGACTGAAGCCATTACGGTATTGTGTGACAGACCTTGTTCTACTTGAAAATGCTTAAAATAATATGAGCCTATATTGGCATTGACGTTTGTAAATAAAAGACTCAATAGGAGATATAGCAGAATTACTTTCATGAATAGTTACTTTGGGAAATTGAATTTACGAATCTATTCTTCGATTTCTGCAATGTACTTTTTCAAATTCTATCACATATTGAGTTTTTTGTTACTAGGAAGCCTTTTTTGATACAATTGGGATAAGGATTGAGAAAAGTTGAATACATATCTCCATTTACTCCGAGTAAGTTTGAGTAGGCTTTGACGATTTCTATATGAATGAACCGATGCCTAAACCATAACCTAAAATAATCTTTATTATGAGTAAAAAAACTACAAGCATAAGGGAGCTTTGGAGAGTTCCTATTTATACATTGTGCATCTTCATGGTGTGCACTAGTGGAGCAAGAGCCACTTCTAATTATGTTGAATCTACTTTTGTAAGTGTAAGCCAGCTTGACATTAAGGTTACTGGACAAGTTCAAGATGAATTTGGAGAAGTTATCCCTGGTGTAACAGTATTGCTTAAATCTACCTCGATAGGAGTTGCTACTGATTTGGATGGAAATTATACTATTGATATCCCGGAAGGTAGTGCAGACGGAATTTTGGTTTTTTCATTTATAGGATATGTCAGTCAAGAAGTAAGAATCCAAAACAGATCCGTTGTCAATGTGACACTTGAAGAAGATGTCCAGGCCATGGATGAGGTCGTGGTAGTAGGCTACGGAACTCAGCAAAAGAAAGATCTGACAGGTGCAGTTGCTGTGGTCAATACAGATGAACTACAAAAAAGACAAGCTACCACTGTTGGTGAAGCGTTGCAAGGATTGACTACGGGAGTTAATGTAAGAGGAGGAGGAAGGCCAGGATCCGAAGCCAACGTCGTTATTCGAGGACTGAACAATTTCAGTAATGCAAGCCCACTCTATGTAATAGATGGTATGATCACTACTGCCAATAGGGATTTCAATCCAAATGATATTGAATCTATCCAAATACTTAAGGATGCTTCAGCGGCTGCCATATACGGTTCGAGAGCTGCAAATGGGGTAATTATCATCACAACGAAGCGAGGCAAAGATGGCCCTATGTACGTAGAGATTTCGTCAAGAAATAGTATACAGACAATCCCTAGGTATGATTTAGCTGGTACGGATGAATTTATCAGGCTCAATAATATGACTTATGACAATGCAGGTCAACCAAGACAAAACCTAGACCCAAACATCCATACAGATTGGCAAGATGCTGCATACATGACTGGCGAGATGCATGACTTCAATGCTACAGTTTCGGGTGGAAGTAAAAACGGGAGTTACTTGATCTCTGGGAATTATTTTGGAAACAAAGGTACTGTAATCGGTACCGGGTTCGATAGATACAGTCTCAGGGTAAATACCCAAGGGTCCAAAGGTGTTTTTAGCATAGGAGAAAACTTAGCAATCACCCTTTCACATGCAGATGAGATGTCTGGGAATCCGATAGTCGATGTGACTAGAATGCTGCCAACGATACCTGTATATGATGAGAATAATCCAGGAGGTTATGGTTATGGGAGTCCCTCAAGAGGAAGTACTTTCGGCTCCAATCCTGTAGCGATCGCAGATTTGGAAGATAGACAAAATAGAAACATGAGAATTCAAGGGAATATTTGGTCAGAATTGAAAATATTACCTTATCTGACTTATAGGTTAAATCTTGGACTAAATGTAAGCCATGACAATTACAGGTATCTGCGTAAGGAGGGGAATTGGACTCAAAATCAACCTTATGATCCAGCTATATATGATGAAAATAGAGGAGAATACATGGATGGCTTAGTTGAAAACACCTTGTCATTCGATAAGGTATTTGGAAAACATGCAGTAAAACTATTGGCAGGTCAAACCTACCAAAGAATCCAATATGCTCAAATCTGGGGTAATAAGAGGAATATCCCAATGAATTCACTTGGTAATTACTATACAGTTCTTGATCAAGGAGATACTCCTCAAGTAGGTGGATTTAGACAAGAAGCTGCCTTACTTTCATACTTGAGTAGGTTGGAATACAGCTATGATGACAAATACTTGATCAATGCAGTGGTAAGAAGAGATGGGACATCAAGATTGTCGAGAGCAAATCGTTGGGGTACTTTTCCATCTTTTTCTGGAGCATGGAGGATCAGTGAGGAAGGATTCTTCTCTTCTGATATTGTTAATGACCTGAAAGTAAGAGCAAGTTACGGAAGATTAGGGAGTAGCAATATTGGCTATTGGGATCATTTGAGTTTGATCAATGTGTTCCCAACCATTGCTATGGGAATGGATCAGACTGTCATTCCTGGCGCTACTCAAGTAAGACTTGCCAATGAAAATTTGAGATGGGAAATTCTCGAACAGCAAAACTATGGCTTAGATGCAGGTTTTTTTGAAGATAAACTTACCCTTTCAGCTGAGTACTTTATCTCTCAGACAAATGATGTATTGACAAATATGCCAATCCCCAGAACTACTGGCCACGATGGAACAGATCCATTTGTCAACGCGGCTTCTTTGAGAAACAGAGGGTTTGAATTCACCGCTACATACAGGGAATCAGCCAAACCAATCAAATATTATGTTACTGCAAATGTGACCACATTGAGAAATGAAGTGCTATCTCTAGGGTATGGAAGAAATGACATCTATTCAGGAAATACTGTAACAGAGATCGGTCAACCCATTGGGATGTGGTTTGTATTGGAGACGGATGGAATTTTCCAAAATATGGAAGAGATTCAGAGTCATACTAACTCTGCTGGTCAAATGATTCAGCCTAATGCTCAACCAGGTGATATTAGATTCAAAGATCATAATGACGATGGGCAGATCACCAATGAGGACAAAGTGGTCATGGGAAGTCCTTGGGCTGATTACGAGATAGGATTGAATATGGGGGCGAGTTACAAAGGTTTTGATTTCAGTATGCAATGGTTCGGTTCATTTGGTGCTACTGTATATAGTGGATATAGGAGTTTGGTAGACAGATTTGATGACAACAGTAATTACAGAGCTGGAATAAAGCCTTGGACACCTGAAAACCCTAACACTGACGTACCAAGAGCGATTGCAGCATCTACACTTAATTCAAGAGGAGATACAGACCGATGGTTAGAGGATGGAAGCTTTCTGAGATTGAAGTTGATTAGAATTGGTTATACTATTCCACCAGCTATAACACAGAAAATAGGTTTCGCTACGGCACAAGTTTCAGTTTCTGGCCAAAATTTATTGACTTTCACCAAGTACTCTGGCCTAGACCCTGAGTTTCTCAATGGCAATATTTTCCAAAGGGGATTTGACAATTTTGCCTTTCCTAATCTGAGAATGTACACAGTTGGATTACAATTAGGATTTTAATTTAAAGCCCAGAATATCATGAAAAAGATAATTTATATAGCAATAGTATCTATATTTTCTATTCAACTAATTTCCTGTAATGAAGATTTGTTGGATATACCCAATCCAAATACTTTGACACAAGCAGATTTCTGGCAAACAGAAGATGATGCCAGACTTGGTGTTAATGCCATGTATGCAATGTTTTACAAACCTGGACTTTGGACAAGATGGATGTATTTTAGGTTGGACCTAACTTCAGATGAGGGGTTTAGTTCAAGTCCGTGGCTAGAATTAGGAGATTGGACTAGGTTCCAATATATTAATTACAATTTTTGGGAAGGAAATGTAGAAACATGGAGAGATACTTATAAGGCAGTATGGAGGGCCAACCAAGTATTGACATATGTTCCCGATATTGAATTTCAAAATAACGATGAGAAAAACCGCCTTCTGGCAGAAGCACATTTCCTTAGAGCATTACATTACTATTATGCGGCATTGCTTTGGGAAAATATTCCGATTGTGTTGGAACCTTCTCAACCAGAAGATTTACCAGAGCAAAGACCACTAGAAGAAGTGTGGGCTCAAATTGAGGAAGACTTGCTTTTTGCACTCGACCATGTACCCGTAAGTAGAGATGCGGCAAATGTAGGCAGGCCAACCAAAGGTGCAGTAAATGCTTTTTTGGCACGTACATACATGCAGCAACACAAATGGACTGAAGCACGACAGGCATTAGACTATTTCTTCATAGGTGAAGGAGCAGGAAGATATTCTTTGGTACCAAATTACCAAGATAATTTCACTCACTTAAATGAAAATAATTCGGAGTCAGTTTTCGAGATTCAATTTTCTGATGTCAATAGAGGAGGAGATGGAGAGGTTCCTAATGCCACTATGACTACTCATCGACCTCAGTTTTTTGCACCCAATGGAATAGGATGGTCAGATGGTGAAGCTAGGCCATGGATTGTCAATGCTTTCAAAAGTGAAAGGACTGTTGATGATGAACTAGACCCTAGGTTGAGATTTACTGTATTCTATCCTGATTTAGAAGCAGATTTTGGAGACAAAGTATATGGACGCAATTGGGAATGGGGTAGTAGAGTATACTTTAGAAAGTATGCAAGAGACTATTTCCGTGACAATGAAGATTATTTTGCTCAGAATAATTTCAGAATGGTGAGGTTTGCTGATATTCTATTGCTGTATGCTGAAGTATTAAATGAACTGGGTGAGACTAGCAATGCTTATCAATATGTAAACACAGTAAGAGGTAGGGCAAACTTGCGTTCATTAGAAGAAGCTTACCCTGCCATAGGGAATAATCAAGAGCAGTTTTTGGAGCGACTTAAAATGGAAAGGGCACTTGAACTTTTTAGCGAATCTGTAAGATGGGCAGACCTGAAAAGATGGGGGGATTTGAGCAATCCAGCGCAGCTTGCCGCTGTAGCACAAAGAGATCCTGATTTCAACAACTTCGTGATAGGTAGAAGTATCAGGCTACCAATCCCTCAACAGGAAGTAGAAAACAATCCAAATCTAAATCAAAACCCTCAATATTGATAATTTTAATCATGATCAAAGTAGTCAATGCTGGCTACTTTGATCATGATTTTTAGTCTTTGAATAAAAATTTCAATACTAAATCCCAAATGAAATGAAAAATCTATTATTAAGACCTATCACTTTTGCAATGCTTGTTTTAGGTTCTTTGGCTTGTTCTGAAGATGAAGTTGTTGAAGAGTACATACCTACAATAGCTCCAATATATAGTGCAGACCCAACTATATTTCAACATGAGGGGATATATTATTTGTATGGAACTGTTGACAATGATCCAAATACAGGTTTTGAAGTTTATACTTCTGATGACCTGGTTAATTGGGAAGGTCCTGCGGGTGAAAATGGAGGATTGGCATTGCATAGAAATAATGTATACGGTGATCAAGGTTTCTGGGCTCCCCAAGTATTTGAACGTGATGGGGTCTTCTATATGGCCTATACAGCAAATGAAAATATAGCTATAGCAACTTCTACCAGTCCTCTTGGGCCATTTACTCAAGAGAATCAAGTAGCTATAGCAGCACCTGTCAAGCAGATTGACCCATTTGTGTTTTTTGATGACGATGGGAAAGTATATCTATACTTTGTACGTCTTTCTGATGGTAACAAAATGTATGTTGCTGAAATGACCGAGGACTTGATGAGTATCAAGGAAGAGACAGTACAGCTTTGCATTGAAGCTGATCAGCCTTGGGAAAACACTGAATCTGCAAATTGGTCAGTAGCTGAAGGCCCTACAGTGATAAAGCATAATGGTAAGTATTATTTTGTTTACTCAGCCAATGATTTTAGAAACCCAGATTATGCAGTAGGGTACGCAGTTAGCGATTCGCCTACCGGCCCATGGATAAAGTCTACGAGTAATCCAATCCTTAGTCGTAACACTGTAAATGAAAATGGACCTGGACATGGAGATATATTTTCAGATGCAGCTGGTAATTGGTATTATGTGCTACATACACATTTCAACAGCTCAAGAGCCACACCAAGAAAAACCGCAATCATCAAAGCTGAATTCGTTTCAGGTGACAATGGAGAAGATGACTTGGTATTCTATCCAGAAGAGTTTAGATTTTTGGAAAAATAAAAAATGGAAAAATATGGGGAGTTGGGAGGATTATAATTTGAAAAGAGCAACTTATTAACTAAACATAAATAATGAATTACAGACAAAATATACTAGCCATAGGATTGATTTTGGCAAGTTTCATTTTTGGTACGAGCTGCCAACAAGGGAAAACTAATCAAAACAAATTATCATCATCAGATATAGCATCTGTACAATTGGAAGCTTTGAATTATGCAGATCCTACCATTTTTTACCATGATGGCACATACTATCTTTATGGGACTGTGGAAAATATTCCAAATGTAGGGTTTGAAGTTTTCGTTTCTAAGAACCTTCAAGATTGGGAAGGGCCATATGGGGCGAAAGATGGGTTTGCATTACACAAAGATGATGTGTTCGGCGATAAAGGATTTTGGGCACCTCAAGTTTTTTTCCACAATGAAAAATTCTATATGGCTTACACAGCCAATGAACAAATTGCCATTGCTACTTCAGATAGTCCACTAGGGCCATTTGTTCAAGAAGAAAAGAAAGAAATTTCAGGCCCAGTTAGACAAATCGATCCATTTGTGTTTTTCGATGATGATGGAAAAGTGTATCTCTATTCTGTGAGACTACAAGATGGAAATAGGCTTTTTGTTGCCGAAATGCTGCCTGATTTAAGCGGTATCATCGAAGAATCTGTAAGGGAATGTATCTCCGCTATTGAACCATGGGAAAATACACAGAATGTAACGTGGCCAGTTGCTGAAGGCCCTACAATTGTAAAAGAAAATGGGCTCTATTATTTCATTTATTCAACCAATGACTTTAGAAACCCAGATTATGCGGTAGGATACGCGACAAGTGATAATCCCATTGGACCTTGGGAAAAAGTATCTCATAATCCTATCCTAGAGAAATCTTTGGTGGATCAAAATGGGACTGGACATGGAGACTTATTTGAAGATGGGAATGGAGAATTGCACTATGTGTTTCACACGCATTTTTCTAAAGAAAACCCTAAGCCTCGTAAGACAGCTATCATAAAAGCAAAATTTGAAACTGATGCCAACAATGATGCTCAAAAAAACTTGGTGTTTGATCCTGAATCTTTCAGGTTTTTGAATTACAAAAAATAAAAATTAAATAAAAATATTACCAAAAATGCATTGCTAAATTGTTTTTGTAGAAAAACTATCTTATCATGTGCATACTATTTTACTCAATTAATTATAATAAAAAACAATGACAAAATTAAACCTAAGAAACCTAAGCTTAGCATTTTTGATGGTGATGCTCACCATAGCGTCTACCAAAGCTCAAGAGCAGCTAAGCAAACCACCAATCTCAACTCCATGGGCAGAACAGGTAAATGCAGTAGCACCTCATCAAGAATACCCTAGACCTCAGATGTCAAGAGAAAATTGGGTAAATCTCAATGGTCAGTGGGACTATGCTATAGTGAGCAAGGGGACAGCTTCCCCCACTGATTATGATGGTAAGATCACGGTGCCATTTCCCATAGAATCTCAACTCTCTGGTGTAGGTCGTAGTGTAGGAAGTAAGCATGAGCTTTGGTACGCTAAGGAAATTTCTCTGAAGTCTAGCCAAAGAAAGGGTAAAATTTATTTACATTTTGGAGCTGTCGATTGGGAAGCAGAGGTTTTTGTGAATGGCAAATCTGTAGGGATTCACCATGGAGGATTTGATCCATTCTATTTTGAGATCAACGAGGCTTTGGTGAAAGGAGAGAAGCAAGAAGTGAAAGTTAGGGTATGGGATCCTTCTGATGATGGTCCGCAACCGAGGGGAAAGCAAATCAAAAATCCACATGGAATTTGGTATACACCAGTCACTGGAATATGGCAGACCGTATGGATGGAAACAGTACCTGAATCTCATATAGCGCATATCAAAAACACTCCTGATTTTGATAATGGAACGATCTCAGTACTTCCTACGGTGAAAGGAGCTAATGGCAATACCAAAGTTAAAGTAGTAGCTTTCGCTGACGGTAAAGAAGTAGCTTCTCAAGAAGGAAGTGTAGGAAATGGTATAGATCTCAAAATACCATCACCAAAGCATTGGAGTCCAGAGAGCCCTTTTCTGTATGATCTCGAGATCAGCCTGATGTCAGGCAATAAAGTGGTCGACAAAGTTAAGAGTTATGCAGCCTTGAGAAAAATCAGCATGGGCTATGATGCAAATGGTGTGAAGCGCATGTTGCTGAATGACAAGTTTGTATTCCAGTATGGTCCACTTGACCAAGGATGGTGGCCAGATGGACTCTACACAGCTCCTAATGAGGAAGCTTTGGTATTTGATATCATCAAAACACAGGAGATGGGATTCAATATGATCAGAAAGCATGTGAAAGTAGAGCCAGCAAGATGGTATTACCATTGTGACAAGATGGGGATGCTTGTATGGCAAGACATGCCAAATGGCGACCACGGAAATGAATGGGAAATGCGACCAGGTATTATAGGTAAGGGAACTGATCGTGACAGAACAGCAGAATCAGAAGCTATATTTAAAAAAGAATGGAAAGCCATCATAGATGCGAATTATAACTTCCCTTCCATCGTAGTCTGGGTTCCATTCAATGAAGCTTGGGGGCAGTTCAAGACCAAAGAAATCACAGAGTGGACGCAAGAATATGACCCAAGCAGGCTAGTTAATTCAGCGAGTGGCGGAAATTTTGAAATGGATGGAACGAAGATCACTGGAGATATCATTGACCTACATAATTATCCAGCAGCTACGATGCCAGATCCGGCAATATATGGAAAGGACAATGTGATTGTGCTGGGAGAATTTGGAGGATTGGGTCTTCCAGTCGATGGACATACTTGGCAAGACAAGGACAACTGGGGCTATCAAAGCTTCAAAGACAAAGAAGCTTTGGTCAATAGATACGGAGAGTTTATGAAAACACTTGGAGATCTGATTTCAGCGGGACTTTCAGCGGCTGTTTACACCCAGACCACAGATGTAGAGGTGGAGACCAATGGCCTGATGACCTATGATAGAAAGATTATCAAGTTTGATGAGTCTTGGCTCAAGTCAGCACATCAAAAGCTCTACAATGTCAATGTCAAAATGAAGTAATATCAGAAGTCTTATAAATTAGGATATTGGTATAATGCAGTATTGAGGATGTCTTTTAAAGACATCCTCAATACTTGTTTTAATAGGTGAAAGTTTGGTTTTTTAATAAACTGTAAATAATTGTAAGAAATGATAAACGCTAAATTGGTTTCAGGAATTCAGCTTATGTTTTTGATGGTGTTTTTTTCATGTCAAAAAAAAGAAGTGGAAATTAGTTCTCCTTTACTATCAGAATTTCAAAATCCACTGGATGTAGCTTTTGGTGATCCATATATATTAGATGATGGTGGTGGAAAATACTACATGTATGGTACTGGCGCTGGTGCAAAGGATGGATTTATGGTTTATTTCTCATCAGATTTGAAACATTGGGAGAAAAAGGGGCAGGTATTCCATGGAAATACATTAGAATCTTGGTCAGTCGCAAATTTCTGGGCACCAGAGGTTTATAAGTTTGATGACAAATACTACATGTTTTACAGCGCAGATTGGAGAGAAAATCCCACGAATGAGTTGGAGAACTTTAAGATAGGTGTTGCTGTATCTGATGATCCAGTGGGGCCCTTTATAGACATGAAAGATGAACCACTTTTTGATCCTGGTTATCCTATCATAGATGCCAATGTCTTTAAAGATGAAGATGGTAAATTCTATTTGTACTATTCTAGAGCTTGCTATAAGCATCCTGTTGATTCAGAAATCGCTGATTGGGCCAGAGAAGAAGGAATGTTCGAAGAAATCGAAGAAAGTTGGGTATATGGTATTGAGCTTAAGCCTGATTTCTCCGGGGTAATTGGTGAACCAGTATTACTCCTAAGACCGCCTGTCAAGATGAATGATCAGCAAGCAGAGTGGGAGAGTAGGTCTGTTACGAGTGGAGAAGTAAACCGAAGATGGACAGAAGGCTCTTTTACCTTCAAGCATGGAGAAAAATATTACATCATGTATTCTGCCAACCATTTTGGAGGAGAGCATTATGCGGTGGGTTATGCCACAGGGGATTCACCTTTGGGTCCATTCACAAAGGCTCAAAACAATCCTGTGATAGAAAAAAATACTCAAAGTGGTGGTACAGTAACTGGAACAGGCCACAACAGCGTACTTTTTTCACCAGATAAAAAGGAAATGTATGTAGTATATCATGGAAGAACCAAGGACACCGGAGATGAACGTTTGGTTTTTATTGATAAAATGTCAATTGATGAATCTGGTAAGCTCCAAGTTGATGGGCCGACAACTAGGGTGGAATAGGTATTGTACAATTGGCTTACCAAGATGCGATGGCTTATGCAAAGTGGGCTGGGAAACGATTACCAACGGAAGCAGTTGGAGTGGGCAGCGAGAGGTGGAATTGATAAGGCTAAGTATCCTTGGGGAAATGCACCAGTGTCAGAAATGACACATCGAGCAAACTATTGACAAGGAATTTTACCCTATCAAAACCTCAAAGAAGATGGCTATGAAGGCATTACGCATGTAATGAGTTTTGAGCTGAATAGTTATGGCTTGTATGAAATGGCGGGCAATATATGGGAATGATGTGAAGATTGGTATCGTTCTGATGCATATAAATTAAAAAAGATCAGTCAGTGAAAGGACCTGAATACCCACATAACGTCCAAGATCCAATTGTTTCTAAAAGAGTGGTTCGTAGAGGGTCTTTTCTTTGTATTGATTCATATTGTAGTGGATATAGGGTGTCCTGAAGGATGAAGTCAAGTGAAGGTTCTGGCCTTGATCATACTGGGTTTAGATGTGTCAAGGACATTTAATAACTTTATAAATACGCGACTTCATCTTTTTATTAAATGATGAATTTGAATCCCCGCTTTGATACTAGAGGATTTGTTTGATATTAAAACAACATAACTTCTGGATCAATTACGAACTACGGAGGAAGTTATCCAATAATATCAATTATGCATCCATACCTGAATATTGATTATCTTTTTGATGATTTGATTACTGGTATCTTTATGAATGCAAATAAAAATGGATATCCGTTCTTTATTAAAAGCTTGTTAATTTCTTCAAAATAGCTATTCTGAGACAATTAGTATAAAAAGTGATATAGGATAAAGAGGAGAGAGCTGGCAGAGGGGTTATTTTTAGGTATGGTTAAGGGAGAATGTGCATTGCACCCTACAGATCTTTTAAGACCAAAAGAAAATGAATAACCCAAAATTTAAACCTATCATGAAATCGTCTATGAAAGCTTTGTTAATTACATTTTTAATTCTATTCTTTTCCTGCCAAAATGATATTGAGAACAATGGGAATGTTACTGTTGTTGAAAAGGGACTTAGAATCATTTGGGATGAAACTTCAATCGTAAATGTAGCTACAGAAGGATTTTATCCAAGATTGAGAGTGCTCAGTAGCGGCGAATATTTGATCGCTTACGAAAGTCCTCAAGGAGATATCATGCTCAAAAAAAGTCAAGATGGAATCCAATGGGAAGATTTGGGCATGGCTTATTCGAGTTTTGATTATACCAATCCAGAAAATGGTACTTTGGTTAAAGTTCGCGCCACAAACCCTGAGCTGATTGAGTTGGACAATGGGGATGTTTTGCTAGCAACCAATTTGCGACCAACTCAGGATGGTGTGTATCCATTTTCCATAGCGGTCAAGCGGAGTTTTGATAAGGGAATAACCTGGGGTGAACCTGATATTTTATATCAAGGAGGTAATAGATTTGATAATGGATGTTGGGAACCTTCGTTCCTAGCTCTTCCCAATGGAGACATTCAACTTTACTTCGCAAATGAAACACCCTATCCAGATTCTCATGATCAACAAATTTCCGTGTTGTATTCAAAAGATCAAGGAGTTACATGGTCTTCAGGGTTTAAGACAGTGAGTTATAGGGCTCAGTTTCGAGATGGTATGCCTGTTGCTGTACATGATGATATCCATATTTATGTGGCGATTGAGGATAATGTAAGTGGGCAATTTAAACCATATATAGTCAAAAACGCGATAAATGAAAGCTGGGATTCCCCAGTGTCAGGAAGTGATGAAAATCGATACAATACGCTTAAAGATCCACTTCCAGATTATGTCTATGCAGGTGCTCCATATTTAATTAAAACCTCCGGGGGATATTATGTTATGTCCTACCAGAGCACGGGTGACCGAGCTGATAATTGGGAATTGGCAACTATGGAGGTGGTGATTAGTGATACGCCTAGTAATTTCAGAAACCCTAGCAGGCCATTCAAGGTGCCATTGAATCGAGAAGCTAAATGGAACTCTTTGACTGATCTTGGCAATGATCAAATAGCAGCCTTATCTACAACAAATTTTCAATCTAGCCAAGTTGGAATATGGATGGTAAAGGGTAAGATTGTAAATGATTAAAATATTTTCTCCCAAAAAAAAGAATTGGCTTGTAATTTGAATTAAATTTGTAGTCTAATTATTGATATGCACCAGAGAATAAAAACTTTTGTAAGCTTGGGCTTGATCCTTTCCTTGATGTTTCAGGGAATCATTTTCATTGCCCAAGTAGAAGAAGTATATAAGAATGGTGATTTTCACAATTGTAACTACTCAGGTTGTAAATTAGCTATATGATTTAGATTTTCTAAGATATTTCCCGAACGTTTGATCAGGGTATCCACGACGGATCTTATAACACAGAAGTTTTCAGCTCCATTGTTGGATT
>NZ_JAKZGP010000068.1 GCF_022549775.1 Belliella filtrata | reverse complement strand
TAAATCTTATTAAGGATGTGTGGTAACACCTAAATAAGTGAAAAAAAACGAGCCAAAAAAGCCTGAATACAATTAATTCAGCCACTTTTTTGGCTTTTTTAATTATTCACTTGCGGATTTAAGGAAATAAATGAATTTCTACTTGATATTCTGTCTTGGTTTGATCGCAGAATTATCTTTGTCTTCCTCCTTCGGCTCAATCCTCTGTTCAAAGTTCTTAAGCTTGATACTTTGCTCTAGGTCGTACATCCTAGCTTTGAGTTCCTTCTTTTCTAGTTCTTTTTTTGCAAGGTCACTTCTTAGATTTCTTGCAACCAATGAGGATGTACCCCAGGCACAAAGGAATAAGATCAGACCGACTAGCAAAAATGTGACTACAGTGCCAGATTGTAGCTCTTCCATTCCAAATAAACTCTTTGTACTCTCGAAGCTCAAGAAAAACACTAAGCTAACTGCAAAAAACAAAGCAACTAGCAATTGCATGATACTATTAAATTTACTCATCTGATTTGCTTTTAAATTGTTTGGGTGGTTAAATATACTAAACTGTCTGCATTGTGGAAAGTTTCTTGTAAATACCTTCTTGCTCTATCAGCTCTTGATGAGTCCCTCGCTGTACAATTTTTCCCTTTTGAACCACCAATATTAGGTCAGCATGTTGTATTGTACTCAGCCTATGTGCGATTACTAAAGTCGTCCTATTGGCCATTAGTTTGGTCAATGCTTCTTGTACCAGATGCTCTGACTCTGAATCCAATGCAGAGGTGGCTTCATCCAAGATAAGAATTGGAGGGTTTTTAAGTACAGCTCTAGCGATGCTTAAGCGCTGACGTTGTCCTCCAGATAGCTTCATTCCTCTTTCGCCTATAGAAGTTTGATACCCATTTTCCAATCCTACAATAAACTCATGGGCATTGGCAATTTTTGCTGCTTCTATTACAGCTTCTTCCGAGATATTTTCAAGCCCAAAGGCTATGTTGTTGAAAACCGTGTCATTAAACAAAATTGACTCTTGGGTAACAATACCCATTAACCCTCTAAGTTCACCTAGCTGGAACTCATGAAGAGGCACTCCATCTAGGAGTATTTGTCCTTGAGTAGGGTCATAAAACCTTGGTACAAGATCTGCAATAGTAGATTTCCCACCACCAGACTGTCCGACTAAGGCTACTGTCTTGCCTTTCTCTAGACAGAAGCTTATATCTTTGAGCACGAGTTCTTTTTGATACTTGAAGCTTACTTTATCAAAAGTAACCTCCCTTTCGAAACCTGATACTGACTTTGGATAAGTAGGATTCTGAACCTTACTAGGTGTATCTACCACTTTAAAAATCCGCTCCGCTGAGGCTAGTCCTCTTTGGATTACACTTGCCGCTCTCGAGATTTCCTTTGCTGGATTCAGTACTTGCGTAAATATGATAATGTAGGTGATGAAATCACTTGCACTTAGCTCAGAATTATTATTTAATACCAAACTCCCTCCATAGATTAAAATACCTGCAACTACAGATACTCCCATGAATTGTGAGATAGGAGAAGCCAATTCATTCTTTTTGGCCATAGAAATATTCACCTCTGAATAATTGTCAGTTTCTTCGTCAAATTTATGGTTGATGTATTTTTGAGCCCCAAATGCTTTGATTACCCTCATCCCACCGATGGTCTCATCTAGGATGTTCACGATCCTTCCCAATGATTCTTGACTTTCTATCGCTGTCTTTTTCAATCTTTTGGTAATCCCACCAATGATTGCTCCAGATATAGGAATGATTAGTATGGTGAAAATGGTTAGCTTGGCTGACATAAAAAAGAGAACAGCAAAGTATAAAAGGATTGTAGCTGGTTCCCTGAATACCACACGCAAAGACTGAACGATGCTATTTTCTACTTCTTGGATATCATTGGTCATTTTTGACATCAGATCACCTTTTCTTTCACTTGAGAAATACCCAATGTGCATTTCAGTAACATGGCTAAAGATATCCATTCTCATCTTTTTAATAATCTCTGCCCTGACTTTTGCAAGCACCACACCTGATAAGTAAGCAAAAAGATTGGAAAGAAATACGGAGATAACAATGATGATACATACATAAAGTAATGTTCCAAACTTACCGTAAGTATCAGCAACTTGGTTGAAATAGAAATTGAACAGTTGTAAAAAATAATCCACCGTAAATGCGAATTCAGGAGCTTCTGGTGCTGTTATATATTGAGTCGCCTCACCCTGTTCAAATATCACATCAAATAGTGGCTTTAATAAAGTGAAGTTTAATAAGCTAAAAATGATGGCTAATAGGGTGTAGAAAATGTATATAGGAATAAATCTCCCATAAGGTTTGGCATAGGAGAGTATTCTGAAATATGTCTGCATTTGGATATATTCTATTTTGAGGACGCAAGTTAATTAAATTTAAAATGCCTCCTTCGTTACTTTTTAATAATTGAATTCTTGCCTTACAATATTTAACCTGATTCCAAGTTGAGAAAATGATTGGATTTCGGGTGAGTCAAGGTTCTGTGCTGTCTTTCTTCTCAATGTTTGACCGAAATCAAGGAATAAATTATGCCTAAGCATATAGCTTACGTTTACATTACCCATCAAAACTTTATTGGAAATACCTTGACCAATTGTGTGGCCAAACAATCCCATTCCTGTGTTTGTTACCAACCTATTTTTGAGCAAATCACCTCCATAGTTGGTCTGATCATCAGGATCAGTGCCATAGCTTTGGTAGATTCCAGTAACATTGACAAAGATTTTTGGCAAGGGTTGATACCTCAAGATTCCTATCAATTCTCTGAAGTTTGCTCCCAAAGGATGTGCTAATGGTGTCCTGTAATTATTGAATGCTTGATATTCGAATTTCTCTTGATACGTATAAGGTCTCGCTTGGTTGTATTCAAGTTGTAAATCTAGATTTGAAATTTTCAATACGTTGATGTATTTATACCCTAGCTGAATGGCATGCTTGTTTCGGCTTGAGTTTTTACCGTCTATTCCAAAGAATTCATTGAATACAAATTCGTCTAAAGCAAATTGTCCATATAATTGCATGCCAGGGGTGAAGTTCCACTTTCCATCAAAGCCTAGCATTACTTTGTCAGGAGTCCCTAGCTGATGCTCCACCCATCTGTAAAAGATTACAGGATTCAAATAATTCCAATCAAATTGATTTGCCATCACAGACTCAAAAACGCCAATGTTAAGCCTTTTCCCAATATTGATCCCTAACCTGTGGTGACTAAACCATTTCTGAGGATACCTGCCATCAGTTGGTCTTTGTCTGTTGTAAATCACATCTGCGGTCATCTGAGACCATAGGTTTGTAAGATTAAACTTCCATATTTTAGTGTTTAGTTTAAAAAACACATATGGATTGGAGAAGTCTGATAGAATCATTGAGCGATATCCTTCACCAACAAAGTTTCTGTCGTGTCCAAATTGTGCCTGAATATGCTTGCTCACATCAAAACTAATGTGGCCCATGGCAGAAAAATACCCGTATCCCTCATTTCCATATTCTTTCCAAAACCCTTCCCCTGGAACAGCACCATTTGCAAGTGCATAATCTCTTACCCATGAGGGGAAAATAGTTTGTGTGGTAGTAAGGTAAGTGTAGAAGCCAATTTTTTTATCTATAGACCCTCTTAGTTCTATGCCTCTTGTATTTCGAAACCTAAAGTCATCATGCCCTAACTCTTTTCCAGCAGATAAATACAAGACGGGATTGATATGGATATCGAAATAATCATCATGGTAATGATAGAAATCAGCAGGCCTTCTGTAAAAATTCTTCCAAATTGGTTTTTTAGAACTATTAGTATTTTCTAATGATTGTTCCCAGCTGTCATTGAGGATATAGTTGCTGTTGAATTGATCCGAAGCGCTTTGAATAAGTCTAAGTGAGTCGTTTGCATATTGATTGATTAGCGTTATGATCTGATCTCTACGATAAGGTTTGAAACTGGTATGAAACTCACTGTTGTTTGTGCCTTTGATGATCTCATACCTTTCAATCAAGTGATAGTAATCTCTGTTGTAGGGGGCATAAGCAGCTTGAGCATATAGCTTTGCTGTAGTTGACGCGAATAGGAATAAACATAAGTAGATGTTTTTCATGAGGTGATGTTCTAGTCAAGAATCGTAAATCTATGAAAAGAAGGGTAATTTCACTTACTTTGAATTTGAAATGAAGATGTTTGTAAAAATAAATGCTAGAATAAAGCTAAGTTTTTGATAAAATCAAGAAATAGATTTGGAAGATTTTTTAAAAAAGGATAACTTTGTGCCTCATTTGAGAAAAGCGATACAAGATAAATAACAATACAATGAAAAAAGATATTCATCCTAACTACAGAGATGTCGTATTCTATGATACCTCTAGCGAATATAAATTCTTAACAAAGTCAACTATCGAAACCAGCGAAACTATCGAGTGGGAAGATGGAAAACAGTACCCAGTTTTCAAGATTGAAGTAAGTTCTAACTCACATCCATTCTACACAGGTAAGAAAATGTTGTTGGATACTGCTGGTAGAGTTGAGAAATTCAACAAAAGATACGCGAAGAAGTAATTCACTATACTTCAATAATTGTTTTAAAAAGTCTCTTGGGAGTTGTATTCCGAGAGACTTTTTTATTTTTGTGTCATGGACAATTTGATTTTATTTGATGACCCTGCAATCAGGGGCTCTTTGTTGCCTTTTACATTTACCAGACCTGTCGCAGCGATTAGGGTTGGAATCTTGACTATTTCTGAAAAGTGGGAAAAGTTCTCAAACGCCACCGTTGGCTATTTTACTCAAGATTATTTAGCGGAAAAATACCCGCATAATGCTACAGGGTCACTGATGGTCAATGGCTCTTTATGTCCTAATCAAACCCTTTGGGAGGAAATTAGGGGTCTAAAACCTACACAGTCATTGTGGTCAGGTAATCTTTTGATAGCTACTTATTGCGAATCTCCTGCAAGCTTTTCGATAGATTGGGCAAAGGGCAAAGAAGCGCTTGCCTATCAAGGGGATGTGAGATCAATTCAAAAAACATGGAATATTTTTGAATTCAACGCAGCGGAGATAAGGTCGGATTTTGAACTGATCACTTCAGGAAGAGTTTCAGAAAAAATCAATGATCTCTACACTAAAGTCTATGGCGAAGATCAAGTTTTTGTCGAGCCTGGTGCAAAAATCAAAGCAGCAATACTTAATGCCGAGAACGGGCCAATTTATATAGGGAAAAACTCGGAAGTACAAGAGGGAGCATTAATAAGGGGGCCATTTGCGCTTTGTGAAGGATCTACTGTCAACATGGGAGCCAAGATGCGTGGAGATACTACAATAGGCCCTCACTCGAAAGTGGGAGGTGAGGTGTCCAACTCAGTCATCTTTGGATTTAGCAACAAAGGACATGATGGCTTTATGGGTAACTCGGTTTTGGGAGAGTGGTGCAACCTAGGAGCGGATACCAATACCTCCAATTTGAAAAACAACTATGCGGATGTTAAAGTCTGGGATTATACAAAAGGAGGATTTTCTAATACTGGATTACAGTTCTGTGGCTTGATGATGGGGGATCATTCTAAGTCTGGCATCAACACCATGTTTAATACAGGAACGGTCGTAGGTGTTGGAGCTAATGTATTTGGAGACGGGTATCCACGTAATTTTGTGCCATCATTCTCTTGGGGAGGTGCAGCAGGCTTTAGTACTTTTCAACTGAGAAAGTTTGAGGAAGTAGCAATAGCAGTGATGGGAAGAAGGAAAAAAGAATACAACCAAGTTGAAAAGGATATCATCCAAAGGATATTCGAACTTACGAAGCATTACCGAATTTGGGACAAATCGATTTAATCTACCAATATGCAATTTTCATCGATACCAGGACTTGATGAAGTCAAAGAAAGGATAATCAATGCTGTGAAAAGCAATCACCTTGCTCATGCTTTGCTTTTTCATGGACCAGAGGGGTCAGCCAATCTTCAAATGGCACTGGCATTATCAACTTATTTGCATTGTCAAAATCCAAGTGAAACAGATGCCTGTGGCATATGTCCTTCTTGTCAAAAAATGGCCAAGTTGGTACATCCAGATATGAACTTTGTCATGCCAGCACCTGGTGATGAAAAGGAAGATGATGATAAAAAGAAAAAGGTTGATTTCGTCGCTTCATTCAGAGATTTTGCAATCCATCAGCCTTACGGGAATATTTCAGATTGGATTTATTTCAATGAAATTGATAAAAAGCAGCTCAATATTTCCAAAGGTTCAGCGAGAAATATCATGCGCACCATTTCTTTGAAGTCATTTGAAGGAGGGTATAAGATCATGATGATATGGGGCGTAGAATATATGAATACAGCCGCTGCCAATGCTTTGTTGAAAGTCCTAGAAGAGCCACCAGAGAAAACTTTGTTTTTGTTATTGACATCGCAGCCAGAACAATTGCTGACCACAATATTATCTCGAACTCAAAAAGTAATGGTGAGGGCATTTTCGGATCAAGAGATCAAAGATCATTTGGTATCTGAAGGCATGAGCTCTAGAGAGGCAGCAGAGCAAATAGCGCCTTTGGCTGATGGAAGTATGCGTGAGGCATACCGAATGATTGACCAAGTTCAGGATGAAAATACGCTGCAGATCAGAGATTGGTATAGAGATTGCTTTAGTTTAAGCATAAGCAAGCTCATATCCAGAGCGGATGATTTTTCAAAGAAGGACAAAGAAGCTCAAAAATCCTTTTTACTTACAGGTTTGAACGTACTTCGTGAAGTGATGTTGAGCAAGTCCCAATTGATAGCCTTGATGCGTAGTGGCGCAGAAGAGAGGGACTTTATAGAAAAATTAGGGATTCATGTACTCGATGCGGACAAAATTGCAGATATGTATACTCAGCTAAACACATCTCATTATCATTTAGAGAGAAATGCGAGTGCAAAAATATTATTTACGGATTTATCATTCCAATTGGCAAGAATCCTGAGAAGAAAAACAGATTAAACATGGAGAAAAAGATTATAGGCAGAAAAGAAAGGATTGATCTGCCAGATTGGGGACTAAAGCGCGTATCTGCTAAAGTAGATACTGGTGCTTACACAAGTTCTATCCATTGTCTTTTTACAGAAGAGAAAGAAGTTGATGGGGTTATGACACTTTTTTATAAGGTTCTTTCTCCTGATCACAAACGTTATCAGGACATTACTTATTCAACTACATTTTATACTCAAAAAAAAGTGAAAAATTCTTTCGGGCAAGCAGAAGTAAGGTATAAAATTACTACAAAAGTCAGTATGTTTGACGAAGAGTTTGAAGCGGAATTTACTTTAACAGACAGGTCAAAAATGAGAAATGCAATTCTTATTGGGCGAAAAATGGTTCAAGGCAGGTTTTTAGTAGATGTCTCAGCTATGAACCTGTCACAAAAAACAAAAAAATGAAAATCGCAATTTTATCAAGAAACTCGCAGCTTTATTCAACAAAGAGGTTAAATGAAGCTATTTTGGCAGCAGGGCATGAGTCTGTAATCATTGATCACTCATTGTGTGACATTATTATAGAACAGGAGGGTCCATCAATTATTTACAAAGGAGAAAAAGTAGCAGGAGTCGATGCCATCATTCCAAGGATTGGTGCTTCGGTGACTTTTTATGGAACAGCTGTAGTGCGTCAATTTGAATTGATGGGTGCATTTTCAGCAGTAGAATCTCAGGCTATTGTAAGAAGTAGAGACAAGCTTAGATCGCTTCAGATATTATCAAAGGCAGGCCTTGGAATGCCTAAGACCGCTTTCACTAATTTTTCAAAAGGAGGTGAAAAGACCTTAATTGAGCAAGTGGGTGGTGCTCCATTGATTATCAAGCTTCTAGAAGGTACTCAAGGTCTAGGTGTAGTTTTGGCAGAGACTAAAAAGGCTGGACAATCTGTAATTGAAGCTTTTCATGGTTTGAAAGCAAGAATAATTGTCCAAGAATTTATCAAAGAAGCCAAAGGAGCAGATATTAGAGCATTTATTGTAAATGGGAAAGTAGTAGGAGCTATGAAAAGGCAAGGTGCTGAAGGTGAATTTAGATCTAACCTTCATAGAGGGGGGAAAGCTACTGTAATACGCCTAAGTAGGGCAGAAAAACAAGCAGCATTAGGAGCTGCTCGTGCGCTTGGTTTGGACATTGCAGGGGTAGATATGCTACAGTCTGCTAGAGGTCCATTGATCTTAGAAGTAAATAGCTCTCCAGGCCTAGAAGGTATAGAGAAAGCAACTGGTGTCAACATCGCAGGCGAAATCGTGAAGTATATAGAGGAATCTGTCAATAAGAAAACGACAAAAAGGAAAATTAGAGAATAATGCAAACCGTAAAAATTGGTACCAGAGGCAGTAAACTTGCTCTTTGGCAAGCTCACCATGTAGCTGATTTGCTTCATGCAAAGGGGATAGCCTCAGAGATCGTCATCATTGAAACCAAAGGAGACAAAATTTTAGATGTTTCTATTGCAAAGATTGGAAGCAAGGGGGTTTTTACCGAGGAACTTGAAGATCAGTTAGCTAATGGAACGATTGACATTGCTGTTCATAGTGCTAAAGACATGCAATCTTCACTTCCAAGTGGGTTTGAGTTGATTGCTTTTACGGAAAGAGAAAAAGTAAACGATATCATCCTTAGTCATAAGGATGATATCGTTTATACTGATGCGAGTAGACCCCTGTTACTTGGTACCTCATCGACAAGGAGGGTTGCTACATTAAAACATTTTTATCCGCATATCAAAACAGTGGAGGTTCGTGGAAATCTTCAAACCAGAATTGCAAAAATGGAATCAGGTGTATGTGATGCTTTGCTATTGGCCTATGCAGGTGCTCACAGGATGGGTTATGATGATTTGATTCGAGCGGAGTTGACCTTAGCTGAATTTACCCCTGCTGTTGGGCAAGGATCTGTTGCAATAGAGGCGGCATCTTCATTAGATGAAGCATTGAAGTTGAAGATCATTGAAGCTACGCATCATGAAGTTACCGGTTATAGACTTTTGGCAGAACGTGCTTACCTTAGGGTACTAGAAGGAGGTTGTAGTATTCCTGTTTTTGCGCTAGCAACTTGTAATGGGGATCTGCTCACAATGCGAGGTGGAATAGTAAGCTTGGATGGCTCAGAGCGAATTGTACATGAAGTATCAGGCAATGTTAAAGATGCAGAGCAGCTTGGTGCTAAACTAGCTGATGAAGTATTAACCTCTGGTGGAGATAAGATTTTAAAAGCAATCAAAAAAGCGCTGAACAAATAGATGAAAACAACTCAAATTATTGCTGTATTAGTTCTCTTTATGATGGGCTGTTCAGTAGAGAAGGACTACTTGGTAAAGATCGAAACAAGGCATGGTGACATGTATGCTGTATTGTTTGATGATACACCTAAGCATAAGAAGAATTTCATAGAATTAGCAGAGAAAGGTAGGTTCGATTCTACGGAGTTTCACAGAGTGATAGCGGATTTTATGATACAAGGGGGAGATGTCTTTGCAAAGGAAGGCTTGCCTAGAGATCAATGGTACACGATTCCAGCGGAGATTTTATCCAATAGGATGCATGCAAAAGGTATGATAGCAGCTGCACGCATGGGGGACAATGTTAATCCTGAAAAGGCTTCTAGTGGATCTCAATTTTATATTGTGCAGGGTAAAGCCTATCAAAAGCATGAGTTGACAACAGATATGCGACAATTGGGGGCTCGGTTCAATCAATACATTCAGCTAGTGAGCAACAAAGAGTTGAAAGATAGATATACTGAGTTATACAATGAAAAGTCATTTGATGAGATGAATAAGATTTTGCTAGAACATAAGGAGATCTTGGAGGAGTTTTACAATATCAAATTGGGTAAAGAGATGAAGGAGGAGCGTGTGAAGGCATACAGTACTATTGGAGGAGTCCCACATTTGGATGATGAGTATACGGTTTTTGGTCAACTGATTCAAGGTACTGAGGTTCTAGATAAAATAGCCAAAGAAAAAACAGGCCCACAAGATAAACCTGTAGATGCAGTCTATATGAAAGTTACAGTTTCACACTTAGCAAAGAAAAAGATTACAAAGGATTTCGGGTATGTTTATGAGGAGTAAGAAGGGGAAAATCCTAATTACAGGTGCTAATGGCCTATTGGGGCAGAAATTGGTTAAGCTTATTTCTGAAGATGATAACTTTGAATTGATCCCCAGTGGATTGGGAGAAAGTAGGCTTCCTATATCATGGGGTGTAGAAAAGTGGGAAAAGTTAGATATTTGTGTTGAAAGTCAAGTGATGGCAATATTTGAGAAATTAAAGCCTGATTTTGTAATTCATACAGCAGCTATGACCAATGTTGACCAATGTGAAGAGTATAAAGAAGAATGCAAGGAGCTGAATATTCAAGCAGTTCTAAACTTGGTGAAAGCTTGCGAAAAATTTGGGTCTCATCTAATCCATTTGTCTACGGATTTTATTTTTGATGGAAATGAAGGGCCTTATCATGAAGAGGCCAAAGCCAATCCAGTAAATTTTTATGGATGGACAAAGCTAGAAGCTGAAAATATAATTTTGAATTCTGGGATCGACTCGGCTATTGTAAGGACTGTGCTAGTTTATGGGATAGCTAACGATATGAGTCGGTCTAATATCATCCTTTGGGTGAAGGATGCTTTGGAAAAAGGAAAGCAAATCAATCTTGTCAATGATCAGGTGAGAACACCTACCTTAGCAGAAGATTTGGCAGAAGGATGTTTTCTTATTGTTAAGCACGGTGCAAAAGGAGTTTACAATATTTCAGGAAAAGATGTGCTCACCCCATATCAAATGGCCTTGGCCACTGCTGAATTTTTTAATTTAGATAAATCCCTGATACTAGAATCAGATTCTTCTAAGTTTAAACAAAAAGCCAAAAGACCAATGAAAACAGGATTCTATATTGATAAAGCGAAAAAAGACTTGGGGTATAATCCCAAAAGTTTTATGGATGGAATTGGTATTTTAGCAAAACAAATTAAATTAGCCGATTCTTAACATTTCAATAATTTATCAATCAACAACAAATTAATCAAGTATGGCATTAAAATCAGAAACTGAAGGTAGGGGCCAGTGGGGATCCAGCCTTGGGTTTATCATGGCAGCAGCGGGATCAGCTGTAGGTCTAGGAAATATTTGGAGATTCCCTTATATCACAGGAGAAAATGGGGGGGGCGCTTTTGTCTTTGTTTATATTCTCTGTGTTTTGTTGATTGGTATACCGCTTTTATTCAATGAGTTAGCTTTAGGTAGGATAACAGGTAAAAACCCAATTGGAGCAATGAAAAAAGCTTCGAAAAACAAATTTTGGATGATACCGGGTATCATGAGCGTAGTGATTTGTTTTATGGTACTCACGTACTACTCAGTGATTGCAGGATGGACAGTAGGTTACATTATTACTGAATTAATAAATATCCCAGTTGATTTTGATGTATTCATTGAGACTCCAAAATACATAGTACCTCTCACATTTTTGTTTATGGTGATTACCATCATTGTAATATTAGGTGGAGTGTCTGGAGGAATTGAAAAGGCTTCTAAACTATTAATGCCAGTTTTATTTATTTTGATCATTCTGATTGCTGGAAGGAGTGTCACATTGCCTGGTGCTTCTGAAGGTATTAAGTATTATTTGAACCCTGATTTTTCAAAGATCGACGGAGGAGTTATTTTAGCGGCATTAGGTCAAGCTTTCTTTTCCATGAGTGTGGGTTGGGGGTTGATGGTTACTTATGGTTCTTATTTACCAAAAAGTACTAACCTCGTGTCAAGTGGGTTATGGATAGGAGCTTTAGATAGTTTTGTGGCATTGCTTGGAGGCTTGATGATTTTCCCTGCTGTTTTCGCTTTAGGTTTGAAACCAGACGAAGGACCTTCCTTGGTATTTAAGATTTTACCTCAAGTATTTGATCAAATACCAGGGGGATCTATAATTGGAGCTTCATTCTTTTTACTTTTGATGGTGGCTGCTTTGACTTCCACTATATCGATGCTAGAGGTTCCAGTCGGTTACTTTATTGACGAAAAGAAAGTCTCTAGAAAGAAAGCAGCTTGGGGAGTAGGTGTAGTGGCTATGGTTGTTTCTATTCCAGCTATTTTGAGTTCTATTGAAGAAAGTGTTTTTAGCACCATAACAATGAGTATTGGTTCTATCACAAAGACAGGATGGTTTGATATAATGGATTGGACATTTGGAACACTTTCAGTTACTGTTCTATGTCTACTTTTTGCTGTTTTCTCAGGATGGAGCTTTAAGACCAGTGATCTTGTAGATGAGATTGCATTGGGTTCCCCAGGTTTCAAGAAAAAATTCTTGTTTGGCGTAAGCCCTGGTCAAATTTGGGTGTTTTTCATCAGATTCGTATGCCCTATAGTTATTGGCTTAGTCCTGTTGAATCTATTTGGTGTATTTGGCGACCCAGAAACTGGTGGCTAAAAATATGAATTTTGATGTTGAAAGGTGGTTTTTAGCGAATAGCTGAAAGCCACTTTTCTTTTATAGCCAATTTTATGTTTTTTAAATTTTAATTTCTGATATTTAGAATGTTGCAACTGAATTTATAATACAGCCTCTTTTATTGAATTAAGGAATCATCTGATTTTGATTTAAATATTTCAAAACATTTATATTGAAGCTTCTATCTTGATGGATGTCTTGGGATAAAATTAATGTCTTGGATACATGTTTTGATTACATCAAAAGTATTAGATCAAAGATCAGAATCCTATGATTGAAGATAACAAATGAAATTTGCTTTGATGCAGGTGCGATAACGAAATAGAAAAATTCTGGTTTGAATGTAAATGAATTCAAAAACAGTCGTTATAAATTTGAATTTTAAGATTCTATTTTAAGATTAATTAATTACCTGAAATAATTTGATATGAAAAAGATCTTTCTCTTAGTCGTTTGCATGATGTGCAGTTTTGCTATATATGCCCAAGACTTTTCAATAGGCCCGAAGTTTGGAGTTTCTCAAGCCAATATAAAAGTAAATGGTGATGGGTACCAATCTGGTGATGATAGGCTTGGGTATCATGTGGGGGCTTTTATCAGGATGGGAGGTGCATCTATTTTCATACAACCAGAGTTTTTATACACAAACACCGGAGGTGTAATCATTGATGAAGCGAATAATGCGACAGTTGAAACGAACTTCAATCGCTTGGATATTCCCTTAATGATGGGGTTCAAGCTAGCCAGGTTTTTTAGGGTTCAAGCTGGACCTATAGCCAGTATTATTTTGGATCAATCTTTTAATGATAATCCCATTGCTGCTACACAATCCATAGAATATAGAAATTCTACGATTGGTTATCAAGCTGGTATTGGACTTGATATTGGTAATTTGATTTTGGACGCGAAATATGAAAGTTCACTCCATAAAATAGCTGGAAGCGTAGCGGGATTTCAAACTGATCAAAGACAAACACAACTGATCCTTTCGGCAGGGTTTAGGTTGTTTTAAAGATAAGTTTTGCTTTGTCTAGTCATTCAGGTTTGAAATTGATTTTTAAATGGTGTTCTTAAGGCTAATTTTGAATGCATCAATGTCGGTCGTATAATCGTTAATGTCCTGTTACAAAGTAATTGTGAACCTAAGATTCAATATTATATTGAATCCTCTATATAAAGGTTTTAGTAAGGTTATAGTTGTAGATTTTATTGAATTTCCTATCGATGAACATCTTAAGTCAGGACATTGGGATTAATAGCTGTTGTGATATGATTTTTTTAGCTCACAAAAATAAAACCTCCAAAAAAAGCTTCAAACAGCTAATTTTGAAGGTTTTTAATCTTCATTATTATTGGTCTTAAATCAGGGTTAAGACTGAATGCTCTGACGTCCCATTATAAAGTACCAGAACCTTCCTCTGGGGATACCAAGTAAAATTCTGGGAACCTCCCAAATTTTTCTTCGTAGGCTTGACTCACTTCTTTTTTGACTTGACTTACTTCGTCTTTATGTACAATGTTTATCGTACAGCCTCCGAAACCACCTCCCATCATTCTTGCTCCTAATATTGCTTGCTTGTCCTTTACTAAGTCTACTAAGAAATCTAATTCTTCACAGCTTACTTCGAATTCATTGCTCAATCCAAAGTGAGATTCATAAACCTTCTGACCAAAACGCGCTAAGTCTCCATTTTCTAAAGCTATGCAAGAGTCTATTACCCTTTGATTTTCTTCAATGATATATTTACATCTTAACCTTACATTCGCATCAAGATCCAGTTGAGCGAGTAACTCTAAAGAAACATCTCTTAAGTCCTGAATTTCAGGATTCACTTTTTGAGCTGCAAGGACTCCAGCTTCACATTCCTTTCTTCTCGTATTGTATGCACTGTCGGCTAGTGAATGCTTCACCTTTGTGTCTATCAACAGCAATTGATAATCACCTAGCGCTATAGGGAAGTACTCAAAATCTAAAGATCTACAATCTAGCCTGATCGCATGATCTTTCTTGCCCATCACAGATGCAAATTGATCCATGATTCCACACATTACGCCAGCAAAAGTATGCTCCGCTTTCTGTGCATAGTGAACCAGTGAAGTTTTAGGGATTTGAAAGTCAAATAGGGTAGAGAGTGCATATCCAGTGGCGCACTCGAGTGCTGCCGATGATGATAGTCCAGCACCTACAGGTATATCACCCCCAAACACCATGTCAAAGCCCTTAACTTGGTATCCTGCTTGTTGAAGTTGTGCTACAACGCCCATGATGTAAGTGGCCCAGTGCCCTGGCTTGGGAGAGAAGGAGCTCAAATCAAAAGCAAATTCTTCCTCAAAATCTACAGAATAAATTTTGCCTTGCTCAGATTGATTCTCGGCAATGGCTACAATCATCTTTTTATCTATCGCTGCAGGCAATACGAATCCACCATTATAATCTGTGTGCTCACCGATGAGATTGATTCTTCCTGGAGAATAAACTATTAAGGGATCTTTTCCAAAAGTTGTTTTAAATGTATTTAGGATTTGTTCTTTGAGTTGCATGTTAGGTATTATAGGCTTGTGGTAAACTTGAAAGTGGTCTGTGACCAAAATTTGTCTTCAGGGTTAAGTTTGATAGAAGGGAGATCCTCTCGGTTTGCTGCATCTGGAAAACCTTGAGTTTCTAGACAGATCGCTGCTCTGTGCTTGTAAGGGATGTTGTTTTTACCTTTGAAATGTCCATTGACATAGTTTGAGGTATATATTTGGATAGCTGGTGCGGAGGTAATGCATTCCATTGTTCTACCCGACTTTGGGTCATGTAAAATGGCGTCAACTTCACTTTGTCCCACTTCAAAAGCATGATCAAAACCATTGCCTCTTTGTAGCTGAATATCTTCCTGTTTACTAAGTGCTTCCCCAATCAATGTGGGTTTTTGGAAATCAAAGGCTGTACCTGCTACATCTTGTAGCAAACCATCTGCAAAACTGTCCTCATCAATAGGTAGGAACCTTGCTGCATTGACTTGTAAGACATGATCTGTGATGTCAGTGGTAAGGTCACCGCTAAGATTGAAGTAGCTGTGATTTGTTGGGTTTAAGATTGTAGGTGCATCAGTTTTTGCCTCATAGGTGATTTGTAATTTGGCATCTTCACTGATTCTATAACTTACTTGTACATCTATTTTGCCTGGGTATCCACCCTCTCCATCAGGACTAGAAAGTGAAAATGTCACTCCAATGCCTTCTTCATCATGGAAAAAATCAGCACTCCAAACTTTTCTGTCCCATCCAGCTTCCCCACCATGCAAGTGGGTTGTCACTTTATTCAGTGGGAGATTGTAAACTTTACCATTCAAGGTAAATTGATTTCCTTTTGTTCTTCCTCCGACTCTGCCTATCGTAGAACCAAGGTAACAATAGTTGTCTTGGTAGTCCTTTTGTAAGTATCCCTCTAGGTCATCAAAACCTAAAACCACATCCGCCATATTTCCAAGCCTATCTGGAACATACAAATGAGTGAGTGTAGCTCCTAGATTCATAATGGATGCTTTGATCACTCCTTCAATCTCGAGGGTGTAAAGCCATATTTCTTGACCGTCTGGCAATGTTCCAAAAGGTAAAGAACTCGTTTTAAGTTCTGAAATCATATCTAAAGGGAATAGGTTTGAATGTTAAAAATAAACGCTGAAAATCAATTTACCCACAAATTTTCTAAAATATGAAGGATAATTGTTGGTTTTCAGCGAATATGGTTAACAAAAGTCCTTATTTGGACTTCTTTGTTGAGTTTCTTGGTATCAAGGTAGTGTCCAAGATAAATGATTGTGGCTCATCAGAAGTGATTTCGTCCAACTTATCTAGCAAATGATTTGCTGCAATTTTGCCCATTTCATAGCCAGGTTGGAGTACTGTGGTAAGTGATGGCTCCACCACAGCTGATGTGGGGTTGTTGGTGAATCCTGCTAAGGCAATGTCTTCAGGAATCTTTATGCCAGCTTCTTTTAGTACCAACATTACGTCTATTGCAAGTGGATCAATCATAGCAAATATAGCATCTGCACGATCTTCTTCTTCAAGGATTTTTTTGGCAATAGCTTTGTTAGAGTCTTCTTTCAGGTTAGAAGCATAGATTCTTCTTTCTGGGTTTTCTATTCCAAATTCCCTTAAAGCCTTCAAGTAGCCTTCTTTTCTTTTTTTGCTAATGTATAAATCTTCTGGCCCAGAGATATAGGCCACTTTCCTACATCCTTGCTCTAGCATGTGCTTGGTAACCCGATATGCACCCTCAGCATCATCTACAGTGACTCTAGAGACTGGGATTTCCTCAGTTACCCTATCAAACATGATAAATGGAATTCCTCTATCATAGAGGTCTTGGAGGTGTTGGTAATTTTTTGTTTCCCTGCTTAAAGAAATCAAAAGACCGTCTACCTGACTGGCTACAAGGATTTTGATATTGGAAATCTCTTGTATGAATGATTCGTTAGATTGACAGATCATTACATTGTATCCACGCTTGTATGCTGTATCTTGAATCCCTGAGATATTGCTAGAAAAAAAGTGTGACGTCAACTCGGGAACTATCACTCCCAATACTTTGCTTCTGCTAATCCGAAGAGATTGCGCTAGCAAATTGGGTTGGTAGTTCATACTTTTTGCCATTTCCACCACTTTCTGTTTGGTGTCGGGATGCAATTCCGGTGAGTCTTTTAATGCCCTTGAAACTGTAGAAACTGACAAGCCTAGCTTCTTCGCAATCTCTTTCATGGTAACCTGATGACCTCGTTTCATTTTTTCTTCTTTAGGCGTTATTACTCCTGATAAAGTGTAAAAAGTACTGTCTGACCAACAGCTTTAAGCGTTCTTACGTCTATCAACTCCATATTATCATCATGAGTATGATGATAGCGGCCAAACCCTGTATTGGGTGAGAACTCGATGATGTTGATCATAGGTATCTTTGCATCTTTATTCACAAAATAGTGATCATCTGTGATTTCACCTGCATCTTGCAGGATAAAATAATCAGAAAACCCTAATTCAATTCCATAATTCCATACTTTATTGACGATATTTTTGGCATAATGCCTCGAATATCCTTCTCTGTAAAATCTTGCACCTTTTGCACCCACCATATCCAAAAGAATTCCATAATAGGCATTGTAGCCATTTTGATGAGGATTTTTAGACCAGTGCTGTGACCCAAGACACCACCATACCTGTGAATTGTTTCTATTGTATGAGCTTTCGGGCTCACCATCATCTTCTCCATCAAACAAGATGAAATCTACTCCCACATTTGGCTGCAATTCAGACGATGCTAATATTCTCGCCAACTCTAAGGCCATGCCTACGCCAGAGGCACCATCGTTCGCCCCATCTATTGGTTGGTCAATCCGCTGGGTGTCTTTATCCGCAACTCTCCTGGTGTCCCAGTGTGCAGAGATCATGATACGCTTAGTAGCTTTAGGATTATATGATGCAATGATGTTAGTAAGGTCCCAAGTTAACCCATCATGAGTTTTCGCTTGAAAATCTTGTTTTTTGACCTCTAATCCGTAGGACTCGAATTTTTCGATGATCCACTCTTTAGTCAATTGATGCCCTTCGGTCATTGGAACTCGTGGGCCAAAACCCACTTGCTTTTGAATAAAAGCATAGGCAGAATCTGCATTGAACTCAGGAACTTCTTTATAAGATACAGCGCTCGTGACTTCGGTATTTTTACTTGACTCACAAGCCATGAAAGCCAAAGCCATAAAAAGAAATCCAGCAATTTTATTCTTCATAAGCCCAATCTATTTTGTCTTTCATATCTTTTACTACAATACCCAAGGATTTCAGCGAATTCCTGATTTCATCTACCCTTGAGTAATCTCTTGCAGTTTTCGCCTCCCCATATAGTTTCAAAAGCACATCCAATAAGCCCTCTTGATTATTTGGTTTTTCTTCATTCAAGCCTAAGATCTCTGTGATAAATGTACGGTAAGTATTGATTATTTTTTCAAATACTTCTTTGCCAAAATGAGAAGGGTGCAACTGACCCGTGTATAAGGAGTTGATTTTTTTCAATAAGTTGAAAAGGTGTCCAATTGCTTGTGCAGTATTGAAATCATCATCCATGGCTCGGTATGCATTTGTGATGATTTGCTCTACTTGCTGAACTTGTTTTTCATCTAGTTCTACGGTGTCATCTTGAACGTATTGAAGCTTTTGAGCAATCTTTAATCCATTGATAATCTTTTTGTAACCTTTTTGAGCAGCTTTTAGGGCATCATTAGAGAAGTCTAAGGTAGATCTATAATGAGCTGTCAAGATGAAATAACGAATCGTCATAGGGCTATATGCCTGCTCTAATAGCTCGTGTTCTCCAGTAAAGAGCTCTTGAAGCGTGATGAAATTGCCTAGAGATTTACCCATCTTTTGTCCATTGATGGTGATCATGTTGTTGTGCATCCAGTATTTGGCAGGATCTTGATGATTGCATGCATTACCTTGTGCAATCTCACACTCATGGTGCGGGAACATCAAGTCCATACCACCTCCATGAATGTCAAAATGTTTGCCCAAGTATTTAGAACTCATGGCTGTACATTCTAAATGCCAACCAGGAAACCCTATTCCCCATGGAGATTCCCATTTCATCAAGTGTTCAGGTGCTGCATTTTTCCATAATGCAAAATCAGCAGCATTCCTTTTTTCAGACTGTCCATCTAGGTCTCGAGTACCACTCATCAGATCCTCTAGGACTCTTCCAGATAATTTTCCGTATTGTTGACTTTCGTTATATTTCAAAACATCGAAATACACGGATCCATTGACTTCATAGGCCAATCCTTCATCTAAAATGGACTGAACCAGCGCAATCTGCTCAGGAATATGGCCTGTTGCCCTAGGTTCAATGCTCGGTTTGATTGTATTGAGGGCAAGCATGTCACGATGGTAGGTATCCGTGTACTGTTGCGCTACTTCCATAGGCTCCAACTGCTCAAGTTTCGCTTTCTTGGCAATCTTATCCTCACCCTCATCAGCATCACCTTGAAGGTGTCCCACATCAGTGATGTTTCGCACATAGCGTACTTTATAGCCTAAATGACTTAAGTATCTGTATACAGTATCAAAAGTAATAGCAGGTCTTCCGTGCCCCAAGTGTGCATCACCATAGACTGTCGGACCACATACATACATGCCAACAAATGGTGCTTTGATAGGTTCAAAAGTCTCTTTGGCCCTTGATAGGGTGTTGTATATTTTGAGTTGTGATTTGTGTTTCATAATAATCGCTTTCTTTATCTCACCTTTTCAAGGTTTACGATACATCGAGCTTGTTGAATTAGATTGCAAATTAGCAGATAGAATTTATCCAAGGAAACTTCTAAGCTAAATTCAGATAAACTTTAACTTTACTTTTACTCCCAACCGATGAAATGATTCATATAAAATTAGCTATGAATTTCTTTATCTGCTGATATTCTTTGATTTAGTTGTAATTATTCTAGTGTTTAGTGTTTTGGATTGCTTTCTGTATAGATTGTAAGCATAGAAGTCCTCAATTTAACAAAAACTCTGCTTAACTTAACCAAACTATTGGCAAAAACAAGAACCCATCAAGTGCTTCAAACCGTAGGGTTGCTGACTCATTTAAAACTTACTCTTAAAATTGACAGAAATTCTAAGCTTAATTAAATGGTGGGTTTTATTGAGTGATTTTTTGAAATTAATGAAATGATAAGCGTGGTTTCTTACTTTTGAAGAAAAAAGCCTGAACAAACAATTGATCAGGCTTCTTACTCTTTCTATTAAGTTAAACTTTAATGTTTGAAGTGTCTCACGCCTGTCATTACCATGCTCATGCCATTGGCATCACAGAAATTGATAGAATCTTGATCTTTGATTGATCCACCTGGCTGAACTACCGCCTTGATTCCTTCCTTGGAAGCAATCTCTACACAATCAGGGAATGGGAAGAAGGCATCAGAAGCCATCACTGCGCCATTGAGGTCAAAATTAAAGCTTTTGGCTTTTTCTATCGCTTGCCTTAGTGCATCTACTCTGGATGTTTGACCTACGCCTGAAGCAAATAGCTGATTGTTATTGCTTAGGATAATGGTATTTGATTTGGTGTGTTTACAAACTTTTGCAGCAAATACCAAAGCATCCATTTCAGCATCCGTAGGAGATACTTTGGTTACTATTTTGAAATCTGCTTTTGTTTCTGTTTGAAGGTCTTTGTCTTGCTCTATGATTCCATTAAGCAAAGTTTTGATTTGCTTGGTTCCTGGGAGATCCATTTTTTGTACCAGCAAAATCCTGTTTTTCTTTCCTTTCAATAGCTCCAATGCGTCAGCATCAAATGCAGGAGCGATCAAAACTTCAAAGAAAAGACTATTCATTTCCTCAGCAGCCGCTAAATCAACCGTCTGGTTTGTAACCAAAACACCACCAAATGCAGAAGTCGTATCTGCCTCAAAGGATTTTAAATAAGCTTCTTTCACCGTGTTTGCTACAGCTACTCCACAGGCATTGGTGTGCTTCAAGATAGCAAATGCCGTTTCTCCTTTGAACTCAGCAATCAAGTTGACAGCGGCGTCTACATCTACAAGGTTGTTGTAAGAAAGTTCTTTGCCATTCAATTGCTCAAAAAGTGCTTCTATATCTCCATAAAAATGAGCAGCTTGATGTGGGTTTTCTCCATATCTAAGAGATTTGGATTTACTTTCAGAAACTTTCAATGCAGGGATGTTTTCTGCTTGGTTGAAATAATTGAAAATGTGCGTATCGTAGTTTGAGGATACCTGGAAAGCTTGAGCTGCAAAATATCTTCTATCTTCTAGTGTCGTTGCTCCATCTTGAGACTTCAATCTTTCTTCAAGTTCGCCATATTGAGCTTGCGACGCGATGATTACTACATCTTTGAAATTTTTGGCAGCAGCACGGATTAAAGAGATTCCACCGATGTCAATTTTCTCTATGATATCGGCTTCAGGAGCTCCTGAAGCTACAGTTTCTTCAAATGGATAAAGGTCAACAATCACCAAATCAATTGCTGGGATATCAAATTCACCAGCTTGGGATACATCACCCTCATGATCTCTTCTATGAAGAATTCCACCGAATATTTTTGGATGGAGAGTCTTTACCCTACCTCCAAAAATTGACGGATAACCTGTCAATTCTTCCACAGGAATGACCTCAGCTCCTTGGTCTTCTATGAATTTTTGAGTACCTCCAGTAGAATAGATTTTTACGCCTTGAGCTTTTAATTGTTCGATGATAGGTTCAAGGTTGTCTTTGTAATAGACTGAAATGAGAGCGGATTGAATTTTTTTATTTGCCATGTTTTTTTGGACTTAGAGGTAAGTTTGATTTTTTCATCGAATACTTCTAAGAACTGATATAGTGAAAGGAAATTTTTTTCAAGTCGCAAAGGTACGGAAACCAAGGCATTAACCCGAATTTTATTAGTGGTTTTGCTTTTAACAAACTTATAACTCTGAATCAAAGCATACTTTCTATGACTTGGGGGAAGTATTTATGTTCTAAAGCGTGTACTTTTTGAGCGATTTCTTCTGGACTATCTTTTTCATCAATGGATGTTGCAGCTTGAAAAATAATCTTGCCTTCATCATAATTTTCGTTAACCAAATGAATGGTGATTCCTGTTTCATTATCACCAGCTTCTTTTACTGCACAGTGCACATGCATACCATACATGCCCTTTCCTCCATATTTAGGAAGTAGTGCGGGGTGGATGTTGATGATTTTGTTAGCGTAGTTATCGATAAGGTTTTGTGGTATTTTTAATAAAAAGCCTGCCAAAATCACCCAATCCACTTGTAGCTCTACCAACTTTTGCGTGAGATTACCTCCTTCAAGCTCAGCTTTGGTAAAAATGAAAGTTGGGACATCGAATTTTTTAGCTCTTTCAAGCACAAAAGCATCTTTTTTATTGGTTCCTATCAGAACGATTTGAGCTTTGTTTGAAGCTTGAAAATGCTCCATTATTTTTTCGGCATTGCTACCACTTCCTGATGCAAGTATTGCAATTTTTTTCACTTGAAGACTGCTTTGGTTTGAGTGTACAAAAATATGAAATTATCGATAGGATAAAATGAAGCACATGTATTTCCCTAATCCTATTATGAATCTGGTTCAATGTGTTTGTGAGTAAGTTCAAGGATTAATTGATAGCAGTAGACCTCCTATGTTTGAAATGATTGTAAATTTAACAAAAAGTGGTTGGAGATGGGAGCGAAATTAGACCCAAATAGCCATTTAGCAATGGTATATTCACTGAAAGATCTTGCCCCATCTCTTTCTT
>NZ_JAKZGP010000067.1 GCF_022549775.1 Belliella filtrata | reverse complement strand
TGCATGTGACTCAGGTTCAGTTATATAGGATTTTTTACGTTCCTTTTGAATAGCCCGAAGATTAATTCTTAAGCATAGTTGTAACAACCTAACAATCAACTTGAAAATTTATGCTCGGAATTGCTGGGTATACTATATTAACAATAAGCTAGAGTCAGAATTCATTATAGGGCAAGATACTTATAAATTTGGTATAGAGGGGAGGGATAGTCCACCAAACTCATTTCGTCTAGGATATGACATCAAACAAAAATTCATAAAAATAAACTTTAAGCAAGAAGTCGGTTTTAGACACAAACTTTCATATGGTTTGAGCACCCAAGAATATAATTTGATGCCAGGGTCTCTTCAACCATTAGGAGAAGAATCGACTATTGCTCCACAAACGACAAGTATAGAAAACGCACTAGAATCTGCTATTTATATAGCTGATGATGTCGAAATTAGCGATAAGTTAAATGTAAACTTAGGCTTAAGGTATGTTTTATACAATTACTTAGGGCCGGGAAATTTAAGGATTTACGAAGAAGGCAGCTCACCTTCCCCAAACACCCTTATTCGAGAAGAAACATTTGAAAATTTCGAAAATCTTCATACTCACCATGGGCCAGAGTTTAGGTTTGGTATGAGGTACATGATAAATAATTCATCTTCATTAAAAGTAGGCTATAACACAAGTAGACAATTCTTACAAATATTAACAAACAATACAGCTATTGCACCTACAGATATATGGAAGCTATCTGACAATAACATTGCCCCACAATGGGGGGATCAAATTTCTTTGGGATACTACAAGAACTTGAAAAAAAATACTTTCGAATTATCTTCAGAGGTTTACTACAGAACGATGAAGAACTTACTTGACTATCGATCTGGAGCAGTATTACTCCTAAATGATCAAGTTGAGCAGGACATTTTAAATACAGAAGGTAAGTCTTATGGCTTTGAACTGATGTTCAAAAAGAACACAGGAAAACTAAATGGCTGGGTAAGTTATTTTTATTCAAGATCACTTCTTCGCACAGCACAAGATGAGACAGCTGAAATAATTAATAATGGTGATTGGTATCCAAACAACTTTGACCAGCCTCATAATTTGACATTTATGGGAAATTATGAACTGAGCAAACGAGTAAATACTTCTCTAAGCTTCACTTACAATACTGGAAGACCAATCACTTTGCCTGTTGCTAAATTTGAATATGCTGGATCTGAAAGAATATATTTTTCGGAAAGGAATGCTTACAGAATCCCCGATTATTACAGACTTGACCTGTCTATCAATATTGAAGGAAATCATAAAGTGAAAAAATTAGCACACTCCTCTTGGTCACTTGGTGTATATAACGTACTTGGAAGACAAAATCCATTTTCTGTGTTTTTCACTCCTGTGAACGGAGCCTTACAAGGCTATCAATTATCCATTTTTGCTAGACCAATACCATTTATCACCTACAACTTTAGAATTTGATGAATACGTTGAAAAAACATGCGAAACTATTTAGTTTATTAATGATCTTGTTGTTTTTGGCAAGTTGTAAAGAAAAATATACCCCTGAAATAAACGACAGTGACCTAGATTTATTAGTAGTAGAAGGTTTCATTAATATCAATAATATTCCCTCATTTATCAAATTAAGCAGAACCAGTAATTTAGGCCCAAGCGAAATCAATAGCATAAGCGGAGCTCAACTAGTGCTTTATGGAGAAAGTTCTGGTTCTTGGAACTTTACTGAAAATGAAGGCGGTACTTATATGATAGAGGAGAATTTGAGTACTGGTCAAAGGTATCAACTATAAATTAGAATAAGTGCTTCTGAAGAATATGAGTCAGATTGGATGACTCCATTGACAGCACCAGAGATAGAGCAAATTACTTGGAGAAAACAAGATACAGGGGTAACTATAAGACTAAATACAAACGTAGAGAATGATACAGAACATTTGCTCTGGCAATATGAAGAAGACTGGGTCTATAGATCTGCCATCACAACTTCCTACGCCTACAATCCGATAACCGAGAATGTAGAAGAAGTCTTACCAGAGAACAATGTATCAAGATGCTGGAATCAAAATAGGGTCCAACGGATTTTGATAGAAAGTATATCTAGACATGGAGGAGGTCAGGTTGCTGACAGAGAGTTAGCATTAATCCCCAACAATTCTGAAAAACTAGGGATTAGATACTCCATTTTAGTAAAACAAATGGCAATCAGTAAAGAGGCATTTGATTTTTGGGAAATAATGAGAAAAAACACAGAGGATATTGGAGGCATATTCAGTCCATAGCCATCCTTGAGTAGCAGTAATATTAAAATGATAGGCGAAGGTGATGGGTCAGCTGTAGGCTTAATAAGCATGGGTATAGCAACAGAAAAAAGAATATTTATTGACTTTATGGAGGTTTTGCCTTGGCCAGTAACTATTGAAGAATATATTGGCTGTGCTGCTAGACAAGATACGCTTACAAGTATTAGTTATAAAGATGTTTTTGGACCTGGAGGATTTATGCCTGTAAATCCCTATTTTAGGGAGAACAATCCATTCCCTTATGCTTTTCAGTCAGCTCCGAGATTTTGTGTGGATTGTAGAGAGCGTGGAGGAACGATTGTTATGCCAGAGTTTTGGGAAAATTGAATTTTAGAAAGTAAATGAAAAAACTTGTTTTAATCGTGATAATTGGGCTTTTAAGTTTATCTATTCATGGCCAAAGTTACTTATGGGAAGAGTCAGTTTATGTACATTTATCTAAAGATATTTTTAGTGTAGGTGAACCTGTTGCATTCTCAATGATCATCGATTCTTCAGATACTACATTTACTCCAAGCACTGGCTACATTGAAATAGCAGATAGAAATGGAATTCCAGTTTATCAAGCCATTGTTCCGTTAATAAAAGGTCAAAACACATCTCTCTTTATTCTTCCAAGTCAAATAAAATCAGATAACTACCTTTTAAGAGCATACTCTAGAAGCAGCCCTTTCACAAGTAAAAAAGGGGTTTACAATCAGTTTGTAACAATCATAAACCCAGACAAACCTCCTGTTTCTAAAGAAAAAATAGGTATTAAAACCACAAACACAGAAGCTGGTAAAAATAAAAGTTTAATCAATAAAAAAGAATTTACTAAAAACGAGGAATTTGAGCTAGACCACTCAGTAGAAGAAATCATCTCAATTTCACTTAAAAATCCATTTTTGGAAGATCAATATCAAGGTCACATAAATGAAAATATTTATAAGGTTCTCAATCAAAACCTCAAAATAACAGAACCATGGGGTCACGTAATTCATGCAAAAAATAATTCTAAAAATTTAGATAAAAATTACTATATATCAGCTCATGGCGAACAAAACTATTTCAATCAAGCAAAACCAAATTTAGATGATGAAATGTTTTTTGATTTGGGTCCTTTCAAGAGCTTTACATTTCTATTAACACAATCTGAAGATCAAGCCTCATACAATGATATGGAAATCATTCCTCCATTTATAGCTTTTGAGTTTTTAGATCAATTTAATATTCCCCACCTGAATATAGATTTGAGTCATGAAAAGTTTTTAGAAAGCTTGTTGCTTGCAGGACAGGTAGAAAGTTACTTTTATAAGCCTTTAAAAATTGAAGGTAAAAAGATAAATACACAAATTTTCCCAGACAAAACATACTACCTAGACGATTACAACAGGTTCGAAAACGTAGAAATTACTTTCAAAGAATATATACCAGAGGTTCATGTAAGAAAAAGTGACAAGCAAACGATTTTTAAAGTAATCAATGCTTCTAGTGGGAATGTTTTTCAAAATAATCCCTTAATTCTAATTGATAATTTACCAATATTTGATTCAAACGCTTTTGCAGATTTTGATCCAAAAAACATTGAGCGAATTGAGATTGTGACAAGATCATTTTTCTTTAACAATCATCAATTCTCTGGTGCAATAAGTCTAACTTCTAAAAATGGTGCTTTTGGAGGCTTTTCTCTTCCAGAGAAGGCTTTGTACTTAGACTATTATCAAATACTTCCTTCTATTCAATTTCATCAACAAAGCACTGATGTTAAAACTAACTACCCTGATTTTAGAAGTCTTTTGCTCTGGAAATCTTCAAATCAGAGCTTACCGAACAGACCTATTATAAGCACTTCTAATATTTCTGGTAAATACCAGATTAAAAAAAGTGTTAGGAAAGGTCAAGCATGGGAAGTTATAACTGACTGGTTTGAAGTTAAATAACCATATTTAAATTCCCCGATTCGAAATATTTTGTTTAAAGGAACATTTCCTCAATCAAACCAGTATAGAAATCTTGAATAGACATTCCTATTGCCTTCACTTGCTGACTGATTAAGCTGGTTTCCGTTTGGCCTGGTACTGTATTGATTTCGATAAAATAGAATTTCCCTGTCTCATGCTCTAGAAAGTAATCGATTCTTACGGCCCCATTACAGTTCAATTTTAGATAAACTTGGGCTATGATCCTATTTACTCTAGAAACTTCCTCTTCAGACATTCTACCAGGAGTGATTTCTTCAGTGACACCAGCTGCATATTTTGCTTCAAAATCAAAAAACTCTTTACTACTCACAATTTCTGTAGCTGGCAGTACAGTAGTTTTCCCTTTTGCATGGTATACCCCAATAGAGAACTCTCTACCTGACACAAACTCCTCTACTAGCACTTGAGAGTCTTCTGCAAAAGCACTGTCCAAAGCAGCTTGCAGTTCATTTGGTTCTTTTACTTTAGACATACCAATACTACTCCCTCCATTGTTGGGTTTTACAAAAAGTGGAAGCCTAAGTTCCTTAAGAATTTGATCAACAGTATCCCCATCTTGTCGGAATAACTGTATAGATCTCGCTACAAAAAGATCAGGTATACCTTGAACGATCGCTTTGGTGTACCCTTTATTCATAGTGATAGCCGAAGTCAAAGCATTACATGTAGTGTATGGAATGTTGAGCATATCAAAGTATCCAGCCAACTTTCCGTCTTCGCCAGGGGAACCATGAAGAATATTAAACACCCCATCAAAAGTGATTTTATCTTTGCCTAAGGTTAAGGAGAAATCATTTAAATCAACTGGAAACCTCTCACCAGAACCACTCTCATGATACCAAAGATTGGGGTAAATGAAAACTTTATAGACATCATATAATTCAAGATTTAGATTTTTTTCTACGACCAAAGCGCTTTTCAAGGAGACGACTGACTCACCTGTAAATCCACCTGTAACCAATGCTATTTTCTTTCTCATGCGAGGAGTTTACCACGTTTAAATTTTCATGAAGATAGAAAAGAGTTAAATAAAATAAAAAACTCCAGCCCAAAATTGAATTGGACTGGAGAAATCATTAGGAAAAGGTTCTTAAATATTATTAATACCTACTTTTAACTAGGATTCTGAACCATTAATGGATTAGCATTCAATTCTGAAATAGGGATTCTCCATTGCCATTCATTTGAGCTTGCTGGTACTTGAAATACATTGTTTATAATAATTGAGCTGTGATTTGCCCCAGTCCTGTCTAATGGTAGATTTAATCGCTTCAGGTCATACCACCTGAAACCCTCTCCCCAAAGTTCAATTCTTCTTTGAATCATAATCTCATTGATAAGTGCTTCCCCTGTATTGGTCGACTTTACATATTGAGGATTTCTAACTGATACAAAGCTAAATAAAACATCTTGAGCAGCTGAATTCTGACCAGACCTTGCCAAAGCTTCGGCTTCGATTAAATACATCTCTGCGGCTCTCATGTAAGGTACATCCCCAACAGATGAAGCGTTAGCCTGAGCCAAGAACTTTCTATTCATATAATTGATCTTTACAAAGGTATTCAAAGTCATCTCATCTATAAACGGATCTCTTAAAGACGGAGTGCCAGCATTTGGATCCCAAAGACCCTTTCTCGCATCTGAGTCTGGAATTTGTGCATAGAGAGCACTGTTGATCGCTTTTGGATTACCCCTTATAACAGTTGAGTTGAAATTCAAAGACATATAGGCAAAGAAAGACGCAAAGAAGGTTTGCTGATCATCTTGTTGTGCGGATCCCCACATCCATTCTGGATTACCTACATCATTGAACCCATCATACAATTGTGCTGGAGACATTAGGGTATAACCTTGTCTAGCTTGATTTGCCAATTGAGCTGCTAAAGGAAAATTACTTTGAGACAAGGCGACTCTAGCTTTCAAACCTCTAACTACTGCATCATTAAAATGAGACTTAAAGTTTCTTCTCTCGGTTAATAGAGACAAAGCCATATCTAAATCAGCATGAACTTGTTCGTAAACCTCCGCAACTGTGTTACGAGCGCCACCTTCTGTAATAGGTTCTAAAGCCAAAGGAACGCCAAGCTGAGTATTTTCAGTGCCTGGGTTAAATCTTTCAGCAAAGATTTGCACAAGATTCCAATGACCCCAAGCTCTATAAGCATAGGCTTGTCCTTTGATCTCATCTTTATCCCTTTGAGGACCTTCTGCATCATCAATATTGGCAATGATCATGTTAGCATTTGCTATTATCAAATAGTAAAACCTCCAAACAAACCTAACATCAGCTGCATTTTCATTCATATGGGTCAACCACCTCGAGTTACCCACATGCCAGTTCCCCGCTTGGCCAGTCATTACTACGTCATCAGCCATGATCTCCCTATACATCATGACTCCACCTTCTCCGGGCTGACCTTGAGAATCATACCTCACGTACATTGACCTGTGGATTCCATTGAGTGCCGCCCATGCATTACTAGTATTGACAAATACCAATTCTTCTGATACTGCATCGGTAGGAAGTGTATTGAGAAAGTCTTCATCACAACTCACCAAAAAACTGGTAAGTAAAATAAACAAACTGTATTTTATTTTTTTCATGATTTCAAAGATTAAAGATTTACATTAAGACCAAAAGTGAATGTCCTAGCAGGAGTAAAAGAATTGGAGCTTGTTCCACTAAAAGTTCCTGAAACATACATTCCTCTTCTCTGTGACCACCAGCCAAGGTTTTCTCCAGCTAGATAAACTGTAGCACCTTGAATTTTAAGTCTATCAAGTAAGTTTTTGTCAAGTCGGTAGGAAAAGTTTACTGACCTCAAGTTCAAATACGAACCATCCACTAACCACCTGTCTGATTGACCATCAGTCTGAGCGGCTCCGCCAATATCCATTCTTGGTACATTGGTAACATCACCAGGTTGCCTCCATCTATCCAAAATATCGACGTGAGCTGCTCTTCCATTAGGGTCCGCGCTCATCAAACTGGCATAGGTTCCATCATAGAAATCCCCACCGACAGAGTAAGATACCAATACATTTAAACTAAAATTCTTATAAGAAAATGTATTGCTCAAACCTCCAAAAAAATCAGGAATTGAAGTTCCTGCATAATGAAATCTTGCTTGATTGATCACGCTAGTTAGTGTATCAGAACCTATTATTCTATGTCTATCATCAGCTGGATCGTAAACATCAACTCTATATAGCCCATCACCATTCTCTGGATCTACTCCCCACCAGTCTCTTAGCCAAAAATCATTGATTCCATGCCCAACTTTAAGCTTCTTTGTTCCAGAAATTTGCTCATCGAATGGAAGATCCTTAAATACATTGGTAAAAGTTGAAATGTTAAAGTTGAAATCCCAAGAAAAATCTCTGTTTCTATAAGCATTTCCACCAACGTTAAATTCCAACCCTTTGTTTTGCATTGTACCAGTATTTCTGGTGATGTTATCTATGCCCGTGGTTAGTGACAATGGCACATTGAACAGTAAGTTACTTGACTGTCTATTAAAATATTCAAATGAACCTGAAAACCTGTTAGCAAATGCGAAATCTACTCCAATATCGTAGGTCGGATTCTTCTCCCATCTTAGATTTGGGTTAGAAAGTGAAGCTTGTCTAATTCCTGGTTCAGTAGCATTATTAAAGCCTAGGTCATATAGCGCTTGATATGGATAGTAATTTTGTGTGTTATTGTCATTTAAAACATTATCGTTCCCTACCTCACCATATGCAGCTCTCAGTTTTAACATTTGAAAGAAATTTGAACTGAAGAAATCCTCTTTATCTATGCTCCAAGCGGCACCAACTGAATAAAAAGTACCCCATCTTACTGAAGGTGAAAACCTTGACGAACCATCTCTTCTTAAGGAAGCAGAAAATGAGTATTTGTCATCATACACATAGTTCGCTCTACTGAAATATGATTCTATCGTTGCTCTGTCAAACCTTCCTACTGCACTACTGATGGTGACAAAATTATCTAGTTCCGTATTTCCAGAAAGTACTTGATCTTGTTTAGCTGTTCTTTGGTAATTAATATTCAAATCATATGATTCATGACCTAGTAGTACTTCCACAAAGTGCTTTTCATTAATTGTATTATTGTAAGACAATAGTTGATTGACAGTGTAAGAATCTGTTCTACGCGTCTCTCTACTTGCTCTTCCCGCTGGAGCCCCATCACCTAAAATGGTATTATCATATGTCGATCTCATAAAAGACATGAAATCATTTGCCACATTAAGTTTAAAAGAGAAATGTTTCAAAAACGTAGCCTCTACATACGCTCTTGTTGATAATGACATCCTATCAAACAAGTCATCATTCAATAATGTCTCTTGAATTACGTGCCTACCAGTAAATGAACTCCCAGCTCCAAAAGGAAGACCTAGTTGAACCAAATCTCTAGAATCATAAATTCTATTTCCCAGATCATCTAATATAAACTCACCTGTTTGCAAGTTTTGCGCATATACTGGATAAATTGGCCCTATAGCCCTAGCGGTAAAGAAAGGATTTACAAAAGAAGAAGAAGAACCAGTTCTTGAAGTATTCCCACCACTTTTAATACCTGAGATGTTGATACCTGTTTTTAACCAATCTGTGGCTTGGGTATTTACATTTAGTCTAGCAGTTATTCTTTCAAAATCAGATTTCTCAATAAAACCATCTTCTTTTAAGTAATTCAATGAAGTAAAATAGTCAGTTCTGTCATTTGCACCTGAATATGACATATTATACTCTCCCCTTGATCCTACTCTTTCTATCTCGTCCCACCAGTTTAAACCTTGAACATTGCTTATTGCATTTGGGGAAAGGTTACCATTTATATCTACTACTTGTGCGTCAGGAACATTGCTGTAAATGTTATAGCCCAAAAGTGGAATCAAATCATTTGATGCATTTTGTGCAGCAAGGGCAGGTTCAGTACCTGAAGTAATTAAGGAGTTTCTTATAGATTCCCATTGAAGTGGATAATATTGATCAGCATTTACTCTATCATATTCAGGTAAAGCTCTTGATGCAGTACCTTGTTGAATATTGAATGAAAAGTTTGATTTGTTCTTTTTACCTCTCTTTGTAGTGATCATGATCACCCCATTGGCAGCCCTAGACCCATAGAGTGCTGTTGAAGATGCATCTTTTAGGATAGTCATATCTTCAATATCATTAGGGTTCAAGCTAGACAATTCTCCATCAAAAGGGACACCATCGACCACATACAAAGGGCTTTGACTCGCATTAACAGAGCCAATACCTCTGATCCTTACTCCTGGAGTAGATCCAGGCTGTCCTGATGCTGAAGTCGTGATTACACCTGGTGATTGACCTTCTATTGCATTTGCTACATTATTGATTGGTCTATTTGCAATTTGATCTGATTTAATTGATATGGCAGAACCTACAAAGTTACCTTTATCAGCGGTACCATATGCTACTACAATTACTTCATCAAGGTTTTGAGTATCAGGATTCAGTGTAACATTTACAACCGACCTATTACCTACGACTTCTTGCTTGGTGTTAAACCCTACAAAACTAAAAACCAGTGTAGCGTTAGCATCTGGTACCTCAATGGAGTATCCTCCATCTAAATCCGTGATTACTCCATTAGTTGTTCCTCGAACAACTACATTAACTCCAGGTAATCCTTCTGGTTCCTCTTGCGAAACAACCCTTCCTGTCACTACACGGCTTTGAGCCCATGACATGGAAATCGACAAGAGAACTAAGACAAAACTTAGTAAAACTTTTCTCATAAATTAAGTGGGATAAATTTGATAAATTATTAATACTAGCCAACTTATTGGATGTTGGGCGGGTAAATATATAAATCAAACTTCAAAAAGATGCTTGTTTTTAAAAAGTAGGCTTAAAAAAGTACAAATTCTTTTATAATTGGCGGGTATTTTGGTTTAATTGGCATGAAAAACAATAACTATATTCATATTTTTCATGGTTTTGTCCAAATTCGGTCATTTGAATAAAGTGCTTTCGTGTTAAAATAGATCAAAAGGGTTGAGTCTTTCAAAGGATCTAGAATCATTAGGCTACCTTTCCTATATTTTGCAGAAATCAAATAGAATGTAAATAGTTTTGAAAGCTACTATGGCATCCTAATCTAGTTTTTTTATAATAGTCATTTACAAATAGTATCTGGTGTTTTTCAAGCTATTTGCAAAAAAAATCGTTTCAGAATATCTAATGCTATTTTTATTAAAATGTGTATGCATTGAATAATGAAGTATTTTTGGACTTTTAATTCAAAAGACAATAAGGGGCAATTTTCTTCGAATTTGTTTAACTCCAATAAATTCAAAAATCTCCTAAATGGCTGTAAATGAAAAAACTCCGAACAATTTTGACATTTTCCGGAGTTACCAAGTAGCCCTTAAAGGACAAATATCGAACTTGTTTTTAGAGGATTTGGAGAGATTGGCGAGGTTGGTGGCGTAACAAATGTTGAAAACAGATACTTAATTTGACAACTATTGTATTTATATTTGTCAACAACCTACTTTTTCGTTATCTTTGTGTCATGAATGCAATCACAAAAGAAAACCGTCGTATCATCATTGCATGGTGGAAAAATCGGGAAGAAAATCGGTTTGAAGTATTTTCAAGTTTGAGGGTTTTTTGTAACCATTACCCCCGGTTTAACTACAATACGGTTTCCAATTATTTGTCCAAACAAAAGACCGCTTTCGAGACGGATGAAATCATGATAGAGCGAAAAGTAATCACACAAAAAACTGCGGCAGTCAATAAACCGGACTTACCTGTCAGACTGTTTTGGGAATTTGACCACGGTAAAATGGATTGGGTCAAAAGCTACCGCACGGTTATCGCCAGGGTCATTGAGCGGGGAACGGATAAAGACTGGAAAGTGATGATCGATTATTACGGAAGAAAAAAAATCATCCATGCACTTAAAAATGAAATTACTTTTTTAAGCGACCATGCCATTGAAAAAGTGGCAGATACTTTTAAAATAAAACCAGAAGAATTGAAATGCTACAAACGCAAACAATCTCGGAAGCAACATTGGCTCTGATCAAGCGCTTAATGCTCGACAAACACTTACAGGATTTCTATCTTGTAGGCGGAACGGCATTGGCACTGCAATTGGGGCATCGTATATCTATTGACATTGATTTATTTACAGGCAATGATTTTGGCGCTCCAAAAATGTGCGATTACCTTGTGGATGAATACAAGGCTGAGGTGTCGTACGTTGAGACAAATACTTTTTTGGGATATATAGATGATGTTAAGGTTGACCTGATTGCTCATAAATATCCCCTGATTAATCCGGTTGGCTCAGTTGATGGAATACGAATGGTGTCGTTAAAAGATATCGCGGCCATGAAGTTTAATGCCATTGTACAAGATGGTTCCCGGTTAAAGGACTTTGTAGATGTTTCATGCCTGCTCCAACACTTTTCTTTGCAAAGTATGCTTGAGGCTTATGAAAAGAAGTACAAGGAAGTTAGTGGGGAAATAGCTAAAAAAGCTTTGTTATACCACGAAGATATTGACTTCACTGTTCCTATTGCCTATATGAAGAAACGCCAACAAAAATGGGATGAAATCAAAACGCAACTGGAGAAGGCAGTGCAATTTCCTGACCGGTTAATTCCATACGCTAAGAAGCAAAAACGAACCATAGGGAAGGGTAAAAAGCCTAAGCTATAGACCAAGATCAAAGTGATTTCCTTTCAAACTTGTCCTAATACCATACAGGTCTTTTCTCATTGCTAATGCAAGGTTATTTAATGTCTGGCTATCCTGCTTTCCTAAAAATTGCTTTATCTCAAGAATGACTTTATCTGAAGCAAATAGTGACATATTGATAAATTCTACATGAACCTCATTCCTTAGTCTTTCAACCGAGTTAATGTCAGGTCGATTGATGATGAAAGTTGTTTTTTCTCTGTCGTAGTAGACGAGAGCATAACATAACAAGATAATTGCTTTGTAACGCACCTCTTTTAATGCGTGTTTTGATTCTTGTTTTGCCTTTCTTGATGCAATTAAAAAGTCAAAAAGACTTTTGAGAAGTCCACCAAACCCAACGAGTCCAATTGCTGTAAATATCTGATCTATTGTCATGTCTATTTTTTTCAAAAATACAAAACCTTCCTCTTCCACCCATGTTTTTTGGCAAAAAACACCTAAAGGCTTTTACCCTCCTAAGCGTCTAATTTTAGAATGATTATAGGTCGTCCAAAATAAAACACCCACTTCCAAACCACAGTGAGAAAAAAACTTCCTAAGAGGCCTCAATTTTGACCCGTAAACCAAAATTAAATCGTCATGAATGGATACAATACCAAAGATTTGTCACAATCCTTTCAAGGTCATGGATTGCATTTTTGAGCAATCAGCAAGATGTAGGATTGTCGGACGCCAATCCAATCTTGCCTCCCACTCCAAAGTCGCAGAGGGGGATAAATCCTCCGAAGTCGGATTTATCTAAAGCCAAAGAAACCATGAAAAAAAGAGCCGTAGAATACCCAATAAAAAGAACCATCAGGTTCACTGAAAAAGAAGACGCAAAACTTGAAAGGCTTCTTCAAAAAAGCACCTATTGTCAGACTCTAAGTGAGCTGATCCGAGATATGCTTTTCAAGAAAAAGATCACCGTTAACACGTATGATGCAAGCCTGCACGAGGTTAAATTAAAGCTTGCAAGAATCAGAAACGAACTCCAGTCCATTGGCATCAACATCAACCAGATCACCCGGTATTTCAATTCCACTTCAAATCCTGAGGAGAAATTGATGTATGCGGAGAAAGTAGCAAAAAACTATTGTGGAGTGGGGGATAAAATACAAGATATGTTTGAGGTTCTGAACGATTTAGCAAAGCATTTAAACCGTAATTGAGAAAAAGCCCGGTCAATACGACCAGGCTTTTTGAGAATAGAAAAAACTAAAACAAGAACCACTCTTTAGCGGGCGATCAAAAACTGCCCGTTATGCGTTTTATAAGGTGTTTTGACCGTCAATGTATAGGCTCCCTGTGAGAGCTCTGATACATTGACTCCGATCAGGAATGAGGACTGTTCTTTACGGGTGAGTACCGTTTTCCCGTCTGATGCTGTTATGGTGATCACCACTTCGTCTTCAGGGGAGGCAATGTTCTCCATACGCACATAGATATTGTCCATTGCGGGGTTGGGGTAAATGGAAAGCTGTCCCTCCCTTTTTACCTTTTCTTCCCATTCCGCAAACCGATCTTCGTCCTCATAGGTCTTATACGGACTGAACATCATGCCGCAGGTGATAAACTGCTGGTTGTAGTCTTCCATGGTGATGTTGCCAAGCAGCATTTCCATTTCCCAATATATCAAGCAATTCCAGTATTCTTTGCGGTCTTCCGTTTGCGGGGAAATATCACCTCCAACCTGAGACAAGGCATACAGGGCAAACTGGTGGTGTTGTGCTAACCTGTACACATGTGCCCGGATGATGTGCTGGATAGCCACTTGTTCATCGTAATCAGCACCGGACGGAATAAAACCGATGATGTCGTCAATGTAGTTGTTCATCGAGTTGATATAGGGATTGACCGGAGCGCCTGGATCGGCTCCTACGGCCTGAAGGACATCGTAGTGATAGCACTTACGCAGAATATCAAACATCATGGAAAACCCTATACGGAAGGCTTTTTTGGTTCCATCCGAACTTCCTGAATACACTTGTTGCGACACTTCATCCATGATGTTTCGAACATCGACAAGTGCGTCATAGAGGTGCGCTTCGTATCCTTCGTTGTTGAATACATCACCGGTAACCTGTAACAGGCCTAGTGAAAACGGCATAGATACACCCTCAACATCTACATAAATATCCGTTGGTATATTGCCGATTAGGGTGTCAAAAGGATGATTCATAACAATGCTTGGCTCCCGGCAATCCGGTGTGAGATGGAAACTTTGGCAATGGAGTGGGATAGGTGTTGAGGTACCGGATTCAAAAATATGTGTTTTAAAGCCGGTAGACGTAGCCTGAAGGTTGTTGTCCAATGCATTGATTTTATCCCCCCCGTTGTGGTTGACCATAACTAGCGGATCAGTAGACGCCAAGTCGCCTAAAACATCAATAATGTTCCCTGCCAAGATATTTTCACCATTGTGAAAGTAAATAGACGTTGCTTCATCCAGCAGTATTGCAAAAACTGTTGAGTAAATACGGTTCCCTCCATCATTACTCAGGTCTACACTTGCATTGATTGTATTGATGCCAATGTGATAATCTTCAATTTTCGAACACTTCAATCGCAGGTCTATGGTGTTGTGAAGGATAGCTGTTTCATGAACAGTCCCGCTTCCATCGAAATCGCAACCTCGAACTTCCAAAGAGGAACTTACATCTGATTCTACAACAATAGGAGCATGTGTCCCATTGAACTGACTGGATTCTACGGTGGAGGATCCTGAAGCCGCTTCCGACACTATGCCTTCAGAAGAACTGTCAAACGTACAGCTATGCACCCAAAAAGACCCATTGTTAAAGTACAGCGCATTTTCGTTATTGGTAAAGTCACATTGCAGCACCATCAAAGGAATTTGTTCCCCAAGCTGGTATCCACGAATGCCCCATGCACCATCCTGAAATTTATTGAAACGGATATGGGCAGTTTGGTGGTTCATCCCCCAAACCTGAATTCCATGATGAGGATGGTTGTTTTCAGCGTGTCCTTTAACCCTTAGATACTCCAGATACAAAGAATTTGCTGTAAGGTTGGCTGTGATATGCTCGTGGATATCTACTGTTCCATTTGTGATCTTTATCAATGAAAGATCTTTGGAACGAAAATTCTGCTTGCATTCCATCAATACTTTACCATGCTGCCCAACACCTTGAAATTCAAGGCTGGCATTTTCTCCCACTTCCCAGTACTCTTCTACGGGTATTTCACCTCCATCATCCCACTGGCGCTGGTTGAAGATCACATGGCCATAGTTTTCAGGATCCTCAGAGGTAAAAGTAAACACGGCATTGTCTTTCAGTTCAATCTTTCCCTTGATTTCCAATATAGCTGTGGCATCATTGAGATAGATCTCCGCTCCGGGATGTATGATAAGCGTAGCCCCTTCTTCGATAATGAGGCGGGATTGTCTTTCAATCACCAGTTTTCCGCCCGGTAAAATTTCAAGGGTGGAGTTTTCAAGGAAGATAGCCTGACCTGTGGTTGAAGATGTAGGAGCTGATGAAAAAAACTCTCCAACCTGAAAGACACCATCATTATCAACTTTGCAGTATGTTCCCCCACATTCAGAAGCCTGTGTTGATACTGAAAAATAGCTTCCACCAACAGGAGGGAGTAATTGCTGGAAGGGGAGCCCTACATTGTCGAGCGAATTGACTGCTGCTTTACCGTTGGCAAGGATGTCCATATTGCGCAGCCGTGTTTCCGGGGGAGTCATATTTCCTCCTCCGGGAACACCATAGTTCATGGTCTCTCCCTGTAATACGATAATGCTTTGTGAAGATGGGGCTGCCGGACTGTACGTAACATTTAGTTTTTCCATAAACCAGCGAATATTTCCCTTATTTTCAGTTGTACCAAGAGTCAATAAGCTGTGATTTTCATTATGATGAACGGATTGATAGTTTATTGCTGAGTGATAATCTTCAAAGGGCATCTACTTGCTATGATCAGTACTTTGAAAACCATATAGAACATCCATAGTCAGATTTGTACTATCAATGTTGAGGGCGCTCAAAACTGAAACAAATCCATGTTCAGGGCGGTCTATATCTCCTATACTCTTCTGAGAACGTCTGTTGAGTAGTTCGGGAAAATCATAACGCCCTCCCGGTGCACGGTCATAGGCAAGTGTAGGAAAAGGTGTTTCTTGAACGTTCATCCAGCTTCCTCCATTTAGTGTATTATTTAAATGTTGGTTAGCCACCAGCAATGTTGTGATGAAGCCCCCATATAGGACTTTTTGAACCTGCTCAGAGGTAAAAATAATAGGTGGGCAAAATGTACATCCGCTCATCACAGCAGACGCTAATGCTACGAGGTGCTTTGTAACAATCGCTTTCAATCCAAATAACCCTTTTGTCCAAAGGGTATAATGGAGGGCAAGGTGTCCGGTATTCACCCAAATGCTTGGTCCATATTTATATATCTCTAAATCTCCCTGTGCACCTTCACCGCCTAAGTATGGAACTGCATGAGCCAAATAAAAATTATTAGGACCGGTCAACACTAAGCCCGCAATTAAAGATGGCATTACATTTTGGGTAGTGGGAAAAACCACAGGAGCAAAAAATTTGACCGTATGTTCAAAAAATTTATCTCCGGGCATAATTAAGTTTGTATTTCCATCCTGTATATGTTGGGTTATCCCTCCGTCATTCCCGTTGGTTGTAGCAAAATTCCTTGGCGCTTCAGGCATACCTATTTCATTAAGGTAGTTCATGAAATTTCCGTAGTGCTGGGCATCGTCTTCATCAATGTTTTCAATTAGAAGTTGGGCAAACAAAGGATTCTTTACCACATATTGATAAAATGTCCTGATCCGTTTGTTTCTAGGCATGTAAAAGCGTACTCTGGTATGATCCATAAAGTATTGCAATCTCAAGGGGATATTGAACCCTTTATGGGGAGCATCAAATGAGGTGAACATACGTGTGTTGTGGCAACAGTTTTGAAGTTCCATTTCGCGCAGGGCTACCCGGGCTATTACCCCACCGGTGCCGACACCCATTACAGCTATCTGTTCATTGCTCTGATTTGCTTCCAATTCGGCATTTACATGTTGAATAATCCGCATCAGGAAATTGGCATTTCGTTGAATCCGGGTTCGGCTGGACTGGAAGTCTACGTAAACCACATCGTAATCATTTTCTTTCATCAAAAAATGGAGCAGTGAATCTCCATTCTCATACGGATTTGAAGCTCTTCGCACCTTCTCTTGACCGGAAAAGAACGTGACATAATCGTATGCTCCATATTGGAGGTTAGTATCCGAAAGACTTCCATACTCCCAGTCATTCTCCGTACTCCGAAACGATAAAATATCCATGCCCTCAACAATGATTACGGGTTTTTTCAAACTGCCATTGCTGAGGTCATTGATGAAAAATGTTGCTACTCCTGTCCCTACACCATCTGATGTATCCAGATCAGGGCACTGAATTGGTGGAAAGTCGGCAATTTGATAATCCGGAACCTCAACCATCACAACAACATCCAATCCAAATGTCCCTTTTAGAGATTCTGCATGGCTATCTCTGCGTACCTTTATCTGGTGGACGCCTGTGCCGAGGTTGTGGTTGTTGAATGTAAGAGGCACATTGGGGATAAGTGTTTGGTAGGTTATTCCTCCATCCACACTGATCTGGTAGTTGCCCGAACCTGAACCATCGTGGAACCGATAGATGCTCTCAAGGAAAAACGTAAAGGGTTCATTGGGGCTTTTGAGATCAATGCGATCATTAAAAGCTGCCATAGCGAAAAGGTTGTGTGTATCGAAGACCAAATCCCCAATACTGTCAGGATCAAAATATACAACTGTGTCAACGATTGTATGCAGACCTACAGTATCACCAGAAGCGTCAACTTCATAGATCGTATCATAAAGCACTAGGCTGTCTAATATGTATGCTACGTAATCAACAGTATCCCAAGCAACAATTCCTGCGTTAGTTGCTGAATCAGAAAGTGATTCATATGAAAACTCCATTAAGCCAAGACGAACCTCGGATGGATCTCTTCCCGTACCTCTGATGTCATTTTCCAAAGAATCCGAAATGATGGGAAGGGTCGAGTTGGGTCGTGTGAATGAGGCAAAATAAAAGAAATCGTATAGCGATATAAATATCTCTCTATTGCATACACTATCACTAACCCCGTCATAAAACCAGGGATGGATGTTACGGTTAAACGTCCAGAAATCCGGATTGTTCTCAAAGAGAATACCAGTGGGGATCCAATCGGGGTTGTTAAGCCCGGAAAAATCAACGGCTGTTTGCTGCCCGGAAACGGGTAGAACCATACCGATGAGAAAAACAAACATCGTAACTTTGCGTTTCATTTAAAATTGGTTTTTGGAGTTAATGAAAAAATCAATTACAGGCGGCGTAGTGGCCTAACACTACGCCGCTGTCTTTTTTTGGCTAATACTCAGGTTTAAAATACGTGGTATCCATTTCACCAAGTTTTACCATATATCTTGGGTGGAATATCCCATCCTTATGTCCCGTCAAGTAATTGTTGTGATTATTCATATTGCCTACATCTGGAAATACAATTTTCCAGTGCTGGCCTTCGTAAAATAAAGCCTTCCCTTTTGACTTGTCCTTATGACCAGCATAGATAGTTCTTGTTTGATCTACAAACCTTGAAGCAGTATTTTTTGACGATGCTCTTTTTTCAAAAAGCATATTGCACCAACTTTGAGAATTCCTAAAAAAGTCGCTCTTAGTGTTGTAACCAAAGCGAATCCCGTTCTGGATAAAAAGACGTTCAGAAGGTAAACTATCCGGTGAGAATTTTTGAAACTCACGGAGATGTTCTAAATACACACTTTCATTTCCATTAATTTGCAGCTCGTATATCCGGGTTGTTGTTATTCTACCTAAAATAACTCCGGTTAAGCCTCCAATAGCCGCGCCATATAATGCATTATTGGTTGGATCTGAATCGGAATTGACAAGAAACCCTATTCCAATTCCCAGCACAACCCCTGAAGCCGAGAGTACATTTTTGGTTCTCATACTGTTCCTCTTGCGAATATTTAAGTATTGAATATTTTTTGAAGGAAAAAATGATACCGGAACCAACCTGTCTCCTGAAATGAGCTTGCTTTTACTAAACTTTGCTTCTGCTATTACAATTCCAGTATCACTAACAGATAATATGGTACCTCGGTACATTTTATCTTCACCAACTTGAATAAATGCCCGGAAGAGATTCTTATCAACATCCATTTCAACCATTGCTCCAATGATTTCTTGTCCTGTTAGTGGCTTCAAGAAGGATATGAAAGTCAATAAAGTAATGATCCATCTCATAAAAGTATATGCTTTTTAGTATTCCAGTTTAAAATATGTTGTATCCATTTCTCCGAGAAGAATCCGCTCAGTCTTGGGGACGAAACCATCTTCAATTTTCACAGAATACTCAAGGATATTTTCGACATTGCCTACTCCCGGTAAAATAATTTTCCAGTGCTGACCGTGGTAAAATGTGTGTTCCCAACTTCCTGTCCCCGCTCGGTGACTAACAAATTTTATTCGAATCTGGTCACCTAACTGAGGATCAATGTTCTCAACTTCAAGTTCTAACCATGCTCTTTTCTCTAAAGTTACATTTGCCCAGCTTTGGAAACCTGAACTGAAGCCACCTCTGCCTTTGTAACTTCCTGGTCGTAATTGAGATACTCCGGAGTTTGGTGCTAATGTATCAACAAATACAGCTATTTCTCCTGTAAACGTTTCATCGGGAATATGATCATCAAATCTCAATTCATATACGACAGGATTGTCCCCTTCTTCACTTATATGCTCAAGCTCAAAATAGCCATTATCATCGGTATATGTTTCATCATAAACTTTCCGCCTCGAATTACGTAATAGAGCTATTTTATAAGGACGATCTCTTATGGTATCATTTGTTCCAAGAACCATTAGGTACCCATTAACCAAGGTTGGTTCAGGATGATTTATGGTTTTCTCTGGAGCACAATTTGTAATTGATAAAAAAACACCTAATACTAAAAAAGGATTCTTCATGAACGCTCATAATTTCCAAAAATGATCCGCAGCCTCAATCTTCCTGTCAAAAAATCCCCTGGTCTTATAGCGGCTGATCAACGATGTGGGTTAAAAAATTAAACTTTGACAAGACAAATGTAATACAAAAAGTTAATTCTCGGATAGAATATTTTCTGCTTTTATTTCATTTATCGGAATTATATTCTGTTTTATTCATTTTTTGTACCTATATTTGAATTGAAATTTTGATTTGAGGTATTGCTTAAAGACAATTGTGGTAACTCATTTCTTTTTACTTTTAACCCCTGATTAAACGCTTCAATATTTTTTGCCATGATCGACACCAATAAAATAAGAAGAACTCGCAAGCAGAAGGGGATTACGCAACAGTACATGGCTTCACAGCTTAAAATGTCTCAACCGGTATATGCGAGAATAGAGAGAGGACAAAGAAGAGTTACTCCTGAGACTTTGGAGAAAATTGCTACTATTCTGGGCGAAAATACAGAAGAGTTTCTTGATGAAGAAATAAATGGGGTTAGGGTCATGAATAAGGAATTTCAGGTGCATTCAGACTCAATATTTAATCAGCATTTTTACCCTGATAAAAAATCATTCTATGAAGAGCAAATTAAGCATTTGCAGGGGTTGATAGAAGATATGAAAAAGGAAAAACAAGAGTTAATGGATCTTTTGAAAGCAAAGATGATGTAAAGCTTTCCTTTTTTTATAAAGTATTTAAACCCCACATCCAACCGTTGCGCAAAGGTATGTCCTCCCTTTCCCTGGCAAGATCAAGCCTTCGGTTAACGGAAAAAAATCTCCACCCTACCGGGTCGTATTTTTTTTCGTAAAATCTTGCCGCCCCCTCTGCGCGGCCATTTTTGCGGCTTAACGGTTAGACATGGGGGAGAACTGTCAGTGTTCCCGACAAAAAAACTCACACTGCGATTTGGCGGTGTGATAAATTTTCTCTCCGGGTTTCGTTCTTTGCCCCCTATGCTGAAACCAAACAGGGCGGGAATGAAAACAAAGAATAGAAATGTGACACCGGAAATGGCAATAAGGGTTTACAAACGCCACGGAATGGAGATTAATCACAAGCAGGCAGAAGGTATACTGGACTTTCTCTATAAAATGGCCGAAATTGCAGTACAGCAAGTTTGTAAGGAAGAAGACGACATCAACAAAAACACCTCAGGCAATGAAAACAGCGATTCTATACATCAGGGTAAGCACAGACGAACAAGCAGACAAAGGGTATTCTCTGCGGCATCAGGAAGAAATACTGAGAAAATACAGCCAGCTTAATGGAATAGAGATAAGCAAGGTGGTTCAGGAAGACCATTCAGCCAAGACATTTTCCCGCCCTGAATGGAAAAAACTGTTGTTGGAGTTGCGTAAACGACGCAAAAATCCTGATCTCATTCTGTTTACCAAGTGGGATAGATTCAGCAGAAATGCAGGGGATGCCTATCAAATGATAAATACTTTGGAAAAACTGGGTGTGGAGCCACAAGCAGTGGAACAACCTCTTGATCTTTCCGTACCCGAAAACAAGATGATGCTGGCCTTTTACCTCGCTGCCCCCGAAGTAGAGAATGACCGCAGAGCACTGAATACGCTATATGGCATGCGCCGGGCGAGAAAAGAAGGGAGGTGGATGGGAGTAGCCCCGAGAGGCTATATAAACCGGACGGATGAAGCCGGACGTAAATCCATTGTTCCCAAAGAGCCGGATGCAAGTATTTTAAAATGGGCTTTTGAGGAACTGGCCTTAGGGCAGTACTCTACGGATCAGATCCGTAAAATGGCCAACAAAAAAGGTCTGAAATGCAGCAAAAGCTTTTTTTATACCGTGGTTCGCAATCCCGTTTATTGTGGCAAAATAGAGGTTCCCAAATATAAGGATGAGGAATATCAGCTTGTGCCCGGACAACATGAACCCATTGTTTCAGAGACACTTTTTTACAAGGTGCAGGAAGTCCTTGATGGTAGAACAGTGAAGCCCAGAGCAAAGATTGATACGGATGAAATGCTGCCGTTACGGAACTTCCTGGTATGCCCAAAGTGCGGAAAACAATTGACGGGAAGTGCATCTACCAGTCAGCAAAAGAAACACTACTTTTACTACCATTGCGTATCAGCCTGCGGATTCAGAACCCGGGCGAATGTTGCCAACGGACTTTTTGAAAACGAGCTTAAGCGATTCCGGTTGCATAATGCCGCAAAGGAACTTTACCGCAAAGTCATCAAAGACGTTTATACAAAATTCACAGCGGGTGGAAGAACCGCCAAACAGGAGATTCTCAGTGAAATCAAACGGCATAATGAGCGCCTCGGAAGCGCGCGGGAGAAGTTTCTGGACAATTTGCTTGACGCAGAAGACTACAGGCTAATCAAAGAGGAGTCTCGTAGAAAACTGGATATGTAGGAAGGAAAACTGGCCGAAACGGCAACTCAGATAATCAGCATAGATCAACTGCTTGACAAGGCGTTGAAAGTACTTCAAAACCTTAGTCAGATGTATAAAAGTGCCGAAATACAGATAAAAAGACAGATCATAAGTTCGATATTTCCCGAAAAACTTGTATTTGACGGAACGGGTTATCGAACTTCCCGGGTCAATGAAGTTGTTAGCCTTATACATACTGTAAATCAGCTAATTGAAGGAAGTGAAAAAAGGACAAACCGGAATTTTTCCAGTTTGTCCTGTGTAGTAGCGGGAGGCGGAATTATGTCGAACTTTTTTGATGATTTAGAAGCTGTTGTTGATGCGAAGTTTCTATTGGTCTAATTACAGTTTTTTTTAATGCTATCGAAAATGAAAGCACATTGGGAAGGGGTAAAAGTGAAGTTGAATTAATTCGTCTTACTATTTTTAAACAAGAGCTAATGAATCACAATTCAAACTACTATTCATTTGACGATGAGGGGTTGTTATGACCTCCTTGTTTGGTTATTATGGAAATTGGGTTGAATGAGTCATTCATTTTTTAAACATCCTTACTCGAAAAAGCAAAGCAATGTATCCTTGCTCTAAGTAAGTGATGAAAATTCGGTTGATTACTGATGAATTAAGGGTTTGTAATTGGGTAAAGAATAAGGGTTTAGATTTTAATATTAAGCTGATTTTTTGGTGAAATTTTGAATAAAAATATTGTAACTACTCAGGTTGTAAATTAGCTATATGATTTAGATTTTCTAAGATATTTCCCGAACGTTTGATCAGGGTATCCACGACGGATCTTATAACACAGAAGTTTTCAGCTCCATTGTTGGAT
>NZ_JAKZGP010000066.1 GCF_022549775.1 Belliella filtrata | reverse complement strand
ATAACTGAAAACAACGTCAACCCGTTCTCTTAGAGGGCGTAAAGCAAGGAACCGCCGTATACCGAACGGTACGTACGGTGGTGTGGGAGGTCGAAACGGGAATTAATCCCGTTTCTCCTACCCGATTACTAACTTTTTAAAAATATACATATATAATGTCTTTATATTCTTTATTCGAACGCCATAGATCGATACTATATCGATTATAGCATTGATATTACATCAAGACTTGATCAACATAACCGCCATGTTTTAAAGATGCTTTACGGGTAGCATAGTTAAATCTAGTTAACCATAAAGTGTCTTCCTGACTATTTGATTAATTTTAGAAAATATATATACTGCCAAAATATTTTACTAATGATAAATAGAAGATTGCTTTTGGGATACTTTTTTGGAATTGGGTTGTCTTTGTTAACATCTTGTAGGAGTGAAGTTGTGAAAGAGAACTTTTCTGCCTTAAGGTATTCCATTGATACGGTGTACATAGATTCAAAAGATGAAATTATTTATTTGAAAATGAGATTGTATACATCTGATTATTCTGATTCTGATGGGATGTATTATAATCTTAATAATGCAGCCAACCAAGTCGAACAAATCAATCTAAATAGCTTGGAGCTTGAAAAAATCATCCCTTTCGAGCAAGAAGGGCCTAATGGCACAGGCTTTTGGACTACTGACCTCAAAGTTACCTCTGATCAGCAGCTTTTTTTAGGGGGAGAGCGTTCTGGAATTTATAGCTTAAGTGGGAAGTTATTGCAAAGCTTTGATTGGTTTGCTATCGAAAAAGAAAATGGGGGACTGTTAGATGAAGAAAGAATAGATTATCAAACAGTGAACCCTAACTATCCGAAGGAGGTTTTTGCTATTGTAATTAATGACAAAACCAATTCAGTTTCACTTAGGCACCTTAATAGTTCTAAAAACTCTATTGTTATCCACAACATTGATCCCAATGATAACTATAGAACCTACACATTAGGTGATTTAAGCAGTTATAACAACTGGGATCCATTACTTTATATTAAAAGTATAAATGATCATGTTATTGTTTCTCATGAGTACGCTAATGATTTTCATGTACTGTATCCACTAAAAGATTCCTTGATTTCAATAGCATACAAATCTGTACTTTTTGAATCAAAAGTTAAACCTACAACTGAGGGAGATTTGAATAACTCCATTGAGGATCGAAAAAAGGCTTTAAAAAGCTATAGGAGTCAAATAGCATATGGTCCATTTGTATTTGACAATAAAAATAAGCTATATATAAGGCTGTCTGCTTCTGTAATATATGGAGAAAAAGATCGTGAAGGGCATTTACTGCCTGAAATTGCCAGCAGCACATTATATATATCGACTTTTGATGAGAATTTCAATCATATGTTAGATCAAGAAATACCTGAACTTAACAAGATAGGACTACCAAAATATTTTACTAAGGATGGAGCGGTGTGGATTTATCAAAATATCGATGATGAATTGAGTTTTGTTCGAATTCAATTTTGACTTTTGGTAAAACTGGTTTCTATGATAGAAGACAAGACCCAATCTATTTAACATAATGTAAATTATATAACTTAATGAAACAATCATTAAAAACTTATGATTCAGTTTTTTCGTCATTATAATTATCCTAACCATCAATTGCCATATCATGAATAGATCATTTCTCTTAATACTTGCCTTGATCATGATCTCAAGTTGTACTTCGACAAGTAGCATCTCTAAACTAAATCACGACAATGAATCCATGGAAATCTACATGGCAAAAATTCCGGATAAAGATTTTCAAGAATTGAGCTTTATCGAAGTTCGTGGTGGTGTTCCTATGAGCCCAAATTCTCTTATGAAATCACTTATTCAAAAAGCTCAAGATGATGGCGCCAATGGTCTTATCAATGTCCGTATGGAAACCAAGGGAAATATGATCCATATTTCAGGCGTTGCAGTAAAATTTCAATGATCAAATTCAAATTTCCTTCAACACGCTGTCAATATTCCTCCAATCTCCCTGTAAAGCATTATCAAGGTACTTATTCCATTTTTCTTGCATTTGAGTATCTCGTCCATGATTGGTTTGGCTGTCATAAAGTTTCTGTAAATGGTTCATCTCTCGGTAAGCATCCAAATAAGCACTATTGACAAGTCCTTCATAGTTTTCAGGATTTAATTCAAGCCCTTCCAACTTTTGTTGCAACCTATCTCCTACAACCTTAGTCACGTCAAAGTGACGCTGCTCATGGTTCAAAGAATAATCATCTTTATTTTTAACCCATGATTGATCTGGTAACATATACACCTTTATGATCAAAGGTAGCACTATAGTTGCATCTTCAACATAAGGTTTGCCTTCCATAGACAAACTTGTAAAAATCAATGCATTATACCTATTTACAGCCTGTGGTTTAGCTGTAAAATCTTGCCAACTTAATCTTCTTTTTGAATTATAAAACACTGTATCAGAACTACTTCTAAGCATAGGTTGATGTAGCTCTAACCTGACTTTATTTGCCAAAGACCTGTTTGTCATGGCTTGGGTATTGATCCACTGATCGAAGTATTTCAAAGCATTATCAGAGGCTTGCTGTATAACATTCTGAATGAGATCTACCCTATTTATAGATCGCTTGTAGCTCATCCCTCCTTCAAAATCTAAGAGATGAACAGGTTCAAAACTACCTTTGACATAGAAGCCAAATTTTATTTTCAATTCCCCTTCTACAATTTGATTTGCCTGCTTTTGTTCATTCAAATCATGAGCTTCTACAATTACTATTATTTTTTGTGTCTGACCACCAGTTGAATTGGTAGAATTTGAAAAATATGCTAACAATTCATTCTCTATAGGATTAGCAAAACGAGCATTGACAGGCTTATTGCCGTCTTGATATACCAATCCAATCTTCTCCCCTTTTGATCGAGCATTTTTTACCTCGACTATTTCATATATGGATGAGTTTATGAGTTGATTTTGAGGTGAAAGTTGAAATAATACTTCTTGCGCTGTTAAATTGAAGACAAAGTGAAAGCACAAAAGCAAAGCAAGGCATGATGATTTGAACATATCAGGAAAACAGCAATCTTAATGTGAAGGTTTCTATCAATGCACCCAGAAAAGTTAAAATACCTTAACGAGGTTTAGAGTTTAACTCGTAACCAAATACGTATCATCCTAAAACCGCAAGATCTTCTTCATAGTCATACTGTAAATCTTCATGAAGCTTGCCAATGAGTGTGCGGATTTTTCCTATTTGAGCATCGTACAAATTTTGGATCACAGGATGTCCATGATACAAGTATCCATATGCTTTCAGATTTTTACAGAAAAAAATGATAAGCTCTATTTGAGCAGAAATATCTTTAGTTAGCTTAAGGTGCTTATTAAGCTTCCTGCGTAGTGCTTGCGCTGCCTTCTTCGCTGTATGAAAATTGCTTGAATTGGATTTCCTAAAATCTTGTTCCAGTTCATCTTGAACCATTTCCACAAAAATCTTAGGATTATCTCTTTCAAATAATTTGAAAAACAAATAAGCCTTATTGTCCCTACTAAACTTACTTAAATCAATGATCAGGTTTGTTAGTTCCTGATCATTGAGGTATGATAATTCTTTCTTGATTTCAGCAAGACTTGGAATTTTCATTTGAATAATTGTTAAACAAGTTTCACACTTATAGCACTAAGTCCCTTAGGTGTTTTTTCGGTTTCAAAAGTAACCTTATCATTTTCTTGGATTTTGTCTAAGCATCCATTGATGTGTACAAAGATACTTTCTTGGGTTTGTTCATCTTTGATGAAGCCATAGCCCTTAGACTCATTGAAAAATGTCACTTTTCCCTTTCTTACACTTGCACCATCATCTTCAGATGCAGCGTATTTTGGAACTCCAATCTCAATACTATCAACATCGATTTCTTCACGCTTTTTTGTCGGATCTGGTGGCGTATCTACAATATTGCCATACTCATCAACATAAGCGATCATATCCTCGAAACCCGATGATTTTTCTTCGGACTTTCTCGCATCTTTACGATCTTGCTTCTCTTGTTTTTTCTTTTGTTTTAACTTTTCCTTCTCTTTCTTATTAAAGGTATCTCTAGATTTTGCCATATGTTACAAAATACTAAGTTTTTTTGAAGAATTCCTATAGTAAGGCAATAAGTATTTATTCAAATTATTCATTTATTCATTTTTGAACAGTAAGTTTACCCTAGGATTCGTTGAATTATGATTGTATCTTATTATAGAATCTTGAAATTATTTGAAATTTGTATCAATTTTTATGAAAGAACTTCAATCTATTGTAAACGCATACTATTCTTATAAATCAACTGGTATCAATTGCGCTTTGGCTACAGTCGTGAAGGTCGAAGGGTCTGCGTATCGTCGACCAGGGGCAAGAATGCTCGTCTCTGAATCAGGTCAGATTACAGGGGCTATTAGTGGTGGCTGCTTGGAAGGTGATGCTTTGAGAAAAGCTCAAGCAGTAATGTTCCAAAGACAATCCATGCTGGCTATATATGATACTACAGATGAAGATGATCAGAAATTTGGAGTGGGTCTTGGTTGCAATGGAATTATTTATGTGCTTTTGGAGCCGTTGGATTACAAAAACCCAAATAACCCTGTACTTTTAATTGAAAAAGCTTTAGAAAAACGGATTTCTTCTAAACTTCTTACCGTTTTTTCGATAACCAATTCGAGATCCGTTCAAATCGGAACAGTACTGCTATCCAGATCTGATAATTTTTCCATGAATGAAGAAAATATCTCTGATTTTGTAATGGATAGCTTATATCAAATACTTAAAATTCATAGTGTTAGCAAATCTACCATAGTATCTTTAAATGAAAATCTGGAGGTTTTCATAGAAGTTATATCCCCTACTGTTCAGGTTGTGTTATTTGGTGCTGGAAATGACACCATCCCTCTTGCCAAAATGATAGATGTATTAGGTTGGAAATTAGTTCTTGTAGACGGTAGAAAGCAATATGCTACTGCTGAAAGGTTTCCCACCGCTGATGAAATCACAGTAGGATCTGCTGAGGATATAGTGGGAAAATTAAATATTGATTCAAATACGGTTGCACTTCTTATGACTCACAATTTTGATTATGAATTAAGGGTTTTGAAACAACTATTACACTATCCTTTACCTTATATTGGTATTTTAGGGCCTCAGAAGAAAACTCAAAAATTGTTTTCATTTTTGACAGAAGAAAATCAAAAGTACCTCGATAGCAATATTTTTGGTCCTGTGGGCTTAAACATTGGTGCAGAAGGAGCTGAAGAAATTGCATTATCAATTTTAGCAGAAATCAAGTCAGTTTTAAACAAAACTGAACCATATTCATTGAGATTAAAATCAGGACCCATTCATGAATGATGAGAATTTCAAAAAAACTGCAATTTTGATCCTAGCAGCTGGGAACTCCTCCAGGCTAGGAAGACCAAAACAGCTTCTCAAAATCAAAGGTGATACGCTTCTAGAAACCTCTTTGAAGGTAGCCAAAAAGAGTAATGCTTCTCACATAGCAGTAGTGCTTGGTGCAAATCAGGAAAAGATACAATCACAAGTTAATTTTTCTGGAGTGGATGTGATAGTAAATAAGTCTTGGCCGGAAGGAATGACTTGCTCCATTCAAGCTGGATTAAATCATTTGATCGATAAATACCATATCAACCTTGTAACTATCATGCTTTGTGACCAGCCATTTGTTTATAGTGAGTTATTAAACAACCTATTGAACATTAAAGCAAAAAATATAGGGGCCTGTAGTTATAATAATACCATAGGAGTTCCTGTAAGTTTTAGCGAAAGATACTTCAAAAGCATAATGGAGCTAAAAAGTAGTGAAGGTGCTAAGAAAATTATTCTTCAGCACCTTCATGATTGTGAAATTTTTAATTTTGACCAAGGGTCAATCGATATAGACACACAAGATGATTATGAGGAATTCATCAAATCCTTAGATGCTTAAAGTTTTCGTACCCAAATATTCCTATAACTTACTAGGTCACCATGATCCTGGAGTACAAAGGGTAGCTCTTCAGCATGTGCTCTGTAGTTTGGTATGCCAATATATTCTGTTGGCCCTTTTAGTTCTACAGCATTTTGTACCAATACACCGTTGTGTACAACTGTCACTTTAGCTGGACTGATTACCATACCGTCTTTGTTGAACCTTGGTGCCGTGAAGAAAATATCGTAAGTATTCCACTCACCAGGAGCTTTCATGGCATTGACAAGTGGTGGAAACTGCTTATAAATACTAGCTGCTTGACCATTTGTGTAAGTTTTGCTCTCATATGAATCCAATACTTGAACTTCATAGTGCCCCATAATGATCACACCAGAATTACCTCTTCCTTGACCTTCACCTTTGATTTCCGTTGGGGAAGACCATTCAATATGAAGCTGCATATCTCCAAAAGCTTCTTTGGTTCTGATATCACCTGTGCGTGGCTTTACAGTCATGACACCATCAGACAAAGTCCATTGTGCTGCCCCACCTTCCGAACGATTACTTTCGAACTGATTCAAATTTGATCCATCAAATAGAACAATGGCATCATCTGGTGCCATATTATTCTCTTGGCCAGGAGTAACTTTTCTGGGAACAGGTTGATAAAACTCAGTAGCTTCTGGTGGAAGTTTTACTTCTTTCTGTTGTGCAAATAGTGAAGTACTACTCATCGCCAAGATAAAAATGGCAGAATGCTTTACAATTGATTTCATTTTTTAAACTAGGTTAGGTTTTTGTTAAGATTTTTTAAAAATAAGGAAACTTTCTAGTTTAACTAGTACCATTTATAATAGACAAGGTTAACATGTACAATTTTGTTTCACTTCATAGCTGAAGTTTATTAATTTTAATCAACCCCATATCCTATTGCTATTTGAAATTTCAGCTTTTAATTTGAAAATATAAATGAGAAAATAAGCTTCCAATTTCATTTTGATAGGACTTGACAACCTGTAAGGCGTTTGAAATGGTAAACAAATCGATTTTTAAATAAAAATTCCGAAATTGCACAAAAAAAGCTTCGTGAATACTTCGGTTTTATTAATTACACCACCATTTACTCAATTAAATACACCCTACCCTGCTACAGCTTATATCAAGGGATTTTTGAATACAATTGAAATAGGTTCTTTTCAATCAGATTTGGGGTTGAATGTTATCTTGAGAATTTTTTCAAAAGCTTGTTTAAAAAGAGTATTTGAAATAGCTAAAAGTAAAAATCTATCTGGCATTTCTCATCAAAGCCGTCGCATTCTAAAATTAGAAAAAGAATACATTCGTACTGTAGATCAGGTTATATCATTTCTGCAGCATAAAAACCCTACTTTAGCTTACAATATTTGTGATGGAGATTTTCTTCCCCAAGGCAATCGGTTTGATCAGCTAGAGGAACTTGACTGGGCATTTGGTTCTATGGGTATCCAAGATAAAGCAAGACATTTCTGTACACTTTATCTAGAGGACTTGGGAGACATGATTCAAGAATTGGTTGATCAAAATTTCGGATTTAGTAGGTATGCAGAAAGACTTGGCAGGTCTGCGGTTCACTTTGATCCCATTGAGGAAAAGTTGACAGGCGAACCTTCATTTATAGATGAGTTAATTTTTCAGGAACTAGATCATGTTTTGAAATCTGTCAATCCTCAAGTTGTATGCATTACTGTACCTTTTCCAGGTAATCTGTATGGTGGCTTGAGATGTGGCCAATACATAAAGAAAAATTATCCTAGAATCAAAATAGTCATGGGAGGTGGCTACCCTAATACAGAATTAAGATCACTTCAGGAACCTCGGGTTTTTCAATATGTAGATTATATTACCCTGGATGATGGTGAGAGACCTTTGGAACTTCTTCTAAATCATATTCAAGACTCATTACCAATAGAAAAACTCAAGCGAACATATGCTTTGACTGAAGGTCAGGTAGTCTATTACAATGGAGCCACACAGCCTGATATACCTTTTAGTAAAACTGGAACTCCTGACTATTCAGATTTATTTTTGACCAAATACCTCTCTGTAATTGAAGTGGTAAACCCCATGCATAGGCTATGGTCAGACGGCAGATGGAATAAACTAACCATGGCCCATGGTTGCTATTGGAAAAAATGTACATTCTGCGATGTATCGCTAGATTACATCAAAAACTATGAGCCCATTTCGGCAAAACTCATTTGTGATAGAATAGAACAAATCATTGAGCAAACAGGCCAAACAGGGTTTCATTTTGTTGATGAAGCTGCTCCACCAGCTTTGATGAGAGAGCTGGCCATAGAAATACTCAAGAGGGAGTTGTCTATCACATGGTGGACCAATATTCGGTTTGAAGAAAGATTTACCTATGATTTATGTAGGCTACTCAAAGCATCTGGCTGTATAGCTGTATCAGGAGGACTGGAAGTAGCGTCAGATAGACTACTCAAACTAATGCAAAAGGGTGTAGATGTTGCACAAGTAGCACGTGTTGCTCGGAATTTTACAGAAACTGGCATCATGGTTCATGCCTACCTAATGTATGGTTTCCCTACTCAATCTGACCAAGAGACGGTAGATAGCCTGGAAATGGTTAGACAATTGTTTCAAAATCAGGTTATCCAATCAGGATTTTGGCATCAGTTTGCGATGACTTCACACGCACCTATCGGCATGAACCCTGAAAAGTATGGCGTTGTAAAAATTGGTCCAAAACAAGGTCTATTTGCAGACAATGACCTGATCCATGATGATCCTACAGGGGCAAATCATGAACGCTATGGAAATGGTCTCAAAAAGGCTTTATTCAATTTCATGCATGGTATATGTTTAGATTTCCCATTACAGAAATGGTTTGATTTCAAGATTCCAAAAACCACTATTTCAAAAAATTACATTTATCAAGCTATCGCATCCCCTGAGCTTTCGATGCCAAAAATGAATTCTAAGATTGTTTGGCTTGGGTCTGTTCCCGAATTATCCAAAATCACTGAGCGCAATCATGATAAAAAGCAAACTTTGCAATTAATGATTGTAGAAAACCTTAGTGGAAGAGTTGAGCTACAACTTTCAAGTCAAATTGCTGAATGGTTGATAAAAACCATTGATGAAATGATGCCAAAGGCAGACCATGAAAGCCTAAGTTTTGAAAAATTCAAACAATCCTATGAAGATCAAGGTTTAGGACAAGTGGAACAACTTGTACATTCTGAACTATGGATTGACCTTATGGATGCTGGAATGGTTATCGTATAAAAATAAAAGTGATATAAAATGAAAAATCCAGCCTAAAAGACTGGATTTTCACTCACTTTAACCACTAACAACCATAAAACAAATCCATTATGCTTTCTGCTATTAAACAGATATAAAGCACGATGAACGATGAAAAACATCAATTTGTTGTAGTCCGTACGGGAATCGAACCCGTGTTTTATCCGTGAAAGGGATACGTCCTAACCCCTAGACGAACGGACCATTATAAATAAAGAAAAAAGGTTAAAAGATTTGTAGTCCGTACGGGAATCGAACCCGTGTTTTATCCGTGAAAGGGATACGTCCTAACCCCTAGACGAACGGACCATTTTTCGAATCGTTTAACCCCTTTTCTCAATGGTGATGCAAATATAGAGGGTTAAATTCACAATCCAAAACCTGACGATAAAATATTTGGTATCTATATCCAAAACCTTGAATACGAGTAGGAAAATTTTTAAGTGTTTTGTTTCTTTCTTTAATCCAAGTCAATTCAAGGGCTTTTTTCCACGCAATTCCAAAATTTTGCTTTTCATTCTCTTTAGACTTTGTTGTGATGGTTTATTACATTTGCATACCCAAATAAAAGATTCAAATGAACAGAAAAAGAGTTGCTGTAAATGGTTGTGGTAGAATTGGAAGATTAGTGATAAAACTTCTTCTAGAGTCTCCAGAAATTGAACTGGTTGCAGTAAATGACCTAGCTGATCCTGCCACCCTTTCACACTTGATTCAATTCGACTCTGTTCATGGCAAGTATCATCAGAAAGTTGGCCTTGTTAATGGAGATTTGATTGTGAATGATAAAATAATCAAAATTTTTGCAGAGAAAAATCCATCTCTTTTACCTTGGAGAGACCTGGATATTGATATAGTTTTAGAGTCTACTGGTCGATTTACCGATTATGAAGGAGCAAGCTTACACCTAGAAGCTGGGGCTAAAAAAGTAATCATCACTGCACCATCAAAGTCAGAAAATGTACCAACAGTAGTACTAGGTGTAAATGACCATATATTGAAAGGGGATGAAGAAATCATCTCCAATGCTTCTTGTACAACAAACTGCCTCGCCCCAATGGTCAAGATTCTAAATGATCATTTTGGCATTATAAAAGGCTATGTTTCTACAGTGCATTCATACACCAACGATCAAAACCTACATGATGCCCCTCACCGGGATTTGAGAAGAGCAAGAGCTGCGGCTTATTCCATAATCCCAACTACCACACATGCGGCTTTGGCAATGGAAATTGTCCTTCCTGAGCTGAAAGGAAAGATCGAAGCTTCGGCAATGCGTGTACCAGTACCTGATGGATCACTTACAGACCTGATTGTACTTTTAGAAAAAGAAGCCACTGCAAGTGAAATCAATGCAGTCTTTGAACTAGCGTCAAAGGGTAAGCTTAAAGGAATTTTAGAATATACGACAGCTCCAATTGTATCTATTGATATTATAGGAAATCCTCATTCCTGTATCATAGATGCAGGATTAACTTCAGCGAAGGGAAATCTAGTCAAGATCGTTGGATGGTATGACAATGAAGCTGGATATTCAAATAGGCTTGTAGATTTGGTACGAAAGTTAAAATAGCTTAAGATTCTGCTTTAAGGTAATCATAAGCATCTTGCCAAGCATCCAAAAAAGATTCAAGATGACTCAAAAACTCACCCTTAAATCCATTTTCTTCTATTACCACCTTTCCTTGTAGTACAATACGCTCTAGTTTTTGCATTTCAAACATGGCTAATGTAGGCTTAACTTTATGCCTAATCTGTTGAATTGCTTCATTATCTTCTTTTTCAGAACCCTCTAGGTACTTATCTCGAAGTTCCAAAAGTGAAGTATGTAATGCTGAAAGAAGCTCACGCTTAAATTCAACATCGCCTTCTGCCATCTCATCTACCCTAGACAGATTGATTGGGTTGTTATTATTCATTTCCTAACCTTTATGCAATACATGTGTACCTGCTATATAACCAGTAGTCCAGGCCGCTTGAAAATTGAAACCACCAGTGATTCCATCTATGTCTAAAACTTCACCAGCGAAATACAATCCACTTACAAGTTTACTCTCCATGGTATCAGGATTCACTTGATCTAATGAAACACCACCAGCAGTCACAAATTCCTCCTTAAAAGTAGTCTTTCCATCAATCGACACAATATAGCAAAAAAGATTCTGTATCAATCTGTTCAATTGCTTTTTTGAAATATTGATCCAAATATCTTCATCTTTAATCTCTGATCTCTCCACAAAATGTTCCCACAACCTACTAGGTAGACCAAATAGTGGGTTTGAATTTATCTTTTTCTTTGGATGCTTGCTCTTGAAATTGATCAAATCAATAAGTAAACTTTCTTCAGTCCACCTACTATCCCATCTTATTTGAGCTTTTGCCTTATAATTTTTTTCTGCAAGCCATTGAGCGCCAAATGCTGATAGCTTAAGTACGGCAGGTCCTGAAATGCCCCAATGCGTAATTAACAATGGGCCTTGGTAAGATAGTTTGGTACCTTCAAGTTTCACAAACGCATCTGACACGCTAATGCCCATAAGTGCTTTGATAGGCTCATGTGGTGTATTGAAAGTAAACAGGGATGGTATTGGTGGTATTATTTTATGTTTAAATTTTTTTAAAAAATCAAAACCTTGAAACTTTGAACTTCCACCTGTACATACTATCAAATGATCAAAATACAAATTATCACCATTTGTATTCGTGATTCTAAATTTCTCATCAATTTTATCTACATCAACCACTCCAAAATGATACTTGATCCTAACATTTTGCAGAGAAGCCTCTTTTTCTAAAGCCTGAATGATAGATTCCGAACTGTCTGATACAGGAAACATACGCCCATCCTGCTCTACTTTCAAGCGTACACCTCTTGACTCGAACCAATTTATAGTATCATTGACGGAGAATTGAACAAAAGATTTTTTTAAAAATTTTTCACCTCTTGGATAGTTTTTGATCAAAAGTCTATTTTCAAAAGCGGCATGGGTCACGTTACACCTGCCGCCACCTGATACGCTAACTTTAGAAAGTGACTTACTCGTTTTTTCAATTATTGTCACATTACCACCTGCTTTAGCAGCATGAATTGCTGCAAAGTAACCTGATGCTCCTGCCCCTATCACTGCTACATCGTTCATTTTGGATATATTTAATCCTAAAATTATTAATTATTTTAAGATATTTTAGGTTGATTTCTGCTGTAAAGGTCGCTATTTTGGCATTAGATAATATAAGTAAGGCGTAAAAATCATTAAAATGAAAATAAACCCAAAGTTTACAATTTTCACTCTCATCATAACATTCTGTATTATAGGATATTACCCACTATGGGGTCAGGTACAACCAACATTGGGAGGTACTTCAAGAATGATGAACAATGCCTTGGCAGAAATGGAAAAAGGGAACTTCGATAAAGCTAATGCTTTTTTTAGACAAATAATTGATTCCAATTTGCCTATTCCTCCTGAAATGCCATACTTTTTTGCTGAAACGCTTTTTGAGTTAAAACAGTACGATAACAGTGCTAATTTTCTTAACAAGTACTTTCAGATTAGTGGCTTGAAGGGAGAAAACTTTGAAAGTGCTAAAGTGCTTGAAACCAAATTGACAGGTCCACTAAATGCCATAAAATCTTGTGAGCTTTGTGATCGAAGAGGTTATAGATTCAAAACTTGTTTTACGTGTGATGGTAGCAAGCAATTAGAGCAAGATTGCACTTATTGCAAAGCAAAGGGTATAGTGGGATGTAATAAATGTATGGGATCGGGATTGGTGACAAAGAAAAATGTCTTTAATATCGTGGAGTACCATGAATGTGACAAGTGTACAGGTGAAGGTAGACTAACATGTCCTACTTGTTCGGGAGAAAAATTAGAACATAGTACTTGCAGGACTTGTAGAGGAGTGGGACACCTGCAGTCAGACCAAATTTGTGATCATGAGCCCCAAGAGCCTAGACACATGTCTTATGTGTTCCAAAAGTTGAAAAGTCATTAATGAGTATTATCTATTCAAAGAATAAAACCGATCACCCTTATTCCTTTTAAAAAAAATGTACATTAAGAAGGGATAATTATTAAATTATACTTAACTGATAATAAATATTTTATATCAGTTTTGTTAAAGTAAAAAAGGGAAGATAATTCTTCCCTTTTTTCATACTTTCAGAATCAAGTTAGTTACAATATTTTGCCAAAACTTCAGAGGCTGCTTCAATATTCAACTTTTCAGCGATTCTTAAATCTTCACATCCTGAGCTTTTCTTATCAGTTGCAATTTTGAGCAAACCACGATTATAGTATGCTTGACCAAAATTATCATCCATCTTTATTGCCGCTCCATATTCCTTTAGGGCTTCATCAGTATTTCCCAGTTGGTGCAGTGCCCTTGCTTTCATAAAATAGGCCATAGCTGGTGCACCTGGTACTTCTACTGCGTATTCGGCATACAGTAAAGCCCTATTGTGATTCTTGTTTTTATGATACAAGCTCGAAAGGCTAAGCATGATTTGAGTATTTTTGCTATCATTTTCTAATGCCAATAAAAAGTCCTTTTCAGCATTGTCAAAATCTCCTATCTCTTCATAAGATCTTCCTCTTTTGTATAAAGCATTAGAATCTTTTGGTTTTGTAGACAATACATTATCGTATGCTTTTATAGCTTCTTCAAACTTTCCTGCATTGTAATAAGCGTCTCCATCATTGCTGGTTTCTCCGCAGCTTACCATTGCAAATACTAATAATACTAATCCTAACTTTTTAATTGATATACTCATTTTACTTGTTTTAATATTTTGCCATTTAAAAGATTAAACAGCAACATTGTTTTCTCTCAAAGCATCATTAAGAGAAGTCTTTAGATCCGTAGAAGCTTTTCTCTGACCAATGATCAATGCACAAGGAACTTGAAATTCTCCAGCTGCAAATTTCTTGGTCAAAGAACCTGGTATAACGACAGACCTTGGTGGTACATATCCTTTATATTCTACAGGTTCAGCTCCAGTTACATCTATGATCTTAGAACTTGCTGTCAAAGTCACCCCAGCTCCTATCACAGCTTCTTTTCCGATCCTCACTCCTTCTACGATGATGGCTCTAGACCCTATGAAGGCACCATCTTCTACGATTACTGGCGCTGCTTGTACAGGCTCTAATACTCCTCCGATACCAACTCCACCGCTCAAATGTACATCTTTACCTATCTGCGCACATGAACCCACTGTAGCCCAAGTATCAACCATTGTGCCACTGTCTACATAGGCACCAATATTTACGTATGAAGGCATCATAACTACTCCAGAAGCCAAATATGCACCATAGCGAGCCACTGCATGAGGCACTACCCTTACACCCTGCTTGGCATAGTTGGTCTTCAATGCCATCTTGTCGTGAAACTCAAACGGTCCTACTTCAATGGTATGCATTTTCTGAATTGGAAAATATAGAATTACAGCTTTCTTTACCCAGTCATTGACTTTCCAAGATCCATCCTCCAAAGGTTCTGCAACGCGAAGTTTCCCAGAATCCAAATCTGATATCACTGACTTGATTGCAATCTCTACATCTTTTTCTTTAAGCATTTCTCGGTTGTCCCAAGCTTTTTCAATTATCGTCTGTAAGTCCATATTTATTGATTAGTTTCGTTTTATTAAATTTTATGTTAAAATTGACGTCATGTCAGCATCTGAAAGAACAAAGATTGTCATCGCCTCTACCCTAAAACCACTCAAAGATGCAAGGGCATATTATCGCTTTGCGCTTTCATTGCGTGAAACAAATAAATACGACATTAACATCATAGGTTTTTTGAATAAAAATGAACAAGATGAGCAAAATGTTACATTTCATTCAATCTTCCAAAGTGATAGATCCAATTTTAAGAGGCTGTCTTTAGGCTTTAAGTTCCTGAAATTGCTTTTGAAATTGAAGCCTCAAGTGATGATAGTGACTACTTTTGAGCTCTTGCCTGCTGCTGTATTTTTTAAAATTATCAAGAATGTCAAGCTAATCTATGATGTCCAAGAAAACTATGCATTGAATGTAAAATATAGTGTTGTAAATAGTAAAGTCTTTAAAACCATTGGCAACTACTTCATCAAGCTAATTGAAGGATGTTCAAATAGATTCATTGATGAGTACATCTTTGCAGAGAAATGTTATGCCAAAGAGTTTCCTACAATAGATAACTATACTATACTAGAAAATAAATTCCCTAAAGAAAAACAAGATTTTGTACCTGTCAAATTTGAGCTTGGTAGCTCATTGACCTTTTTAATTACTGGTACACTTACACCATTGTATGGTACTTTGGAAGCAATACATTGGTTCAAGGCTCTTTTAGAAGTCAATCCAAGCCATCAATTACTAATAAAAGGACATGTCCCAATTGAATCATTTTTGAATATCCTCAAAAATGAAGTAAGGTCTATCAAACAAATCCGACTTTTACTTAGCTCAACCCCGCTTCCTTTTTCGGAAATATTGAACGCCTATAATGAAACGGATATTGTTCTTTTACCCTATCAGCAACTGCCAAATATAAGTCCGAAATTTCCAAGCAAATTGTTTGAATGTTTAGCCTTGGGCAAAGTTTTCTTAGCAAGCCCAAATGATGATTGGAAGAAAGTAGCCAACAGTTATCAGGCTGGATTCTGTATAGACTTTTCGAATAATGATGATATCAACCAAATCCTGGATTTAATATATTCCACTAACTTTTATGAAAATGGCATGGATGATTTTCCTTTGTGGACTATGAATGATTCACGCAAATTAGAAAGTTTAATCGAACAATAGGAATTTTTTATCTTTTCAGGCAACATTACTTCGGAGGTCAACCTTTGCATATTTTCAACGCTGCATTTTCTATTCACACCGTTTTTATCTCAACCTATTCTAACTTCTTGTTTTAACTTTTGATACCAAGGTGATTATAATTTTGAATCACACTAGGCACTCAGACAAAGATATTTTATCAAAAAGTTATCCACTGACACCTCTTTTTGAAAACCAATTTTCACCTTTTGGAAACTCTGAAGATTGTCAAAATCAAACAACTAAATAAATGTGTTAATCATTATAAATCCTTATATATTAAGATATTATACTTATTTTAAGCTAAGCATAAATAAATATTTAGCCATAGCTAAAACCTAATGAACATCAAAAATAGACTTATCCACACTCGATTTAGACATGTTTAAATAAATTTTTAGATACAACAAAATATCATATATTTGTAACAAAATAAATATCACTGACATGAAGCTAAGCTTTGCAGAAGAGAACTATATCAAGACAATCTATCAGCTAACTGATGCAGGAAAAAAGGGGGTATCAACAAACGACATCTCTGCTTCTATGAAACTCAAACCAGCATCTGTAAGTGACATGCTTCGTAAGCTAGGCGATAAAGGTGTGATTGATTATAGAAAATATTATGGTGTTCATATTACAGAAGAAGGTAAAAAATATGCCCTATCTACTATCAGAAAACAAAGACTATGGGAAGTTTTCTTGGTAGAAAAACTACGCTTTTCATGGGATGAGGTTGTAGATGTTGCAGACGAACTAGAGCATATCCAGTCTACTGTTTTGATTCGTAGACTAGATGAATATTTGGGTTTTCCTAAATTCGATCCACATGGGGATCCTATTCCAGATGAGTATGGAGATGTACGTGTCAGACCTAGGGTTTCATTGAATGAAATAGACCTCAATGCTACTGGACAAATTGTAGCTGTTAAGGATAGTAGTGCAGCATTTCTTCGCTATTTGGATAAAGTGGGAGCATATATAGGTGCACGCATCAAAGTGATTGAAAAAGTAGAGTTTGATGGATCAATTGAAATATTGATTGATAATAAAAAGACAATTTTCATGTCCAAAGATGTGGCTGGAAATATCTTAATAATGGTATAAAAAAGAATAAGAAATGGATAAACAAATATTAATGGATTTAGTCACTAAGACTATGCCTTTTGGGAAATACAAGGGTCGACTACTCTGTGATATCCCAGAGCACTATTTGGTATGGATGCATGGGCAAGGATTTCCTGAAGGTAAACTTGGCATGTGGCTCAACACACTTTACGAAATCAGGCTAAATGGCCTTGAAGACATTTTGATTCAGCTTAAAAAATTGAAACACACCTAATCAGTTTTCCTCTTGATAACATAGTTTTTTATAGGACTTTGCATCACAGCCTTCACAATTTTACCATTTTCATAGTAGAATTTATTTTTGTTACCATTTACAGAGATTTCATAATGATCTTTCATCTTGGTGATTTTGGCTGGGAGACCAAAATTTTCTGCTAATGAACTTTCAACATCAATAGGTTCTTCAAAAAACAATTTGGAAGAACTAAATAAAAACGGTTCATAAAAAGTCGTATCGTTTTCAAATTGATAGCTGGTAGCTTTTACGATATACTTATCATCCACCCATTGGATCAATGAGTAAAAATCACCCTTATTACTTTTTGTTTTTGAATTAGCTTTCATAAGTTGCTTCTCAACAAACTCTGACTTAATAGAATAATTCAGATTAACTCTTCCAAAAAACCAAAAACTCACGTCACATTTTAGATCGTACAATTCCTTTTTTTTACTCACTTCTCTATAAGCCTTCATCTCCCCTATCGATATTCCGGCTACAGTGATTTCAAAATCTATAGTCTCTTCTTGGCCAAAACCACATGTTGCTTGTAAGATAGCTATAAATACTGTCAGACTAAGTTTTAGACTCCAATGAGTCTTGTATTCTGATTTTGTTGAATGGTGTTTAAGTATCATAATGGGTTATAATAGGTTTATTGAAATCTATAATTATGGATTATTGATTCAACAAGTAATATAATCTAAACGATTGATTATTACTAAGATTCTAAAAGCTACTTCTATCGAACAACTGTTATTATTAAAAAAACAGAACCATATATTGTTTAATAAATGATATTGAGATTGAATCACTTGAAGAATTTTTTTGTTGTGTGTTCGCTTAATTTATTAGAATGTAAAAAATAAAGTATTACATTCAATTCTTGTATGGTTCTAATTTTGATTTAAAGTTTACTTAATTTCAAGCTATTGTTCACTTTACAAATTGAAGAAACTTACTCATTAAAAATATAATATGCCAGTATATAGTATCATTGTTGGTTCTGGAAAGTATATCCCAGAATTAATTCAAAAAAACGAAAATTTTTACAACAGGAGATTTGTCAATGAAAAGGGATTGAAAATTGAAAAGCCTGTTGAGGATATAGTCCGTAAGTTTCAAGAGATTACTGATATTGAAGAAAGACGCTATCTAAGTCCAGAATTGAACACATCTGATATGGCCTATTTTGCCGCAAAGGAGGCTTTAGAAACGTCCAAAATTGACCCTGAAACTTTAGACTATATCATCGTGGCACATAATTTCGGAGATATTTTGCACAATAATATCAAGTCTGATATGGTGCCTACCCTAGCATCAAGAGTGAAGCATAAGCTTCAAATTGCCAATTCGGATTGCGTTGCATATGATCTTCCTTTTGGTTGTCCCGGTTGGGTGCAAGGAGTGATTCAAGCAAATTACTTCATCAAGTCTGGAGATGCAAAAAGGGTATTGATAATAGGATCAGAAAACCTTTCCCGAATAGCAGACCCTCATGATATTGACAGCATGATATACTCTGATGGTGCTGGCGCGGTCATATTAGAAGCAATAGTAAGTGAAAAACCTGTGGGCATCTTATGCCATAAAACCCGTACAGACACCTTGAATGAAGCTCATTTTTTAAAAATGGATATTTCTTACCATCCAGAGTTTGAGGACAACACATTGTTTATGAAAATGAATGGTAGAAAGCTTTACGAATATGCACTCAATACAGTTCCCACTTTAGTTAAAGAAACGATTGACAAGTCTGGAGTAGCGCTTTCTAAAATCAAAAAAGTTTTAATTCACCAAGCTAATGCTAAAATGGATGAAGCTATCTTACAGAGGCTTTTTAAATTGTATGGTGAAAAGCTTCAAGATTCTTCAGCTATCATGCCAATGACTATCTCAAAGCTTGGCAACAATTCTGTGGCTACGGTTCCTATCTTATATGATATGATTATGAAGGGTGAATTGACAGGTCATCAAATTGAATCAGGAGACCATATTGTTTTTACTTCAGTAGGTGCTGGTATGAATATCAACGCTTTTGTATATCTTGTTCCTTAAGTAATTGGTTATTAAATTTATTTTTTAAATTTAAAAAGATAGAATTGTCAATTAACCTTAATAGCTGTGAAAATACTCGTAATTGATATTGGTGGATCGAATGTAAAAGTAAGGGTGAACAATGGTGAGGAAAGAAGGAAAATTCCATCTGGTAATTTTATGACCCCGGATTTTATGGTGAAGGAAGTGGTAAGAGAAACGGCTGATTGGGATTATGAAGTGATTTCAATTGGATATCCTGGGGTTATCAAAAATGGTAAAATTACTTCAGAGCCTGCAAATCTTGGCGGAGGCTGGCGTAATTTTGACTTTGAGTCAGCTTTCGATAAACCCGTCAAAATCATGAATGATGCAGCCATGCAAGCATTAGGGTCTTTTGAAAATGGGGTGATGCTTTTCTTGGGACTAGGAACAGGATTAGGTTCTGCATTGGTAAGTCATGGCCATGTTGTGCCTATGGAGTTGGCGCACCTTTCTTACAAAAAAGGTGTTTTTGAAGATTATGTAGGTAAAAAAGGTTTCAAAAGGCTGGGTTTGTCCAAATGGAATAAGCATGTAAATTATATTGTACGCCGATTTGATGCTGCCTTCAATCCAGATGAGATCGTTTTGGGTGGTGGTAATTCCAAGCACTTAAGCAAAGTTCCTGATAAGTGTAGGCTAGGAAATAACCACATGGCTTATGAAGGTGGCTTGAGAATGTGGGAAAAAAATCAATAAACATTTATAGTATTGAGGTGACTTAAGATCATCATTTCAGACATATAAACTTGATAAAATGTGGCCACCCACTTTCAAAAAATTATTAAATATCTATTGATTCTTTCTCACCTTTATAGAAAAAGAATCTATAGATATTTGATTTTCAAAATTTGTGACCCCGAATATATTTTCCACATAAGTTTCGAAACAAAAAAAAATCGATATCATTATCTTGGTATCTCTGGTCTATTCATTCTGAAATTAGGGGCTGATATGGAATGAAGGAATGCAATGATTTGCTCCTTTTCTTCCTGGCTTAGGTTCAATTTAACCAGCGTGTGAGAAGTAACAGGAAAATTTGGATCATATTCTGAGCCTGGTCTTGGCTTTGGTCTAGCCATTCCATTGTCATACATTTGCAGTATGCCCATGATGTCATTGAAAAAACCATTGTGCATCCATGGCCCTGTAAACATCACATCTCTCAAAGATGGTGTCTTAAATTTTCCTATATCCGCTGGATTCTCAGTGAAATCAAATCTGCCTAAGTCCTCAAACTTACCACCATAGAAATGAAGACCTAAATTGTGAAATTTATTATCTGTAAAAAAGGGACCACTATGACAATTGATACAGCGAGCCTTTGTACGGAACAAATGCATTCCTTGTATGGCTTCATCAGTCATTGCGTTCTTATTACCTTTCATGAAATTGTCAAAATCACTATTTCTACTAGTCAATGAGCGCTGAAAGTAAGCCAGAGCAGTAGAAAGTCTTTCAGTTGAAATTTCATCATCACCAAAAGCTTCAATAAAATATTTATTATAACCTTCTATCTTGGATAGTTTTGTGGGAAGAAAATTAACTTTTTGATGCATTTCAATAGGGTCTTCTACAGGCATGAGTGCTTGTTCTTCAAGATTTGCAGCTCTCCCATCCCAAAAAAGTGGCTCTGTCTGCCAAATGTTATTCAGACCAGGCGAATTTCTTTTGCCTAATTGATGATTGTGCCCCACTGATTGAGACCTTCCATTGGACCACCCTAGCTCCGGATCATGACATGTAGCACAACTGATTTGGTTTGAAGAGGAAAGCCTAGGATCAAAAAATAAAACTTTCCCTAGTTCTATAATTGGTTTGAGAGAATCCACGTTTCTAAAAGGGTTTTCTGGCATCAAACCAATTTCTCTAAATTCTATATCCTCATCTACATTTGGCGCTGGCCAATTTTCTGAGGATTGAGAATAAATTTCCCTCAATTCTTCAGCTGTGTAATGATGATTTACTTGAATCCAAGCAATACTGGTTAGTAATACAAAACTTGAAAAAACAACTAAAAGACGGTCATTCATTTTAATTATATTTGGGCTTTTTGATTAGTGGATAAAGTATAAACTAATACCTAATGAGTTTCTTTGATTTCCTCTCGAAAGGAAGTATCCAGATAAATGCGACTGAGAATTCTGGCTGGTAACTAAATCCGCATATACCGAAGGGTTTAATTCAATTTTTTTGAACTTTATTTTAGCAGTTATTTCAGGAATAATTTCAACAAAATCAATACTAAAATAATCGATGTTTGGAATGAAAACACTGTTACTAACTATATTGATCTGACTCTGTAAAATATTGACATCTTTCAATATATTCATTCGGTAGTTTCCTTTAAGACTCGGTAGCAATTGAACTTTTTCATTTATAGAAATGGGCAACTGAAAGCCTGCTCCAAAATTCATATTGGAAATTTGGTAGGCATGAGAGGCATTGAAGTCTCTTTCTGCTAAATTATTGACACCAAAATCAGCTAAAATGGAGAAGGATTTTATGTTTTTAAATTCGTGTAGTATCTTCAAATAATACCCCAAATTATCCCGCTGATAATTATTCCCCGCAAATATATTATTGAAATCAGACCCATAGTTTTGGAAGGTTTCAGCGTTTAACTGGATGATGCGAGAGGAATTTGAAAACTGCGCAAAGAACTTGTTACTTATAATCTCTTGGTCAAAAATGCCTATCTCCTCGAAGATTCTTTGAGAACCATCTATTCCTAATCTTACAAAGCTTTTACTGTTTAGTGTATAATTAAATTCATTACTAAGAATCCATTGAGACTTTTGAAAGTAGTATGCCAAAGAGTATCCAAATCCCTCTTCTCCAAGTTCATAAGTAGGTCTTCTTAGTAAATTAAAACTGGCACCTCCCATCATGGTATAGAGGTTATATTCAGTTCTTCCAAAACTATCATTGCTAAGGTTGAAATTTGAAATATTTCCCCTTTCCATGGCACGTCTAAGATTTCCACCAACAGCAATTTGATGACCAGGAATAAATTGATAAGCAATTTGTATTTTTGGATTGATATAGAAGTAATTAATCAATGGTCTAGGATCACTTCCTCGGCTATGTGTTTGAAGTGAATAATCTACCCCTAAACCTAGTGCTAACTTTTCGTCGAAGAAATATCTACTCGCATTGACATAGGAATCAAAAACATCATTTCGCCAATTGCCTTTCTTGATGTTACTAAAGTAGTATGGAGTAGAAAATACATCTCTGGTCTGCTTCCACCCTATGCTATCTTGACGCTGATTTTGATACTCAAACCTCCCTTCTATCATCCAACTCTTGACAGCTCTGTTTCCCATGGATGAAAAACCATAGGTCCTACTAGTTTCTGGCATCTGAACAGTATGAAAATCACCATCTATCTTGCTCCAAAAGACACCACTATATCCAAACTCAGCTCCAACAAGAGAAGATCTGAGCGGAAGATGTGCTATGTTTTCAATATAATTCTGCATACTCTTCAACAGAAACTTCTCTTTCAAAGAGTCTGATTGACTGAGAGCTATATTGATATAGAGTATGGTGGTGCAGAGGAGAATAATTTTTTTCATATTTAAAGACTGGACCTAACTAGAAGGAAACAAGAATCATAGAAATTGAGGGAAGAAGGTTCTTCCCTCAATTTTCATTTTTTTTTAATCAAGAAATCCTCTTGGATTAGCTTTTTTTGCTCCGAAATCATTCTCAGAGTTGTTAGAATCCTTCAATACTTTTCTATCACCAAATGAGTTTGCAGTCAGTCTGATACCAGCTTCTGATGACCATGCACCACCAGGCACATAGAAAAAACCAGCGTCAATATCATTAGGAAGCATTTTAGGAACTTGATTGGTCGGGGAAGGCTGACCCTCTACTCCATCTATCACCAATGATTTAGGTACCTGATGTCTTAGAACAGTATTATTTCCAATCGTTGTTGTATTAGGAGTAGGATATCTTGGGAATGTTCTTATGTCAACATCACTTTGTATCAGGACTATTGCTTCGCGTCCATTATTATCAAGGATCAAATCGGTACCCATCCACAGTATGTTTAGCATATTTGGAACATTTGGATTATCCAGGTCTGATGCCAAAGGCTGAGGAACGTCATTACCCAAATAAACTTCAAAATCTGCACCACTTAGATCTACTGTCAAATCAGGATTGTTTACAGAAATAGTAGTTCCATTGTTCCCTGTGAAAGGAGCTTTGTGATTCAGGGCAGTGCTGGCTAGAACTACACTTTCACCAGCCTGAACTGGATATTGCTGTCCTGTACCAGGGAATTGGAAAAGCCATTTTGCATATACATAGTCATTGTTTGGGTCTCCAGTAGCTGACATCCCCACTGATTTTGACCAATCCCACTGACCATTTGAAAGTGTAAAGTCAGCAGGTGTATTGGAAGTTCTGCCGGCGATACCCATGATATACAAACCATCCATGTACTGCACTTCCGTAGAATTATTAAAAATCTCAATAAATTGATCTCTAAACTGAGCACCATCTACCCGATCAGATCCAGCGACATAAACTTGTTTGATGACTAAGCTTCCTAATCTTCCAGAAATCAGCTCTATTACAAATGAAGACGCATTGGTATTGATTTGAACAGCGGTCATATTGGCATTGAATACAACTTCATCTCCCTCGGGAAGATATCCAGCAAAACTAAAGAATGCTTCTGAACTCATCGTAATCGTTCCAGTGATATCATATAAGCCACTTGGAACTGCCTCTAACACCAAAGTTCCATCAGCACCAGTCACTCCTTCGAATACTTGCTGTGAAGTAGTATTTCTAATACTTACAGCAACCGATGAAGCTGGTATATTATCAAAATCATTGCTATAAGTCGTTTGTATAGTCACATCAGTTGGCTCCACTCGGGGTGTATCATCACGCTCGCTACATGCGATAGCAATTAGAATGAGTCCTAAAAAGGAAATTTTAGATAAGAATTGCTTCATAATTTATTTGTTTAAGTGTAACTACTCAGGTTTTAATTTAGCTATATGATTTAGATTTTCTAAGATATTTCCCGAACGTTTGATCAGGGTATCCACGACGGATCTTATAACACAGAAGTTTTCAGCTCCATTGTTGGATTTGA
>NZ_JAKZGP010000065.1 GCF_022549775.1 Belliella filtrata | reverse complement strand
GTATTCCTGTCGGACTATTACCAAAAGGTTAGAATCAAAACTTAAAGAACCGCCGTATACCGAACGGTACGTACGGTGGTGTGAGAGGACAGATAGGGAAATAATCCCTATCTTCCTACTCTATTAAGCCTATAGTAAGCATAGTGTTAATTCTTATTAACAAAATCTAATTTTTGACAATTTTAGCTTATCTTTTTAGAAACACAGAAAATACAATGATTCAAAAATTCTACATCCCGATACTCTTGATATTGATTTTTATACTTTTTATGGATTTACCTGGCCTTGCACAGGGTCGCTATGCCTCTGGAGTGATTTTAGATAGACATACAGAGATGCCCGTTGCTTATGCGAATGTTGGTGTCAAAAGTAAGTTTACAGGTACAGTTTCGGATTCTCTTGGTTACTTTTCTCTAAGACTTGATCAGCTTTCAAGTAATGATACTATCCGAGTTTTCCGCATGGGCTATTCGAATGAACTGGTCCCTGTAGAAAAACTGTCAGCTGAAGATACAGCACCATTTGTAATACTTCTTGAGCAATATGCACTAGAAATGAGTGGGTTTACAGTGACCACCAAAGCCATGAATGGGGAGAGAAACTTTGGGAGCTTGAGTCAGCGCTCGGTTTTTGCTTATGCCTTTAACCCTTCCAAATCTCGGATATCAGAAAACTTGGGAAGGGAAATAGCCATTGAATTCGATACGAAAAACAGGCAAATCATGCCAAAGAAATTAAAGTTTGTACTTTCTACCAACCAGATTGCAGACCTGGTTTTCAGGGTGAATATTTATGTTGCCCAAGAACAATCATCAGGCTTTCCAGATAGAAAGGTTTTTGAAAAGGTATTTGATATCGAAGATACGGCAATAGGAGAGGTAGAGGTTGCTCTGGATGCAGCTGACTTGCAGCTTGAAGGAAAGGTTTGGTTATCCTTAGAATTCGTGGGCTATCAAAATGCCAGCGATCAAGGTATATTGACCATGCCAGTAAAGTACCCTTTTGGAAAGATGTACATAAGAGATAGTAGCTTAGGAGAATGGAAAAAGGTGCAAGGGTCGCCGAGTATTTTATTGGAAGCGGAGACTTATTGAATCAACTTAGCAGGCATATACCTAGTGGTTAAAACTCAATCCAAAATCTTATCGAAAAGAAATTCACATTGCTTTTCTACGATTAGAGTTAGCTTTTTCTTTCTAGCCTTTAGCAAACTTAGGAGATCTTGGTACTTCTTGGATATTTCTTCCTTATCTCCATGATAGTACACTAAGTGCTGTAATATCAGGTGGTTTTGATACCAAGCTAGTAAGTCTTGCTGTATTTGAGCCATTTTGACATGTACTTCTTTGACAAATACAGGATTGAACCCTGATTTGATCCGTATGTTTTCTACAGCGATGATAACCCTAATGCCTTCATATATGTCTTTCAAGGCTTTGGAATCTAGCTTACTACGGTGATCCAAGGCAAGAAAATCTAATTCCTCATTGATCATCTGGGTTGTAGCTGTGTTGAGAGCGAGAGGCTTGATGCTTTTGCTAAGCTTTTTTACTTCAGCATAATAGTTTTCCCAAGTGCCCAAACTGGTTCCTACAATAAGATCATACGCTTTGTTGTAGTGAGATTTCTTTTCTTCTAAGATGTGTTTTTCGTAGCTTCTATAAGTTAAGTCTTGCTCTTGACTGATAGAAGCAAGTTGCTCTAGAATGAATTTTAGGTGTTTGGTTTTTTTTACACCTTTGAACATCTGATTGAAGGGGCCGAAAAGTTCAAATTTGAGAGCTGGATTTTGAAATTGAATTTTCCCAATGAGCTCTGTGAAAATGTCCAAGAAAATCAGCTTTTGCTCCAACTCTATAGCTTTTTTAGCTTTATATTCTTTCCCCAAAGAAAGGAAATGTTTGTGAGCTTCTTCAAACTGAGCTTGAAAAAGCTGAAATACAGGAGAAAGCTTTTCACTCATGATTTAGGAGATTTTGACAAGGGTAGCGCCATAGCCAAATGGACTTTTTTGCTCATCCTGAAAGTACTTAATGTTTTTCAATTGACTCAAGTATTTGTGAATTTCCTTTCTCAAAACCCCATTTCCTATTCCATGAATGAATGTAATATGATCCATACCATGTGCTATGGCATAGTTGAGGTTCTTTTCAAAGGTCTCCATTTGGAGTTGTAGCATCTCGCTATTACTCATGAATGGGTAGTCTTTGGTGAGTTTTTCGATATGCAAGTCTATGCTTGAGGCAGGTTTTGGCATATCTATAGGGGCTTTTGGCTTGGGGCTTGGAGCCAGCGACTCATTGAGTTGCTTGATGTCTATTTCTTTGGTATTATTGTCTGTGAGTTTGAAGAGGTAGCCGTTCTTATCCAGCTGAGGGATTTTGGACTTGCTTTTGAAAAATGAGCTTGCTTTGAATTTTACTTTTCGCTCGAAGCTAGGTTCTGTTCTCTCAATTTTCTGATGTATTGGTATAAACTGACAACTTAAAGTAGGCCATTCCTCAAAGGTCGCTATGGTCTTCTCACTGATTTTTTTATTTGATTTTGCTGCAATTTCACCTGCAAGTAGTGTTTGGCTGTTGTCGCCATACACTTCAGAGATGATACTGATGTAGTTTCTTTGACTTTGATTGATCAGGTAAACGCTCAATACCTTATCGTTGATCGGGAGGTAGGCCAAAAATATCCCAGCTTCCTGGGCACTTTGCGGAGTGATATTTTGTGGATTTTTGACAACTTCCTCTTTGATACCATCGCCGAAATACTGCCTCTCTGCTGAAGAGATCACCACCACTTCATTTTTCATGGCTGGGATCTTGAACCCATCTTCAATTTCAATTTCTATTCTGCCACCACTAGATATTCTTGTGATTACTCCTTCTTCATTGGCATGAAGTAGCCTTACCCGGTCTCCGATATTCATGAATTCAATGCTGTTTTGTATGTGTCTATTGCCCTTTGTCGAGCAAATTTATGTTCTACAATGGGTTTTGGATAGGTCGATTTACCATATTCTGGCACCCATTTTTTGATGTATTTCAGTTCTTTATCAAACTTCTCTGTCTGTGATTCAGGATTAAATACCCTAAAGTATGGTTGAGCATCTGTGCCAGTACCAGCTGCCCATTGCCAGCCACCATTATTCGAAGATAGTTCAAAATCCAATAACTTCTTAGCAAAATATGCCTCTCCCCATCTCCAATCGATCAAAAGGTGCTTGGTAAGGAAGCTAGCGACGATCATCCTGACCCTATTGTGCATGTAGCCAGTGGTATTGAGTTCTCGCATACCAGCATCGACTATGGGATAGCCAGTTTTGCCTTCACACCATTTTTTGAAGTTTTCTTCATCATTTTGCCATGGTATGGCATCATACTGGGATTTGAAGGCCTTATCTACAACTTCAGGGTTGTGAAAGAGAATCATCATGTAAAACTCGCGCCAAATTAATTCATTCAGGTAAGTTTCATTGAGTTGTGCCGCCTCCAATGCAAGGCTTCTGACACTGATAGTACCGAATCTCAAATGAATCCCAAGCTTGCTAGTCCCGTTTATTGCAGGGAAGTTTCTGGTTTGATCGTATTTTTTAATGAGTGGCTTATTGATTTCAAGTGGAGGGATTTTTATGTCTGATTTTGAGAACCCCATGGAAGATAATGTCGGTATAGCAATGACTTTGGTCTGGAAGAATCCTTTTTTCCGCTTGTCCAATTTCAATGGTTCAATATTCAGCTTCTTGAATTTCTCTAGCCATACTTTACTGTATGGAGTGAAAACTTTATAAAACTCCCCACTGCCATTGACGATTTCGCTTTTTTCGAATATCACCTGATCTTTGAAGTCTAAGAATTGAGCTCCCTTTTCTTTGAGCAATGCTTTTATCTTTTTGTCTCGGCTGATTGCATAGGGTTCATAGTCTCTGTTGGTATAGACCTGTTGGATATCGTACTTCTCGAAGAGTTCTTTGTAAATCTCTACAGGATCTCCATACTTGACCAAAAGACTACTTCCGAAGTCTTCAAGCGCCTTGGATATGGATTCTATTTGATCATGAATGAAAGTCACTCTGGCGTCTTTTTTATCTTCCAGATCATCGAGGATGTTTTTGTCAAAAATAAAAAGTGGCAGAACAGGTTCATCTTGTTCAAAAGCATAGAATAGTCCAGTATTATCTTCCAGCCTGAGATCTCTTCGAAACCAAAATATGTTTATTTTATCCATAGTTTTTGTCTAGTCTAAGAACCTAATCATTGAGCTTAACCAATTGTTTGAAATCAAACTTACAAAGTGTTTATGGAGCAAAGATTTTCTCTATTTCTGGATCTTTACGAATGAGGTTGTCCAGTGGAATAGGCTTCCAGTTTTCTTTGTTTTCAAACTGATACCTTAAAAAATCATCGGTATCATTGATGCGAAGCTTCTCTCGATTTTTCTTGGTAATCCTATCAAGAAGCTCTTTGAACGAGTTGAACGCAAGATTTTGAGATACAGAGATACCGTAAGTAGCCACATTCCTAGACAAGGACAAGGAAGTGAATGTATTGAAATTGTTCCTATTGTAAATCCTCAACCTGTACCTTCCATCTTGTGTGATCAGGTACTCTGCCTGCCAATCTCCAGCGATACTATTAATATCAGCATTGCCTTGTAGGTCTGTAAATCCCCCATCCCTAGACACACGAAGCCTACCATCAAGAAAAGTGTAAGCCACACGCAGCTGAAAGGTCTCCAGCGCACTCTGGTCGAGGCTTGCCAGGTCTATATCTACTTCGAGGTTTGAATCCACTTGGGAGATGAAGCTGTTCAATTGTGAAGAGAGCAACTGACTGAGGTTGGAGCTCGCAATATTGCTGACACCACTAAACTGACCCTCAGGAGAGAAGGAGCGCATCATGATCACAGAGAATACTTGCCTATTTTTTTCCTGTTCATCATTTGCGATTCTATTTCTGAATGCAGAAATGTAGGTTTGAATGTTACCTTCTGGATACTCTGAAAAGTCAAAGTCAAAGTCAATTTGTGGACTCAAAATATTTCCTTTCAAGTCCATGATAACTTTCAATGGCCATCTTCTTCTCATTTGAGGGTCTTCAAGCTCACTGCCCTGGGTGGTTCCAGTTTGGAGATTTTGAAGTGAAACGGATTCTTGATAGGTGGCTCTGAGATCCATAATTCCCTCATACGGGTCGCCAAACCACGTGATTCTCCCTCCTGGTTGTACATTGAACTCTCTTCTGATGATGTTGTATAAGGAAAAGTTGTATTTGGCTTCTGTGATTTCATAATTTCCAGACATAGAGAAGTTACCTTGGGTGTCAATATTAAGGGATAGTACACCTCTGCCTCTTCCTTGAATGTTTTCTCCAGTTCTTGGGTCAATTTGAATTTCGACATAGGCATCTGGGGTCACGTCCAGATCGAAGTTCATTCGGACATTGTTTATGGTGAGTTTTTCGACGGCGTCTTGAAAGTCAATAGTTTGGGTAGTATCTCTGACATTGATAATTCTGATAAAGTCTTCTTGAGCTTGCACATTTGAGGAACCCAAGGGGATGAAAATTCTTGTGTTTGCTTGTGAAGTAGCTTTAGCGTTGATGTCTAGGTTGTTTGTGGATCCAAATATATCTAAACGACCCGTGGCATAGGCTGTGCCGTAGAAAAGATCATTGTCCCTAACGCTTGTGTTGAGTACTTGAAAGTTATCCATGTTCGCTGTTATATCCAGCAAAAAGTCTTTGAATCCATCATGAGTGATGCCACCTCTCATTCTTGTGATGTTTCCATTGATATCTTTTAGGGTGATTTCTCTGAATGAAATATCATTGGCTCCAAAGAGTAAGTTTCCGTCAATGGTATAGAAAGTATTCAAGTAATTAATTTTGAGAGACCCTCCGTTGACGTTGCCACTTCCGGTTACCAAGGGGGAAGATAAAGTCCCACTGATTTCCAAGTCTCCATTGACCATGCCCCCCATCTGAGAAATGTACTCTTCAAGAAAAGGCTCCATGATAGAAATATTTGCTTCTCTTAGCCTGGCTTTAAGGTTGATTTCATCACTTTCTCCACTCAAGTACCCGTTGACAGCGATTACTTTCTTTCCTTCACGCGTGTTTGTCAGTTCTAAGTTTACCCTGTTGTCTGCAAGGTAAGTCGCTGCCTCTATATCTCCTATCAGGAAGTTGTTGATGTAGAGATCTTCTATGTCCAAGTTTCCATTGATCTCTGGATCTTGGTACAGGTTGCTGATAGCAAATATGCCATTTGCCCTTCCTTCGTAAGATTTTAAGCTAAGTGTATTGAAAAAATCAAGATTCAATTCGTTGATTTCTAAACTCAAAATTTGCTCTGGGTCAGGTGAGATATTACCATTTATAGCTAAGAATTGATTTTCGTTGACAAGCTTGATACCGTCGAAGAGTACTTCTCTATTGGCTATATAAATTTGATTGTTTGGGGCAAAACGCCATATTTTGTCTAATACTTTTAGCTCTGAGGGATCCATTATAATGGACGTGTGATCTGGGTAAATCTTTATTTCACTTTTGAGATCTATATAGCTGTCGTTGCTGAATTGATCTTGTTTGTAAGTAAAATCAATGCTGTTTTGGTCCCATATGGCTTCCAGTACCATGTTGTTGAATAGTAAACCATTTCCAAGTAATTGTTCCTTAGAAAATATGTAAAAGGAAGCTAGTACATCCTCAGCGCTGGAGAGTTTTGAGGTGTTGAAATCAATATTGGTGTCAAAAAGAAAGTTTCCGTTGTAATATATCGAATCGATACTTGAGAAGAAGTTGAATATAGTATTGTCAGGTGTTTGATAAAAAGCTCCTTCTACCAAAGTGTTTTTTGAAATTGTTGCTTTTGGTTCAATAATATTAAGGATTGGATTGAAATCTATAAAATTAAGATTGATATCGATGTTATAGGGATCAAAATCTTCGCTCTTTTGCTTTGATTGTGGAACAGGTGAGTTGGTTAATATGGCCAAATACTGCTTATTGAGTAGACTGACATCACTGATAAGTCTCTGAACTTCAAATTTGCCAGAAATTCCCGCCACAAGTAAGTCAGAGTTTAGTGAAATCAGTCTTGAATCATCTGTGAAGAGGGATTGGAAGAAAAAGTTATCGATAGAAAGATTCCTTCCTTCATAGCTTAGCCCAATCTCACTGAATCTTGCAATACCTTCTACATTGTCAAGGGTGATACCCTTGGTGTCAATATCTACCTTTCCACTGACAAACAGGTCACGATCCATGATATTCAAATCTTGAAGGTAAGCGGTGTCTATGGAGGCATTGAGTCTTACAGAGTCTTTTCCGTCACGTAAGTCCAGAATACCATCAAATTCGGCTTTTAGGTTAGGGTCATTAACCTTAAGCCGACCACTGAATAAGTCCTTACCAAAGGTAGCATTGCTGGTGATGTTTGCATAGTTGTACTGGTTGATACCCAGCTTTCTGATATTTGCATCGATTTGTACTAGTGCTGTCTCCAAGGTAAGGCCTGTACCTCGAATCTGTCCAGTGAGAGAGACTTTTTGGAAATTCTCTTTGTCTTCAAGTAGAACACCCAAGTCTAAATCTCGAAGTTCAACACGTCCATTATAGCTATTTTGATTGTTGATGTTTTTGTAATTTACCCTTCCGATCATTTGACCTATTCCTGTCCGGAAGTTGCCATTGGCGGTAAAGTTTGAAATATAGCCAGAAAAGTCAGTGTCAAACCTGATGTCTCTGAACTTATTGATTCCACGCTGAGCTTCTTGACTGATATATGGAGCCAAGTCGGTACTGTTCAGTACAGAGTTCAGGAGTGACATTTCAAAAAATGTCTCATCAACATAAGGCAATCCTGAAATCTTGAATTTCCCAAAAAGAGCTGATCGCTGTCCAAACCTGATCAGTAACTGATCTGAATTCAATTTATCCACCTTACCAAAGATGTCTCCGCTCAAAGTGATTTTATCTTGGAAGCTTGGGATTTGATCAGAAAAGTAGCGTAAGTCTTGAAAGTTTAGCGTGGATTCATCCAGACTTGCCAGAATTTCGACCTCTTGGTTGAAGTTTGACAAGGCTGTAATGGATTCGTATGAAAATTTCAAATAATTCTTGATTTGAGTATCATTCGACCTCAAATACAAATCATCAAACTCCATAAAAGTAGGCGCAAAAGTAAATGTGGTCTGTAGCTGTTGTATCACTATTCCAGAAGTCACCTCTATACCCTTTAGGAATTTTGTTTTGAAACCTATCTCACCAGCATGGGAGTAGAATTCGTCAGCATCTGCCAGCAGGTCTCTAAACCTGAGTTTGTTATAATCAAATCCAGAGGTGACAGGTATACCTACATAGTTGATAATATCCAGGGAAGTTTCTTCAAGAAATATATTCCCAATGCTGAATTTTGGTTGTGAGGTTGGTTTGTCTGATCTTGGGAAGAGGCTGTTGACCCTGTTAAAGAATACAGAGATGTTCATACCTTCTCCTTCCTTGTGTGAAAGAAGTCTTACATTTCCATTGATCAGTTTGATTTGGTCCAAGCTTGGATTGTCACGGTCGAGGAGTCCTTTTACAGAGAAATCAATGTAAACCTCTTTAAGGTTGATCATCAAGCTGTCTTCGTGATCATAGACCACTACATCATCCAAGCTGACTGCATCCCACCACCTGATATTTACCCGTGATATTGAAGTATCAAATCCCGTGTTTTTTGTGATAAAATTGGTGAGGTATCTTATGGCTTTGGTTTGTACAGCTGGGATCTGAAGTGCCCCAGCGATCAATACAATGCTCAAAACAAGGAAAAGAACTATCCTGAAGAGCAGTTTTAAGGCTTTCAGTAAAATTTCCGTAACTTTCGACTTCTTTTCCAAAGGAGTATAACAAAATGAATGTAAATATTCTTGCTATCGAATCATCATGTGATGAAACTTCAGCAGCTATCATATCAAATGGCAAAATACTTAATAATATTGTCGCCACGCAATCGGTTCATGAAAAATATGGAGGAGTTGTTCCAGAATTAGCTTCTAGGGCACATCAGCAGCACTTGATTCCTGTAATTCATGAGGCAATCGAATCTTCTGGTATTCCAAAGGATCAATTGCATGCGGTAGCTGTCACCCTAGGGCCAGGATTGATGGGCTCATTGATGGTTGGTGTTTCCTTTGCCAAAGCCTTTGCCTTTTCATTGGATATTCCATTGATTGCAGTGAATCATATGGAGGCTCATATTTTGGCACATTTTATTGATGATCCAAAGCCAAAGTTCCCATTTATCTGTCTGACTGTAAGTGGAGGGCATACACAGTTAGTTTTGGTAAAAAGCCACTTAGATATGGAAGTGATCGGGGAGACTTTGGATGATGCTGTGGGAGAGGCTTTTGATAAGACAGCTAAGCTTCTTGGGCTTCCGTATCCGGGTGGTCCCTTGATAGATAAGCATGCAAAACAAGGAAATCCAAAGGCATATCAGTTTCCCATTTCAGACATGCCAGGTTTGACATTTTCATTTAGTGGAATCAAAACAGCCATATTGTACTTTCTAAGAGATAACTTGAAGCATGATGATGATTTTATATCCAAGCACATTGATGATATCTGTGCTTCCGTACAATATACCTTGATCCAAACATTGATGCAAAAGCTAAAGAAAGCATCCAAAACCTATGGAATCAAGGAAATTGCCGTAGCGGGAGGAGTTTCGGCTAATTCGGGTTTGAGAAGTGAATTGGAACTTTTGGCCAAAAAGCATCATTGGAATGTATACATACCAAAATTTGAATATTGTACAGATAATGCCGCTATGATAGCCATGGCAGCACATTATAAGTTTGCGAAAGGAGCGTTTGTAGGCTTAGATATTAGCCCAGAAGCCAGAATGAAGATTGGGTAATTCAGGTTGTAAATTTATCAGTACGAATCGAAAAGTAAGTTTTGCAATAAAAAGAATAGTATGAATAAGAAGTCGAGATTTGAGAAAATCATCAATATAAAAAATAAGAAGGCGAGCTATGAGTTTGAGTTTATAGAGAAGTTTGTGGCAGGACTTGTCCTGAAAGGAACGGAGATCAAATCTATTCGTGAGAGTAAGGTCTCTTTGACTGAAGCGTATTGCTTTTTTAGAAGTGGAGAATTGTATATCAAGCAGATGCACATTGCTCCATACTCTATGGCAGCTAGCTACAACCATGATGCAGTTCGGGAGCGAAAATTATTGCTTAACAAAAAAGAACTTGATAAATTAGAAACTAAATTTTCTGAAAAGGGACTTTCTATCATTCCAGTCAGAATTTTTGTCAATGACAAGGGGCTAGCCAAAATGGAAATTGCTCTTGGAAGAGGTAAAAAATTGCATGATAAAAGAAATGATATCAAAGATAAAGACCTTAAAAAGGAAATGAGTAGAATGGCCTATTAAACATATTGCTTAAACAACTTGTTTTTTGGCCATAGATGTTCACATGAGCGATTATGGAAAAACGGGTTTTAGTATTAAACATGGATCATTCACCGATAGCTGTGATTACAGTTCAAAAGGCGTTTGTTCTGATTTTTTTGGATAAAGCAACTTGCTTGTCTCATTATGAGGGGATGGAAGTGAGGACAGTGAATGAAGTTTTTTCCTACCCGGCAGTTTTGAGGTTGAATGAATACAAGAATATTCCTTTCAGGGGTGTGTTGCTGAATAGGAACAATCTTTTTCGCAGAGATAAAGGAGCTTGCCAATACTGTGGTTCGAAGAAAAACCTCACCATAGATCATGTTATCCCCCGATCCAAAGGTGGTAAGACCAACTGGATGAACCTGATCACGGCATGCAATAGGTGCAATGTGCTCAAAGGTGATAAGACACCTGAGCAATCAGGGCTTGTGCTTCAATCTAAACCATTCAAACCAAGTTTGGTTTTTTTTCTATCAGAGTATGCAGAAAGACAAGCTGAAGAATGGCTGCCATTTTTGGGAGTGAAGGCTTATTAACATTTGGAATGGTTATTGACGCAAAGTGACCTTAATCTCTCTTTCATGAAGCAATCAAAAAATATCTTCAAGGTAGGAAACAAAGTAGCTTTAGGCTTTTTTCTTGCAGCATTTCTAGTGATCAGTGTAAGTGTGGTTACATTTTTCAGCATTAGAAATCTCCTTGATACAGTAGAGAATCTGTCAGAACCGAATGAGAAATTAAGACAACTCAATGGACTAATGGCAGATGTTTATTTACTAGATATGTCCAAAGCTGATAGAACTTCTGATAGAGATTCGATTTTCAATGAAGCTTATGAGCGGATTGTGAGTAGGTTAAAGTGGCTAGACAGAAATGCAGACGATAGCCTTGAAGTATACAGCTTTGAAAAAATAAACATCAACATTCAAGAATTGCTTGTGTCTTATGCTGGACTAGAAGAAGTAAGGTATAGACTTACCAACAGGAACTTTAGTCAAGAGGCACTGAAAAGTATAGAAATCAAGATACAAAGACAAAAGCAATCTTCAGAATTGGAATTCTTGGGGAATGTGAGAAGAAGAGATCTTTTTGAACTAAGAGATCGAAAAGAGGATGTTATAGAAGAGATTTTGGATACTGATGATAGGGATAATATTACAGAGATCGTAGAAGAAATAGAAGCCCTTAATATCGCTCAATCTGGCTCAAGACTTAGCAAATCGGAATCAGATTCAGTATTGTTAGCATTGAGGAATTTGGTGACGAGACTTTATAAAGATGAGCAAGAGCTTAGGGAGAATTTTGTAAGGATGGAGGCATCACTCCAAGGTAAAAACGCCGAGGTATTTTCTGAGATACAAACATTGATCGGTAATCTACAGCGAAACTTACTAGGTCAATACAAAGATCAAAATCAATCAGCATACAAACTTACTTACAATGTTTCCTTGATTTTAGGAGGCTTGGTGTTGTTTGGTATAGTAGGATCATTGGGATTTGTATATACCATTCTCAAAGAAGTACGCCAAGCGGATCGATATAGGGAAGGACTGGAAGAAGCCAAAAAGCAATCAGATAACTTGGCTGAAGCCAAGCAAAATTTCTTGGCAAATATGAGTCACGAGATTAGAAACCCCTTGCATGCCATACAAGGATATCAAGGAGCACTTGCCAAATCTCAACTCAATGATCAGCAGGTAGAATTTGTTAAAATGATAGGCTTTGCTTCTGGTACACTAATGCAGATCGTAAATGATATCCTTGATTTTTCAAAACTAGAGGCAGGAAAAATTTCAATTGAAAAGGAACCTTTTGACGGCTTGAAGCTTTTTCATGCAATTCAAAGTTTCTTTTCATTCAGAGCAGAGGAAAAGGGAGTTGATTTTGAATGGGTAGTTGATTTGCCAAAAAACAAATCACTTGTCGGGGATGAGCTTCGCATCAATCAGATCTTAAATAACCTGATCTCAAACGCCTTAAAGTTCACACAAGAAGGTAGTATCAAGGTTAATATTTCTTATGAAAATGATCAATTGAAAATGGAGGTGGCTGATACGGGAATAGGAATGTCAGATGAAGTGAAGCGTAAGGTATTTGATGAATTTGACCAGGGGGAGAGCTCTGTGACTCGTAGGTTTGGAGGGACAGGGTTGGGGCTTTCTATTGTCAAGCGACTCGTGGACCTACAGGAAGGAGAAATAGAAGTGGAGAGTATGGTAGGTGAGGGGTCTACCATTATGATTAGAGTACCTATGAGTTTGGGTGATCCAGTAATTGAAGAAGCTGATGAGATCAATCCTGAATTCAGCCTTGAAGGCTATGTCTTTCTGGTGGTAGATGATGATGCTATGGGGGTGAAGCTGATCAAGTTGCTTTTGGAGAGTCGAGGAGCCAAAGTGAATTCATTCTCTGGAGGTGTTGACTTCAATCAAAACTATAAAGGAGAACATTTTGATCTCGCATTGATAGATATTCAAATGCCTGAGATCGGTGGAGTAGAAGTGCTCGAACTCTTATTGAAAAAATTCAATAAAACTTCAGATGTGATCATAGCTATGACGGCCAATGTGTTTGCTGAAGAGCATCAAGGTTTGATCAATCGCGGGTTTAAGAATGTGTTGTTGAAGCCATTTGATGAGTTTAAGATATTTGATCTACTCAAAAATAATTTAGACAAGCCAATGAAATTGAAGAAAGAAGGTATTGAAGATACTGATGCGGTTAGTAATACCAAGTCTCCTGAGTATGATCTTAGTGATATGAAGCGCTTTGCCATGGGGGATGAAGAACTTTTTGCAGAAATTATGCAAGATTTTGTGGAGGCTGGTAAAGAAGATGTTTTGAAGCTAGAGTCGGCACTTGATCAAAAAGATTTTGCCAGCATCAGGGAGGTGACACATCAGCTTGCCAGTAGGTTAGGGCAAATCAAATCAAAACATGCTGAAAAGGCTAAAGACATTGAAATAGCAATCAAGTCAGATAAATTAGACGGTATTATGGATCAAACTTCGCACCTTATCTCTGAATTGAAAGCGCTGATGGTTGGTTTAGAGGAAAAATAGATTTACTGTATTTGAGATGTAATTGCTTTCTTAAAAAAGCAAATTCTGTTAATTATTGCTTTTTTAAGAAAGCGATATTGTATGTTTTAAGCTTAAATGTTTTACCTTTTGATTTTCTTATTGACCTACCTGAGTAAAAATATTTACTCAAATGAAGTCCATGAGATTTCTTAATTATAAAAAAACTATTTGGTAGCATAAGTAAAAAGGGCATTGCTTTATTATAATCCAGTTTTTCGTAAAACATACCAAGCCTGTTAAGGTTTTTATAATAGCTGTCTACTTCTATATAGTAATTCAATTCACTATCAAGCATTTTGGATTTGATATTACCACCCTTCAATTTAGCTAAATGCCATTGCGGATACAGAAGTAAAAGCTAAATGATTTGGTTGAAATTTAGGCGTCTTTCAAGGCTTCAAATGTTGCTTCCAATCCATCAGGCACTTGCTTCAAATAAGTCGACAAATGATCAGTGGGTATTGTTTGTAGTTTAAAGGCCATATTTTCTCATCTTATTATACAGCGTTTTTCGGTCTATACCCAATTGTTCTGCAGTCTTGCTTTTATTGTACTGATTGGCAAGGAGGATTTCCTGAATTACATTCTTTTCCTCATCCTGTCTCAAAGCTTTGACTGTTTGATGAGAGGAGCCTGTTGATCTTTTGTTTGTAATCTCATCAGGTAAAACCCCAAGTGTAATTTGATTTGAATTTTCCAAAAGTGTAGCTCTTCTAACGATGTTTCGCATTTCTCGCAAGTTTCCAGGCCACTCATATTTCAAAAATTTATTTGCAACCTCTTTGGAAAACTCCTTTGCCTCTTTATTTAGTTTTTCACAGCTTTCAAGAAGAAACTGTTCTGCAAAGAGCATGAGATCATCTTTTCGCTTTCTGAGTGGGAGGGCTTTGATAGAGAATTCATTGAGCCTGTAATACAAATCCTCTCGAAAAAGCCCTAATTTAACTTGTTCTTGAAGGTTCTCATTGGTAGCTGCGAGTATTCTGACATCAATGGAAATCTCCTGTGTGCTTCCTATTTTTCTTATTTTTTTCTCCTCAAGAGCTCTCAAGAGCTTGATTTGAGACTCATAGTCTAAGTTTCCCACTTCGTCCAAAAAGATAGTTCCTCCATTGGCAGCTTCGAAATGTCCAGTGGTGGTTTCATTGGCGCCTGTAAATGCACCTTTTACGTGTCCGAAAAGTTCACTCCCTGCAAGATCTTTGGAAAGTGTGCCGCAGTCTACAGCCACAAATGGGCCTTGGTTGCGGTTGGAAAACTGGTGAATTCTTTTCGAAATGTATTCTTTTCCTGTACCTGTTTCCCCTAAGATGATGACGCTAAGATCGGTAGGAGCCACAAGCTGGATGTGCTTTTCTATTTGTTGTGCATCGGAGCTATTGCCTACGATGTAATTTTCCTCACCAAAGGCTTTTTTGGATTGCTCTTTTTCTATTTGTTCTTCTTCTAATGCTTCTTTTACAGTGAGGAGTAGTTCATCTGGATTGATAGGTTTAGTGATGTATTCAGCGGCTCCCATTTTCATGGATTTTACAGCTATGCCTATATCCGAATAGTTGGTAATGAGGATTACTGGAAGTTTTTTATTGAAGGCTTTGAATTGAGCTAGCAATTCTAGACCAGTACCGTCAGGGAGTCTGAAGTCGGTTATGATCAAGTTGACTCCCTCTTTTTTACCCTCCAATAAACCATTTTTGACCGAGTCCGCTGTCTCTACATTATAGCCATTTCTTTCTAAAAAATTCTTGATAATTCTGGAGTAACTTAAATCGTCTTCTATTAGTAGGATTTTCTTCATTCAGGATCAATTTGAATATAAATTAACGAAAAAAAAGGTGCAAGAAAAACTCTTGCACCTTTTTATACTATTTTGAAATGACAATTAGTCTTTTTTCACTTCATTACCCTCAGCATCGTACTTTTTATCGATACCTTCTCCGCCATTATCAAACTTAACGACATAGTACTTTTTACTTTCTTTCATACCTTCCCAAGCTTCCTTGATAGCTAATTCAGATACCATTGCATCTTCTTTGATAGTTTTCTTAACTGCTGCGGGAAGATTTTCTGGTTCGATTTTAGTCTTGTCGTCCTGAATATTGATAGTTACTTCTACCTTATCCAGCGTAGTAGCATTTCCCAACATTGGAGTAGCTGCTACTCCAAAAGCGAACATTGCGGCAATCATCATGTGATTTTTCATAATTATGGTGTTTTGGTTAGTAATAAATTGGTTAAGTAATCTAATAATGGTTAATTACTACGGAGTGTAGAAACTTTTTTCCAATTCCGCAGCGTAAAATTCATTCATAACATTGTCTCCTTGTTTGTACTTTTGTTTTTGGAGGGAATAAGAAGAACCCAAGATCAAAAACAATAAGCCAATTAAGAAGGACAATATCAGTGTGAATTTTTTCATATGTTAATATCATATGAAAACACTGTACCATTATCTAAAACCATGCCTAAATTCAAAAAATTAGGATTTTATTTTGAAAAAATGTGGAAATTTTCCACAAATTGAGATTTTAAATTTCCCCAAAATGTGGAATACATTGTTTGTATTGCTTAGCTCAAGCACCGGAAGTTTAGCTAGTCAATATTACAAAATGCAATACTTCCACCATTTCCTTCTTTTATCATTTAAAAAAGCGCTAACTTTGTGAGCTCAAATATAACTTTCATCCATTTTCAATGAGTGATCAAATCAAACATGAATGTGGTATTGCCATGATTAGGCTTAGAAAGCCGCTTCAATACTACATCGACAAGTACGGTTCCCCAGCATATGTTTCAAATAGACTTTATGTATTGATGCAAAAGCAAATCAATAGGGGTCAAGATGGTGCTGGTGTAGCCAATATTAAGATCAATACTAAACCAGGTACAAGATACATCAGCAGGTATAGGTCAATAGAGTCACAAGCTGTAAATTTTATCTTCGATAAAATTCAAAAGAAATACAAAAAGGCCCGAAAATTAGGCGGAGATGAAGCGCTTTTGGATGCTGATTGGTTGAAAGAAAATATTGCATTTACTGGAGAGGTTTGGTTGGGTCACCTAAGGTATGGTACACATGGTGAGAATAGTATAGAGACTTGCCATCCGTTTTTGAAACAGAACAATTGGAGGAGTCGAAACCTCGTAATGGCGGGGAACTTCAACATGACCAATGTGGAAGAGCTGTTTGGAAAACTAGTTGATCTAGGACAACATCCTAAGGAAAAGACCGATACTGTTACGGTAATGGAAAAAATTGGTCACTTTTTAGATGAAGAAAACCAACGAATTTTTGATAAGTACAAATTACAATACAGCAATGAGCAAATTACCGCGGTGATTGAAGATGAACTTGATGTAGCTAGGATATTGAGGAGGTCTTGTAGGGATTTTGATGGTGGGTATGCTATGGCAGGATTGATAGGTAATGGATCTAGTTTTGTCGTAAGAGATCCTTCAGGGATCAGACCGGCATACTATTATGCAGATGATGAGTTTGTGGTTGTAGCATCTGAAAAACCAGCGATCAAATCAGCATTTGATATAGATTTCAAAGAGATAAAAGAGATTCAACCAGGACATGCATTGGTGATCAATAAGGACGCTAGCTTTGGCGAATATGAGATCATGCCTGCCAGAGAAAAGAAATCATGTTCTTTTGAAAGGATATATTTTTCTAGAGGAACAGATCCAGATATCTATAGAGAACGAAAAAATCTGGGTAAAGCATTGATTCCTCAGATTTTGCAAGCGATAGATTTTGATTTGAAAAACACCGTGTTTTCCTATATTCCAAATACAGCTGAGACAGCCTTCTTAGGAATGATAGAGGGGATTGAGGATTATCTTAGTGCCAAGAGGAGGGAAGTACTTCTCGAAGGTAAGCCACATTTGGAAGATTTGGAAGAACTGCTCAATTTCAGGCCAAGAGTAGAAAAGTTGGTGTCAAAAGATGTGAAGTTGAGAACTTTTATCACCAATGACTCTGATAGAGATGCCATGGTTGCCAATGTTTATGATACGACCTATGAAGTCGTTCGCTCTGGTATAGATACTTTGGTAGTGATAGATGATAGTATAGTGAGAGGCACCACCTTAGAAAAGAGTATTTTGACTACTTTAGATAAGTTGAATCCAAAGAGAATCGTAATCGTATCTTCAGCTCCTCAGATCAGGTTCCCAGATTGCTATGGTATTGATATGTCCAAAATGAAGGAGTTTATTGCCTTCAGAGCTACGATCCAACTTATCAAAGATAAAGGAATGCATTCCTTGCTTGATGAAGTGTATAGCAAAGCCAATGAGGGTGATGTCCTAAAGCATAATTATGTAAAAGGCTTGTATGAGCCTTTTTCTGATCAGGAGATTTCAGATAAAATCGCTGAGATCATTACTTCTGAAGATATATCCGCTGAAGTAAAAGTGATCTATCAGACTGTGGATAATCTACACAAAGCTTGTCCAAACCATTTGGGAGATTGGTATTTTACAGGGGATTTCCCAACACCGGGAGGGATGAGGGTCGTTAACAAGGCCTTTGTGAATTTCATGGAGGGTAAAGCCATCAGAGCATATTAATAAAAAAAGCAGCCATTTGGCTGCTTTTTTTATAAACCTTTAATCACCGCTAAAAGCTCATCAGGATTGATTGGCTTTGATATGAAAGCATCAGCACCTTTATCTATTGCTTTAGAAGCGACATCTTGATCACCATATCGGGTGATTAATATAGTTTTGGCTTCTTTATTTTGCGTTTTGAGTTTTTCTAGAATCTCGATCCCATTCATGTCAGGTAGTCTATAGTCTAATATGGCAAACTCAAATTTATTCATTTCCATCAACTCTATAGCATCTTTACCATTTTGTGCATCAAGCACTTCGTAACTATTCTTGGTGAGAAACTTTGTTAATATCTTACAGAAGACCACATCGTCTTCTACTATCAATACTTTTTTGTTCATGATTATTGAATTTAGTGGTTAATGTAATCTTTTATTGGGCTATTTCCATAAGATTTGATGGCATTTTGATCAATGGCATATACGGCCATGGTACTTTGTACAAACCCTTTGATCAATTCATCCACGCCTAGACCTAGTTGGCCAAAGTTACGAATATCAAATAACATCAGTCGTTCATCGGCATAAGTCCACCCATCTTCTCCTTTAATAGAAAGGTTGGTGCCATATACCTCCCAAGAATTCATGTCTTCTGGTAGCTCTTGATTCAGTGGGAATCTAGATCTTCTGCTGTAGACTGCCAAAGGCCTAATCCCTTCTTCGGTAGCATGCATCATGAGCCTAAGATCGAAGGCAAAACTTCTACCTTTAGAATCAGGAATAGTACCTACATGGTACCATGCAGAAGTAGGGTCTAAATTTCTGCTGAAGTTACTGTGAATCAATTCCTGTATGAGGTACTCATCATTCGGGTCTATTTCAGACATGGCATGATCTAGCTCTGACTGACTGATGACCGTATATACTCCTTGACCTGCATTAGAGTCTGGTACTTTGATAACCATACTTCCTCCCAATCGGTCAAAATGACCTTGCAATTCAGCATATTTTACCTTTCGAAATGTCTTTGGGGTAAAAATTCCAATACCCTTGTCTTTATATTTTTCATTGAAGACATCATAGGCAGCACTAGCGATTTCTTTATTTCTACCACCAGCCAAACAAGCCTCAATGGGGTTTAGAATCAGAGTTTTAGTTTGTTCTGGAAGCCTCGTCCAGGGCTCTTGGGTCACATACCTGAATGAAGCCCTGATTTGCACCCATTCATCTTTTTCATTTCTGATAAACATCACACCATTTTCAAACTTCACGGGTGGATCTATGTCTGCTTTATCAAACTTGGCTAGGTAAACATTTTCTCCAAATACATCTGCTACAGTAGCTGCGTATCCGATGTTTTCCATAGGGTTTTTATCATAGATTACAGCCAGAGCACCTTCCATCTTGTGTGCATTTACCATCGGTTTGAAAGTCTTGTCAATAAGCCTTTTGTATCCTCCTTGCTCTACATTGAGGTCTAGGAGCGGCATTGATTTTTGCCCTGAAGGGCAGCTGTTGGTTTCTATCACCGTCAACCTTCTGTTCCCCTCATGATTGGTTACATGCATCAGGTCTGTACCTGCCCATCTGAAATATTGCGGCTGATACCTTAAAATTTCCATTAGGGTGTCTAGGTCACTTTGTGGATGTAGACGATGATACCTTTCGGCAATTTGCTCATGAGATAGGTTTAGAAAGTAAGCGACCAATGGGTGTATGTTTGAATTTAAAACACGAGGATACCAATGGTCTGTAGGTTCAAAATCACCAGGCTCTACGAGATGAACATTTTTAGAAATAGATAATTTCATATGATTATTGTGTTAAATGCTAAATTTTATAAATAAGTGATTCTACGGTGTCCCAGTTTTTCCAAAGCATCAATATTCCACTAAGTACCATACTGGCAACGACTATTTGTCTGAAAAATAGATCTGACATTTTGGAAAGGATGATCTTGCCGATATACACAGCCACCATGGATGTAACACCTATTAATATACCATACTTGAGTACCTCTCCGGTTACGTATCCGAAATAGGCATATGATATGATTTTTGTAATGTGTAAGATGATCGCATTGGCTGAACGTGTACCAAGTAAGGATTCCTTGCTAATACCATAGTTTAGGTACGCGGAATTCATCAAAGGACCCACTCCACCGATCAATCCAGAAAGAAATGCAACAACAAGACCCATGGGAGCAAAATGCCATGCTTTAATTTTAAACTTTGGTTTACTTGGCTTCCTAAACTGGACTACCGTAGAGACCAATAATAATCCAATTAAGATCTGAAGATAGTCACTTGATAAACTTGCAAATAGTCTGGCACCTAAAATAGAGCCAATGATAGTAGAAGGAAATAGCCAAGCAAAAAGCTTCCAATCAATATCTCGCCAAAAGAAAGCAACTTTGGAAGTAGAGCTTAAGCCAATGCTAATGGCCATGACTGGAGCTACTGCTTTGACTCCCACTACAACAGCCACCAGCGGCATGAGTAAAAGACTAGCTCCGCCACCTGTCAGCGTACTCAAAATAAATACAATGAATGCGCCGATTAATATAAGTATCAATTGCATAAATTAAATTGGTAGTATAAGAAGAGCTTTACAAGTAAAATGCTCTTTGTTTGATATTACTTTTTCCCCTATCTAAGAAAATTCCATACCAGTTTTAGTAAATTTGACTTTCTTTACATATATATAAATCGTTAAAGACGGGGATTGTTTCCCCAATTTGAGTAAAAAAAATGAAATGTACTTCATGAAAAATGCTATGAATGTAAATATCCAACTATTGAAAAGTATTTGTGAAATCGCTGGAGCTCCAGGCTTTGAAAAAAGGATCAGAGATTTAGTGATTCAAACAGTCACTCCACATGCAGATGAGGTGAGGGTGGACAATATGGGGAATGTTGTAGTTGTTAAAAAATCTAAAAAGAATCCTGACAATAAAAAAGTGATGGTAGCGGCGCACATGGATGAAATAGGTTTTATTGTGACTCATATAGATGATAATGGTTTTGTGAGGTTTCATACCTTAGGAGGGTTTGACCCAAAGACACTTACCGCTCAGCGTGTAATTATACATGGGAAAAAGGATTTGGTAGGTGTAATGGGTTCGAAACCTATTCATGTGATGAGCCAGGAAGAAAGGACCAAACTTCCTAAAACGACGGATTTTTTCATTGATCTAGGTATGACAAAAGAAGAGGTAGTAAAATATGTCTCTGTAGGAGACTCTATTACAAGAGATAGAGAGCTCATCGAAATGGGTGATTGTGTAAACTGCAAATCCATCGATAACCGAGTAGCTGTATATATCTTGATAGAAACATTAAAGACGATCAAAGATCCTGCTTTTGATTTATATGCTGTCTTTACTGTGCAGGAAGAGGTAGGGTTAAGAGGTGCAAATGTAGCTGCTCATGGCATCAATCCTGATTTTGGAATAGCTTTAGATACTACTATTGCATTTGATGTGCCCGGTGCTCAGGCACATGAAAAAGTGACAGAGTTAGGAAAAGGTACTGCGATAAAAATAATGGATGCCATGACTATTTGTGATTATAGGATGGTAGACTTCATGAAAAAGACGGCAGAGACTCATCAGATACAATGGCAGCCAGAGATTCTGACAGCTGGTGGGACAGATACAGCGGGAGTTCAACGTATGGGTAAAAATGGTGCCATCGCTGGAGCAATTTCTATCCCTACAAGGCACTTGCATCAAGTAATAGAAATGGCGCACAAAAGTGATATCATTGAAAGTATCAAACTTTTAAATGCTTGTATTGAGGATTTGGATCAATACGATTGGAGCCATTGATAGTGTTGGCTCATTTTCTAAAAGCTATATACGAGAAAGTGCTTATAGGTCTAATTGACAAACAAGCACTTTCTCATTTATTTATGCCACTTTTTTATCCTTTACTGTCCAGGCAAGGTTCTGGTCAACCACCCTCTTCTACTTGCTGTAGCAATCGCATACGGAGTAATCCAGAACAGAGAGAAAGTATAGAATATGGCGTAAGTATAAGCTAGCAAAGCTTCTTTGTTTTTCCTCTTTATGATATAGAAAACTGCTGGTATTGAAGAAAATGCAAATAGGCCAATAAATATAGAGCAGATTACGAGTAGCGGTTGCGTTACCAATAATGCAATCAGAATAAGTAAGGCAGGGTAGGCCATAATAACCTTGATCCATTGGTTTAGCAATAATAGCCTTGTGCCTGTTTTATTACCTTCTCTAAAATTTGAAAAGGCAAATTTGGTCAACATGATGTTCTCCCTTACATTGCTTCTTTCCCAACGCGTAAACATTTTGGTAAGGGTGTTGTAAGAAGTTGGAAGATTTGTATACACCTCTGCATTTTTTTGGAATTTCACCTCGTACCCTTGCTTCAAAATCATGTTGGTCATGGCTCGATCTTCTCCGATATCTGTTTTTTTTCCCATGAACTCCTGATTAACCCAGTCTTCTAAGCAATTCATCACAGCTTCTTTTTTATAAGCAGCTAATGCACCAGGAGTACAAAGCACAGAACCTAATGTACTCTGTGCCGACCTTATAAATTCGAAACTAAATGCGAAACTAACTTGCAGCATTTTGGGAATGATGCCTTTGTCCTTGTTGAGTACCATGACGTTTCCAGCTACTGCACCCACTTTTCCATTGTTAACAAATGGACTTGCAAGGTTTCTAAGGGTGTTTCTATTGACAAGTGAGTCGCTATCTACTGTGATGAAAACCTCTCCAGTACCCATTAAGAACCCTCTATGTAGCGCAGCTCTTTTACCCATGTTTTGGGGTTGTTGCAAAATGGTTAAGTTATTTCCAAGTTCAGATTTAGCTTTTTTCATCCACTTCCAAGTGTCGTCTTTGCTTCCGTCGTCAAGCGCAATCACTTGTAATTTTTTGTCAGGGAAATTACTATTTGCAAGGCTTTTCAAGGTACGATACACCATCTCACCTTCATTGTATGCAGGGACTATGACTGTGCAATTTGGTAGCAGATCATCAGAAACTGATATAATCGGCTTGTAAGCTTTGTATAATGAAAATATCCACCCAATAAACAAGACTTTGATACTTAACAAAACAATAGAAATTGCGTAAGTCCAAAAACCCCAACTAGAAGTAAGCCTCTTAATATGCAACTGCTCAAACTCAGCCTCAAAGATGAATAGTCCGCATATTGCAATTGGTAAAGTCAAAAAAGTAAGTGCAATCATCCATTTTTCATGCTTTGAGAATTTACCATTAAATTTGCCTACATTAAGTTTATGAGGGTTAACCGTAAAGCCGAATGGTATTTTGGATATTTTGGTGTTAGCAGATGAAGTTAAGCTTTTGTAAGAATTGATCATATTTTAGAATTGATGATTCAATATCCTTTGCCAATTCTAATGCCTGAATTTTTAATTTTAATCGAATAGGTCATAATTCCTTCATTTTAAGTGAAATTGGTTGTTTTTAACAGCGAAAGTTTACTTGCAAACACCAAAACGTTAGAGATGAATTTATACGGAATTAAAATTTGAGTATAAAAATCCCATTATGGGAATTTTAACATATTAAATTCCTCATGTTGGGGATTTTTTTTGGTCAACGGGGAATTTTTTCGTGGAAACTAGAAATTTCCCTATTGACAAATTGTACTGAAATTAAAATCTGGATGAGAGAAGTTTTGAACAATAATTGCTCTCATATCTTTTGTGTTTAAGCAAAGTTTAACCAAAACAAAAATTTTATGAGCCACACAGTCAAAATTACCGATGTATTATCACTCACCCATGATGTCAAAAGGTTACGAACAGAAAAACCACAAGGATATAGGTTTGAACCTGGTCAGGCGACTGAAGTTGCTATCAATGAAGAAAAGTGGAAGGATGAAAAAAGGCCATTTACTTTTACGAATTTACCTGAAGATGATCATTTGGAATTTGTGATCAAGTCCTATCGGGATCATGATGGTGTTACCAAGCGAATTGAAGATTTGGTGGAAGGCGATGAGTTGATCATTGAAGAAGCTTGGGGAGCTATTTCTTACAAAGGAAAAGGTGTTTTCATTGCTGGTGGTGCAGGTGTTACACCTTTCATTAGCATTCTTAAGATGCTTAAGTCTAAAGATGATTTGCTAGGGAATAAACTGATTTTCGCTAATAAAACGGGCAAAGATGTGATGCTAGAATCCTATTTTCATGAGATTTTGGGGGAAGATTTTATATCAGTTTTGGACAAAGAAAAGCTTGATGATCACGAATATGGCCGTGTAAATATGGAGTTTCTAAAGCAATATTTGAGTGATTTTTCCCAACAATTTTATGTTTGTGGCCCTGAACCGATGGTCGAAAGTGTAAGCGAAGCACTCAAGCAGCTTGGGGCAGATCCGAATGGAATTACTTTTGAAGAATAATGTTTATGATATTTTATAATATGACTCCCCCGAATTTGACACGTTACCAAATTTTGTTTGACAGCTAGTGTCAAATAGTTTTCAGTGTAGCTGAAATTGATGTAATTGGAAAAAAAAACAGCCATGAACATTATTAATTTCA
>NZ_JAKZGP010000064.1 GCF_022549775.1 Belliella filtrata | reverse complement strand
ATATATCCAAAACTACATAGATGAGTTTGTTTATAAACTCAACAGAAGATATTTTGGGGAAAAATTGTTTGACCGTCTTATTGTTGCGGCAATTCAAACATACGTGTAAAGTTAGGGGGAGTCATATTTTATAATCTTTTGAAACACCTCGATACCCAAAAGTTATTCAATAATATTCCCTAGTAAAAAGAATTACAACCTCTATTAAGATAATGAACTAATCAGGATCTTAATAGGGGTTGTGTTTTTTGAATCATAAAATGTTTCTGATCATGCGCTAGTTAATCCCGAAAATCCGCAAGAGAATCTGATAATCGATTGATTTATAGTTACAATAGACCTGCCAGATTTTACTCGATTAATTCTAATTGCTAATTGGAAGTCAATAAAAACCTGAAAGGTCTTCGGATTTTAGTTAATCAGTAAATATGTTTCTGTAGAAATATTAATCTTCTTCAAAGGCTAAAATATCCCCTGGTTGGCAATCCAAGGCTTTGCATATTGCTTCCAAGGTTCCGAATCTGATTGCCTTGGCTTTTCCAGTTTTCAATATTGAAAGGTTGGATAAAGTGATGTCCACTTTTTCTGAGAGCTCGTTCAATGACATTTTTCGTTTTGCCATCATTACATCAAGGTTAACGATTATTGGCATGATTAGACAGTTAGTTCGTTTTCGTTTTGAATTTCCATTCCTCTTTTGAATACTTGCGCGATCGCAATGATAATGGCTCCCATGAAAAGGTATTCAAAGCCACCTACAAAGTAAACTTGATGGACAGGAGGGATGTCAAATGCTCTTTTGGCCAACCATTTATAATAGGATCCTGAAATGATAATCGTAATTCCTATCTGAAAGGCAACTGCACTTATGTTTGTGATGATCTTTGCTACTTCGGAACTAAATGGATGGACCAAATTGATTTTGAGAAATACACGGATGACCAGGAAAAAGAGGTATGCTTTAAGCCCTTCAATACATAACATCAAACTTACCACAGCTAAGTAGTGAGTATATGATTCGTTCAACAAGCCATAGAGGTTTAATCCTTCATAGAGATCCCTTGCTACAATAGGGTTATAGAGACTATATATCGAAGTGAACAGGAATGTACCAGCTTTTATACAAAGCCCAATAAATATTGCCCAAATTACAACTGTGATGAGCATTAGCCCAGGTTGATTGAGCCATTTTTCTTTCCACTGATTTTTTAGATTCATGACTTTGAAAATTTAATTTTCCAAATTTTGCTAAATATTTATTGATAAACAATAAAAAAATTATTTTTAACAATAAAAAATCATTGATGTATAAAGTTCAATCAAAAAAAATGCTCTTTCAAATTTTATTTCCTGTGTATTAGAAATGAAAATGAAAGAGCATTATCATTAAGAATTACTAAATGGGCTTCAGAATGTAGGAACCCTTAGCTTTTTAAACATCGATTCACTCGACGACTATTTCAAAGGCGGCAGTTAATAGCCAGGATTTTGAATTAAGTTTGGATTCGAAACCACCTGAATATCTGGGATCGGAAAGAGCTCTTTGTTGGTGTCATTTGAAGGGATGTGATCCCACCATGCTTCTGTGACAAACTTCCCGAATCTAATCAAATCAGTTCTTCTTTTTCCTTCGAAGATAAATTCTCTTCCTCTTTCTTCTAGAAGTTCATCCAGTGTCAAAGTAGCTGTAGTGTACATTTCGTTTGGCCAATCATCGGCTGAATATGCTCTACTTTTACTTTCATTGATCAAATCCACAGCCTCTTGAGTAGCATTGCCACCATTGATTCTCATGAGAGCTTCTGCCTTGTTAAAGTATATCTCAGTGAGTCTGTATATGATGTAATGATTTTCCCAATACCTTTCTTCTGTAGACCGTCCAGATCTGTACTTGTGGAATCTGGCCCCACTGTTTTCTTCACCACGAGTCATACCACCGGGTCCAGTTTCTCCTTCAGAGTTTCTTCTGATGTTGTTCACATATACAAGAGGTTGTCCTTCATATTCTTCAGTTCCGAGAATTGGTGCACCTGTATTAATGTTGGTCTGTGGACCGAAAAGAAACCATTCTTGTTTTCTCAAATCATTCTCTTGATACTTGTCAAAAGCTGATGGAATTACTACGAAGGCATTATTGCCACTATAGGTCACCCCAAGAGCGGGAGCCATGTTGCCATATCCAGCAAAGAAAGCTCCCCAGTTGAATGTAAATCCACCAATTCGAGAGAATGCAAATTGGAAGATGTTTTCTGGAGATTGATAGTTAGTATTATTGAATGGTCCAAGGATACTTGGGTCTAACCTCATAGGTCCATTTAATGATCCACCTTCACCATTTATAATTTTGTTGCTATACTCGAGGCTTTGTTGCCACATAGGTGTTCCTGCCCATTTTTCTGCATTTAGATATAGTTCTGAAAGCATAGCATAACCTGCGGCTTTAGAGACTCTTCCAAGAAGCGCTTGGGAGAGAGGTTGCAGTTGCTCAACATTTTCTTCTAATTCCTGACGTACAAATTCAAATACTTCAGCCCTAGGAGCAGTAGGAGGATTCACAGGTGTACCCACAGTAGTTACAATTGGCACATTACCCCAGATATCCATGATTCTCATGTAGTGATATGCTCTCATTACACGGATTTCAGATAAGATAGAAAGTCTTTCTTCTTCACTTATTCCAGCAGCTCCAAAATCTACAGATTCCATGTCTTCAAGTACAGCATTAACATATCCTAGACCGCTCCACATCAAAGACCACATATTTCTCATTCTTGGCTCTTGAGTAGTCCAGGTATGATAATGAAGTCTTATATGATCACCACCGTCAAAACCATGTCTGCCCTTTTGAGGCCAAGCTAGATAATCTGCTGCCATTTCTGAATGATAATAATATCCACTCTGACCTGTGGGTGCTAGCCAAGCTTGCATGTGAGTAAATGGCCTTAACACACCCTGCATGATTTCTACTCTGTTATTATAGAAATTATCTTTCGTTAGCTGATTGTATACTGTCTCATCCAAGTCAGTACAACTGACTGAAAATATTAACGTAAACAAAATCAGCCCAGTAATTTTATTTTTATATTGATTGAAGTTCATATTTTTTACATTTAAAAACCTAAGTTCAAGCCTATTGTATATGAATTGGTTCTTGGATAGAAACCACGATTGTCTATACCAGTGGTAAACCCTGTATCTTGAATCTCTGGGTCCAATCCACTGTAACCTGTGAAAGTCAATAAGTTTCTTCCAGTGACATATACCCTCAGGTTACGGATGTAATTGTTTGCTATATTGAAGTTGTAACCTAAAGTCACATTGTCTAATTTGACAAAATCACCTCTTTCTAAGTAATAATCAGAATATTGAGGATTGTCATTCAGCTCAGCGTGAGTCGTAATGGCTGAACGCAACAAGTTGTTAGGTAGCCATGCTTGATTTCCAAAGTATAGATCTTGAGTATTAAGGATATCAAACTTGAACTTTCCTCTGAAGAATAGTGTCAAGTCGAAATTCTTGTATCTGAATGAATTTGTCCATGAAGCCATGTATCTAGGTACACCGTTTCCGATGATGGTCAAGTCTTCTTCTGATATCTGAGAGGCAGGTACTACACTTCCATCAGCTTTGAAAAATTGCCACTGGCCACTGTCATTGAAGCCTGCAAATCTTTTTCCAAAGAAATTACCCACTGTTCCTCCTTCCACTAATCTAATGGCATTACCAAGATTCCCTGGTGAAGGAAGTCCTCCAAACTCAAGGAATGTAGCCGTATAGACATCGTTGGTAAGACTGGTGAGGGTATTGAACTGAGAGTTGGCAGCTACATCCATAGACCAGCTGAAATTGGTTTTTTTCATTACCATGCCACTCAAGAATAATTCTACCCCCCTGTTGTTAATAGTACCTACGTTGGTGTATAGTCTATCTCTAACAAATGGAGGCTGCTGAGCGATATAATTGTAAAGGAGGTCTACAGTGTTTCTGTTATAGACATCCAATGACCCAGTAATTCTGCTATTAAACAATGAAAAGTCCATACCGAAGTTCCATTCTTGCTTTTTCTCCCATCTCAGATCAGGATTAGGGTTACGTGCGGCACCGTAAGTCTGATAAAAAACACCTTCTTGAGGGTAAACACCACCTGTGCTCAATGTAACTAGAGATTGGTAGTTTGGAATACCTTGATTACCTGTGATTCCGTATCCTGCTCTTAATTTTAGGACATTGATCTGTGGAATTGCGTTCATAAAGCCTTCCTCGGCCAAATCCCACCCTGCAGATACTGCTGGGAAGTTTCCCCATTTGTTATTAGCTCCAAACCTAGAAGAGCCTTCTCTTCTCAAGGTGAATTGGGCAAAGTATCGGTCCTTAAATGTATAACTGGCTCGTCCAAAGAATGCAATTAGCGTGTTGTCTTCTTTACCACTACCCATTCCAGGTCTTGGAAGTAGCGTGTTGTTTATCGCACTACCAGCACCTAGATTCCAATCAAGAAACGCATCTGTTGTGAACCCACTATTGTTTACACTAAATGATTCCCAAGTGAAATACTGGAAGCTGTAACCACCAATGAAGTCTAGTCTATGGTCTCCAAATACTTTTTTGTAGTCTATTGTAGTCTCGAGTGTATTATTCCAGTCTAAGTAATTACTTTTTGAAGCATATCCAGTTCCTTGATACTGAGAGTTTGGTCTCTGATCAAAGTCAGTCATCGCCCTATACTGCCTATCATTGTAAGTATTTCTTTGATGGGCAAGGAAAGTAGCTATGTTCAGTCCTTCAAGGATTTCAAAAGTAACTTTGCCATCTACAGAGAAAGTGTGCTGATTTCTTTCATTGATTCTGTTGACATGTCTTGAAAGTGGGTTGTAATTATTAAACGCCTCAGTTTCTACAAATGATCCATCAGGATTGAAAATTGGGGCGGTTGGATTTCTTTGAATGGCTTGCTCAAAGTCACCACCGCCACCACCTAGTAGATTTGCTTTGTTAAAATTGGTTGCAACATTGGTTTGTAGCAGAAGTCTGTTGTTTAGGCCTCTATGGTTGAGGTTTATTCTACCACCTATTTGTTGTCTGGAGTTTTCTTTGGCAATACCTACAGCATCATTGAAGTAGAGGGACACCCTATAGTTTGAGTTGCCTGTTCCTCCTGATGCAGCAAGGTTGTGGTATTGACTGAGATTGTTTCTATTGATAAGCTCTTCATATAGATCAGTTGAGCTACCAAGGTCATTGACTTCTCCAATTTTTCCTTGTGCTATCAACTCTCGGTACTCTGCTGCGGTCAAGAAGTCTGGTTTTCTATCAATCACTTCTCTTTGGAAATAATTGGAATACTCAAAAGTAGGTTCCCCAGACTTCCCTTTCTTGGTTGTGATAAGGATGACACCGTTGTTTCCTCTAGTTCCATAGATTGCAGCTGCTGAACCATCTTTTAGTACATCAAATGATTCTATATCATCTTGTTGAAGAAGATCGAGATTTCCCCCTGGAATACCATCAATAACAATTAGAGGTTGAAGATTACCTGTAAGTGAAGATACGCCTCTAAGCTGTATGGCTGCTCCAGAGTTAGGGTTATTGCCATCAGTTCTAGTAATACTCAATCCTGCTACTTTTCCTTGGATAAGGTCTAATGGTGATCTTACACCACCTTGGTTAAAGTCCTCCACACTTACAGTTGCTACAGAAGATGTGATTTCTTTACGCCTCTGGGTTCCATAACCAATGACTACGAATTCATCCAGATTTTGTGAATCTGTCTGCATACGAATATTCATTATTGTTTGAGAATCGACTGATCTCTCTGTTGAAACCATTCCTACAAAACTAAACTGTAGGATAGCATTAGATGAACTGACATTGATGTTGAAGCTTCCGTCAATATCAGTTACTGTACCATTACTCGTACCTTTCTCAACTACTGATACTCCTGGTAAGGATTCTCCTGTATCATCCGTCACGATTCCACGAACAGCCACTCCTGATTGAGCTATTGCTGTGGAGGTGATTAGGAAGAAAAGTAAAGAAGCTAAGATTTTAGTAAATTTTTTTTCAAATGGTATGTTTTTGTAATTGAGTTCAAATTTTTTCATATAATCAATTTGCTAGGGTAAGTTTGTTTGTCAATTGTCATCAAAACGGTATTGTACCATTTCGGGAAAAGATTGTTGTTCATAGGCATCTTTTGGTTTTATGTTGATTTATATTTTTGAATTTGATTTGTTTACAACAGAATAATTCTGTCGATTCTTCAAAAAAAAGATAGGGCAATTAATTAAAATGAAATTTTAAATTAAAATGAGGGTTAATTGAAAATTAATCGTGCTAAATCGATAAATTTATCGAAGAAAAGCCCCAACTTTTGGGACAAAATAGAAGAAAATTAGTAAATGTTTATTAGTTGATTTCGCTTTAGGATTACCCAATTAAAAAATGATTTTGAATGGCATGAAAAGTATAAGTATTACTACTTGTCTATTATTTGTATTATTTCAACAAACTTTTGGTTTAAGTTCTATAAAGAGTGGACTGAGTTTTTATTCGCATGAAGTGAATCAAGATCTCAGGACATCCCTCAATCTTACTCCCAAGTCACCATTTGATTTCAGTGATGGATTTTCGATGGAGTTTGAGGCACAGTTTCGAAATGGTGATGGTTACTTTGGATTTGTCTATCGCGTAATTGCAGATGATAAGTACAACCTTGATTTGGTAGCTAATCTTAATACCCAAAAAACTGCATTTTGGCTAGTCTCGAAAGATTCAATTTTAACTGGTTTTACATGGGATGAGCTTGGAGGAGAAAATTATGAGGATTGGTTAAAAATCAAACTAGAAGTCAACCCTTTCAGCAATATAGTGAGTTTGATTATCAATGATGTGAGAAAAAATGGCAGTTTAAATATCCCTCAAAATTCGCTATCACAAACAAATGTCTTTTTTGGTGCTCATAAAACACCTCATTTTGTATCCACAGATGTTGCACCAATGAAAGTCAGAGATATCCATTTTAAAAATTTCAGCAATCAAAGTTTGGCATACTGGAAGTTAGAAAGGCATAGACATAATCAGGTATATGATGAAATAGCTTCAATGGTTGCTGAAGTTAAAAACCCCAATTGGGATATTGATTCCCATGTAAATTGGAAAGAAGTTTTCGACTTAAGCGTCTCAAATAAACTTGGTACGGCGATAAATTATGAAGAATCCAAACTATTTGTAATCACGAGAGATGAACTATTAACCTATGATATGAATAACTCAACCGTTATTCGGAACTTTTTTGAAGGAGGCAGTCCGTATGATTGTAGGCTTAATTCTTTCGTTTATGATCAGAAGCAAAATGTAATCATTTCTTATGCTTTTGATTACGGAGAGCCTAGTATTCTTGATTTGCGAACAATGAAGTGGAGTATTACCGCTGATACATGTGATTTACCAAAATATTGGCATCACAATAGGGTTTATAAAGACAATGTGATTTATACATTCGCAGGTTATGGATTATACACATTTCGTAACGACCTCAAAAAGCTTAATATAGAAGATCAAAAATGGACGACTATTCACGATTCTCCCCATATTTCACCTAGATATTTGTCTTCTTTAGGGTCTACTGATGATGGAGAGGTTTTTATATTCGGAGGCTATGGAAGTAAGTCTGGTGGACAGCATTTGGACCCACATTATTATTATGATTTAAACAAAGTAAATCTTCAAACTGGTGAAGTAGAAAAGTATTGGGATAAGACTAGACAATATTCACATCATTTCGTTCCTGTTGCTTCCATGGTGCCTACTGAGCATGGGGATGGCTTTTACACATTGATTTATGACAATTCAAAGTTTGAAACAAGTTTAAGTTTGGCGAAAATTAACTTTGAAAATAGTGATTTTAAGATTTTCTCAGATTCTATTCCATATTTTTTTAGGGATATTGAATCTTGGAGTGATTTATATTATTTTGAAAACAAACAAAGACTTGTTGCTTTAATTACAACGGAAGACCAAGTTACTGTTAGTGAACTCGCTTATCCTCCATTGTTACCATTGGATACTTTTCAGAAGCTTCCAAGTAGAGGCTTGTCCTTTTCTGATAAATTTATTCCGAGCCTACTATTATTTTTATTCATACTTATTTGTTTGGTTTTATACTTTTTAATAAAAAAATATTGGTTAAAACAAAAGATTGTCGAAGAGAACAAAATAGAAAAAGAGATACTTGAACCAATATTTGTACGCCCCAAAAGATCAGCAATTTTCTTTCTGGGAGGATTTCAAGCTTTTGACAAAGAAGGCAAAAATTTAACTGCTGAGTTTACACCTACTTTGAGACAATTGTTTCTGATCATCTATTTTTACTCTTCTAATAACGATAAGGGGGTATCCTCATCAAAACTAAATGAGCTAATATGGCCTGACAAGTCAGATTCAAGTGCAAAAAATAATAGGAATGTAAACATAAGTAAGTTGAGGCTAGTGTTGGAAAAAATTGGTGATGTCAGAATTGATAATGATGCTTCATATTGGAAAATCACTATTGGAGAAGGTGTATATGATGATTTTCAAGAACTGCAACGGTTGATTATTGATATTCAATCAGAAACGTCTCATTTTAAGGTTGGTAAGTTAATCAATATGTTAGCTATTGGAGAACTTTGCCCAAACATTCAGACTGAATGGATGGATTGTTTTAAAGTTAAGTTTTCTAACCTTGCAATTGACACTTTGTTCCAATTTGTTCATCAAAATGTAGTCTCAGAAACAGATCTTGCTTTACGCCTATCTATAGCTGAAGCTATTTTGATTCACGATATTCTTAATGAAGATGCTATAAAATTGAAATGCCAAGTATTATTTCAAATGGGTAAAAAAGCTATGGCAATTCAAGCATTTGAGAAATTTTCTAAAGAATATGAACGCATGATCGGAGCACCTCTTCATATGAAGCTAAGTGGTGTTTACAAATGAAAGGTTGAAATACAATTTTTAGTATTTTACATGATATGTTGATTTCAAACATTCAACTAACATAAGTTAAATGTTTGAAATCCACAGTTTAAGTTGTTAGATAGGGCTTGCCCACCTGCTTGACACAAGTATTCACGAACTGCCCAATCATGAAAACACTTTATTGGATTTGTTAAATGTGTCATTTACAGGTATTCACATTTTGCATAGTTCAATACCTTGATTGACTGATGTGATTCAGTGCATTCACCAAGTAAGCAAATGGAGCATTCCAATTGATAGCAATCTCATTGGATGCATAAGAACAGGCCTCGTCTACGTAGGACTCATCTGGAATGTCACTTGGATAATCACAATCATCTTGTTGACCTGGGTTAGGTCCTCCAGCAAGAAATCCTGGTAGAGGCGCTTTTTCTGGTTCTGCTTCTGCGAGTCTATGATGAGGTCTTAATGGGCTGAGGTGACCAAAACCTGTTACAAAACTATAGCCTGTAGCATTGATGCCTAGAAGATAGTTTAAATTACCATGAGCTGTCAGTAAGTAGTTCTGATCATTAGTGAGTTTGTAAGCGTACAACAATGCTATTCCTTGATTACACACAACGGCATTACTCCCCCATACAAAATCTTTAACAGATGAGCCCATACTTGTCAAGTATGGATTTTCCTTTGAAAAGGTCACATAATGATCCGCCTTTTCAATCAGTTTTTCTTTGATAGCATTCATTAGCTCCATGTCGAGTTGCGGTAAATCATGCTCGTATCTAAGTAAACTGTAATAACCTAACCAATTGACTTTGTTCCAGCTCGGGAGATCAAAATCTTCTGGGGTAACTAAAAAGTCTAAATACTTAGAATCTTGCGTACTGATATAAAGCTCTGAGGCTGCCCATAACCATTCATCTTTTAAACTTTCATCTCCATAGGCACCTGTTTGAATCTCAGGTTTATGTGTTTTATTGATTTCATCTTGCCTGTATGGGATCTCTGGGTTGGCTTTTGCCCATTCCCATGCTTTAATACTGGCTTCCAGGTATGATTCTGCAAATTCTGGATTAAAGCTTTTTAAAACACGAGAAGCTTGAGCCATTACCGCAGCAAAATCCAAAGTAGCAGCAGTTCCTTTTGCTACTACATAACGTTTGTTGGTGGCATTTTCTGGAAGTACCATGCCTTCGAACTTTGCTGTAGTAAGTTTATGATAAACACCTCCATCTGCTGGATCTTGCATGGTAGCCATCCATTCTAAGTTCCAAAGCAATTCATTCACAAGATCTGGGATAGTATCTTCAGATTCTGGAATATCCAAGTACATAGTCGTAATCAAATCAGGGTGATCTTCTATCAAAGAAAGTAAGGTTCCCATGGTGATACCACTATTGACAATATATTTATTGTAATCACCTGCATCATACCAGCCTTTAGGAGAGCTGATTATAGTACCTTCAGGTCTTAGGCTGCTTGCTGCTGATGAATGTATGTAAACTTTATCATCTGGATGCCCCATGTCCCGTGACCAAATACCTGCATATTCTTCTGGTAAAGCTGTAGATGCTCGCTGAAAATAAAATGCTTTAATACTTGCCTTACCCACGGCATCATAGATATTAGGTTCTATGATGAATGGAGCTGAATATCCAAGTCCTTCTACAAAGACACTGTATTTTCCTTCTTGATGAAAGGCTGAAAAATCGGCTTTTTTGAGTAATTTATCAGAAAATGGACTTTTGATTGAAGTCCCAATTTCCCCTGTATAAACTTCAGCATTCGTATTAAGATCAATCAAACGGAAGGACGCTGCGCTAATTTCTTCGCTTATTAGTGCTACTTTTTGACCTTCTGGAAGGTAACCTATTTGATTTACTCGTATAGAAACATTGATTTGATCATGGGTTGGACTGTGTTTGTTTTGACAAGCCGAAGTGAAAATCAAAAACATAAAGAATGCCGCAAGCTTAGTCTTTTGCATAGTATTGAGGTTATGGTTATAACAGGTTAATTAGAGCGATTTGATAATCAGGGGATAATCAGTATTGAAATTAAGGAAATTAATGTTCTTCCACAATTTTTGTCAATGCACTAGAGTCTATAATTTCCATTATGTTTCTCTTCAATCAATAATAGCTTCAATTCCACCCGAAAGGCTATAGATTTTTCCTTGATAATTTTTGCTCATATAACTAGCCGCAGACTTACTTCTTGTACCGTGCTGACAATAAAACATGATAGATTTTCCACTAGGTATGTCCTTGATTTTCTGTGGTAAAATATTCAATGGAATATTCACTCCACCTAAGTTTTGTTCTTCATGGTCTCCAAGCTCTCTTACATCAATTAGTAGCCATTCATCAGACATGTTTTTTTGCATCCCTAGAAAAGTCTCTGCGTCCATTTCACTGAAGGTGCTTACATTTTCCATTTTTTCAAAAATGGTTGGGTTGTGATTTTTTTTCTGGATTTTAAAAATATGGTGTTGATTGTGGAGTGTATTAATTACAAGAAGTTTACCTGAAAGTGTTTCGCCAAGTTTACAAATTACTTTAATGGCTTCATTGGCCATGTACATGCCTATCAGTCCTGGTAATATTCCTAAGACCCCAATGTCAGAACAATTGGGGACTTCATCAGGCGCTGGGGGTTCTGGAAAGAGATCCCTATACTGAGGTCCATCTTGATAATTGAACACAGCTATTTGTCCTTCAAACTTTAAAATAGACCCAAAAATCAAAGGTATTCCTAAAGATACACAGGTGTCATTGACAAGGTAGCGGGTAGGGAAGTTGTCCGAGCCATCGATTACGAGATCATAGTTTTCAAATATAGCTTTTGCGTTGTCATGTGCTAACCTTAGCTCAAAGCTGTCTATTTTTACAAATGGATTAAGCATGTTTAGTTTTTCAGCAGCAGTTGGTGCTTTTGGCTTGCCTAGGTCATTAGAATTGTAAAGGATTTGTCGGTGTAGGTTACTTATTGATACCGTATCATTGTCCACTATTCCGATATTTCCCACTCCAGAAGCTGCTAAATATTGTAATATAGGACAACCAAGTCCACCAGCCCCTATTACAAGTACTTTGGCTTTTTTTAAAAGTGACTGCCCTTCCAGTCCAATTTCAGGTAGCATGATCTGCCTACTATACCTTTTCGATTCTAAATTTTCCATCGTTAATAAGTTTTAAGACTCAAAACATTATCCCAATCTTTCCAAACAGGCTCGTACCCCTGAGACCTGATCAAGTCAGCTATTTGTGCAGGACTTCGTTCATCAGAAATCTCGAATTGCTCAAGCGTCTCAGGCTCTACAGCGTACCCTCCAGGATTCGTTTTGGACCCAGCACTCATGGACGTGATGCCAAGTTTGAGTACATTATTCCTGAATTTTTCAGATTCTCTAGTTGAAAGTGAAAGCTCAACTTCTTCATTGAAGATACGATAAGCACATATCAACTGCAGCAATTCACGGTCACTCATGTCTACTTTGGGCTCTAGTCCACCAGAGAATGGACGAAGCCTAGGGAATGAAATGCTGTACTTGCTTTGCCAGTAAGTCCGTTCAAGATAAGATAGGTGTAGGGCTGTGAAAAAGGAGTCCGTTCTCCAATCTTCAAGCCCGATCAAAACCCCAAGTCCCATTTTGTGTATCTTTGCTCTTCCTAACCTGTCTGGTGTCTCTAATCGGTAGTCAAAATTCGATTTTTTACCTTTGGGGTGATGTTTTTTATAATCTTCTCTATGGTATGTTTCCTGATAGACTAGTACTGCATGTAAACCATATGGTGTCAATGTCTCATATTCTTCTTGGTCAAGAGGCTGCACTTCCATAGATACATTGGAGAAATAAGGGCTGATCAATGCTATGGCTTTTTTGAAATAGTCCACATGCACTGATTGGTTAGCTTCTCCAGTCACCAAGAGGACATGGTCATAGCCCATGCTTTTGATAGCTTCTACTTCTTGGAGGATTTCCTTTTCATTAAGGGTTTTTCTTCGGACTTTGTTGTCAAAGCTAAAGCCACAGTAGGTGCAGATATTATTGCATTCATTGGAAAGATAGAGTGGAGCAAAGAGCTGGATAGTATTTCCAAATCTCTTGAGGCTTATTTGCTGACTTAGCTGTGCCATTTCTTCTAAAAATGGCTCGGCAGCCGGAGAAATTAAGGCCTTAAAATCTTCAAGATTCCTTTTGGTCTTTTGCAAAGCATGAAGTACGTCAGCCTCAGTCTTGCTGTAGATACTTGCCTTTACTTTATCCCAATCGTATGAGTTGAATACGTCTTTGAAACTAGTCATCTAAAAAGGAGGTTAAGGGACTACTTGCTAAGGCACCAGTATGTTGAGGTGCCAGTTTGGCTTCAAATGCCATTCTGCCTGCTTCTACGGCCAGTTTGAATGCTAAACCCATAGCTACTGGATCAGGAGATACAGCGATTGCAGTATTGACTAAGACCGCATCTGCACCTATTTCCATTGCCTTTGCAGCATCAGAAGGAGCTCCTATTCCAGCGTCTACGACTACAGGTACATTACTTTGCTCAATGATGATTTCGAGAAAATCTATCGTTTTCAAACCTTTGTTGCTACCTATGGGTGATCCAAGTGGCATCACCGCAGAAGTGCCTGCCTCTTCTAATCTTTTGCACAGTACTGGATCAGCATGAATATATGGAAGTACGATAAACCCTAATTTTGCTAGTTCTTCGGTTGCTTTGAGCGTTTCGATTGGATCGGGCATCAAATATTTAGGGTCTGGATGAATTTCAAGTTTGATCAAATCAGTCTCTAATGCTTCACGAGCAAGTTGAGCGGCAAATACCGCTTCCTTGGCATTCCTAACACCAGATGTATTTGGTAATAACTTGATGTGTGGATGATTGAGTTTTAGTAAAAGGTTGTCTTGAAATTGATTCTTCAAATCTACCCTTTTCAATGCCACAGTGACCAATTCGGATGCTGATGCCAAGACAGATTCTTCCATTAATGCGGAAGAACTGTATTTCCCGGTACCCGTGAAGAGCCTAGATTCAAAAGTGAACTTTCCTATTTTTAGCATTTCTATAATTTTTTTTCAATTTCTTCTATTTTCAGCTTTGGTTTTTCGGCATGGTTGATATCACTTGAGATCGCCACTCCATGAATTCCCGTTTGCATTAATTCGTCGAGATCTGTGGATTTTATTCCTCCTACAGCGATGATTGGAATGTTGATTTGAAGTTTTTCTACTTCCTGAATGATACTTTGATACCCTACGAATCCTAAGATTGGACTTAGCTTTGCTTTGGTTTCTGTAAACCTAAAAGGACCCAGCCCAATATAATCAGGTACATCTTTGGCATGTTGAGTAATATGCTCAATGGTGTTTGCTGTAGCTCCTATGATCTTATCGAATCCGAGTAGTTTTCTTGCTTCAGATACTTTCATGTCCTCCAGTCCCAAATGCACACCGTCTGCATCTACTGCTTTGGCGATTTTCACATGATCATTGATGATAAGTTTTGCCTCATGAATCACACACATGGCTTTTGCATCTTTGGCAATGGCAAGCAATTCCTCTTCTGGAATGTCTTTTACTCTCAGCTGTATCCATTTGCAACCACCCAAAAGTGCATTTTCTATGGCTTCTTGGTGAGTTTTGAATGGTTTTACTTGAGAAATGTACTGGAGTTTAGAGATGTTTTTAGTCGGTATCATATAATTGTTGGTTAGTTTTATGGTGATTCATTAGGTCGTTGTGCATTGGTTTTATTGCCAGAACCTGAAATTTCAAAATTGAAATGTAGTTCACAGCAAGATGATTTGGGTTCTCTTGATCAGGTACTTCACTTTAATTACTCTTGGCATGCTTCCAGAAGTCTCTCGAAGATGCTAGCTCTTTCAATAGCCTCATTTTCCCAAATAGCTCCCAATACTGCAACGCCATGAAAACTCATGGATTTCACACAGTTGATATTTGATTGATTGATTCCACCTAGTGCGATTACCTTAGTATTTATCAAATGATTGGCCAATTTGAAGTCTTTACTCACTTTACTTTTGTAATCCTTCTTAGAAATGCTGTCAAAAACAGGTCCGAAGAAAGTGTATTTGAAATTGTTCAGTAAATTCAAATCCTCTTGATTGTGTGCTGATGTGGACAAGATGAAGCCACTTGCTTTTAAGTGAATAATCTGCTTTGCATCAGTGTTTTTTCTATGAGATTCTGTGAAATGTAGTCTTCGAATATCAAACTCTTTTGACAAGTAATGATGGTGATGAATTGCTATTTGAGTGTGATATTTTGAATCGATATTTGATATCAACTTAGCGGTTTCTTCAAAGCTCCAATCGGGTTTTCTCAAATGGAATACTCCCATACCTGCTTCAAAAAGCTCATTGATACCTTTGGCCTCTTGTGGCACAGGTAGGGGAGAGGAGATGATGATTAGTTCCAAATTATAAATAGATTTCGCTTCCTTTTTCTGTAAACTCTTTCGCTTTTTCCTTTAATCCTTTCTCTAATGCCTCAGATTCGTCAAGGTTGTTTTCAGAAGCATATTTTCTAACGTCTTGAGTGATCTTCATAGAGCAGAAGTTAGGACCACACATGGAGCAGAAATGTGCGATTTTTGCACCTTCAGCTGGGAGGGTTTCGTCATGAAATGATTTGGCCGTATCCGGATCAAGAGATAAATTGAACTGATCTTCCCACCTGAATTCAAATCTTGCCTTGCTCAAAGCATTGTCTCTGTATTGGGCACCAGGGTGTCCTTTTGCAAGATCTGCTACATGAGCGGCGATTTTGTAAGTAATCACACCATCTTTCACATCTTTTTTGTTGGGAAGTCCTAGGTGCTCTTTTGGAGTGACATAGCAAAGCATGGCCGTTCCATACCAACCGATCATCGCTGCACCGATAGCTGATGTGATGTGATCATATCCAGGTGCGATATCAGTGGTCAATGGACCCAAAGTATAGAATGGAGCTTCCCCACAATGTGCGAGTTGCTTTTCCATGTTTTCTTTGATCAAATGCATAGGTACGTGACCAGGCCCTTCGATGATGGTTTGGACATCATGCTTCCAAGCGATCTTTGTAAGCTCACCCAAGGTCTCCAATTCACCGAATTGTGCTGCATCATTGGCATCGGCAATGCTTCCAGGTCTCAGGCCGTCTCCTAAGGAGAAGGTGACATTATAAGCTTTCATGATTTCACATATTTCCTCAAAATGCGTGTAAAGGAAATTTTCTTTGTGATGAGCAAGACACCACTTTGCCATGATAGATCCACCTCTGGATACAATTCCTGTAGTTCTTTTGGCCGTAAGTGGGACATAGCGCAAAAGTACGCCTGCGTGGATGGTGAAATAGTCCACTCCTTGCTCTGCTTGCTCGATCAATGTGTCTCTAAATAGCTCCCAAGTCAAATCTTCTGCTTTCCCATTTACTTTTTCCAGCGCTTGATAAATAGGAACAGTTCCTATGGGCACAGGAGAATTTCTGATAACCCACTCTCTGGTTTCGTGAATGTTCTTCCCGGTAGATAAGTCCATAATGGTGTCTGCTCCCCATCGACAAGCCCAGACAGCTTTTTCTACTTCCTCTTCAATGTTTGAGCTTACGGCAGAGTTCCCAATGTTGGCATTGATCTTTACTAGAAAGTTTCGTCCTATGATCATAGGTTCTACTTCTGGATGATTGATATTAGCTGGGATCACCGCTCTTCCAAGTGCTATTTCTTGTCTTACAAACTCTGGAGTGATGTGACCCTTAGGAGTATTGGCGCCAAAGCTATGCCCATCATGCTGATGGAGTAGTCCTTTGTTGTTTACATCGTTTTTTGCAATTTCTGCAATTCTTTGATTTTCTCTGATAGCAACATATTCCATCTCAGGTGTAATGATCCCTTGCTTGGCATAGTGCATTTGAGAAACATTCTTCCCTTTAAGTGCTCTGAGAGGTTTTCTAAGGTTGGGGAACCGTATGGCATCCAAGTCTTGATCATTTTTTCTTTGTAATCCATACTCGGAGCTGATTTCATCCAAGTACCCAACATCAGCTCTTTGAAGAATCCATTTCTCAAAATTTCTTGGTAAGCCTTGTTCCAGATTGACTTGATATGATGGATCCGTGTATGGACCACTCGTATCATATACAGTCACGGATGGGTTTGCTGTAGGCTTCATCCCTTTGATATGTGGTTGGGTGTCATGAAGTGAGATTTCTCTCATAGGAACTTTGATGTCATGCAGCGTCCCGTCGAGATAGACTTTTTTTGATGCTGGAAATGGTGCTGTTGAAATCACTTGATTGTCGGGAGTTTTTTCTGCTGTCTTCATTGGTTTGTTAGTTTATAATTTGACCAGCTAATTTTCATTTTAAGAAAATCAGAGGGTTGTGGTGTTGAAAATGAGTAATTTAACTACTTAGTAAAGGAGGGTAGGGGCTCAGCCTCCTTGGGTAGCCTTTATAAGGATAATCGCATCGCCAGGAGAAATTGCAGTGCTGTTCCATTCAGATTTTGGAATCACTGTTTGATTGATGGCGATTGCTATACCTTTGGATGATTGATTGAGGTGATCTTGTAGCAATTGGGTGATTGTACAAGCTTCTGCGGTGTGAATTGGTTCACTGTTTACGGTAAAGTCCATTCTTGAAATTATTAGATGCAACATATAACTTCAGGAGTGGGCCGCTGCTGCGGATCAAAAAACAAGCATGAAGGACCTTTTGCAAGGCCCAAACATTGTTTCACTTTTCCCTTCGGCAGTACTAACTGCATCAGGTTCGTAGGGTATGATCTCAGTCCGGAATGGACACCCCTAAAGTCTACTCAAACCTAGAGAAAACATTTAGCAAATGCAAATTTGAATGATAATTAGAGCGTGGAGAAAGGAAATGAGGATGAATGCTATGACCCTAATATTTACAATCCATGTCGTTTAGATAAGGCTTGTGAGATTTTTTATTCAAAAATTGAGCTAGATTTCACTTGGTGAAAAAGTAGTTAAGATGTTTGATTAGGGTAGGTCATTTTATTAAAAAAAATACTTAATATACAGTTTGCAATCCGAACCTAGAACCTTACCCTGGTGCTTTTGTGATAATTTGGAAAAGGAGAAAGTGAAATAAGAAAGGTAAAGTGAAAATCTAAAATCCTCATTATTTCATGTAGCGAATTCACTACAATTTTTCCTCCTTTATCCATTTTATTCTTAGTTTAAAACCCACCACCTAATGCTCTATATAAATTTACTTTGGCATTGAGCTGAAGGAGTTTGATTTCTAAAAGTTCCATATTTGCTTCTAGTGCCTCTCTTTGAGTAAGTAGTACTTCCATATAATCCGCTCTTGCTGCATTGAAGAGGTTGTTTGAAATAGAGGTGGATTTATTCAATAAAGCAACCTCTTGAGATTTTACTTCGAAACTTTTATTGTAATTGTCTACCTTATTTAGCTGGTTTACAACATCTAGGTAGGCCTGTAAAATGGTACGTTCATATTCATATATAGCCTGAATCTGTTTTGCATTAGCATTATAGTAGGTAGCTTTGATGGCATTTCGATTGACCAATGGAGCCATTAAATCTCCAGCAAGCCCATACAGTATTGAGGCAGGATTTATAAGATAAGTAGGATTGAAAGATTGGAATCCAATTCCAGACCTAATTCCAAAAGAGGGATAGAAGTTGGCTTTGGCTACCTTTACATCTAGTTTTGAAGCTGCTAGTCGCAGGGTGGCTTGCCGAATATCTGGACGATGTTCAAGCAAATCTGAGGGTAGACCGCTTTCGACTTGAGGGGTGTCGGTGTTCATGAATTTTGACGAGTTTCTGTTTATTGGTTGAGGAAACCTACCGACTAAGAAATTGATTTCATTCTCTGTTTCTATAATCTTTTGTTGTACTTCGTATTGAAGATTCATGGTGTTGAGTACTTGAGCTTCGAAGCGATTCACTGCAAGTTGAGTTACCTTGGCAGCTTCTTTTTGTTGTTGGATCACTTGAAAAACATTGGATTGAAGCTGCACACTGTTATTGATAGTCTCTAGCATATTGTCCAGCGCCATCAATTCATAATAAGATTGAGCGATCTCTGAGACAATGTTGGTGATCAGGAAATTTTTACCCTCTACAGTAGCCAAATACTTGGTCGCAGCAGCCTTCTTTGCGTTACGCAATTTCTTCCACACATCTACTTCCCAGGAAGCATAAGCTCCAAACATGAAATCAGGAACTGGCTCAGGAAAATGTACACCTGGCCTTACTTCCAAATGATGCTCAACAGCTCCTTGAGGAGTATAGCGAGCAGCTTTATCAAAACCGGCACCTGCACGAAGGCTGACAAACGGTAAATATTCACCTTTACGAGCTCTAATTTCATTTTGATCTATAAAGATGTCTTGCAGCACGATATTGAGTTCTTGGTTGTTGCTGAGAGCTTCATGGATGAGCAATGATAAATTTGGATCGTCGAAATAAGACTCCCAATTTATGGAATTAGGCGTGTTTGATGTAGAAGATTCATTTGTTACTCCATAATTTGCAGGAGTCTCATTATTCTCTGTTTTGGAAGGTAAGTCCAAACTCTGACAGCCAGAGAATGCTAATAAGTTTATTTGAAGGAACGTTATTCCAATAGTCAGCTTAAGCTTCATGATTGCTTTTTTTAAAGTTGGTGTTTTTGAGGGCGAGTTTGAGGGCATGGAATTTCTTTCTCCATTTGCTCGCTTCATTGGAAGAGACAAAATCTTCACTCAGAGGATTGTGGTCTTCGTCTCTGATGAGCTTACGACCGTCGGCAATACTACCAAAGATGTAATACAGTCCAGGAACGAGAATTACACCAAATAGTGTCCCGAAAAACATCCCTCCAAGAGCAGATGCTCCTAAGGTTTTGTTACCTACTGCACCTGCGCCAGTAGCCATCACCAAAGGGATCAATCCTGCCATAAATGCAAAGGAAGTCATGAGAATAGGTCTGAACCTAACCTTGGCTCCAGCTATAGCTGCATCAAAAACACTTGCCCCTTCTAATCGCTTCTGAATCGAGAACTCCACAATCAAAATGGCATTTTTTCCCAATAGACCCACAAGCATGATAAGGCCTATTTGGGCATAAATATCATTGGCCAAACCCATGGTTTTCAATAAAAGGAATGATCCAAATACCCCCAATGGGAGAGAGAATACCACAGCTAGCGGAATGATAAAGCTTTCGTACTGAGCAGCAAGTACTAAGTAGACGAATATCAAGACGACAGCGAAAATGTATATGGCTTCATTTCCTCTTCGTGATTCATCATAAGATAGTCCTTCCCATGCTATGTCATAGCCGTTAGGAAGGGTTTGTTTAGCAACCTCGGTGATTGCTTTGATGGCTTCTCCTGAGGTATAACCTTCAGCAGGTACGCCTCTTATGGATGATGAGGTGTACAAATTGAACCTCGTGATTTCATTGGGGCCATGTTTTTTTTCCATTCGCATAAATGCAGCGTAAGGGACCATCTCTCCATGTTCACTTTTGATATATAGATCAAGAATGTCTTTAGGGAGTTTTCTGTATTCCGGAGCAGCTTGTGTGTACACTTTATAGAAAGTATTGAATCTCACAAACCCTTGCTCATATGTACTACCTATCAAAACATCCAGATTTTCCATTGCTTTGCCTATGGATACACCTTTTTGCATCGCTAACTCATTATCAATGATCAGGTCAAACTGAGGGTAATTAGCTGCATAGAAAGTGAAAAGCCCAGACAATTCTGGTCGCTTGTTCAGCGCATCCATGAATTCGGTATTGACCTGATCAAACTCCTGATAGTCAACCGTACTGTTTTTGTCAATCATTCTCAAAGAGAAACCATCGGATGATCCATATCCTGGCACAGCTGGTGGTTCAAAATACTCAATAACAGCACCAAGATTGGCTGTTTTTTCTTCTAATTCTTCTATGATTTCTGAGACATTATGGTGACGTTCAGACCAGTCCTTAAGGTTGATCATACATGTGCCCGCATTAGATCCGCGACCTTCTGTGAGGATTTCGTAACCTGCTAGTGATGATACAGATTGTATGTCATCTATCTCCTCGGCTATGGATTGAAGTTGTCTTGATACTTCATTGGTGACTTCTAATGTAGAGCCGGGAGGAGTCTGGATGATGGCATAGATTTGTCCTTGGTCTTCATTCGGAATAAAACCTGTCGGAAGTGCACCACTTACTGCAAATGTTCCAAAACCAAATGCCAAAAGCACAGCATAAGTGACTACCCTTCTATTGACAATCATAAGTAGGAGCGAGGTGTATTTGTCAGTAAGCTTGTCAAATTTTCCATTGAACCAATTGATAAAGCGGGTCACAGGGGAAAGGTGCTTCTCCTTACCATGATGGCTTTTCAAAATCATAGCACATAGCACTGGTGTCAATGTCAAAGCAACTACGCCGGATAGTACAATAGCACTAGCCATGGTAATTGCAAATTGTCTGTAAAAAACACCAACAGGACCAGTCATAAATGCTACTGGTACAAAGACAGCTGTCATCACTAGGGTAATGGCAATGATGGCACCGCTGATCTCTCCAAGGACTTTTTTTACTGCATAGAAAGGAGACAGGTTCTCTTCACTCATTTTGGCATGTACTGCTTCGACTACTACAATGGCATCATCTACTACAATACCAATAGCCAGAACCAAGGCAAATAAGGTGATCAAATTGATGCTAAGTCCAAACACCTGCATAAAGAAGAATGCCCCAATCAATGAAACAGGCACTGCGATCAAGGGAATCAAGGTGGACCTCCAATCACCCAAGAATAAAAACACTACTATAGCCACCAGAATAAATGCTTCGACTAAAGTGTGAAGAACTTTGTCGATGGAAGCATTGACAAACTTGGAAACGTCATAGTTGATTTCATAAGCCATACCTGGAGGGAAATCTGCTTCCATATCTGTGAGTTTTTCCTTTACCAAACCGATCAGTTCACTGGCATTGCTTCCAAAGTTTTGCTTCAGTACAATAGATGCAGCTGGGTAGCCGTCTTTATTTGAATAAATATCAAAAAATTCACTACCAAGCTCTACTTCTGCAAGGTCCTTAAGCTTAAGAATTTCACCATCGGGGTTGGCTTTTATGATGATTTGTTCATATTCCTCTGGTTTATTGAATCTTCCAGAGTAAGTCAAAACATATTCCAAAGATTGAGCAGTCTTTCCAGAAGCCTGCCCTAACCTTCCAGGTCTACCAATTACACTTTGTTCATCTATCGCATTTAGGATTTCCTCAGTGGAAATATTGTATGCTCGCATCCTGTCTGGTTTCAGCCAAACCCTCATGGCATATTGCCTACTTCCAAGTATTTGTGCTCTGCCCATGCCACTGATTCGCTGAAGCTCTGGAAGCAAATGGACGCTGGCATAGTTATAAAGGAATTTTTCATCAGCATTTTTGTCCGTACTGTACAAGTTGACATACATCAGCATGCTTGGTTGGATCGGTGTGATCACGACACCTTCTCGCTGCACAAGTGGTGGTAGATTGTTCATCACTTGATCTACCCTTGTCTTTACATTGACGACTGCTGCATTGGGATCTACATCGGGTTCGAAGATAATCTGAATGGTGGCCTCACCTGCGCTAGTAGCATCAGAAGTGATGTACTGCATGCCTTGGACACCATTGATAGCTCGTTCTAATGGGATCAAGGTAGTATTCACGAGCACTTCGGCACTTGCACCGGGATAGGCAATAAAAATATTAACCCTAGGAGGTGCGATTTCGGGAAACTGAGATATTGGTCGCGAGAGGATTGCAAGTATGCCCAGAAATATGATAGCTATCGAAATGGTAATCGATAGCACTGGTCTTTGAATGAATTTACTAAACATGTGATTTTCTTTTAGAAAGTTCTCGCTTTATTCAGCATGCAGCTTATCTAGACCAGAAATGATCTCTGAAACATTCAAAAACTCCGCATTGATTTTTTGCTTGTTCCTGACTTTTCTAAGTCCCTCTACCAATATCTTTTCTCCATCATGAAGTCCCTCTGAAATTACAAAGAGATGAGGGAGTTCTTGTGCAACTTTGATTTCCCTACTTTCTAAAATATTATCCTTTCCTAAGACATATACATATTTCTTATCCAAGATTTCAAAAGTTGCTTTTTGAGGAATAATTAATGCTTGATGTAAGGGAGTAGGGAGCATGATATTCCCAGTTTCTCCATGTCTGAGTAGACCTTTTGGGTTTGGGAATGTAGCCCTGAAGGCAATGTTGCCATTTTCATTGTTGAATACAGCTTCGATGGTCTCTACGATGCCTTTTTGATCAAATAGCTTTTGATTGGCAAGTTTCAATCTTACATCACTTTGATAATTCAGTGCATCGTTGTCGCTTAAATCTAAGTAGGCAGCTTCTGGCACATTGAAATAGACCCACATTTTCTCATTATCAGATAAGGTAGAAAGCAATTCACCCTCATCGAGGAGACTTCCTTGTCGTACATGAAACCTCCCCACTATTCCGTCAAAAGGAGCTCTGATTTCAGTGAATCCCAAGTGCGTACTGGCGAGGTTAAGTTCTGCTTGAGCTTTTTCAAGTTTGGCTTTGACCAATGCAAGTTCACTTTTGGATACAATGTTGCTATCAGCTAGACTTTTTGTGTTTTCGTACTCAATATGTGCATAGCTGACTTCAGCATTGGCTTTGCTCACTTCTGCTTGATAGATTAGAGGCATTACTTGAAAAAGCAGCTGACCTTTTTTTACAGCTTGACCTTCGTCCACATATATTTTTTGCAAGTAACCTCTTTCAAGAGCTCTTAGCTCAATATGCTGATATGAATTGACCTGAGCCACATAGTCTTGATAGATGAGGGTGTCTTTAACCAAAGGGCTGGTTACTTGCAAAGTAAGTATTTCTTTTTCATGATGCTTTTTGCTTTGGCATCCTGTCCATTGTAGCATACAGATGATGCCAATGAGAATTGTTGATAATTTCATGTTGTATTAGATTTGTAAAAATTCCAGAATAGGAGATAGGTGCTAGAGGCTTGAAAACCTAAAGCATAGACGATTCAGCCAAAGTGCTAGACTTTAGCTCGATCGTATTTATAAAAAAATCAGGCTATGAAACTTCTCCAGGCGTGGAAAAGGATAAACAAAGGGATTGTTTCTCTGTGAAGTTGAGATATTGTCAGATAATCTACCGATAGATCATCTTTGTAGTAGATTTTGCTGTTGAGTTTTTGAAATACTTGAATGCATTCAATTTCAAGTTCATTTTCTCCTTCTTTTTCATCAGAATCCTCTGATTCTTCAGGTAATGATTCTGGTAATTTTTCTGAGAATGGTGTATGATCAAGGCCATGTATCGCACTTTGGTCTTGAGCAAGTTCTGTAGTGGATAGGCTTTCTGATAGTCTCGCTGAGCTTGCTGATTCAATGCCCTTGTCTGCAAAGCTATAAGAGAATAGTCCAAAAAATAAAGCAAATGTCCATACCAATGCCATTAGGTTTTTAGAAAAGGAAAATGGCTTGATATTTTTCATATTAAGGAATATGGTTTTGACCTCAAAATCTCAGCAAATGTAGCGTAATTCTTAATTTTTTTGCAAGGAATTCTAACAAATTCTCTATCATGTTTTAATATCATTTCTTAAAAATATGATTATACGCTACTTTGCCAGTAAGGCTGAACTGACGCAATAACAAGTCTATCAAATAGTTTTTCTCCAAAATATCTTCTGTTTAGCCTATAACAGAACTCATCGAGGTAGTTTTGGATAT
>NZ_JAKZGP010000063.1 GCF_022549775.1 Belliella filtrata | reverse complement strand
AAAAACACAAAAACTGGTTTAATTAAAAAAAAGAATTCCCTGGAAACAGGGTCATGGGAATCCTATGTCTATTTTCTAAAGCAAATTGATCAAACTACTTCAATTATTTAAAATCGGAATTGCTGTCTAATCTTCAAAAATTTTGAACTTTACTTCGTCTTCTGGACCTTTGGGTGGGACTACTTCATCATCTTTGAACACGATCACTTGTTCTAACCTGCCATTCATGTTAAAATACCTCCAATTGCCTTCTTTCTTGCCTTCTGACATTTGCCCTTCTGAAGCAATGCGACCATTTTCGTGAAAATAAGTCCATTTGCCTTCTGGTTTTCCATTGGTATAGTTTCCTTCTGATTCTTTTTTCCCACTGACGTAATAGGTAATTCTTGTACCATTTCCATCTTTAAGCGTGCCCTTATCTAAGGTTTGATTTCCATTGTATGCGAAATAATCTCCGATATTGTTTAGTCGACCATTACTCCAAAACTCTTCTTGGTTAAGGTTTTTGTTATCATAAAATAGCCCCCAAGTACCTTCTTCAAACCCAAAGAAATAACTTCCTACTGATTTCAGTTGCCCCCCGTCATAATAGTAGAACCATTGCCCATGTTCAGAACCTAAATTGTATTCACCTTCTGCGATGAGTATACCTATCTTATTGAAATACTTCCATAAGCCATTTTTTAGATCACTTTTATACTCTCCGATTGAATACAACTCTCCATCTGGAAAGAAATTTCTCCATAAGCCATCCTTTACGCCACCTTTGTATTGACCAGTTACAGATGTAGAGCCATCAGCATGGTATTCCACATATTCACCTACTGGAACTCCGAGCTCATAGGTTTTTCTTTTGGATAGATTTCTGTTTGGGAAAAACTCCTCCCATGTGCCCACTGGGATGTCGTTTTCATACCTTTCTATTCTAGCTACTCTTTTATTTTCATAGTAAAATTTCCACTCTCCAGTCTTATTCCCTTTGTCATCATAGTATTTTTCTGACTCGATTACTTTGGTTCCTGGAAAAAATGCCGTCCATTTTCCAATTTTTCTACCGTTCTTAAATTTACCCTCTTCCCATACTTGATTTCTACCTGCGAAGCGTTTGAAATCACCATCAGGTTTACCATTTACATAGTTTACTTCTGTCATCAAGATGCCCTCAAAGTAATATTCTTGATAGGGTCCGTGTAAAACGTCTTCTTTGTAAGTCTCTTTGATTGCTATGGTTTGCGGTAAATATTCAAAAAATGTGACCCAAACACCATCTTTTTTCCCATTTACATAATTACCTTCCATTTTTACTATTGTGGGATCAAAATTTGATGCCTTGTTATTTTTGGGAAAATACTCTTTGTAAGGCCCTACAGGTAAACTGTCCTTAAAAACAAGCTCTAATCTTGGGTTCCCATATACGTCAAATTCTCTAAAAGGCCCATTGAGTCTATCATCTTTGTACTCAGCCTCTATTCTTTTGATTTTTCCATCATGATAGGCTATAGCTTTGCCATTTCTTTTACCAGAATCAAAATTTGTCGTTTGAAGTAGAACTCCAGTCTTAGGGTTTTCAAACTTCCATAGACCATCCATTCTGTTGTCTTTCATAACTCCTGTACCGGCAAAGGTGGAGTCTGTATTGTAAACGGTTACAACCGATTGGGCGAAAATGAAAACTGGCGTAAGAAAAAGAATAATTGAAGCTACGTAGTTTTTTAGTTTGTTTGATCTATAGATTTCCATATTTCGGAGTTATTTCATTTAAGCTATCAAAGTTTCAATTGAATATTCAAAATGAAAGTTTGCTGATGTTTTACGTTTTGTAAATACGATAATTATACTAATCGGTTCTAAATTACGTTAAATTCGATACAAATTGAAGGTTTAATTATATAAATCTAAGAGTGTTTGAATTGTTTCGATACAATCATTTTTAATTTGATCAATTGAGTTCCACTGAATTGCCCTGTAGATAACAAAATTTTGTTTGCCTTTGATACAAGCTTGGATACTATCTGAAGTTAGTGCTGTGTCTTTTGAAAAATGATCTTTATAATCAAAAACTCCAGATCCAAACCCTACATGGAAAAATTTCAGTCTTTCTAAATACTCAACTTTTAAGTTAAGCCAATGCTGAACCCCAACATGGAAAACTACATATAGGCCATTTCCCCACCAGTTTAATAGCCTAATATTGCTACCTGTCAAAGGGTCGAAATTTCTAAATATGTCTAAAACTTGGTACGGTGTGCCATTTAGGTTCCAGCCTTGACTTACTTTAGTGCCTTTCGAATCCGACTTGATAGTTTTGAGAATAGATTGTGGGAATTCGTTTGCAATAGCTGTAAAGAGGTCAATGAAAAGTTGTTTTTGGGAATAAATTCTCTCAAATAACTCTTCCTTTCCGATAATATTTAGGTCTATAGCATGTGTCTCATTCATACTTTACCAATTCAGGAGTGCTGAGGCCCAGGTAAAACCACTACCGAATGCAGCCAAGCAGATAAGGTCACCCTCTTTTAATTTTCCCTGCTCCCAAGCTTCACTAAGTGCTATTGGAATGGTTGCTGCAGTGGTATTTCCTAATTTCATGATGTTGTTGAAAACTTTTTCATCAGGCAATCCCATTTTTTGCTGAATATAGTTACTGATTCTCAAATTTGCCTGATGAGGAACAAGAAGATCTATAGCGGATTGATCAAGGCTGTTGGCCGCTAATGCTTCTTGAATCACCTCGTGAAATCTTACAACAGCATGTTTGAATACTGTGTTTCCATTCATGAACATTTTGAAACTAGGTTGATCTACTATTTCTGGTGAAAGTCTAACTTCACGACTGCTACCAGGATCTTTTAAATATAATTCTTCAGCAAAATCACCATCTGCATGCAAGTGGGTGGATAGTATTCCGTGCTGATTTTCTTCAACTGCTTTTAGGATAGCGGCTCCCGCACCATCAGCAAAAATCACAGCACTTGATCTTCCTTCATCAGATTTGTCCAATGCTGAAGATTGGATCTCAGCACCGACGACAAGTACTGTTTTATACATTCCAGTTTTGATGAATTGGTCAGCTACCGAAAGTGCATAGATGAATCCTGAACAAGCATTTCTTACATCTAATGCAGGCACACCTTGAATCCCTAATTCTCTTTGTAAAAGGACACCATTTCCAGGTACAAAATAATCTGGAGTAATGGTTGCAAATACGATGAAATCAATATCCTTTGCTGATATCCCAGCTCTTTTTATGGCAAGATTAGATGCGGCGAGAGACATGCTGGTTACGGTATCTTTACCTGGTGTAAACCATCTTCTTTCTTCAATTCCAGTTCTTTCTACAATCCATTCATTGTTGGTGTTCATGATACCAGAAAGGTATTCATTAGTAATTACCTGGTCTGGTACAAAATGTCCTACTCCTACAATTCTCGATTTTTTCATAAAAATTCAAATTATTTGGTTTTTTGGGTACTAAATACTCATTCATGAGTTTTAAAACTCATGAACATCAATATGGTTTATTTTCTACTGAATCAAATAGCAGTTCTATGCGAATTGTATTTCAAAATTACTCAAAGCGTTTTAAAAATTACAAATTCAATACTGACTTTACAAAAATACAAAAAGGATTATGGCTTTAAACTTTAACCAAACAATGTATAATTCCCAAATTGATCCATGGGTGAGGTTTTTCTTAACACAGCAGGATTATCATTTACTATTTGATTTACAAGAGGTGAGACAGTATAAGAAACCATTTCATCGGCAGGATAAGGAATAAGTAATTTTTGTAAATCCTCTAAGGTGCTATACTTGTCAAGCCATTTTTTCTCATTTTCTCTACTGATGATTACAGGCATTCTGTCATGAACGTCCTTTACTATTTTATTGGCCTCTGTTGTTAGTATTAGAAAAGTGTGGTTAGTTTCTCCATTTTCATTTTCATATTCTTCCCATATACCAGCAAAAGCGAAGAGGCTTTCGTCGTGCATTGTAAATCTATAGGGTGTAATGGTTTTTTTTCCGAGTCTTTTCCATTCATAAAACCCATCTGCAGGAATAAGACATCTTCGTTTTTCAAAAGATGATTTGAATGATACTTTTTGATGAACCGTATCAGCACGAGCATTGATCAGTTTTTGAGATACAGCCTTGTTCTTTGCAAAGTCAGGAGTAATGCCCCAATAGAAAAAGGAAAACCCTTTTGGACTATCTGAAGTCAAAACGGGTAGCAGTTGTGTAGGAGCAATATTGTACCTTGGACTGAAGTCTGTAAGAATTTCAGCTTGAAATCTTTCCTCTAATGCAATTTTACTTTTATTTAGTGAATATCTGCCGCACATAGTTTTGACTTATAATTGATGATGTAAATTACTGATCAGAAGTGATAAATTCAAATGCTCTTTGTTCAGACCAATAAACTTCCTCTGGTTTCCTCGGGCTAAAACCTACGTGGCCTCCATATCGGGGAAATTCCATCCAAGTTGATTGGGAACTGTTGCCTAAAGAGATGGGGAAGCATTTTGAACTGAGAAATGGATCGTTTTGCGCATTAAGTATCAATGTTGGAATGCTTATTTTTTCGATAAAGTACAATGATGAATTTTGTTCATAGTAATCAAGTGCATCTTTGAATCCATGAATTGGCCCTGTAAAAACATCATCAAAATCTTTTAAGGTTTTAATTTTTCTTAGTTTTTCTGGAGAAAGCTGATCAGGGAATACAAAGGATTTTTGCGTTATTTTCTCCTTAAGAGTTTTCAAGAAACGCCTAGCGTACACGATATTTTCACCTGCAGAAATTTTCTCGCAAGAAGATTCTAAGTGTAATGGTACCGAGATAGTGACTGCTCGTTTTAGTTTCGGGTATAGCTGATCTGATTCTCCAAGAAACTTTAAAGTGAGATTTCCTCCTAAACTAAAACCTATAAGATAAATTTCATCATAGCCTATGCTTGCGTGGTCTATTACTGCTTTAAGGTCATATGTGGCGCCAGAGTGGTAAAAAATGAGTTTTTTATTTATTTCTTCACTACAACCTCTAAAGTTCCAGTTTAGTACATCAAAATTATTTTTGAAAAATTGATGAGCCATTCCAATCATGTAAGGTCTCCGACTATTTCCTTCCAAACCATGGCTGATAATCACAAGCTTTTTGGAGCCGCATCTTAACCAATCCAAATCTATAAAGTCATCATCTTCAGTTGTAATGCGTTCTCTTTCAAAAGGTAAGGCGATTGACTTTCTAAAAATACCTGGGATGATTGTTTGCAAGTGACCGTTGAACAACCATTTTGGATTTTGGTAAGAAGAGGATTTTAAAAGAGGCATTTTTGAACGATTCTGATAGATTATCACTTTACAATCATGAAAATACTATTATTAAATTTGAAAAAAGACATTTTAACGACTATTTTTGACCTGCTTAAAATTGACTAGGATACTAATAAACATATGGCCGAAATAATAAGAATGCCCAAGATGAGCGATACCATGGAAGAAGGTGTGATCGCAGCGTGGTTGAAGAAAGTTGGTGATGAAGTGAAACCAGGAGATATCCTCGCAGAGGTGGAGACTGATAAAGCTACCATGGAGTTGGAATCTTACGAAGAAGGTGTTTTGCTTCACATTGGTGTGGAGGAAAAAGATGCAGTTCCAGTAAACGGTGTCATTGCCATCATAGGTGAGAAAGGTGAAGACATTGATGATTTGCTGAAAGAAGCAAATGGAGAGGGGTCTGGCTCAAAAGATGACTCTAAAAAAGAAGAGGAAAAATCTGAGGAGAAGAAATCTGAGGAGAAAGAGGAGAATAAAGATGAGAAAAAGGAGTCAAAGCCAAAATCAGAGAAAATAGATACTTCGGACATCAATGCGACGGTAATTACCATGCCTAAGATGTCTGATACCATGACTGAAGGCGTCATCGCTTCGTGGTTAAAGAAAATAGGTGATGAGGTCAAAGCTGGTGATATTATTGCAGAAGTAGAGACTGATAAGGCTACTATGGAACTTGAGTCTTATGATGATGGAGTTCTTCTTCATATTGGTGTAGAAGCAGGTGATGCAGTAGCCATTGATGGTGTCATTGCTGTGATTGGTGAAAAAGGTGCTGATTATGAAACTTTGCTAAAAGCTCATGAGCAGAATGCTGATGGTGAAGAAGCGCCTGAACCTTCAAAAGAGCAAGAAGAGAAGAGAGAAACAAAGAAAACATCTTCTGAAGATAAACCTAAAGAGAAGAAAAGTGAATCAAGCGTTTCGTCTTCAGGTGGTAGTTCATCAAGCACAACTGCTGATGGAGATCGATTGAAAGCTTCACCTTTGGCTAAAAAATTAGCTTCTGACAAAGGGATAGATATAGCACAAGTTAAGGGTTCCGGTGAAGGAGGAAGAATCATCAAACGAGATGTAGAAAACTTTACTCCAGCCCCAGCACAAGCTGCGACTGCTTTGGATTCTCCAGCAGCACCATCTGTTGGTCAAGAATCTTTTAAGGAAGAGAAAGTATCACAGATGCGTAAAGTAATAGCTAAGAGATTAGCAGAGAGTAAATTTACTGCGCCACACTTCTACTTGACCATGGAAATCAACATGGACAAAGCCATCGAGGCAAGAAAGAGCATGAATGAAGTAGCGCCAGTGAAGATATCATTCAACGATATGGTGATCAAAGCGGCTGCGGCAGCTTTGCGTCAGCATCCAAAAGTGAATTCTTCTTGGTTAGGTGATAAGATTCGATACAATGATCATATTCATATAGGTATGGCGGTAGCTGTAGAAGAGGGACTTTTGGTACCAGTGATCAGGTTTGCTGACTCAAAATCACTCTCTCAAATTTCTAATGAAGCAAAATCGCTTGGTGGAAAAGCAAAAAACAAAGAGTTACAACCAAAGGATTGGGAAGGTAATACCTTTACTATATCAAACTTAGGAATGTTTGGTATTGAGGAGTTTACAGCGATCATCAATCCGCCAGATGCATGTATTCTAGCCGTAGGAGGGATCAAAGAAACAGTGGTAGTGAAAAATGGTCAGATGCAAGTAGGTAACGTAATGAAGGTAACTTTGTCATGCGACCATAGAGTAGTAGACGGTGCAGTAGGTTCTGCATTTTTACTTACGCTAAAAGGATTATTGGAAGATCCAGTTAGAATTTTGATTTAATAGTTCTAAAATATAAATTACATCATGTCAAAAAGTCCTGTTTTTCGGGACTTTTTGCATTTAGTATGGTTATTGAAGAAAGTCAGTATATATGCTTTTCAAAATAAATTTGAAATACCTTATAACCCTCAATTTATTGCAAAAATCGATTGATTTATAGCAGGGTAAGTGATTAAGATTTTAATGTATGATTTCTAAAAACTGATTGGTGAACAATGAAAACCTAAATGGTTTGCGGACTTGAGGAATTATAATTCTCTCCAAAAGTAAATATTTAATGTTAAATTAAATATCAAATTTATTTCCATCATTTCATCGAGGGCATAACTTGTCAGCGATGGTGGAATTCAAATTATTTCATCCTTAGTTAAAAACAAAATTTCAATTATCTCAAATAAAAATGGAAAAAATCAAAGCAACCACCGTAGTCGCAATTAAGCATAATGGAGAAGTGGTAATAGGAGCGGATGGTCAGGCGACCATGGGACATACAGTTGCCAAAAGCACAGTTAATAAAGTAAGAAGATTACAAGGAGGTAAAATCGTCACGGGCTTTGCTGGATCGACAGCAGATGCTTTCACGCTTTTAGAAAAGTTTGAAGAAAAGCTAGGAGCTTATGGTAATAATATGAAAAGAGCAGCTGTAGAGTTGGCGAAAGAATGGAGAATGGATAGGATGCTATCTAAACTTGAGGCGATGATGATCGTAGCAGATTCACAAGATATATTGATAATATCTGGTACGGGAGATGTGATCGAACCTGATATGGAAATAGCCACTATTGGATCAGGAAGTATGTATGCCCAATCTGCTGCCAGGGCTTTGAAGAAATTTGCGCCACAGCTTTCGGCCGAGGAAATGGTAAGAGAGAGTTTAGGTATTGCAGCTGATGTATGCATCTATACCAATCACAATTTGGTGGTGGAGAAGGTGGCAATTGACAAGTAAACTGGTTTGCCGCTGATAAAGTGATTTGGTCTACTTTGAATGTAAGTAGTTGTAGTGTTTCAAATTTTCCTTTTTGGTCTGATTGTTGAAATCACTGAAGAAGTAGGCGTACTTCTTAAATGCTTGTATTCACATTTTGTAAGTGTGATGAATAGGTTAGTTTGATCGCAATGAAGTTATGGCTGATAGGATGCTACCTATATTCGAATTTAAATTAAAGTAAAAATGAAGAACTGTTTAATGATTTTAGTTTTGACTATTGTTTCTATGCGAACATACGGTCAAGACAGTCTCCAAGATCGTGTTTTTGAAGAGAATATACAGTCAGTGAGGCTCTTTCCCCAATCTACAGAGTTTGCCACACAGATGAGTTCTCCTGCAATTTCATTACAAGCCAACACACCGCTTTTACTTTCATTTGATGATATAGCTTTTGATCCAGATATGTATTCAGTAAGATTGATACACTGTGACATGGATTGGACTCCTTCAGATCTCAAGGAGAATGATTATCTTGAGCAATTCAATGAATTCAATATTACAGATTACAATTATTCTATTGATACGCGGATACCCTATATACATTATAATTTTGTGATACCAAGGGTGACCAAGAGTGGGAATTATGTGGTACAAGTCTATAGAGGTCGCGAGCAAGATAAAACTATAATTACAAGAAGGTTTATGGTTTTTGATAACTCGATTCAGGTAGGGGCTAAGGTAGTACCACCTAGCCAAACTGAGTACAGAAGAAAACAACAACAGCTTAACATCAACCTCAATTACAAAGGAAGAGAAGTGCTAGATCCAAGAACTGGATTGCGCGTGGTTATAAGACAAAATCAAAGATGGGATAATATCATCACAGACTTAAAGCCTACTATGGTTAGAGAGGATCTTAAAACTGTTGCCTTTGAACTCTTTGATGGTACCAATGCCTTTTTTGCAGGAAATGAATTTAGATTTGTAGACCTTAGATACGTAAGAGCAAGAGGTAACAATGTAGCTAAAGTTCAGATGGAAGAAGATGTAGTCTATGCGGAGACTATGGTAGAAAAGGCAAGACCATCATCAGCATACTCTCAATATTTAGATATGAATGGCCAATATGTAATCTTTAACTTTGAGAGGCAAAACCATGATCTAGAAGGCGAATATATGTTAGCGACATTTAATTTAAACGCTGAAGGGATTACAGAGACGCCATATTTGGTCGGCGCACTTACCAACTGGGGTAGGGTTCCCGATGCAAAGATGGAGCTAAATAAAAAAACAAATACATATCAAGCAACTTTGCTTTTGAAGCAAGGATGGTATGATTATCAGTTTGCCTACAAAACTGATGAGGGGTGGAACATGTCTCCAATAGAGGGGGATCACTTCGAAACGGAAAATGAATACGAAGTATTGGTCTACTTCAGGGACGTTGGAAGCCGATATGATGAACTAGTAGGGTACAGCAATGTGAACCCGAATAAGCGTAGGTTGTGATTTTAAGAGGTATTTAAAGCATCTGTTCAAAGAAAAGAAGTAGGAGTATCCAAAATTTAACCTGAGGAAGAAACAAAAAAAAACCGATCAATTTTGATCGGTTTTTTTAAAGCTTTTGTGTGATTAAGCTATTTCTTCTGAGTCTTCTCCTTCTGAGTCTTGAGATTTTGTTCTTTCCTGATGTGCTTTGTAAGGAATGAAACCTTCTCTTTTAAACTTATAAGGTTCAGTTCTTTGGTTAGGAGCATGGTTTGCAAGGTCAAGCATACCAAATCCTTTGTGGGTAAATGCACCCAAACCACATTTGAACACGAAATCCTGTACTTCTGGAGCAGCATAAAGCGTAAAAGGTAATGTATACCCCCTCACTTCATATTTGACATCCATGTCATATACAGAATAAATTCTAGCAAATTTCTTTTGCTGTTCTCTGAGCTTATTTACATAATTCATATCAGGTACAACCTGGAACTTGTAGAATGACTCCATTTGCTCTTGTGAATACCAACCAGATCTTTCCATTCTGGTCAAGGTAGATTCATAAAGTAAGTCCGAGAATTCATCAGAATCTGGATTTATAAATCTTTTACCTGATTCATCATTAAATGATGGTGTAAGTAATACAAGTGGGGAGATACATACGAACTTGTTCGAAGGCTCCAATTCTGGTTCAGTTTCTACCTCTGTATACTCAGGGGAGATCACTAAATTTCCTAACTCAATCTTCGGCGTAGCAAATACTTGTTCAAGCAGGTAGTCCATGAATTCTTCATTGGGTGATGAAAGCACTAAGGTGACTAAACTTGAGTAATAGTGTAAGCCGCTTCTACTTACCTTGGTCTGACCTTTAAGACCAGAGAAGTTGAAGTAATTGTAGTTAAAAAATTCCTCACGGCCACCTTTTACGATAAGACCTTTAAGGAATTGTGCCAGAATGTACTGGTGATGAAAGGGTAAGTAAGCTCCTTTGTTTTTTAAGGAAAATATTAATCTTATTCTCACGGTTTTTAAAAATAAATTTTAAACAATTATTTAACTTTAATTGGCTTTTAATTATGTGTTTTATTTTAATCTTCTTGCAAAAGTACAAATTTTTTTCAAAGTTCTATCATACATTGAACCTAAAATGCATTATATCACCATCATGCACTACATATTCTTTGCCTTCTATTGCAATTTTCCCATTTTCTCTACATGCAGCTTCTGATTTGAACTTTTCGTAGTCGCTAAGCTTGATTACTTCAGCTTTGATAAATCCTCTTTCGAAATCAGTATGAATCACTCCAGCGGCTTGTGGTGCTTTCCATCCTTTTTTGATAGTCCATGCCCTCACTTCTTGAACACCTGCCGTAAAGTAAGTAATCAAATCCAATAGATCATACGCTGCTGCGATAAGTCTATTAAGACCACTTTCTTCTAAACCATACTCAGAAAGGAACATTGCTTTTTCATCGGCATCATCAAATTCTGCGATTTGTGACTCTAGAGCAGCACAAAGAACAATAACTTCAGCATTTTCTTCTTTGACTTTTTCTCTCAGTTGTTCCACAAACTCATTGCCAGACTGAATACTTCCTTCATCTACATTAGCGACATACAACACTGGCTTTATTGTCAATAAATGCAAATCTCTAACAGCTTCTAGGTCTTCTTTTTCTACTTCAACTGACCTTGCATTTTTACCATCGATCAATGCCTGTTTGAATTTCTGAAGTATTTCAAGTTCTTTTCTGGCTTTTGCATCTCCAGATTTTGCTATTTTTTCCAATCGCTGAATCTTCTTCTCTACAGATTCGAGGTCTTTTAGCTGCAACTCTGTATCTATTACTTCTTTGTCAAAGACTGGATCAACTCCACCTGCGACATGCACGATATTCTCATCATCAAAACACCTTATCACATGAATGACCGCATCTACTTCCCTGATGTTTGCCAAAAACTTGTTGCCAAGTCCTTCACCTTTACTGGCTCCTTTTACCAGTCCAGCGATATCTACAAATTCTATCACTGTAGGCATCACACGCTGAGGGTTGACTAACTGTTCAAGTATTTGTAGTCTTCTGTCAGGTACTGTTACCACACCCACATTGGGTTCGATAGTACAAAATGGGAAATTCGCTGCTTCTGCTTTTGCACTTGAGATCGCATTGAATAAAGTAGATTTACCAACGTTGGGTAAACCAACGATACCGCACTGTAATGCCATTATTTGATTTTTATAATTTGAATATTTTATACTCCCTGTACCCCTTAAAGAACTCCATGATTGAAACTCTAAAAACTGTGTAAACAGGTATTGCAAAAACCATCCCAGTAATCCCGGCGATTTTTGCACCTGCAAAGATAACAACAAATATTTCAAGTGGATGAGCTTTTACAGATTTAGAGAATATTAAAGGTTGTAAAAGAATATTGTCAGTGAGTTGAACGACAGAAAACACGGATAAGATTTTGATCACAAAGAGCCAAATTTCATTCCCTTCTCCAAAACTGCCAGTCGTCACACCTACTAAAACGCCAAAAGTTGCACCTAGCAATGGGCCTGCATAAGGGATTAAATTGGCTATGGCAGCAAAAAATGCGATTGTAAGCGCATATTCTACTCCCATGATGGTGAGCCCAATGGATGCTATAGAGAAAATCGCTGAAATTTGGATTAATAATCCGATCAAATAATTTGATAGTAGTCTTTCTACCTTGTTGAAAGTGGATACATATAGTTCAAAATAAGCATTTGGAACTAAATTGATAATATTTCGCCTTAATAATCCATTTTCCAAAAGCAGGAAGAAGGTTATAAATACTATAGCCATGGTTCCAACCAAAAATGTACTTGTGGTGTTGAGAATTGTATTTACTATGGTCTGAATACTGATGAAATTGAAGTTTGAAATGAGGTTTTCTCTAACCTGTGTAATTAGAAATCCAGGTTCATTTTCAATCAATTTGTACCTAAGTAGAATGTCTTCCAATTTACCAGCTGGATTTTGGATTTGCTCATAAATCAAATCCATATCATAAGTAGCAATCAGTTGAATCTGTTTTGATAAGAGTGGAATGAACAAAAAACCAACTATAATAAAAAATGTAATCACTACAGTGAAAGAAATAAATATGGAAAACCACCTTGGTACATGCCTTCCAAGTAAATGAATCGAGCTAATTCTATTTGTTAGCGGTCTTAGTACCGCAGCAAGGATGATGGAAATAAGAAAGTAAAAAGTGATATTAGAGAAATACCAGCCTATGATAAAAAATAGGATGGTAAATAAGCTTATGTATAGAATGAGCTTTTTCATTTTATAAAGAAAAAGGAGAAAGGTACATTAAGGTGAATTCTGACCATAATACTAAATATAGTCAAAATTTAACTTCTTTTGTATCTTTCTCCAAAAATGAGTCAATAAACTAAAGTAGATATTAATCCCATTTTAGTTCGTCATCATACTCAGATTCTTCTTGATCAAATTGCGAGAAATCCACTTCAGGCATCAAATCTGTCTTAACATGTTCTACAGTATTCTGAAGTGCCTCTAAGAATTTACCGAAATCTTCTTTATAAAGAAAAATCTTATGCTTTTCAAAAGAAAATGAATCTCCATTCACTCTTCTCTTACTTTCGGTAATCGTAAGGTAGTAATCGTTTGACCTAGTTGATTTTACGTCAAAGAAATAAGTCCTTTTTCCCGCTTTTACTCTTTTAGAGAAGATTTCTTCTCTGTCATTTCCTCTGTTGTCTTCCACAGCCCTAATTTTAATGTTGTAGTATTTAAGCAATTAAATCGGGAGACAATTTAAATCAATAAACAAGAAAAATTCAAGCCTATCATCAGATTTTTTAAATATATGTATAGAATTTTATAACAAAACCCTCAAAAACAGGCATAAAATAAAATAAGAGAGGTAATCCCTCTCTTATTCTCCATGCATAAATTCTTTCTTTGCAAGTAATTCCTCTTCACTTTCTCGGTGGTCGGGATCATCTACGCAGCAATCAACTGGACAAACAGCCGCACATTGAGGCTCTTCATGGAATCCTGTACATTCTGTACATTTCTCTGTTACGATGTAGTAAAATTCGTCGGAAACTGGTTCTTGCTTTTCAGAAGCATCTATTACTGAACCATCAGGTAGTGTTACTTCTTTTAGTGTAGTACCACCTGCCCAAGTCCATTCAATTCCACCTTCATATATTGCTGTGTTCGGACACTCTGGTTCGCATGCACCACAATTGATGCATTCATCCGTAATCATTATAGCCATTTCTCAATTTATTTTTAAATTCCTACGCAAAATTAATAAGCAATTAACTAACGCACCAAATAAAAGTTGTTGTGCTAATTAATTTATATTCAATCTAGCTAAGCCGTTTTTAACTCTAATTTGGATACCTTTGCAGGCGAAATTACATTAAAATGATTTTAGAAGAAAGAATATTTGCATTTGATCAACTTGGGAAGAGGTTAAGTAACCTTAATGATGAGGAATTTGATGATTTGGCGTGGAGAGTAGAGAACAATAACAGCTGGTTTACAAAAGATCATACCAAGTCTGCATTGGTGGCCTTGTGTTCATTTTTGGAATTGGAGGCTTTGAAAAATTGGATTACAAAATATAGACTGCCAAATGAGGTAAGTCCTAAAAATATTGGAATATTGATGGCAGGAAATGTTCCTGGAGTAGGATTTCATGATCTGCTTTGTGTTTTGATAACTGGTCACAAAGCTCATGTAAAGTTAAGTTCTTCAGATAGTGTCTTTATTAGCTGGATAGTAAAAGAGCTATTGACTATTGAACCCAGGTTTGAGAGCATGGTCAGTTTCGAAGAAATGCTGAAGGGAAAAGATGCTTACATTGCTACAGGGAGTGATAATTCTGCAAGGTACTTTGAGTATTACTTTGGCAAATATCCAAGTATCATCAGAAAGAACAGGACGTCTGTGGCAGTATTGACAGGGCAAGAAACTGACGTGGAGCTATTGAAATTGGGTAAGGATGTCTTTCAGTATTTTGGTTTAGGTTGTCGAAATGTCTCCAAGATTTTTGTTCCTGATAGAACAATTTTGACGAGGTTTTTGGATAATATAAGTAGTTTTCAAATACTTTCAAGTCACCATAAGTATATCAATAATTATGACTACAATAAGTCTATTTATCTTATCAATGGTGAAGAACATTTAGATAATGGCTTTTTGCTTCTTAAAGAAAGCAAAGACTTGGTATCACCTATAGCGGTGCTGTTTTATGAGATTTATGAGGATAATGCTACTCTGGGAAAAGTTCTCAAAGAACAAAGTGACAAAATTCAGTGTATAGTGAGTCAATCAGGTTGGTTTGAAAAAAGTGAACCATTTGGTCAAGCTCAATGTCCAAAATTAGACGATTTTGCTGATGACATAGATACCATTGAATTCTTGATAAACTTGAAATAGTAAGATTGAAAATCACATTTGAGTTTAAAGCATATTCATATCACTAATTTATAAATCTTCGAAATTTTGAACTGAATGGGAAAAGGTGTGACTTTGAAAGTTCTCAATCATACCATGTCTAGAAGGGTAACACCTTTTCTCTGGAGATGATATATATTAATTACCAACACAAATACTATTTTACTTCTATTTAATGGCTATTTTTTTATCTTTGCGAACAATTTAAAAAAACCTTTGTAACATTATAAACCATACATTTCCAATGGCATTTGATATAGAAATGATAAAGGCGGTCTATGAAAAGTATCCATCTAGGATAGCTGCAGCTAGAGCAGCAGTAGGTAGACCACTTACATTGACAGAGAAGATTTTGTACGCACACCTTTCAGAAGGAGAGGCTAATTCAGCCTATGAGAGAGGTGTTTCCTATGTTGATTTTCAGCCTGATAGAGTAGCCATGCAAGATGCAACTGCTCAAATGGCACTTTTACAATTTATGCAAGCAGGAAGAGATCAGGTAGCAGTTCCTTCCACCGTTCATTGTGATCACTTGATCCAAGCAGAAGTAGGAGCTACTCAAGATTTGAATAAGGCTAAGGATAAAAATAGAGAGGTATATGATTTCCTTGCTTCTGTTTCTAATAAATATGGTATTGGTTTTTGGAAGCCAGGAGCAGGTATCATTCACCAAGTAGTATTGGAGAATTATGCTTTTCCAGGTGGTATGATGATCGGTACAGATTCACATACTCCAAATGCAGGTGGACTAGGAATGATTGCCATAGGAGTAGGTGGTGCTGATGCATGTGATGTAATGGCTGGACTTCCTTGGGAGCTAAAGTTTCCAAAGTTGATCGGTGTAAAACTTACAGGTAAGCTATCTGGCTGGACATCTGCCAAAGACGTGATCTTAAAAGTAGCTGGTATCCTAACCGTAAAAGGTGGAACTGGTGCTGTAGTAGAATATTTTGGAGAAGGAGCTAATGCGCTTTCAGCAACTGGGAAAGGTACAATCTGTAACATGGGAGCTGAAATCGGAGCTACAACCTCAATTTTTGGATATGATGAAAAATCAGGAGCATACTTGAGAGGTACAGATCGTGCAGATATAGCTGATTTGGCTGATCAGATCAAAGAACACCTCAATGCAGATGCAGAAGTGTACGAAAGCCCTGAAAAATATTTTGATCAAGTAATTGAAATCAATCTTTCTGAGCTTGAGCCACATGTAAATGGTCCTTTCACGCCGGATTTGGCTTGGCCTTTGTCTAAATTTGCTGCTGCAGTAAAAGAAAATGGATGGCCGGCTAAGTTAGAAGTTGGATTGATAGGATCGTGTACCAACTCGTCCTATGAAGATATCTCAAGAGCTGCTTCTTTGGCTCAACAAGCTGTAGACAAGAAATTGTTGGCCAAATCAGAATATACAATCACACCTGGTTCCGAGCAAGTTCGATTCACTGTAGAGCGTGATGGATTTTTGAATGTTTTTGATAAAATGGGTGGAGTAGTCTTAGCTAATGCATGTGGACCGTGTATTGGTCAGTGGGCTAGACATGGGGCTGAGAAGCAAGAGAAGAACTCAATCATCACTTCATTCAATAGGAACTTTGCAAAGAGAGCGGATGGAAATCCTAATACGCACTCATTTGTAGCTTCTCCAGAGATCGTGACAGCACTTGCTATTGCAGGCGATCTTACTTTCAACCCTATGACTGACTCATTGACAAATGAAGACGGTCAGCAAGTCAAACTTGATGAACCTAAAGGTCTTGAATTGCCTACACAAGGATTTGCTGTGGAAGATGCGGGCTATCAAGCTCCAGCTACAGATGGTTCTTCTGTAGATGTAATAGTAGATCCAAAATCAGAAAGACTTCAATTGCTAGAGCCATTTGCGCCATGGGAAGGAGTTGATTTGAAAGATTTGAAATTGCTTATCAAAGCAAAAGGTAAATGTACTACTGACCATATATCTATGGCTGGACCTTGGTTGAGGTTCAGAGGTCACTTGGATAATATTTCCAATAACATGCTTATTGGGGCAGTCAATTACTTCAATGAGGAGACCAATAAAGTTAAAAATCAACTGAATGGAGAGTATGGAGAAGTTCCAGCTGTCCAAAGACAGTACAAGCTGCATAACATTGGCTCTGTCGTAGTAGGTGATGAAAACTATGGAGAAGGATCCTCAAGAGAGCATGCAGCTATGGAGCCTAGGTTCCTAGGTGTAAGGGCTATTTTGGTGAAGTCTTTTGCTAGAATTCACGAGACCAACTTGAAAAAACAAGGAATGCTTGCATTGACTTTTGCCAATCCTTCTGATTATGATTTGGTACAAGAAAATGACAGCATTGATATCTTAGGTCTTGAATCTTTTGCTCCAGGTGAGCAACTTATAGTAGTGTTCAATCATGCTGATGGAAGTAGCGATGAGATCAAAGTAAATCATACCTACAATGCAGGTCAGATTGAATGGTTCAAAGCAGGTTCAGCACTTAACTTGATCAAGGCAAGTGTCTAACTTGTGATTTTATAAAATTTTATAAAAAGCTGTGGGTGACCACAGCTTTTTTCTTTTCAATAGTTATAGATTTGCGTAATAAAAACTGTAAAACTTATGACTATTCATTCAAAGTGTTTTTGTGCTTGCCGCTCTAAAATTCTTGTTTTTTGCTTAGTAATTATTCCCACGATATCTCTTGCTCAAACTGTAGAGTCTGATGAGCGCGCGTTGATTGAAGTAAAGGAAGGGATTAAGTTTTCAAAGGATTCACTTTTCTTGATGAACCTAAGATTCAGAATGCAAAATAGAGCAGGGTTCAACTCCGTATATTCTGGAACTGACTTGGGGATAGAGCAGTTTGAAATGCGTGTAAGAAGACTAAGGTTGAGGCTTGATGGATATGTTCTGAACCCAAAGTTTCAGTATTATATACAGTTAGCATTTTCAAAAGCTGATATGGATTTAGAAACTGGGAATATAGCCCAACCAGTGAGAGATGCCATCTTGTATTATACAGTAAATGATAATTTGTACTTGGGTTTTGGACAGTCCAAGTTGCCAGGTAATAGAGAAAGAGTAATCAGTTCTGGTAATTTGCAATTCGCAGATAGGTCCATTGTGAATAGCCTTTTCACCTTAGATAGAGACTTTGGATTATTTGGATATTATACTTTACGAACTAGTGGTACTAGTTTATTTTTATTAAAAGGAGCTATTTCTTCAGGTGATGGCAGAAATGCTTCAGCGATCAATAATGGGTTGGCATATACTGGTAGGGTAGAAGCTTTACCTTTTGGAGTTTTTAAGAATAGTGGAGATTATTCAGAAGGCGATTTGGAGTTTGAAGAAAGTCCCAAGCTATCACTAGGGCTTACCTTGTCAGAAAATCAGAAAGCAGTAAGAACAGCTGGTCAATTGGGAGCGGATTTATTTGCCCCACGAAATTTAAGTAGCTTTATAGTAGACGCAATGTTGAAATATAGGGGTTGGGGAGTTATGTCAGAGTATATGCAGAGGTCTACTGACGAGCCTATCACAAGCAATAGTTTGGGGGATATTCGCTATGTAATTGTGGGACATGGTGTGAATACTCACCTTTCTAAAATGATCTCCAGAAAGTCAGAAATGGCATTCAGATATGCTTATGTAGTTCCAAATGAATCTATTTCAGGTTTTCAAGATCGAGTTGATGAAGTCCTATTAGGATATACGCACTATTTGAATGGGCATAGAATAAAAGTTCAGGGTAACCTTGGATATAGATGGCTAGAGGGCTTGTATCAATTAGCTAACTCTGGAAATTCATGGACTGGAATGTTTCAAGTAGAGTTTGGTATATAAGGAAATATGGGGATATATACCAAAGGAACTTTACCAGTAACTACACAAAATACTCATTTAACTTATATGGGATATTGATCGATAGCAATCTACTTGACCAATGAATTGATATCATTCGTAAAAAAGTGAGTAATCAAATATGAGAATAATGAAAGTAAGGATAACTATTTTTTAAGATTATTTTTTCACTTCAATAGAAATCTCTTAAAAGATTAATTTTTCAGTGTTACACTTTATTAATTGTAAAATCTATAAAACGTGTGATCAAATTATGAATAATTTTATTGGTCTAACAATTTTAATTTTTAAATAAATGATAATCAAATAGTTATAGTGATGTAGGTTTGTTATGGCTAATTTTTCCATTAAAGACTATTCTTTTCTTTAAATTTTTAGGTAAATGAGTTAAATCATGTTTAGTACCTATTGACTTTATCGATAAAAGCGTTAAATTTCTGCCCGAATTGCATGGTAATCAGCTGTTTTGGTAAAAAATAGCCAGAAGGAGAATCATTTGTAGGTTTCTTGATGTTCTTTCAATGTGATTAAATATTTATTAAAACTAAGGTTCTTTGAATTTCAATTGCTTATCAATTAAAGACTATGGTTGATGATTTATTATTATTTTTTTCTTCTAATCGATCCAATAAGGTGAGTTGATACGTTTATCCAAAATGCTTTATTTAAAGTAAATCATTAAAAAGTTAAATAAGTACTCAATTTGTATATTTAAAGTTTAATTTGGATTCATATTTGCGTGATCAATGAAAATAGAAAGTGGTAAACGTGATAAAATTAAATACAAAAAGCTTGTTACAAAAAGCAAAAAACTGTATGTTTACGATCGTTTAGAAGATTTATCTATCTAAAGTTTAGTCGATTGATGATAGTTGATCTCAAGTATGTATCTATGAAGGATAGGGGAATTAACAATACTTTCAAGAAAGTAATTTACGAATCTTCGGATATGGTGTTTCTTGCTGACGACACTTATCCGTATAATATATTCTACAGCAATCTTGCTTTTGATAATTCTATCGGTGATTTACTCATGGATAAGAGTTTGGTAGGATTGGGTTTGGATGTGAACAGTTATATCTTCAAGGAAGAGATGTTGATTAGCTTTCAATCCAATGATTATAGGTTTCAAGTTGAACTTCCTAAGGACAATGATGCCAATTATTTTTTATTTTATAATGGAAAGGAAATCAAAAAGCAGGGTCTTCCTGCTCATACTGACATTAACAGTTTTTTTGAATCAGACCTCGATTTGATTGCTATTGGTAAGGAAAATTTTCTTACATGGATAAACCCAACTACCCTTAGAACTTTAGGGTATGCGCAAGAAGAATTAATTAATGTAGACTTATGCCATTTTTTTCATCCTGAAGAATTACATGATTTCCGCAGCAAAATATCAAATTTGAGTAAAGAGAATGGAAGTTGTAATGATTTGATAATTAGGATTCAGAGAAAAGATCAAGTTTATCGTGAAATTTCATGGTCAGTCAAATTCAAAGACGGAAGTTTTTATGCTACTGGTAGAGATGTGACCGAACAAAGAAGCCAGTATCAATTAACCAAAAATGTAACTGAGCTAGTGCCAGGGACGTTTTTTCAGTTTTCAATTGGAGAACTTGGGGAAATTGAAATTCCGTATTTAAGTGCAGGCATTACTGATATTTTAGGCTTAGAAGATTCATCAATTGATCAAGCCATAGATTTTAATTTGATTGTTTCAAAAATTCATCATGAAGATATTGCCCAAGTAATGTCAAGTGCAATGAGCTCTTCAAAATTGAAACAGCCTTGGACCTGTGAGTTTAGACTCAAAACGCTTGGCGACAAGTCATTTAAGTGGCTGAAAGTAAATGCAAAGCTTGCTGATTCTAACAATGGGAAGTTGGATTGGTATGGCTACCTTAGTGATATCTCTGATCAAAAGGAGAAGGAGCAAATGCTTCAGAATCAAAGAGAAATGGCAATAAATTCATCTAAAATAAAGTCTGAATTCTTGTCAACCATAAGCCACGATCTTAGGACTCCACTCAATGCCATCACGGGGTCTATATATAGTTTGTTACAAGAAGTACACACCCCAGCTCAAAAAGCAGCATTTGATACCATAAATTTTTCTGTTGAAAATTTAATCATCATGATAAATGATCTGCTAGATTTTCAGAAACTTGAAGCAGGGAAGTTAAGTTTAGATCCTCAACCTATGGAACTTAGAGAGGTGGTGAGTCACGTAATGAATAGCTTCGAATCTCATGCTGAAGAGTCTAAGAATGCACTTAATCTACATTTTGATCATGCAGCGAATCTTACCGTGCTAGGGGATAAGGTTAGGGTGACACAAATTTTAAATAATTTGATTTCCAATGCCCTTAAGTTTACCAATGAGGGTAGTGTAGATGTCAGCGTAAAGCTTAAATTCAAGACTGAGGACAAATCTTCGATATATTTTGAAGTCAAGGATACAGGTATTGGGATTGCATCAGAAGACGTTGTGAAAATATTTCAAGATTTTGACCAGATTCAGCAGACTTTTAGTAAGAAATATGGAGGAACAGGTCTTGGTTTGTCAATTTCGAAAAAGCTACTCGAGCAAATGGATAGTGAAATCAAGGTAAGTTCAGAATTGGGTAAAGGTTCTGTTTTCTTCTTTGAAATCACTTTTGATAATGTGAAAAATGTGCCTGTGATTGAAAGTTTCCCCATGAAAGTTGAATCCAACCTCGTGCATTCGGTAAACATTTTAATGGCAGAGGACAATGATGTCAATGCTTTAGTATTGGGTAAAATTCTTAAAAAATGGGGGTATGAATTCGAAAGGGTGACCAATGGGCAAGAGGCATTGGATGCCATTCGCAATGGTGAGTTTGATATTGTACTCATGGATATCCAAATGCCAATAATGGATGGATTTCAGTCTACTACAAAGATCAAAGAAGTCTCTAATATCCCAGTAATAGCTCTTACAGCAGCAATAGAACAAGATATATTGAATGAGATCGAGGCCATAGGTTTTGATGAGTATGTTTCTAAGCCTATAGATGCTGAGGAGCTACACAAGAAGATCAATGATATCCTTGCAGTGCCGCATTTATAAACTTCTTGCTTTTACTAGGTATTCATCCACCAGATCCATGTTTGGATCATGATTTTTAGCATCCTCTAAGTATTTGATTGCTGAAGTCTTGTCTCCTTTCAAATAGTAGTAAATTCCCTTGTTTCTCCATGCATACGGGTTTTTAGGGGTTTGTTTTATACTATAATTAATGTCTGCAATAGCCTTTTCTAGTTCATCAAGGTAAAGAAAGTACAATCCTCTATTGTTGTGAAAGAAGGACATCCGTGGGTTCATTTCGATGGCTTTTTCTACCCAATCCAAAGCTTCTTCATAAGCCTCTTTTTCAAATGCAATCATTGACCTAAGGTTATAAATATTTGCTTCTCTAGGATTGGAGTTTTCGGCACTTTCCAATAGCCTTATTGCATTAATATAATCTTTTTGATAGTAATGAATAGTAGCCATATTGACCATTAAGTCAGGATTGTTAGGATTGAAAGCTAGTCCCTGTTCAAATGCTTCCAAGGCAGCTTTATAGTCTTTGAGTCTTTCTTTGGCTAGACCAAGCAAAAAATAAGATTTCCAGCTTTCAGGGCTTATTTTCAATAGGTTTTCTGCATCACTTAAGGCTTTGTAATTTTCTCCATTATCAAGATAGGTCAAGCCCCTTTGGAAATAAGCTGTACTATCGATTGGAGATCCAATGGTGATGATGTTGCTAAAATCTGCAATAGCGGCATCGAGGTTATTCAATCGACTATAGACAATTCCTCTATTGAGCAATGCATCTGCAAAATCTGGATCGATCTTGAGGGCTTCAGTATAAAATTCTGAAGCCCCTTTAAGATCATTTTCTTTTAATTTTTCATTTCCCTTTAGAAAAAATCTGCCTTTTTTGTCTTCTTGAGAAGCACATCCCAGCCATAGAATGGCTGGGATTATAATCCATAAAAGTCTACTAACTTTTTGATTTTTCATTTTCTATTTTTTCTTTTTCCTCACCTAACAACAATGCAAATGGCCTTGTGGATTCGTCAAGCTCAAATATTTTTCTCAAAACTGCCAAGGTAGGAATGATCATAATCATACCTATCACACCCCAAATTGAGGCACCTACAAGCAACCCTATGAACGTAATAAAGGCATTCAAATTTACATTACTTCCTACAATTTTTGGTGTAAGGAAATTACTTTCTATCAGCTGAATAATCATAAATGCTGCTACTACCCCAAGCGGGTAGAACAAGCTGTCCTTGGTTAAGAACGCAAAAACCATAGGCAAGATAGCCCCTAGAAATGGGCCTAAGTATGGGATGATATTCAATATGGCAGCAAAGACAGCAAAGAATATGGCGTGCTTAATTCCAAGTCCGAAAAGTACAGCTGAGTTTAACACAGCTAAAATTGCCATTACTTTCACAATACCGACAATATACCTTTGGACTAGCTTTCTTAATTCACGGATTTTACTTTTGATTTCATCTTGATCGTGTTCTTTAAACATGTTAACGATAAATTCTGTCAAGTGATCTCTGTAGATTAGAAAGAAGAAGATGAATACCGGAAGCAATATGATGCCAGACATTGATCCGATGGTGTTGAGTACAAATTCAGCCAAACTTGAACTATTGGACTGTAGGAGTTCTATCCAATGTCCTTTATCTATGCCATCACCTATTCCCGTTTCAACAGCAAAATTATCATATACCCATGAGTCGATATCACTTAGGTAATTATTCAACCTGTCGCCAACATTGTCAAGGTCTCGGGTAAAGCTTGCAACTTGCAAAATCACAAACGTAATAAAACCAGCCGTGACCAAAATAGCTGAGATCAATGAGATGATAGCACTAAACACTCTAGAGAATTTCTTGCTTTCTAACCAATTTCCAAACGGAGTAAGTAAAATTGAAATAAATCCACCCAAAAATAAAGGGATTAAAATACTCTTGCCTACAATCAAAGTGAAAATGATCGCTGCTGTTAGGCATAGGACCAGTAAGGCTTTGATGTAGGATGGAAGTTTGATAGGTGTCTGTTCCATAAAGTTGTTTTGTTTGTTTTTTGATTTTTCTGTTCAATATTATTAAAAATCGGCAGTTTTCAATAAAATATATTCTAATTTTGAACTCCAAATATTATACCGTGTCTCGTGAATCAGCAAAAAACAAATTGGATTAGAATTTCTTTTATCGTAAGTGTGGTCTTGCTGATGATTAAATTTTACTCATTCTATATCACGAATTCACTGGCAATTTTGACTGATGCATTGGAGAGTATCGTCAATGTGGTTGCTGCTGGTTTTGCTTCTTACAGTATATACCTAAGTTCACAACCAAAAGATGAAAATCATCCATACGGTCACGGTAAAATTGAATTCTTTAGTGCGGGCATTGAAGGCGTTCTTATAATTTTGGCGGGCTTATTTATTATCTATCAGGCAATTTACAATTTCTTTGTTCCAAATGATCTTGATATGTTGCTAGAGGGGATTTCTTTGATTGCTGTCACTGGCTTGATAAACGGGTTACTTGGTCAAAAGTTGAAAAAGATAGGAAGAAAGATGAATAGCATCACCCTTGAAGCAAATGGGAAGCACCTTCTTACTGATACCATAAGTAGCTTGATTCTTATAAGTGGAGTAGCTATTATTTATTTAACGGGTATAGAAATTTTAGATTCAATTTTATCAATACTTTTTTCTCTTTATATTGTTTATTCTGGCTATGTCCTTATAAGAAAATCTGTAGGTGGATTGATGGATGAAGCTAATCCATTGGCGATCAGTCATACTGTGTCGGTCTTGAATAGCGAGCGAAAACCAGAATGGATCGATATACACAATATGCGCGTTCAGCAGTATGGCGGGGATAGACATATAGACTTACACCTTACCTTACCGTACTATTTCGAGCTGAAAAGAGTCCATGAAGAAGTTGAAAAGGTAGAAGAAGTACTTGAGAATTCTTTTCATGGAGCCATGGAAGTGTTTATTCATTCAGACCCATGCATTCCTGAAAAATGTTGCAAGTATTGTCAATTGACAACTTGTACGGTTCGAAAATATGAATCCACAGCTAAGATAGAATGGACAGCTGAGAACATGGCGAAAAACCAGAAACACTACCATGAATTGACCGAACAAGTTACAAAAGCATAAGAATAAGAGGTGATTTAATTTATTTTAAGACTGAACTTTGTCTTGGAATTGTAACAGGTTAGTTATTAGTTACTTATTATTTTTGTCGAAATTCAAGTTTTATTGCGTGTTTTTATATTTTTTTAATGAAAAAAATGGGTTATTCTTGATTTTCGACATAAAATAATGTATATTCAACAAAAATACAAATATGAACGAGGATAAGCAATTCCGGATACTACTTGCGATTTCGTCAGTAGTTTGGTTAGTCTTGATAGGGTTCATCATAGTACTGTAAAGACTAAAAGCGTTAGGTCTGTTTTGTAACAGTTTCAATAAAAAAAGGATGCAACTCAATGCATCCTTTTTCATTGTGTGCCGTGCATGGTAACTAACTAGGTGGTGAAAGTCCACTGTGGGGGTTTGTAATCGCCAACCACTAGCCAAGAGCAAGGGTGTCCAATGCGAAGTGGAATCTGAAGGAAGCTGGCGGCAA
>NZ_JAKZGP010000062.1 GCF_022549775.1 Belliella filtrata | reverse complement strand
GCCAGCTTCCTTCAGATTCCATCTCACAATGGACACCCTTGCTATTGGCTAGTGGTTGGCGATTACAAACCCCCACAGTGGACTTTCACCACCTAGTTAGTTACCATGCACGGCACACATAAAAAAACCACCAGAAACCTGGTGGCTTTTAACCTAATTCTAATATACCCTAAATTAAACAAATCATTAAAATCTAAGTTCTAGTTCATTTTTATTTGAAGATAATGGATAGATATACATCCCATTATCCAGCTTCTTTAAATCAATTCCCCAATCCTTTTTTGTTGGGTGATCAAGCTGAAAATAAACCTTATCGCTGAACTCACTTTTTGCTTCAAACCTAATTTTCAAGCGCTTTGATTTTATATCATACTCGGCATTTAGAATCTTTCCTGATGCTAAGCTGATCATCAATTCTTCTGGAGCAATAAACAACTTTTGTTTAGCTGCTGTAGTCAGATCGATCTGAATTTTATTTGATTTTTCTGTTACATTTCCTCCAAATCCTATCCATCCAAAAATCGGATCGTTCTTCAAAATTGATTTGGAATTAATAGCATATCCAAAGAATCCTGATCCATAATCTCCACTCAATCCATCTATCTCCAAAGTTTCTGGGTATGAATGAAATGCTGATGGGCCAAAACCATCTTCAGTCACATTCGCTATACCTCCTATCATTCCTGCATATCCTACTCTTAATAAATATAGGTCTTCTGGCTTTTGAATATATTCATGTAATACAGGAATGGCATTCAAAGCAGATCCATAGTGATGCAGTTGTCTCTCTACTCTTTGGATTTTACCTCCATAAAGAAAGTCCCAATACCTTCTAGCAGATCCATTATATCCCCAGTGAGGAATTGTAGGCATATAAGCAAGAATGGCGTTTAGCGTTACATCTGCTTTTTCTTCCATCCCAAAATACTTAGCCCACATGTAAACCTCCTCCTGACCAGTAGAATCCCATGGCATTTCACTTCCAAATGGATAAGCCAATGAAGCCCAAACATCCGCCCTAGCCTTCATGATATTTTCAAGGTCTGTAGCAAAATCATTCATACTTTCTCTCTTCAAGTCCTCCAAGATCATCAAGAATATCGTACCTTCCATTTGTCCAAATTGTGCGTAATGAGGCGCTAGTTTCACCATAGCCACGGAGGTATGATAAGCGTGAGTCAAATACCAATCCCACGGTTCTTGAAGATCAAAACCTTCATAGTATCTTGACAACCTATACATGACCCAATGAGCCGCTGCTACGTGTGGATAGTTGTAAGACCTTCCAGGATCATCAGCATGCTTTTTGTCCCAGGCAGCCCAAGTGTTATAGTTGATATCCGAGCTGTAAGTTCCCTCTGGCATAGAATCTGGCTCATAGAAAAACACACTTTTCTTTACGCCATATTGCTTAGGACCTTCATTATACTGAATTCCACCCCAAAGTACTTCATGCATAAAGGTGTTCATTTTGGCAACTTCATCTTTCTTTGGATCTATCACTTGCTTCATCATCGCTGCGAGCCAAGAACCTGCTCCCGCTTCGTCACTAAGACCTGGTATCCAAGCCCTTGAATCTTGCTTAACTTGGGCCTTTTTTTCATAATCGTAAGAAATAACAGATTGATGCCTTCCAAAAGGGTCTTTTTCATCTTCGAACCATTGTTGGTTGGTATAGAAAGCACCCATTTTAGCTATCAATTCAGACTCAGAATCTATTACTTTATAGGACAAAACTTGAACACTACCATCATCATAAGTAACCTCAACCCTTGCTCTACCCCATTTCAACCCTTTGACATCATATCGATCCCAACCCTTTTTATCCTTTTTGTTTGATTTAGAAATTGACAAGGCATCCTTTGGAAACACATTGATTGACTTTACTTTTTGAGCTGCTTTGAGTTGAAGCCTAGCAGCTACATCTTTTGCAATTACATATCCAGGTAATCCAATTGCCACAGGTCTTTCTTTGGCAATTAATTTAGATTCTATGGACTGCACATTATCTGCAATCATGAATTTAAGACTACTCTTGTAGCTTTGACCAGGTTCAATCACTTTTGAGGAAGGCTTGATCCATTGGTCTGCTTCTTTCCACTCATGCTCAGCTTTAGCTTTACTATGAATTACCCAGTCATGAAAACCTTCAAATGTAATATTCCTAGGTGTCCTATCATCCAAAAGTGGACTGTACGCCTCGAAAGAAGCATTCTTGTCTGGAACAACCAAAAGCACTGGAGATTTGCCATGAAGCCTCACAACTTGTAAGTACCCCGCATCTCCACCTATATAAGGATCGTAAAAAACCTTTTCCAAGTGAGCTTCCTCTAGGTTTTTGCCATGTAGAATATTATCAAAAATCATGGGTATGCCTAAGTAACCAATCTCTATGGCCTTTTCTGAATCATTTTTAAATTCAAATGTTAAAGTCAATTCATCCTTTTCAACCGACCACTCCCTGATAATGGATAATTTATCAGCTTCTTTTAATCGTGAACTTACCAGACCACTGATAGATTTACCTTTGAACTCCTCCATTGGCTTTACAGGTTCACGCTTTCTTGCTGATGAATATGCTTTCCAATCAGCATCACCAGAAAAGCGATACATGATGTTCACATCACCCAAATGATAAAGACTATCCCTGCTTCTGATTTCCAAAAGCTCAGAAGGAACAAAGTCAAATGTCGCGTCTATCGTTGGGTTCATTTTAGCCACTATATGAGAACTTTTCAAAAGCTCTAGTTTAAAATGGCTGTTTTCTAAACTTCTTCGCTCAGTGACATCCATGGTTTGTGGACGGGCTTTTATTCTATCCCAAATTTCTTGAGACGTAACAGTTTTTATATTAAAATTAAAAACCATTGCAAAAAGCAACATAAACTTAATTTTCTGGGAAATATGCTTCATGTTTTTCAATTAATAATTAAGCTTTTTAATGAAATGATTTCGTGCTTCAAAGCTTAAATGGCTACCCTGCAAATGTAAATAAAAGACCTTCTGATCTCTCATAGCAGATTACCCAATCGTAACACAATATTATCCTAATGGTAAAATGGATTTTAAAAACTTTTACGCTGCCGAATTTAGAAATGAAAAAAACACTTTTCAATAGCCAAACAGTGATAATGTCAAAATATACTTTTACTGTATTATCAGATTATAATACAATATTGATCTAACCAACGCATGAATCACTTAAAATCCTTATTATTAAGTATCAATAATAAAAACCCAGAAAATTAACCCTAAAAAGAAAAGCAGAAAAAACAATCCCAATTACACCAAAACATCCTTGAGACCACTTGATATGTATAGTATTAACCCTAAAACACTTAAGATATGAAACCATTGCTCTACCAGATACCAAAAAGCATCAACGAACCAGTTAGAGTGCTGAAAGAATGTCACCCCTATTTTTATGACAACTTACATTTCCATTCGGAGTATCAGATCATGACGATCTTACAAGGCAAAGGAACATATTTCATTGGTGATTCTTTTGGGAATTTCAATGCGGGTGATTCCTTTATTTTAGGAGCAAACTTACCTCACTTTTTCAGGAGTAGTCAAGAGTACTACTCTTCTGCCAATCAGCTTCAGTCACAAAACATATCGATATTATATTCTCCTGAGGCATTAGGAGAAAAATTTAAAGATTTATCAGAGCTTCATCCAATCAATAAGTTGCTAGAAAAATCAAAAAATGGCTTATTGGTGACTGGAAGAGCCAAAGAAAAGCTATTGAAATCTTCTCAAAAAATCACGCATAAGAATGGTTTTGAACGGTTGATTTACCTTTTTAAAATGTTTGATTATCTGGCTAAAACTGATGATTTGATCACACTGAGTCATGTAGCTTACGAAAATGAAATGAAGCTAGGTGATACTGAAAAGATCAATAAAGTTATTGATTTTCTCATTGACAATTACTCCAAAGATATCACTTTAGCAGATGCTGCAGATATAGCAAACCTAAGCGTAAATGCTTTCTGCAGATATTTTAAGAAACATACCAGAAAAACTTTTTCACAATTTCTCAATGAAATTAGAATTGGGAATGCTTGTAGGCAATTGGTTGAAGAGGACGTCTCTGTAAAAGAAGCCGCTTTCAAATCAGGATATTACAACATTTCTTATTTTAACCGACAATTTAAGACCATCACAGGTTGTACACCATCTGCTTATTGTAAAAACATAAATTTCAAACACCTAACATAAGAAAAGCAGCTCGAAACTGAGCTGCTTTTTTTCCTTTCAATAATCGAACGGAACTTGAAATAAAATTATAAACTATCAATTTACTTCCTCTAACACAAAATCATCCAATACGGGTCTTTTATCGATCCCATTTTGTATTAGTTTTACAATGCTTTCTTTTTCTTCTCCTTCCAACTCAAGCCTAGGAGCTCTCACTTTAGCTGAACCGATACCTACCATTTCCTCGGCTAATTTTATGTATTGCACAAGCTTCGGGTGAATATCTAGCTCAAGAAGAGGTAAAAACCATCTGTAAATTTTCAAAGCCTCTGCCAAACGACCTTCTTTGATTAACCTAAAAAGGATTACAGTTTCTTTAGGAAATGCGCAAACTAATCCGGCCACTAGTCCATCTGCCCCCATGACAAGGCTTTCCATGGTCAATGTATCTACCCCACATAGAATTTTGTACCTATCCCCAAACTTATTGATCATTCTAGTCACATTTGAAACATCTCTTGTAGATTCCTTTACTGCTTGAATGTTCTTATAGGGCATTAGTTCTTCAAATACTTCTAGGGTAACGTAAGTCTTATAATCTACAGGGTTATTATATATCATAATCGGAAGCGAAGTACTACTTGCTACTGCTGAAAAGTAAGCCACAAGTTCCCTGTGATCTGTTGTATAACGCATAGGGGGCAAAAGCATCAAGGCATCTACACCCATTTCTTCTGCAGCTTTAGCACAACTAATGGCTTTCTTAGTAGCTCCTTCAGCTATATTAAGCACAACAGGAACCCTTCCATTGATATAGGCTATTGTCTTTCTGGTCAACTCCATCTTCTCCTCATCTTCCAATACACTAGACTCTCCAAGTGTACCACCTAAAATTATACCAGATACTCCTGCCTTTATCTGCTCTTCAACATTGGCAAAGAACAAGTCATAGTCTATGCTATCATCTTTGGCGAATTTTGTAGTCACCGCCGGTAATACTCCATTCCAATTCATAATTATCTCTTTTTGATTCTGGTCAAAATTACGACAACATCCAGCAATTAAATTACACCAGATTATTCAAGTCTTATACAATATTGGCATTTCAAAAATTGACTGACATTATTTTACTAGATTCAGCAATCAAACATCAGGAAAGCCAAAGGTTATCAAGTTGTTTATACTAAAAAGTAGAAACAATTACGCTTTCGAAAATTTCAAATAATGTATTAAACAACTTAAATTAATATGAAAAAACAGCTCCTTAAAATCACTACGTTTTGGAATACGCATTTCAGGTCAGAAGAATCACAGCTTTTGATTTTTCTATCCAACTTTTTTAAAAAATCAATTGCAGTATTTCTCACTATAATCATAACTTCAAATATTGGAATAGCTCAAGGACTATACTCAGAGGCTTCTTCCTATGTTGCTGATGTGGGGACATTACATAGAAAATATACAAACAGAAACTCTTATGAGTATTTTGACAGGATAAATCTTCACTATGAGCAATGGCTTAAAAAGCTAAGTGGAATAGATTTTACTGCATTGGACAAAGATGCTCAAGTTGATTATCTCATCTTTAAAAACAAGCTAGAAAAGGATAAGTTTTTCCACAATCAAGCTTTTGAAACCTTCAAGGAAGTAGCACATGTCGCCCCATTTTCCTCTCAACTTGAAAGGTTCTACATCGCTAGGAGAAAAGGAACAAAACCTAATGCTGAAAAGCTTGCAAGTGAGTTTAATGCCACAACAACTGAAATCAAAAAACTCCATGAAAGCCTCTCTAAAAGTGATCCATTCAATAGCTGGCAAAAAGCTGAATTGGCAAGTGACATCATCAAAAGTCTCCAAAGAAGCGTCACTGAAGCCTATGGATTCTATTACGACTATGATCCTTCTTTCACTTGGTGGATGAAAACTCCATATGAAGAATTAGATCAAGCAATGACTGCCTATGCTACATTTCTCAAAGATCATTATCAAAACACTTTGGTAAAAGACGACGGAAGTGGAATCATCGGAAAACCCATTGGTAAGGTTGCTTTGGAAAAGGAGCTGGCTTTTGAATTCATCCCTTACACTCCAGAAGAGCTTATCAAAGAAGCCGAAAAACAATTTGCCTGGTGTGAGCAAGAAATGCTCAAAGCTTCAGAAGAGCTAGGTTATGGCAAAGATTGGAAAGCTGCCATTGAGTTTGTAAAAAACACCTATGTAGAACCAGGAACTTGGCCTCAAGACATTCATTTCCTTGCAGAGGAAGCTATTGATTTTCTGGAAGAAAGAGACCTCTTGACAATTCCAGATTTGGCAAAAGAAACCTGGAGAATGACCATGATGTCTCCAGAAGCACAGCGTATAAACCCATTCTTTTTAGGAGGAGAAGCCATTCAAATTTCATATCCTACTTCAACGATGAGTCATGAGGAAAAAATGATGAGTATGAGAGGCAATAACCCACACTTCTCTCGTGCTACTGTTCAACATGAGCTTATTCCAGGTCATCACCTTCAAGGCTATATGACGCAAAGGCACAGACCCTATAGGAGCTTATTTTCAACTCCTTTTTGGATAGAAGGGTGGGCACTGTACTGGGAAATTGCATTGTGGGACAAATCTTTTCCAAAATCAGCGGAAGATAAAGTTGGAATGCTTTTTTGGAGAATGCACAGGTGTGCAAGAATCATCTTTAGCCTCAACTATCACTTAGAGAAAATGTCTCCTCAGCAAGCCATTGACTTTCTAGTAGACAAAGTTGGGCATGAAAGAGCGAATGCTGAAGCAGAAGTAAGGAGGTCATTTGAGGGAAGGTATGGGCCTTTGTATCAAATCGCCTATATGATCGGAGGACTCCAACTATATGCCCTTAAAGGAGAATTGGTTGACAATGGTTCGATGTCAGAAAAAGACTTCCATGACCAAATTTTACAAAACAATAGCATCCCCATTGAAATTCTGAGAATAGCATTAATGGACAATGCTATCGATAAGAACTACAAGACGAATTGGAAGTTTTTGAAGGATTTAGATATTCCTCACAGGTAAGAGCTTCCATTCAAAATGAATGGTAAACCTACTTAAAGATAAGTAAAAATAATCCCCCTACAGTTTAAGCTATAGGGGGATTTCATTTTCAAATAGGTTTTATCGGCTCACAGTACTTCACTAAAACAAGACAAGTTTTCTACTAGTCACTTGTTCGTATGGAGCGGATTCAGCATCAAGTAATAGCTAGTTTATTATTTCTCTTTTTATGAATTGATTACTTGTACACGCATAACATCACCTATTCCTTTAAATCAAACTTAAAAATAACTACACTCATTTTGGGAATGTTAAAGCCTCTTTTTTCCCAATTGACTTGCTGTTCACGGACATCAATTTTTTGATCATTTTCATCATTGAAGTCCATATCATCATTTGCAGAAAGTAAGATCATTTCCCCTTGGCTGTTCACTTTGCTATCTCCCAAATCCACAGGAAGAACATAATCCTCGTAGGTTGCATTGACCACTGCTATACTCAAAGTCTTCTTATCCTCAGTCAGAGATGCTGCTATGTCAAGTGGCTTGTGGTCGCCGTCTATTGCCAATGGAATTGGCCTGAAGTGCTTTCGGTACATGGCCAATACATGACCTGTGGCCTCCATCCAGCTGCTTGTTTGAGTGGCTTTGATTGCCCCTATGACATTCACCGTCTGGGCATAATTTGCCATATAGTATATATCAGACTGTCTAGAGAATTCATGTAGCCCTGAAGCTATTCCCAAAGCATCTCTTAAGAAATATCTTGTTCCTAGCAAGCCATGTACATGAGGACCGTACCAATAATTCCATTCATCCATAGCAATCCTAAGCAAAGGAGTTTGAGAATCCTCGCTTCTTTTTCTGTGCTCAGCGGCAACCTCACGAATCACATCAGCTAACTGTCTTGCATGCGTCAAGAGGCCTCCAGAGTGCCAATCCTGTTTATAAATATGTTCGCTGATATAATCCATATACTCCAAACTATGTGCATACATCATATCATTCCAATGCCCAGGAAAACCTACACCAATTAACTCAATAGAAGGATCAACTTCCCTCATTGCTTTGGCTACTTCATTATGCTTTTCTACGTATTGTTCTATGGGCATATGACCCAGTTGCCAATCTCCAAACATCTCATTTCCCACAGCCCAAAGTTTTACTCCATAAGGTGCTTCTCTTCCATTTTCTGCTCTCCATTTCCCCATTATTGTATTTGATCCACCATTGACATATTGCACTTGTTCAGCTGCCATTTCGGCTGAGCCAAGTCCTGTGTTCACTGCAATATTAGCCTCTGTACCCAAGAGGTGACACAGATTCATAAATTCATGAATTCCAACATCATTGGTCTCTAAACCATCCCATGCACGTTCATACCGAGTGGGTCTCTTATCCCTATCTCCTACCCCATCTTTCCAATCATATCCAGAAACAAAATTCCCCCCAGGCCAGCGATAAATTGGAGAATCAAGTGTTTTCATCAAGGCCAACACATCCGCCCTAAAACCTTCAACATGATCATCAGGCATTAATGAGGAAGCTAATACATGGACTGTACCAGTCCCCGAGGCAACCAAACCAATCCCTGCTTGTTCTACTGACTTGTTTGGCTCAAATGAAAAATACACTTTGACTAAGCCTCCTGTTTCATTTTCTTCTTTGACCTCAACCTTATGTTTAGCTGATTTTTCATCAAACCAGTATACATCAAGGTCAACTTCTCCTTCAATATTTAGCAAAAAGTATCCTGAATATTTTTTGGCTAAATACTTTAAACCACCTTGTTGGATGCCTTGTTCTTGATATAATTTGGCATTAATCTTCGGTGTCGGATTTCCAGCATACTGATAGCCATCATCATGTATTACTTGATTGCCCACTACTTGCCAAGCACTTTTTTTCACTCCCGGTGCATAATAAAACTTTCTATCCACCAAGAGCTCTGCCCAAATCCCACCATAAATACACTTACCCATGTGCTCAATAAACTGTCCGTATATGTAAGGCTCCATAGGTGTCTGTTGAGCTTGTATATCAATGGAAAGGGAAGGTTTAAGTTCCTCTCGACCTATTTCTTCCACTACAACATCTTTGAGAAAGACTTTGCCTTTGGCAGGGCCAGATTTCCCCAAGACCAACTCCATCAAAAAGCTATCATATCCTCCTGTTTCAAAGACTTCTTCAAATGAAATCCAATCAGAATCTCCTCGCAGTACGGTATCCAATTTCATCTTCATCTGACCAAGTCGAATTCCTGCTCCTGCTTTCTCATCTTGTCCCTCTACACCCATCAATTGGTAAGCTCCCGATACTTTGTAGGTACTATAGGGACTTAATTGAACTTTTCTATACCATCTAGAAATCCCAAAGGTATCAGCTTCTATCATCAAAACCCCTTTAGATGATGTTTCATCAAACTTCACTCTATAATTCTCTTGGGGGCTCCAATATTCAGTTTCCCAACCGTTTAGGCTGTCTGAAGTAGCATTCAGTACAGGTGAAAGGTCTATTACTAACGGTGATGAGACTTCATTACAAGCAAAGCCAAGTATAAAGCTTAAAAACGCAGCCAAAAGACTAAAGCAGCGCATGACTATGCTATCCAACTCTTTTCTACTTAAATTCATATTCATCCCAATTTGGAGGTGTTACATTTAATAAATGCTTTACAAAAAAATCTCTCCTCAGTCTTTCACCATAAAGTCCTCCAGAGCTATGCCCCATTCCTGGAAACATCATAAACTCAAAGGGCTTGTTGTGTTTGACAAGTTCATCAACGAGCTGATGAGTAGACGCAGGATCTACATTATCATCAATTTCCCCAACAAGTAAGAGTAGTTTTCCTTGAAGGTTTTTGGCGTGGGTAACATTGGAACAATCTTCATAATGATCTCCAATCGGATACCCCATCCATTGCTCATTCCACCATATCTTATCCATCCTATTATCATGACAGCCACAAGAGGAAACCCCCACCTTATAGAATTCAGGATGAAAAAGTAAAGCACCAGTGGAATTTTGACCTCCTGCTGAAGTACCAAATATCCCTACCTTTTCCAAATCCATGTACGGACTTTCTGCTGCGGCTGCCTGCATCCATAATATCCTATCAGGAAAACCAGCATCTTTCAAGTTTTTCCACGCCACATCATGAAATTTCTTAGATCGGTTAGACGTACCCATACCATCAATCTGCACGACGATAAATCCAAGACTAGCAAGCTCATTGAGTGCATAGTAATTAGGATTAAATGATTTGGGCACATGTGCACTGTGTGGTCCGGCATAGATGTACTCAATCACAGGGTACTTCTTATTTTGATCAAAATCAAGGGGTTTGATGATCACTCCCCATATATCAGTTTGTCCATCTCTCCCTTTTGCAGAGAAAATCTCTGGTGCTTCCCAACCAGCTTTTTCAAGCTCACGGATATCAGCCTTTTCTAACGATGCTACAACTTTTCCATTTTCCACTGACCTGACCACCGTCACTGGAGGCAAGTCTTGTCTGGCATATTTATCTACAAAGTATTCACTTCCCTCTTTGAAAGTGATTTCATGATTGGCATTTTCACTGGTAAGCACCTTAAGATTCTTCCCATCCAAGCCTATGCTGTAAAAATGCAGGTGATAAGGATCTTCTCCTTGATTCTTTCCGCTTGCAGTAAAATAAATCAATTCTTTCTCTTCATCTACATGAATCACATCCCTTACAACCCATTCTCCTTTGGTTAGCTGCCTTAAAAGTTCCCCATCCCTCATATCATATAAGTATAAGTGTCTCCAGCCATCACGTTCAGAGGACCAGATAATCTGCTTTTTTGATTTGAGGTCTTTCCTATAATACTTCCCGCTATAATCTATAAATGTTTCGCTTGTTTCATCAATCAATGCACGCTGCTTTCCATCAAGTGCATTCATCTCAAAGACAGAATAGCGCTGATGACCTCTTTCATTGTATTCCCAAGTCACTGCAGAACTTTCTTCATTCCAAGACAGTCTAGAAAGTGCGTATTGAGCATACATTTGTTTCAAATCAGCTTGAAAAACTTTATCACGAGCAATATCTATGATCATAGGTGTCCTGATTGGCAAGGCATCACCTGGCTTAAGGTAATCTCTTTCAAAAACCTTCGGTTGAAATTGATCATCTGGTGCTGATGCAATCAAGGTCAATTTCCTGACCTCACTAGGCCTGAATTTGAACAAGGCTAATTTTTTACTGTCAGGAGACCATTGAATACTTGATGAGTAGTATTCCCCTGGTCTCCCATCATGCGTCAGTTGCTGCTGTTTCCCAGTAGCAACATCCTTTAAAAATACATTTTGATCTTGGATAAAAGCTTCTTGCTTTTTATCAGGAGACAGTATCACCCTTTTTACAGACTCATTGTCTCTAGTTCCCCAATATTGCGAGCTGTTGTCTACTTCTTTGACTTTTTTCAACGCACCAGTATTTCCTTCCATTTCCCAGATAATTTGCTCATGCCTGAAAGTCAGCACATCTTCTTTCAAGTCAAGCGCTGAAATATACAAGGTCTTAGGGTCTACTTCTTTATCCAACTTCTCAGAGAGGGCTTTGGCCAATTGATCTGTATCAAAAAGAGATTCCTTTGCTGCATCTTTGACACGATACTTCATGTAGAGTTTGCCATTGGCAGTCTGAACTGCATAAGTAAGTATATCCTTTTTGTGCCATTGGATCTGTGTTGGAGAATGATAAACTTTATCCTTAATATTCTCTTTAAATTCAGCTGCTCTTTTGTAATCTGCCAGTGTTCCTTGTGCTTGGCTTCCTATGGGCACCAGAAGGAGGGACAAGAAAGTAATAGACAAAAGTCTTTTAATCTGTATCATATATTTTCGTTTTTTCGCGATTTAAACTGAGATCAAACAAAATTAGGCTATTTGAAATAGTATACTTTCTCTCATTATACCTAGGTCTAATACTATTTTAACCAATTTAAAATATGGATAACAATACCAATCAGTAGGTTCATTAATTTAGCTCATGTAGTCTTCCAGTGATAAGATTACTGATTGAGCAATTCGATTACTCAACACTTAAATTTAACTTTAAATCATCACGCTGAACTCGCTAAAAAAGCCCTGAACATGTTATATTATCTTAAAGGAAAAACAATAACCATGAAGTCTATATTCAAGAACTTAACATTACTTTTAATTATATGGCTGAGTTTTGGCATGACGAACCATGCTCATGCACAAGATGGAGATCAAATCTTAGATGGGATAGGTGAAACAGCCTTGATAGCAAGGTATACTTTTAAAGGAAATATTCGAGATTGGTCAAGGAACAATTTTCACCTTAATTTTCAAGGCTCAAGCATCAAGTATGAAGAGGATGAAAAATTCGGGGAGGTCTTAGCGTTATCGGGGGTTACAAATGATTACCTCACCATTCCCAGCGATGCCATCGCAGACATGGAGTCTATGAGTATTTCTACCTGGATCTATCCTCGATCAAAGCAAGCAGGTCAAACCTTATTTGAATTTGGGAAAAATCCGAAAAACAAACTTGCTGTGAGTCCGCTTGGGCTCATGGAAGATGGAGTTTTCCATGCTTCATTGCAGTCAGAAGAAAAGCAAACTCAAGTAAAAGCAATCGGTTTACCAATCAACAAATGGTCACATATTGCCATCGTAATCAATATTCCGGCAAAGAGCTACGCTATTTACATCAACAATAAACTTGCAGGAGAATCAAAGGAATTGAGCATAGAGCTTGATCAAATATTCGATCAAGATGACAATGAAAAAAACTTACTCAACATTGGAAAATCATTCGATCCTGCACTGCCTAATTTGAATGCCTTGCTTCATGACTTTAGGTTTTACAGGATAGCCCTCAGTGAAAATCAAGTCAACTCCATATTCGAAAATGCTGCAAAAGGAACTAGCCAAGAAGGAACAAGAATTGCTAAAAAAATTGATGAATTACCTACCTTCCCTGCATCACACCCTCAACTTTACAATGAGTATTTGATAGAAGTCCCTGACATCGAAGTAGAGACAAGCATTGGCAACCTTCCAAGACTTCCTAGTATGATAGAAGGAAAGTATAAAGGACAGTTGAATGGACCTAAAGTAAAAGTCATTTGGCCTGCGGACAGAGACAACAATGCGGTGCTTCAGGTAGGTACATATACCATTACAGGAAAAGTACCAGGGACTTCATTTGCTCCAATAGCAAAAGTTGTCGTAAAAGAACCCAAAGATATCTCTAATCCAATCAGAAGATTAACGTCTTTTGCATTAAATCAGGTTACACTTCAAACCGACAAAGACGGTACAGAAACCAAATTCATAGAAAACAGGGATAAGTTTATCACAACCCTAGCTGAAACTGACCCCGATTCATTTCTATACATGTTCAGAAATGCCTTTGGTCAACCCCAACCAAGTACTGCCAAGCCTCTTGGTGTTTGGGATAGCCAAGAGACCAAGTTAAGAGGCCATGCCACAGGACACTATTTGACGGCCATAGCTCAAGCCTACGCTGGTTCCAGTTATGACAAAGAGTTACAAGCGATATTTTTTAGAAAAATGGATTATATGGTCAACACGCTCTATGACCTCGCCCAACTTTCGGGAAACAAACACCCAGATCATCCAACTTTTGAGTCAGACCCAACGGCTATCCCCTATGGACCAGGTAAATCAAAGTTTGATTCAGACCTAAGCCAGGAGGGTATTAGAACTGACTTTTGGAACTGGGGAAAAGGATATATAAGTGCCTACCCACCTGACCAATTCATCATGCTAGAGCAAGGCGCAAATTATGGAGGACAACAGCATCAAGTGTGGGCTCCGTATTATACCTTACATAAAATCCTTGCTGGCTTAATAGATATCTATGAAGTGACTGGAAACAAAAAAGCCTTGGATGTTGCCATAGGCATGAGTGACTGGGTTTATACACGGCTGAGTCAAATTCCTAATGAGACTTTGGTCAATATGTGGAGTACCTATATTGCAGGAGAATATGGTGGCATGAATGAATCAATGGCAAAGCTATATCGCATTACAGCTAACGAAAACTACATGATGACTGCCAAATTATTTGACAATGTCCGCATGTTTTTTGGAGATGAACAGCATTCCCATGGTTTAGCAAAAAATGTAGATACCTTTCGAAGTCTTCATGCCAATCAGCATATTCCTCAAATTGTCGGTAGTATAGAGATGTATAGGGCTTCGAGTGAACCCGAGTACTTCCAAATAGCAGATAATTTTTGGTATAAAGCCGTCAATGATTACATGTATTCCATTGGTGGGGTAGCAGGTGCTAGAAATCCAGCAAATGCAGAATGCTTTATTGCAGAACCATCTACTTTATTTGAAAATGGGTTTTCGACAGGAGGGCAAAATGAAACCTGCGCTACCTATAACATGCTGAAGTTGACCAATGAACTTTTCTTGTTTGATCAGCGGGCAGAGCTTATGGACTACTATGAACGTGGACTTTACAATCATATACTAGCATCAGTGGCCAAAGATAATCCTGGTAATACCTATCATGTCCCACTCAGACCAGCCTCAATCAAGCATTTTGGCAATCCACGAATGACCGGGTTCACCTGTTGCAATGGCACAGCAATAGAGAGCAGTACCAAGCTTCAAAATGCCATCTACTTTAAAAGCATAGACAATAAAGAACTTTATATCAACTTGTTCGTCGCTTCAACTTTGGATTGGACTGAGCAAAACTTCAGCATAGAACAATCCACTTCCTTTCCCAAAGAAGATCAAACCTTGCTTACGGTGAAAGGAAATGGCAAACTGGATATCAAAATCCGAGTTCCTTCTTGGGCTACAAAAGGATTTAAAGTATCGATAAATGGCAAACTTCAAAAACTAGAAAGCAAACCTGGCACTTACTTGACCATCAGCAGAAAATGGAAAACAGGTGACACTATCAAGCTTGAAATGCCTTTTCAGTTCCACCTGGACCCAGTGATGGATCAGCAAAACATCGCAAGTTTATTCTATGGCCCGATATTACTTGCTGCTCAAGAGCCGGAGGCTAGAACAGATTGGAGAAAATTGTCTTTGGATGCCAGTGACATCAGTAGCAACATAGAAACCAATGGAAATCCTCTTGAATTTGTTATTGATGGGGTGTTATTCAAACCATTTTATGATTCTTATGAGAGGCACTCTGTATACCTTGACTTTAATTTGAAGTAATATTCTTCAAACATCAAATACCTAGGAATTGGTTAAGTCAAATACTAATAAAATATATTCTAATTACCTTTAAGGCTATAGCATAGAAAACATATGCAATAATCTAACAAATATTAGGCTTAATCTTTCCTACTTTCTTCATTTTCACCCTTTATTTTCTTTATTCTACCTCTGAATATTATAAATGCAATAATTATAATTGTAGGAATAATTATAAAAATCACAATATTACTAGTTTGAGAGAAATCAATAGGTCCCCTTGGCTTGGGAATATCTGGTTGATTTTGCGCAAATACGTTTAAAGAAGCAAAACATAAATAGAAAATAAAACTTGTAGTGAGGGACATTATTTTTTTCATAACAGTAATTGGCTTATTTCTAAATTATACCTTATCCTAATAATCAATGAAGTTTTCAATATTTAAGGTTTACGCTTGTTGACCACAATATTTGATCCGATTGGGTTTAAAAATAAATCTATTTTTAAAATTGTTGTTTTTTCAATTAATAAATCCATATAGCAGTCCTATAAAAATGGAAAATTCAAATAATAACTGTCTTCAAAATGCAAAAAATAAAAATTATTCTATTGAATTTAAGATTGATATACAATACCTGGATATTTTTTTTGTTTCAAGCTTTGCGTTAATCTATCAAAATACTACCTTTGCATCACTTCAAACGAGAAGAGTTGAAAAACATAAAAAAGGAGTGGTAGTTCAGCTGGTTAGAATGCCTGCCTGTCACGCAGGAGGTCGCGGGTTCGAGTCCCGTCCATTCCGCAGTTTTATTTGTTCTTGAGTTGCAAATAAGCAAGTTATTAAACTCAAAATTATTGGAGTGGTAGTTCAGCTGGTTAGAATGCCTGCCTGTCACGCAGGAGGTCGCGGGTTCGAGTCCCGTCCATTCCGCAAAGTCTCAAGCTAAGCTTGAGATTTTTTTTTATTTAGGAATTTTTCGTTTACATATTAAAATCAGCTACAGATGGTGGCTACTATATTGGCTATACGGGAAATATTGTTAATCGTATCAAAAAGCATAACTCTGCAAACAAAGGATAAACATCCAGAAAGCAAACTCGGAGTTTGATTTATTATGAGACTTATACATCAAAGTCTGATGCAATCAAAAAGGAAAGGTTTTTTAAGTCTCAAAAAAGTAAAAATAATATCGATCTGCTCATCAAGAAAAGTTCTGCTGGTTAGAATGCATGTCCCGACGTTCGGGAAGGTCGCAGGTTCGAGTCCCGTCTCTCGGTCCGGAATAAGCTATTCCATAGAGTAATCATGGTGTTTTTGTCTCTTATAATTCAAGAAGCTTATTCCAAAAAAATATCATGTATCATTACGATAATTACTTTTCAAACTACATCACAAAAACAATTGAGTTTTTGTGATGTGATTATTTATATAATTATTGTATTAAATCAAATATTCAAACTATTTCCTAATTACTTTATGAATTTGATTTTGATAATAGCCATCACCTAGAGTAAAGTATTTTTCGTAGTTTAATTATAATAGTCACCCTAACATCCATACATGAAAACATGTCTATTACTAAGAGTATTTATGTTAGTTTCATTAACATTTTTGTACTCACAAAAACTAAGAGCTCAATTTATACTCAATGATGATCATTTTGAAAATCCTATTTCAATCTATAAAAACTCTTCATATACTATTGTTGGATCTAAAAATTATGAAATTTCTGATTTTTTAAACATTGAACAATATCAAGATTATATTGAAGTAGATGGACCAAACACAAACTTAGGGTTTACTAAAGAAAATCATTGGTTGAAGTTCAGTTTAAAAAATGAAAGTGAAAAGGAATTAAATTTATATTTTGAGACTGGTCGGCCAATTACAGACTTGATTGAGTTTCATCAAATCAATGAATTAGGTGAAATTAAATCACAGAAAAATGGTGATTTAGAACCATTTTCCAAAAAAGCTTTTAATCACCGTAAAATGATTTTCCCATTTTCATTAGAGGCTAATAGCGTGTACAACTTCTATATACAATACCAAAGTGATGGAGAGGTTATAAACCTTCCTTTGAATATACACAGCTCAGTTTCATTAATTAAAAGTTCATACTTGGAGCAATTTATCTTTGGGATTTTTTATGGAGTACTTGTTTTGGCAGGAACCATCTATGCATTCTTTTACTTCGGTATTAGAGAAAAAAGTTTTCTATTGTATTCATTTTATGTGTTATCAGTAGTTTTACTTCATCTTTCATTAGATGGCTACTTCTTCCAATTTATAACACCTGAAGCAGGCTGGCTTTCAAGACATGCTGTACTCCTTGGAGCAGCATTTTCTACCTTAGCTTTTGGCAGATATATTCAAGTATATACCAAAGTAAAAAACTTCAGTAATTGGATCAATACGGCATTCAATTATTTACATATTTTGGTAATTACTTTGATCTTATGCATCTGCTTTTTCGAATCATTATTTCACCTGTATTATCCATTGGTAAATCTCTTTGGTATAATTTTGCTATTACTTATAGTAACTACTGTTATCACAAGTTATTTTAAAAATTCTCAAAATGACATATTCTTCACACTAGGTATATTTTTCTTTTTCGTAGGATTTTTCATATTTATATTAAACAACTTTAGTTTAATATCAAATTCGTTCTTCACTGAAAATGCATCCAAATTTGGAACTGGACTAGAAATAATATTTCTATCATTGTCAATGGCAAACCGCATTAAAATACTGAAATCTGAAAAAGAAAAAATACAAGATAGGGCTCTAGAACAGTCCATAGAGTCAAATGAAATCAAATCATTCTTTCTTTCTAATATTAGCCATGAATTACGAACACCTCTTAATGCAGTGATAGGTTTAACCAAGTCTATTGAAGAGTCTACTAATAGTGTTAATATTAAAAATGATCTAAAAGTAATTAGGTACTCTTCACTAGGCCTCCTTTCGGCAATTGATGATATACTTGATTATTCAAAAATCGAACGAAACGAGCTTCGACTTGAACATAAGAAAATCGATATATCAGCGCTGATCCGTGAAGTGAGAACGATCATAGAAAATCAGACAAAAAATAAAAACTTAAGATTTGTATATGAGGAGATCAATCAGCTTCCAAGGTTCATTATAGGCGATAAGGCTAGAATTAGACAAATCTTACTTAACCTGCTCAATAATGCCGTTAAATTCACTAATCAAGGATACATTTTATTAAGAATAGACTCACAAATAATAGATAACAAATTTCATTTTGGTCTCATTATAAAAGACACAGGAATAGGAATTAATAATGCAAAACTAGATAGAATTTTTGAATCATTTATTCAAGAAAGAATAGATGACAAACGAAAATTTGGCGGATTTGGACTTGGTTTAGGTATTGTAAAAGCACTCGTAAAATTATATAATGGGCAAGTATCTATTGAAAGCGAGCAAAATATTGGTACAAAAGTTAAAGTTTCGATTATCTTCGAAATTCCTGAGGAAGTTTCAGTTTCCGATAATTCTTTACAAAACAATCACAATTACCTTCAAGGTAAAAATATCCTTGTAGTAGAGGATAATCATGTAAATCAACTTGTGATGAAATCTTTGCTCCGTAAAACACCAGAAATTTCATTCCAGATTGCTAACCATGGTTTACATGCGCTTGAGCTTCTCAAAGTCGGGAAGTTTGACCTTATTCTTATGGACTTGCAAATGCCCGAAATGGATGGTTATGAAGCCACTCAAGCTATTAGAAAAGGGGACGCTGGAGAAAAGTATACAAATATACCAATTATTGCGGTAACTGCTGATGCTACTGACAAAGCTAAAAATAAAGCCTACGAAGTCGGTATGGATGAATATTTGACCAAACCTGTGGATCGAGATGAGTTATTCTCCAAAATCAAAAGTTGCCTAGACCTTGTTAATATTAATTTACCAGAATTTTATAAAGACTAGCTTTGATTGTTAGCCTGATAGAATTCACAAGCTGTAAAAACAATAAATCATCTAATTGTCGTCTCCAAATAATCCAGAAGATTTAGAAAGCTAGCTAAAATGAAAGGTGTAAGCATCATTTCATCCAACTTGTTCAAGTAATGATTCTTATTGACTTCATAGGACTCTGGATTATATAATTTTGATAAAATCATTGCTCTTGAAGACCTATATGTAAAGTTTTGAGTTGTAAACTCCTGATCTGGATTCTGATTAAACAGCATCTCCATATTAGATGGTTGCGAAAACTTTTCAAACCATTCAAGACCAACTGTTTTGATCACTTTTTCATATTCAGCTAAAGCTAACTTAATATCATCATTATCATGAATAAAAAATCTTCGAGGCAAACTTCTATTCAATTCATTCAAGGAAATTACCGCCGTAGTACTTCTCTCGCTAAAATCGCCAAGAGAAGGTAAGAATAAATTAACAATTTCTTCAACTTCCCTAATCCTAATTCCAATAAGACACTCCAAATAATCTGCATTAGCATTTTGAATAAAATTCAAAAATACAATTTGCCTTCCAACAGGCATAGTCTTTACATAATTTAAATTCTCTGGATCCAAAGTGAATCCATGATGTAATAGAAAATCTAATTTGTTAATATTCATTTGGATGGAAGAAATCATGGATTTAATGTTAAGGAATCTATACGCTTACTATGCAAGCTAATGGATAAAAGAATGCTGATTGCAGTAAGTATTAAACTTACCGAAATCAAATTACCCACATAAGATACTATTCAAACAAAGCCCTAATTTCTTCAAACATTGTAAGTACCTCTTCTTTTTTTATCATGTAATCGTCACTTTCTTTGTCTACATTGTTTTCATAATGAGCCCAATGCTTCTCGGCTTTTTTCAATGTTCGAGGGCTGAGGTCAAATTCCACATAATCTAAATAATACTTAGCTAGCGTGGATGACTTAAAGTTTGAAAACAAATAAATCCTTAAGAGATCAACGAAATGCTCACTGAGGTCAAAACCTTCCAATGCTTGAACATATTGACCATTTCGAAGTTTATTTTCGTGATGATGAATGAGCTCTAATAGCGGGGTGATAGCTCTCTGGTTGTTTTCAATCTTGCTAAGTGATCTAGCTGCCAAATAGGAATTATCAAGATCATCTCCGTTCAATATTTCAATCAATTGATCTAGAATTTCTTCTGTACCAATTTCAGCCAGTTGGTCTGCGTATGCATAAGCTTCCTCCTCCGACTTATCACACATTTTTTCGAAGAGACTTTGTGTTTTATTATCCATGCCTGATTATTTTCGTAATCTACAAATATAAGACCAATACTACTACTCTAAACATTCGACCATACATGAAATCATATATATCTGATATCCAGTCCATAAAAAAAGTAATAAACGATATAAAAAACTTAGATTTTGAATACGAATCAAACAAGCTTCAGGTAAATTATTTTATTGAAAATGAGAAGGCCATTGCTCTAAGACTCCCGCTTTCATTAACCTTTGATATGCCTACAAATCAAATAGTAGATTGTGATTATTTGAATTATATCTTGGTGATGATAAGATCTGGAATTGCGACAGTAGGATTTTTTGAAAATTTTGAAAATCAAAAACATAAGGTATTTCGGGCATATATGGTAAGAAAAAAACAAGGAAAAAGTCAAATTAAACATTTGAAAACCAAGGGTAAGTCAAGAGCTGGTTCTAGGGTAAGGCTCCAGGAAACCTTGGATTTCTTTGAAGACATTTCAGGAAGAATCAATGAACATTTTGAAGCATTTAGAATTGACAAAATAGGTATTAGTTGCTCGGAAACACTTATCCCCTACTTCTACGGAACAAAGTTATCATTACCCTTTGACAAACAAGATCAACGGATATTTAAAATCCCAAAACATATTCAAAATCCCACCTATGAAGCTTTGATTGCTACCAATGATTTTTTAAAGCAAGGCGAAATCAAGTTTTCTCCTCAAGGGAAAATTTTTCTAGATCAATTCACCAATGATAGCGCAACTGAAAGTAAAGATGATCAAGATGATTGGTAATGCCTTTTTGGAATAGAAATTGTAAATAATTGTCGTACAAAATTTTCATTATCAAGAAGGTTAACCTTAAAACCCATAACTCAAACAGGTTTTTATTGTGAATGAATCAATAAGTAAAAAGATTCGAATAGAAACTAAATAAAAGAAGCATTATGCTTTTGTACTGTAAAAGAAATTTAATTTTCCCAAAAGCAAGGTTTGCATAATTTATTATTTATAAATTTGGCATTTAAAACCCACCTTTATTTTGAGCTTAGAATTGTATTGAATTAAAGCAAATTAACTAATACGCATTTTGAAAAACATATTCATTACCTCACTTTTCATTTTGGGCTTCACTATTATCTCAGCTTTACCATTGCAAGCACAGAGATATGGAACGGCTGCGGGCTTACGTTTAGGATCAAATAATTATAGCAGAACTGTCGGCCTAACGGCCCAACAACGAATCTTCAAGCACGTGACTTTGGAAGGTATAGTTCAGTCAGATTTTAGTCGAAATACTACAATGCATCTCCTTTTGGAGCAACACAAGCCTATTATATCAAAAAGATTTAATTATTATTATGGACTGGGTTATTCTTTTGGTTGGGAAGAAAGTCAAGTTAAAAATCCAGCCACCATGGAAATCATCACAACTTATGGAAATGTAACCAATGGTATAGATTTGATAGGAGGTGTGGAAATGACCCTGTTGAATACTACTATTTCCTTAGACTATAAGCCAAATTTCAACATGTCAGGTAGACAAGAGTTTTTTAGAGGTCAAGTAGGAATATCTGCTAGAACAGTCTTGGTAAAAAGTAAAACACAAAACAAAAGGAAACGTCAAAGGGCACGAGCTAAGCGTAAAAAGCATAGAACGCCATTTTTTGAAGGTATAAAAGAGCGGTTTGGAAGAAATTAAACTCCGCTTAAAAAATTCTATGTAAAAGGAAGATTTTTATTATTACTTTTAAGAAAGCTCTGATTACAGTCATTTTATTCAATAAAAAAGATTTGATTGACTAAAAAGTTTGAGCCTTTACTTCTCAAGATTTACATACAATGTCATCCGGTAGAGCATGATGAATCCTATTGCAACATCAATAATCAAGTTAAATAGATAATAATATCGATTTAATAATTCTCATTAAATCTAATATTAATCCTTATTCCCCTTCAATTCCATATTATGAAAAAAATCTACCTAATATTGATTTTTGCCTTTTCCACGGGCATTTTATCAGCCCAAGAAAAGTCAATCTTAGAAAAACTGGATGAGATCGCTGTAATCGATCAAAAGGTAATGATGCCGATGCGAGATGGCGTCCGGTTATCTACAGACATTTATAGACCAAAAGGCGATCAACCTGTTCCAATTATATTTTCTAGGACCCCTTACAATTTCAATTCGTATCGGGATGGCGAATTGGTCACACGAACCATGCAATCGGCGCTCGAGGCAGTAGAAAAAGGATATGCCTATGTTGTACAAAATGAAAGAGGTAGATTTTTCTCCGAAGGAGAGTGGGACATTTTGGGCACACCATTGACTGATGGATATGATGCTATGGAATGGATGTCTTCTCAACCATGGAGCAATGGAAAGATTGGAACTATTGGTTGCTCTTCGACAGCTGAATGGCAAATGGCTGTTGCAGCTATGGATCATCCTGCACATACTGCCTTGATTCCACAAGGTTATGGTGCTGGTGTAGGCAGAATTGGAGCATATTTTGAACAAGGCAATTGGTATAGAGGTGGTGCAGGTCAGATGCTATTTACTACATGGCTATACAGTACTCAACATGATCCTATGGCTCCAAAGTTTCCTGAAGGAATAGCACAAGAAGATCTTCAAAGGCTTCAAAAGTTCTACGATATGGCACCAAGATACCCCAGAGTAGATTGGAAGGAGGGATTGAATCACCTACCTATTCAAGATATTATACAAAATGTGAATGGTCCAAAAGGTATCTATGAAGAGATGATCACCAGAAAACCCAATGATCCAAAATGGTTTGAAGGTGGATTGTTTCATGATGACATGCCTTTTGAAAAACCAGGATTTTGGTTTGTATCATGGTATGATGTTGCTAGTAGTCCCAACTTGGCGATGTATAATCACATCATTAAAAATGCTAAGGACCAAAATATTAAAGACAACCAATACCTGATCATAGCTCCTACCCTTCATTGTGCATTTACCAGAGCCACTGATGACACGATTGTAGGAGAAAGATCCGTAGGAGATGCTAGATTGAATTATAATGAGCTGACTTACGCATGGTTTGACTTTTGGTTGAAGCAAGATGATAACCAAGTCAAAAAAGATATGCCTAAGGTTCAGTATTTCACTATGGGTTCCAACGAATGGCAATCTTCAGATACATGGCCACCTAAAGAAGCCAAAATGACAACTTACTATTTGGATAGCAAAGGACAAGCTAATAGTAGATTGGGAAATGGAACTTTGACAAAGAAAAAACCAAGCAAGGACAACCCAGATACATTCACATATGACCCGATGGATCCTGTGACATCCTACGGAGGTAATGTTTGCTGCACTGGCAATGCCATACAAGGAGGTTCTTGGGATCAACAAGAAATGGAATTAAGAGAAGATATTTTAGTCTATACGACTGAACCTTTGACTGAAGGAGTTGAAGTAAGTGGATTTATCGAATCAAAACTATACTTATCTTCCGATGTAAAAGATACCGACTTGACCATAAAGCTGATCGATGTATATCCAGATGGCAGAGCTTACAATTTGGATGAGACAATTCAGCGTGTAAGGTATAGAGAAGGTTATGAAAAAGAGGTTTTCATGGAAGAAGGAAAAGTCTACGAAGTCAACCTTACTCCCATGTCCACTTCCAACTATTTTGAGAAAGGGCATAGCATCAGAATTGAAGTTTCATCTTCCAATTTCCCTAGATTTGATAGGAATATGAATACTGGGGGAAATACTTACGATGAAACTGAAGGCAAGATCGCTACAAACAAGATACATCATTCTAGTAAATTCCCTAGCTATATCTCATTGCCTATAGTTCGGAAGTAATTTTGGAAAGAATTATTTCAAAACTTGCTTTAGACAATTTAAATCCCTCAAGCTAAATAGCCTCTCTACTCATGGATATTCTCACTTCACATTGAGTCCTGATATTCATGAGTATGATTTTTAGTTGAGTTTTAATCTTTGTGATCAATATTGATCATATTTAAGAGACTGACGAAAAATCGAGGAAGATAGGGATTACTTCCCTATCTGTCCTCTCACACCACCGTACGTACCGTTCGGTATACGGCGGTTCTTTAAGTTTTGATTTTAACCTTTTGGTAGTAGTCGGACAAGAATACATACCCTGCCTGCCTAAGTCTATGTAAGGTAATTGTAGTAGCAAGAATAAAACTATTGGCAATGTGCCAATATCCTTTTCTTGTGTTCGCCCACTCCCAAGCTTTGGATTTATTGACCCCAAGCTTGACTAGATTTATCAGTTTGGTCTTAATTCGTTTCCACTGTTTCCAGATCACCATTCTGATTCTTCTCCTATACCATTTATCTACTTTTAGCAGAAGGCTTTGCATATCTGCCAACTTGAAGTAGTTCACCCAACCAATGATGTATTGGCGGAGTGACTCCTTCCTGCGGTCATTGCCCCAGCCATTGCTACGGGATGTCAGTTCCTTTAGCTTGGCTTTCATCTTGGACACACTTTTGGGGTGTATCCGTAGCCTTCCTTCTCCTTTCGTCTTGTAAAAAGAATAGCCAAGGAATTTGACTTTGGATATGTATGCAACTTGGCTTTTGTCTCTGTTCACTTTCAATAACAACTTACCCTCTATGAAGCGGATAATAGAGCCCATTACGCGCTCCGCACTTCGCTTGCTCCTACACAAGATGACCATGTCATCTGCATAACGGACAAACTTATGACCTCTGCGCTCTAACTCATTATCCAGTTCATTAAGCATGATGTTGCTCAAGAGCGGACTCAGTGGGCCACCCTGTGGAACGCCCATTTCACTAGGTTCAAAGTTACCACCTACCTGCACTCCGGCATTGAGGTATTGGTGTATCAAGGATACTACCCGGCCGTCTTTAATAGTGCGTGAGAGTACTTCTATCAGTTTGCTATGGTTTACTTTGTCGAAGAACTTCTCCAAGTCCAAGTCAACTGCATAGCTATATCCTCCCGTGATGTAATCTCTACACTTCTTGAGTGCTTGATGGGCGCCGCCACTTGGTCTGAACCCATAGCTATGGT
>NZ_JAKZGP010000061.1 GCF_022549775.1 Belliella filtrata | reverse complement strand
ATAACCCTATTAAACTAGTAGGAAATTAAGCTTTTTAGACAATGATACCACAGGAAATAAAGAAACAGCAAGGCACTTACAGAGCGCACAGAGATAAAAACAAAGATGTAGAATTTGATAAGGTAGAATCTATTTCACCACCTACTTTTATAAAGGGTGAATCCAAGAAAGCTTTTGATATACTGGTTGGGGAACTGGGGTTGAATGGCTATGGCTTGTTAACCACATTAGATGCACCAGCTATTACTTTATTGGCTGATGCATACGGTGAATACATTAAGGTTTCTAAAACTATTGAAAAGGAAGGTTTGGTAATAGAAGATTACAATAACAGAAATGCTATAGTACAGAAACCACATCCTTTACTTTCTTATAAAAGACAACTCTTTAAGGATATCACATTAATGCTTAAAGAATTTGGCTGTACTCCAGCATCAAGAAGCAAAGTAGAATTCAAACCAGCTTCACAGGTAGATGATAATGATTTTAATTTTTAAGCTATGAGGCATACCATTTTTTTACATGAAGCATTACACAATCGACTTTTCAAAGATTGATTTAACCAAATATTACTTTGATGATTTAGAAGCTAAGCAGGCAGTAACATTTATTGAAAAGTTCTGCAAAATAGTAGATGGTAAAAAGGCAGGTCAACCGCTTTTACTTTTAGATTGGCAAAAAGAATTTGTATCTAATCTGTTTGGTTGGAAAAAAATAACAGATGGATTTAGAAAGTTCAATCAAGTTTTTTTATTCATTCCTAGAAAGAATGGTAAGACTGTATTTAGTGTAGCTGTTAGTTTATATGTACTACTTTTAGATGGTGAAGAATTCAGCCAGTGTTACTTCGCTGGAGCAGACAGGGAGCAGGCAAGATTGGCTTTTGATGTATTGAAAGCTATGATTGATAAAGAACCAAAATTTAGACAAGCTTTGAAGCCTTTAATGAATAGTGTACGGTACTCCAAAACCAATTCATTTTTTAAAGTAATCAGTTCTGATGCCAAAACAAAGCATGGTTTCAATACCCATTTCGCACTGATAGACGAATTGCATGCCCATCCCAATGATGAGCTTTACCAAGTACTTTCAACTTCTGTAGGTGCAAGGGTACAGCCTATAGTAATGTCTATCACTACAGCAGGGAGCAACAAAAACCATATCTGTTATGAGCTATATGATTATTCCAAAAAGCTAATAGAAGGGGTGATTAATGATGATTCATTTTTACCTTTTGTATTTGAGGGTAATCCAGAATTAGAAATTGATGATATAGAAAATTTAAAAATGGCTAATCCTAGTTTAGGGGTTGGTGTAAGTTTAGATTATCTTTTAAATGCAGCCAGTAAAGCTAAAAACATACCCACACAGCTAGAGGCTTTCAAACAGCTTCACTTGAATTTATGGGTAGATTCACACACCTCTTTTATAAAATCTGTACAATGGAATGAATGTATAGAGGATTATGATGATTCAGAATTGGATGGTGAAGAATGTTTTATGAGCTATGATTTATCAAGCAATAAGGATTTGACTTCCATAAATCTACTATTTCCACCAACTGACAAAAGGAAAAGATTTAGAACAATTTCTTATAACTTTTTACCTTATGATTCAGCTGTAGAAAAGCAAAATATCAGTGCTGGCAGGGTGTTTTTAAACTGGAGTGAAGACCCAAAGAACAATCTTTTTTTAACAATCAATAAAACCACAGATTTTGACTTTGTATTGGAAAAGATAGAAGAAATCAATTCTAAATATAAGGTCAAACAAATAACCTATGATAGGTTTCTATCCAACTACATGAATCAAGAGATTTCTAAAATAGTTGATTGTGAACTGGTAGAATTCAATCAAAACTTCAAAAACTTTTCGCCTGCTACCAAATACTTTGAAGGTATGGTTTTGGAAAAGAGTATTTCACACAATGATAATAAAGTATTGTCTTGGTGCATATCCAATGTAAAAATCATGCAGGATAACCATGAAAACATCAAGCCAATCAAAGGCAAGTCGAGTGATAAAATAGATAGTGCCATAGCTTTAATAATGAATGTAGGGCAATATCTAAACTCTTTGGAAATCCAAGATGAAGAAGAATATACAGGTACTGGTTTTATAATGATTTAAATTTTTTAAAATGTTCGGATATACAACTATTGGCGAATTGATAAAAGCCATATTTAAACACTGTGATACAGCTTTATATCTAAAGTATGTAATGCCAGTTGTTCTTTTTATAAATACTGTATTCACCTTTCTTTTTCAAAGTGTTGGGGGTATATGGTTTCTCATATTCTTATATGCAGTTGACTTTTTAACAGGTATAGCCAAGGCTATCTATTATTCTTTAAAAGCAAGTAGGTATAAAAACAAAGGTTTACCAGTACCTGAAGAAATAGCATCCAAAGTACTGATATCAAAGAAATTCCCAAGGTTTTTATTAACCCTGTTTGCTGCTTTGCTATTACTTACAATATTGAATTTTGCAGCTATCCATTCTATAGTATTTACACCTTTGTATGGTATATTTTATGCTGTGTTTGTAGCCCAAAATACTATTTCCATTGCTGAAAACCTTTCAGAATTGGGTTTGTTGAATGCTTCGATTCTTAAAAAGCTAAAAAGAAAGATAGGTGAGTTTATCAACTCAAAAGACTAAATAGATTTTTGTGCCACTATATGTATTGCTTCAGATAATTAAATGAAGGGGTGATTTTTTAACGGTGGTAAAATTTTTTAATGGGTATTCACACCCCTTCATTTTTTTAATAAATAGACTATGGCATTATTTGATAATTTCAATTCATTATTCACAACTTTTAAAACTGTACTGAAAACAGACATGTATTCAGTAAACGCTTTTAGTAATGAAGTAATAGTAACTGATACAAGCATAAAAGGAATTACAGCCTATACTACAGGAGTAAACAGCATTGCCAATTCAATTGCATCTATTCCATTTAAACTAAGGAAGGGAAACGAAGCCCTAAATTCAGATTTAAGTTTTTTGGTGAAAGAAAAGCCAAACAGTTTTCAAACAGCGTACGATTTTAAAAGAAGCATGTTGAACAATATGCTATTTAGGGGTACTGCATTTGCCCACATCAAAAGAAACAATGGTACTGGTGTAATTGAATCACTGATACCTATTGACTATGATAGGGTAACTGAAGCTAAGATAGTAGATAATGAACTTTACTACATGGTGAATAATATCCCTGTTCATAATGATGATTTATTGGTTTTTAAAAATAGTGGTGTTGGTGCTTTTGGTTTAGACCCACTTTCAATTTTTGCAGAAACTTTGGGTATCACACTTTCATCTACTCGCTTTACCAAAAGGACATTTGAAGGTGATGGCAGCAATATAAAAGGTGTTGTTACATCTACCCATAAATTAAACGAAAACCAAAAGAAAGAATTCAGGGAATCTATACAGGCTAACTATACTGGTTCCAATTCTAAATCCTTATTGGTTTTAGATGTTGGGTTTGATTTTAAACCTGTTTCATTCAGTCCAGAACAAATCAAATTAATAGAGACTAGAAATATACAGGTTGCAGAAATAGCTAGGATTTTAAACGTTCCAATCTATATAGTAGCCAGTGAAGTACCTAGTAACTACAATTCCATTGAGGGGCAACAATTAGATTTTTATAAGAGAACATTAGCACCAATCATTTATATGATGGAGGCAGAAATGAAGCATAAGCTTTTGGGAAGGACTGAAATCAAAGAAGGGCAATATTTCAAAGGTTCTATTGAATCACTTTTAAGGGGTGACAGTCATTCAAGAGCTGAATTTTATAAATCCTTATTCTATTTAGGTGCAATCAGTCCTACAGAAATAAGAGAGCTGGAAGATATGGATATTGAAGTAGATGGTGAAACCTATATACAAGCCAACTTAATACCATCCAGCTTAATCAAAGATTTTTACGATTCAAAAGTAGCGCTGGATTATAGTAAAGCTAATAACGAATAATACAATTTTTTAAACTTTTTGATTTTTTTACATGGTATATATGGGTTCTAAATCCCGAATTGCAAAAGATATTTTAAGTATCATACTAGAGAATAGAAAAGACAATCAATTTTATATAGAACCTTTTGCTGGTGGTATGAATATGATTGATAAAGTAGATGGCAAAAGGATTGCAAATGATATTTGCCCTTATCTTATTGCCATGTGGAATGAATTGGTTTATAATGATTGGAAACCACCTTTTATAAGCAGGGATTTATATAATGATGTAAGGATTAACAAAGACAGTTACAGTCATTTTTTAGTGGGTTGGGTTGGATATGTTTGCAGTTATCGAGGTAAGTTTTTTGGTGGATATGCTGGAAAGGTAAAAGATAAGAATGGAAAGGTTAGAGACTATCAAGATGAAAAAAGTAGAAATACTTTAAAGCAGGTTGAATATTTAAAGGGGATAGAGTTCAAAGCAGTAGATTTTACAGAATTACCCATACCTGAAAACAGTATTGTTTATTGTGACCCACCATATAGAGGTACTACAGGATATCAAAAAAGTTTTGACAGTGACAGTTTTTGGAACTGGGTTAGGAATATTACTAAAGATGGAAATACTGTTTATGTAAGTGAGTATTCAGCACCAAAAGACTTTCAATGTGTATGGAGTAAAGACATTAAAAACTCTTTATCCAATACCGAAAATTCAGGTTCTGTAAAGACAGTTACTGAAAAGCTTTTTACTTATAAATTAAAAACAAATGAATAAAGAAATCAGAAATATAGAAGGTATTGAATTTAGAACTATTGAAGAAGATGGTAAGAAATTCATAGAAGGCTATGCTTTAAAATTCAATAGTGAATCAAAAGATTTAGGTGGATTTCGGGAGGTTGTTGAATCTGATTCAATAAATGACAATACAGATTTATCTGATGTTGTAGCATTGTTCAACCATTCCAATATGTATGTACTTGCAAGAAAGAATAAGGAAGTAGATACTTTAAGTTTGGAGGTAGATTCAACTGGTTTAAAATATAGGTTTGAGGTAGATGAAGAAATCAGCTATATAAAGGATTTATATTTAAACATGAAAAAGGGTAATATATCCAAATCATCTTTTGCATTCTTTTTACCCAGTGATGGCAGCGGCGAAAGGTGGGAAAAAGTAGGCAATGAATATTATAGATATATAACACAGTTCAAGAAAATATCAGATGTATCACCAGTTACAAACCCAGCTTATGACAATACTACTAGTATGGTAAGAAGCTTTGAAGAAGTAAAAAAGGAATTAGATAAGCCTTTAAATGAATCTACAGGTAAAGAAAAAAGTACAGGTGAAGATTATACCTATAAGTTTCACTTACTGAAGAAATAAGTGCCACAAGCACAAGACTTTTTAATAATTAAAATATAGGTCAATTACCTATTTTACAATAATCATTTTTTAAACAACAATAATGAAAAGCAACGAATTAAAACAACTAAGAAATCAAAAACTTGTATCAATGGGTACTTTGATTGATACTAAAAATGCTGAAGCCAGAGATTTTAATGAAACTGAAAAGGTTTCTTTTGATGCTTTAGATACAGAAATTAGAAATCTGGATTTACAGATAGAAAATGCAGAAAAAGAGGAAAATTATAAATTAAGAATGGCAAACAATGCACCTGCCGTACATTCTACTGTTAAAGAAAAGTATTCCCTATTGGGGCATATTGAAGCAGTAAGAAAAGGTAAGGTAGAAGGTGTATTTGCAGAAGCACAGGCACAGGGTGAAAAAGAGCTAAGAGATGCAGGGGTAGCTATTAACAGCAATGCTGCATATATCCCTTCCGATTATGCAAGGGCATTTAGTGTAACTGGTGATTCAGGTGCCAAAGGTGGAAATACAGTAGCAACTGAAACTACTGGTATCATAGAATCTTTATTTGAAGGTTCATTGCTTGATAAATTGGGTGCTACCAAAATGCTTGGATTAGTTGGTAATGTAAACATGCCTAAAGGTGGTAAAGTGGTTTCTACATGGGAATCTGAGAACGGAGCAGTAAGTGCTTCAGACCATAACATAGGTGTAATTGCTTTAAGTCCAAACAGGTTGGCTACTAGAATGGTGGTTTCTAACCAATTGCTTAGACAAACTTCAGGTAGTGTTGAATCTTATTTAAGAAAAGAGATTGAAAAATCAATCCAAAAGGCACTAGATGAAAAGTACATTGAAAACCTATTGGCTTCTGCTGATACACAGGGAGTAGTAATGGGTACTGATGGAGCAGCTTTGACAGTTGCCAAAGTACAAGAGTTTGTAGAATTGGCTGGTAAAGCTGAAGCTGATTTAGCCGCTGCAAAGTATCTTATCAATTATGATATATGGAGTGCATTAAAAGCATTGCCTAAAGCTTCTGGTTCTGATAAATTCATGTTGGAAAATGGTTTGATTGATGGTATTGAATATGTGGTATCAAATAGAGTTCCTGCAAATCTTACCAAAGGTTCAGGTACTGGTTTATCAGCTATGGCTTTTGGTGATTTCTCCAGTGCTATTGTTTGTGGTTGGGGTGCAGTAGAAATACTAGTTGACCCATATACAGCAAGTGCTACAGGTCAAACGGTATTGAATCTAGGTTCTTACTTTGATTTGAAAGATACCCATTTTGAAGGTAAATCAGTAGCAAAGGATATTGTAGCCTAATAAGCAATAATATAAATGAAAATATAAAGGGTGTGCTTTTCTAAGTACATCCTTTTTTTATTTACCTGCCACAATGAATGCTGCAATTGATAAATAAGATAAGGAATAAAACTTACTAAAGGGATGAATAAAATAAGAATAATTAAGCCTTTTGCCAATTCAGGATATTTAAAAAACTCAATACATGATGTGAGTGATGCACAATTGAAAGCAATTAAGCTTTACAATGATATTGAGGTTTTGGAATCAAAGCCGAAAGCAAAAGTTAAATCAAATAAATAAAAATATGGGTACTACAGTAATAAATATAGAAGACAGCAATTTAATTACACTGGCTGAAGCTAAAAAGCATCTTAGGATTTTGCACAATCGGGAAGATGATTATATAACTTCATTAATTCCTGTAGTGTCTCAAATGGTTGAAGAAGCAATTGACAGGACTATAACGGGCAAAGAACTTAGATTGAGTTCACTAAAGAATGGTCTATATTATTTAGGTGATTATAATATTGAATCTGTGAACACTGTAAGGCTTTATTTTGAAGGTGTATTGGTGGGTGAAGCCGATAGCTTTACTTTAAAAGGTAAAACTGTATCAATAAACGATAATACAGACTTTGATTCTGTAGAAATTGAATATTCAATATCCACTGATTACCCAGTAATTCCTACAGCCTTTAAACAGGGTGCTTTATTACTTTTGGCTGATTTGTTTCACAATAGACAGGAAATAGTAATTGGCAGAAGTGTTTTCAATACAGATACAGTAATGAGACTTTTAAGACCCTATACAAAATACATAACAGTTTAAGCTATGAACATAGGGAATTTTGATAGAATGCTAAAGATTGAACAAGAGTCAACAACAAAAAATACTTATGGTGAAGAAGTCATTGAATGGGTAGAATTTGAATCAGTGTTTGCTGAAAAATACGATAAAGTAAATAAAGAATCATTTCAGGCAAACCAGCTTACAGCAATTGTAAGTACAGTTTTCACCATTTATTTTATAGAAGGTTTGACTGAAAAAATGAGGTTGGTTGATATTGATACTGATACCATTTACCAAATAGAAGGAATTAAAGAGATTGGATATAAAGAAGGCTTACAGCTGATTACTTATACTAAAGATAGGTTTTAATGAGCTTGTACCAAGGTATTGATTTAAGGGGTGATGCAGACCTTATTAAGAAACTTAAAAAAGTCCAGACCAAAACTGGAATAGCAGCAATAAAGAAAGCTTTGCGAAAAGCTGGAAACAAGATAAAGAATAGTGTAAAGCAAAATGCCCCTATAGACAGTGGTAATTTAAAGCGGTCAATAAAGGTATTCAATGATAACAGCAGAGGTTCTAAAGGTGGTGCATTGTTAAGGGTTGGAGCTGATAGAAAGATTGCACCCCATGCACATTTAGTGGAATTTGGTACTGATGAAAGGCAATTAAACAAGCCCAGTATCATTACAATCTCTACAGGTCAAACTTTTACAGTAAAGCATACTGGAAAGATGCCAGCCAATGACTTTTTCAATAGAGGGTATGAAAGTAGTAAGCAAAGCGCAATAGATACTTTCACCAGCGAAATTAAGCAGGCACTTAATAATATATAAAATGAAAGTAGAGGAAATAATTTTTTCAATTTTAAGTAGTGATTCAGATATAGCTGGTATTGTAAGTGACAATATATTTCCATTGAGGGCAGCACAAGGCAAACAAGTTCCTTTTATCACATATATATCTACCAATATTGAACCTAATTCAGGAAAAAATGAAAAGTCTGTACATGATACATATTTGATAGACATAGATATTTTTTCAGATGGATTTGCCCAAATAGCAACCTTGGTAGATTTGGTAAGGAACTGCTTTGAAGCAGTCACTTTTACGAGTGAATCCATCCTTTGTGATTTTGATTTTTTAACCATCAAAGAAGATTATAAGAATGATGCCCAGCTATATAATAAGACTGTAAGCATCATAGCGCATTACAAAAAGTAATGATTTCAATTTTTTAAGAACAACAATTTAATTTTTAAACAACAATAATAATGAGTCAATCAATAGGAAACTTTGTAGCACTTTATGTGGATAATGGAACTTCATTCGATGCCTTTGGCGGTGAGGTAAGTTCTAGCTTTTCAATCTCTAAAGATGCTATAGAAATAACAACAAAAGACAGTGTAGATGCTGTAGGCAATTTCTGTAAAGAATTTGATGGTGCAGGTGAATACACTTATACCTTTAGTGTAGAAGGTATTCAAAGAGCAGATAGTGCTGTAGATGAAAAAGTATCTGATTTAATGGCAGGAACTAAAGTAGATTTTAGGTTTGGTTACAATGTAGCTACACAAAAAGTATATGAAGGTTCTGGGTACATATTGAGTATTACAATTGATGCCAGTAAGAATGAAGCAGTAAGTTATTCTGCTGAAATCCAAGGAACAGGCGGTTTGACAATCACCACTGTTTCTGTATAAGGTATTTAAAAGGTGCAGAGATGCACCTTTTTTTGTTAATAATTATTCGTTGTCATTATTTTCCATTTCTAATGATTCTATTTTTTTTTGTATTTTTTCTAAAAAATCGGTCATATCTCCTTCAAAGTAATTTGGTTTAATGAATTCATCCCAAATTATCATTCTTCCATAATCACTTCTATCACCTTCTCCAGTTAAGAGTTTAAATGCCTCAGGATACTTTCTAATCCAGCTACTACTAACATCTATGCTATTGTTTACTTTTTTTCCTGCCTCCTCCCTTAGTTTTTGATTCTTACCATTTCTCATAGTAGGGTATGCTAGTGAAAAAACCGAAAGTTGTTTGTCAAGAATCTTGTATAATGATTTCCAATTGTCTAGTGTCATTTTTTTATTTTTAGTATTGGGTTACTTTCTACGTTTGAAAGATTTATGACAAAATATAAGTTAAAGTTTTTAATAATATTCACCTGTGCCATTTTTTAATACAAGCATTTTTTATTTTTAATAATTATTACTTGTGATTTAAAGCATTTTCTATTGAAATGCCACTAAGGAAAGGGTTCATGATAAATAGTATAAACAAACTCATTATTATGAATAACAAAATAAAACTTTTAGACAGACACTTTGAATTTAAGAAATCATCATACAGCTACAAGAATTTTGAAGACAGAAATAAACGTAGCTATAACCCAACATTAGCTTCAGATATTTTGGAATATCTCTACAGCTGTATAGCAGCTGGTTACTTTTACATTAGGCAAGATTGCCCGATTGATATTGTTGATTTCTATGGGTTGATTGATACTATGGAAGCACAAGACCCAGAATTACTTTTTAAGGATAACAAGCAACTGTTTAAAGACTTTTTGGGACTGGGTGAAATTGCTGAAGATTCTACTGATGAACCAAAAAAAAAGCAATAGATATCTATAAACTGTTTGGCTATTGTGTAGGGGTGATAAAGCTTACACCCAATGACTTTTGGAATTTAGAGGATAGAGAGCTTATAAATGTAATTGATGAATTTGAAAGCTACAGCCTTAATAAACTAAAGGTAGAACTGGAAGAAAACAGGCTGATTAATTACCACATAGTAGCAGTCCAAAACTCTAAAATCAAAAGACCAAACCAGCTTTACAAATTCAACTGGGAGCAAAAACAACAATTTTTAGCTATAGATATACAAAGTAACCTAAAGCTTCTTGGAGTTCCCACAAGATTAAGGAACAAGTACAAAGCGGACTAATTCAAGTCCTCATTTTTTAAACTTTTTTACAATGGCAGGAAAAACAATAGCCTACTTAAACGTGCTTATTGGTGCTGATAATAGAAGGCTGAATTCAGCTTTAGACAGTAGCCAAAAAGCACTCCAAAGATTCGGTACAAACTTACAATCTATTGGTGCAGACTTATCTTTAAAAGTTACCGCTCCACTTACTGCAATAGGTGCAATAAGTACACAGACAGCCTCACAGTTTAGCGATTCAATGCTAAAGGTAAAGGCTTTGTCCGGTGCAACCGGTGACGAATTTTTAAAGCTGGAAAACAAAGCAAAACAGCTAGGAGCTAGTACAAGATTTAGCGGTGGTGAAGTAGCTGATGCAATGGGTTACATGGCTTTGGCAGGTTATAACACTAACCAAATACTACAATCAACATCTTCTGTACTTGCTTTGGCTAGTGCATCCAGTACAGATTTAGCAACTACATCCGATATACTAACAGATACAATGTCTGCATATTCAATAGAAGCAAATAAGGCTTCTAGCGTAGCAGATATTTTTGCGACTACACAAGCTAAAGCCAATACCAATGTTTTACAACTTGGTGAAGCGTTTAAATATGTAGCACCAAATTTTGCTAGTGCAGGACAATCTATAGAAGATACAGCTTCTTTATTATCTGTATTGGCAAACAACGGTTTTAAGGGTAGTATGGCTGGTACTGCAATGAATGCAATGTTGAAGGACTTAACAAAGAACAGTGTTGATGGGGCAATTGCAATAGGTAATCAAAGTATTAAAATCTATGATGCCAATGGTGCTATGAGGTCAGCAATTGACATTATACAGGATGTTGAAAGTGCTACCAAAGGAATGACCCAACAAAGTAAAGACCATGCTTTAAGTAAACTTTTTGAAGAAAGAAGTATAAAGGCGGTTAACATCCTTTTAAATAGTGGAAGTACTGAATTAAGAAGATACCAAGGTTTATTGGGTGATGCTACAGGTAGTGCCGAAAGAATGTCTGAAGAAATGGAAAGCGGTTTGGGTGGTTCATTGCGTAGGATGAAATCTAACTTAGAAGGTATTCAAATTGTAATCGGTGAAAACTTAGCACCTACCATTGATTCATTGGCAAACGTATTACAGAGTATTACCAATTGGTTTACTGGATTGGATGCATCTACACAGAAAAATATAGTAACCTTTGGCTTATTTGCTGGTGCTATTCCACCAATACTTTTTGGATTGGGTAAGTTGATTACAATGGGAGTTGCTACAATAGCAAAATTAAAAGTACTATCTGTAGGTATGGTTGGTGCTACTGGTGCTACTACAGCTTTTGGGGTTGCGCTTAGTGCAGTAATTGCTCCTGTTACAGCCGTTATTGCTGTATTGGGTGCTTTATATATGGCTGGTGAATACCTCAATAAAAACTATGGTAAAAACAAAGAATATGCAGACCGATTAAATGAATCTACCACCAAGCTAAACAAGATTAAACAGGATTCAGAGACAATTACAAAAGACTTAACAGAGGCTTCTAAAGGTGCATCAAAGATGACAGAAGCAGAAAGAAAGGAACTTGTAAAGTTATATAACCAAAGGATTGCCAATGTAAAATTGGATTTGGAAATCTTGAAAATGGAGCATAAAAAACAAGCTCAAATGGCAAGTGAAATAACCTATTGGGAAGCACTTATCGAAGGTGTAAAAGCTTTTGGGAACACTACCCAAACAGTAATGAATATAGGTGTAAAAAGTGCTAATAAATATAAAGATGCTTTGGAATTGGCTAATCCAATAATTGAAGAAACTGAAAGTAACCTTAATAATCTAGTGTCAGAGCTTCAAAAAATAATTTCCAATGAGGGTAAAATATTTACACCAACTACAACCAATGCAGAAAAGCTGGCGGAACAATTAAAGAAGACAAAAGAGATAGTCACCAGTTTGGACAATGAATTGAAAAAGATTGGTATTAGTAGTGATGTGCTTGGTAAATCCTATGACAACATAACTGCAAGGGTAAACGCTTTAAGTTCTGCAATGATTGAACTTAGAATGAATGGAGTTTCAAAGCTAAGTGATGAGTATATCAATGTGGAAAAGCAGTATAAGAAGGCTTTCAACTCTAATGCATTAATTGAGTTCTCTAAAAGATTACAGGAACTTACTTTAAAAGAACATATAGTAAGAATTGATTTTGGTGGTAAAATGCAAAACTTTAATCTTGATGGCATTGATGGTGATGAGTTTGCAAAAAGAATAGAAATAAGTGGTGATAAAGCATTTAACGCATCAATGAAAGTTGCCCAAAAGTTGAATGAACCATACAAGTTAATGAAGGAGCAACAAAGACAATTTTTAATAGATTATTCAAACCAATGGACTATGCAAATGGCTAATTTTATATCAAGCTCAATATCACAAATAGGTGAAGGGTTTGGTAATTTACTGGTAAATGGTAAAAGTGCTTTGGAAGGAATGGGTTCTAAAATACTTGGTTCTTTCGGTAAATTCTTGGTGCAAATGGGTTCAATGGCTATCAGTTACGGTATAATGCAGAAAGCAATAATAAGCGGTTTCAATCCTGTTACCACAATTGCAGCTGGTGCTGCTTTGGTGGCTATTGGTGGTGCTATGACTGCTTTGGCAAGTAAAGCACAATCAAGCATTAATAGCGGTGGTGGCTCAATTGGTAGCGGAGGGAATTACTCCAGTGATTTTTTCAATAAAAGGAATATAGGTAGCGATGCAAATCAAGTGGAATTTAAAATACAGGGTGATGCTTTGGTAGGTGTTCTAAATAATAATGCAAGGTTTAGGAATAGATTTTAAGCCATTAATTTAAATTTATAATGATATGTATAATGTAAAATATAGGTTGGAATATACTTCAAGGGGCAATTACACCACAATCATTGATATTCTAAAAAAGAACTATACAGGTGATATTATTGAATTGGTTGGTAGTGCCAATCCTGTTCAATACGCTTATGAAGCTAGTGATGAATATCAATTTGCAACTTTCAAAAGTTCATACATTCAGTTGGAATTGAAAGAATCCTTAGATTTAATCAATGACTTTAAAGAGATACAGGATGAAGATGATTTTATTTTAAAGTACTACAGAAATAATGTCAACCTATGGAATGGCTATATTTTGGCAGAGCAATACAGCGAAGGGGATGATAACAACAATCCATTTTTAACACTTAAATTTTATGATGCTATAAGTAGATTAAAGGTATATAATGTAAATGATTTGGGTTTACCTTTCAATCAAGTCTATAGTTTATATTCAATCTATTCAAATGTAAATAGGTTACTTTATCATAATATCAATAATGAAAGTGATATTCTGTTTAATGACTTTTTGGCCAATACAACTGATGTAGATTCAAACCTTTTGGATTTGGTACACATCAATAGAAGTTCATTATTTGATAGTGATGATAACCCATTGAGTTTATATGAGTTCTTGGAGAGGTTGGCAAGTACATTCAATTTCACCTATCTATTATACATTGATAGGTTATTGATTACCAATTTTGAATTTAACAAGAACCCAAAACTAGTAGATTTTGAAAATGATTCAGAGTCTATAAATGTTAACCAATCTTTTGAAATTGATGAAAACCATAGATTTATAAATAAAAGCAAGTTTTCAACCTTTTGGGATTCTCTTAAAAAAATGGAGGTGTACCATAATTTTGATACAGCACCAAATTATTTAGATGCCAATAAATTTGATAACATAGTTAAAATGAATCACTATGTTTTCATCCAAACTCCAATTGAGGTTATCAATGATGAAATCTATTTTTATACTATAGCGGATATGCAAGGAAGCAGAACATCACCAAGAGCTGACAGGGATTACAGGGATGTTTACGTTGAAAATTCTATACCTTTTGTGATATCCTCAAACTCAAATTTATTTGATTATAGGTTGAGCTTCAATGTAAGGTTTGATATTGATTATGGTATATCTGATGAGGACTTTAATTTATTGCCTGACAATGATAAATTAATACTTGAAAACAAGATTAAGCAGGTTGAAGAAAATACAGATATAAGAATCTATTACAATATTAGAGCAATTAATAATGGGATTGAATACAATGTAAACCAAGGTTTGAATGTACCACCAACATATATTACACGACCTGTTAATATTGAAGTGAATAGTAGTCAGGGGTTTGATTTATTGAGTGTGGGAACATTAATTGACGGTCTTGATTATTCATTGGATATGCCTGTTTTGGTGGGAGTAAATGAATTTACTTTAAGGTTCTTTCATCCATATTTAGTAACAAATGAGTCCGCTTTACCTTCTTCAAATGAAATAAGAATACAAGGGGTAAAAATGATAATATCCAAACTTGATATGGTCAAAATTGATAACATTGGTTTGGAGGAATTAAGATATGAAGGGGTTACAAATAGGAATGTTTTCAATTATAATCTGAATAGGGATAAAGAATTTTTTTATTTGAATCTTGAAGAATCCAATTATAAGTACTCCCTATTGAAAAGTAATGGTACACCATTTATGATTAAATCATTTGTTAGGAGAAAAAGAGATTACAGTGGTTTACAGCTTGAAAATTTAGATATCTATGATTTTCTTTTAACGCAATCTTTGGAGCAATTGGGATTCCAACAAGAATATATTACTGGAGAATTGAAAGTATATGATAACCCTGAATTTAATGTATTGTCTAGTTTAAATATTGATGGTAAAGATTATGCAATACATAAGTTTAATTACAATGATAAACAGGGTACATATTCAATTGAATTGATAGAGATTAAACAGAATGTAAGGAGGTTAAAGGATTATATCACTGGTATGTGTATGTTGCCTAGTACTGGTGAATCTGTTTATAGTACTACAATTACAACCTATACTGATGATTCAGATTTTTCAAAGTTCCAAAATCAAAATGTTGATGATTCACCAAATACAAGTGATTTTGAAATTGCAGTATCTAATCTAAAAAGAGATATTCCTGCAACTAAATATGTATCATTGATTGTATCTTGGTTTGGTACAGACTTAAGAGCAGATTTTTGTAAAATACTACCGAAGGCAGAACATAAAGAAGGTGAATCAACTCCTAATGATTGGATTGTTAGTGATTATAACAGAGAAAATGGAAAAGTACCATCATATTTTAATACTTCATTTTATAATGGTTCATACTATGCAGATTCTAATGTTACACTTACACCTAACTTTGCAGAAGGTTTAAGGGGTGAAATGACTGCAATAAGGGTTCAACATGTTAATACAGGATTCAATAAGTTTGCAACCAATTTCACTGTATCAACCAATACTGATTACATTATTAAATATAATGTCAAGGCATTGAATACTGATAATCAAACAGTATGGGCAAGGGTTGAGGGTGGTAATGGTTTTGTTGAACTTGACCAAAAAATATATACAGCCAAACTTGATGAATGGTTTACGGTTGAACTTAGATTTAATAGTGGTATTCATTCCCAAATAGATTTACAAATGTCCATTGGTGATAGTTGGTTAACACCACCAATTGTTAGTGATATCTTAATTGATATTGATTCAATATTTATAAGTGAAGACAATGAAAACACTTTTGAAGGATTGGCATACGGTGGTACACCAAGCGATAAAAGTATTATTGAAGGTATTCAGGAATTGAAAAGACAAGGTTATAAGGTATTATTTTACCCTTTCATCTTGATGGATATCAAAGAAGGCAATGGTTTACCTTCACCTACTGGAGAGTTTGAACAACCAATATTTCCTTGGAGGGGAAGAATATCTGTTATGCCTGAATTGGATAACACAAGTTTTGTAAACACAGCGGTATCTAATTTCTTTGGTAATTGTGAAGTGTCTGATTTTGAAATAGTAGGTGATACAGTTCAATATTCTGGAACACCACAAGACAGTTATAGAAAAATGATTCTACATTATGCAAATCTTTGTGTAATTGCTGGCGGTGTTGATGCCTTCGCAGTAGGTACGGAAATGAGGGGTTTAACTTGGTTAAGGAGTGCTAGGACTACATTCCCAGCCGTTACTGAATTTAATAAACTGTTAGATGATTGTAGGTTAATAATGGGTGATAGTGTTGAGTTGACTTATGCAAGTGATTGGACTGAAGTAACACCGTATCAACCACAAGACGGCACAGGGGATTTGTTGCATCACTTGGATAGTTTATGGATGAATCCAAATTGTGACTTTATTGGAATAGATAACTACATTCCATTAAGTGATTGGCGAGATGGTGAACACCTAGATAAAGATGTTTGGGGTAGTATCTATAATGTTGATTATCTTAAATCTCAAATTGAGGGAGGTGAATTATATGATTATTTCTATGCCAATGATAGTGATAGAGAGAATCAAATTAGAACCCCAATAGATGATTTCAATTATAGGGTTAAAGACAATAAAAATTGGTGGTTGAATAATCACTTTAATAGATTGGCTTTTGAATTTCCTGGTACACAAACATCTTGGATACCTCAAAGTAAAAGAATTGTATATACTGAATTTGGGTGTAGTGCAATAGATAAAGGTACTAATGAACCTAATAAATTCTTAGACCCAAAGTCAAGTGAATCTACAGCACCAAGGTATAGTAATGGTGAAAGAGATGATTTGATACAGGAAAAATACTATGAAGCTTTTTTAGAGTATTGGAATGCTTCAACAAACAATCCAATAAGTAGTGTTTATCAAAACAAGATGGTTGATACTAATATGATGTTTGCTTGGACTTGGGATGGCAGACCGTACCCAACTTTTCCTAATAAATTAGAGGTTTGGAGCGATGGGGTAAATTATGCCAAAGGTCATTGGTTAATGGGCAGAAACTGGATTGAATAAAATTTTTTGATATGATTAACATTAATATAAACAAGAAACTCAAATACAATAGAGCTGAAAAAAACACCACTATTAAAACAGGAAATCTTGGTGCTGTAAACAGGTTGGATTTAGTACCCAATAGCAGAACTTTAACTATTAATGGTATTGACCAAGATTTGAATGCTGATAGGTCTTGGAATGTTGGAACAGTAAAAAGTGTAGAAACAGGTGAAGGGTTAAAGGGTGAAATTACTACTAATGGAGTTTTGGAGTTTGATACGGATTGGGGTGATGCACGATATTTAAAAAGGGATGAGGAAATAAAAGTAGAAGGTATAGTCCTAGTTTCACCAGATAATTCAAGGTGGTTATTATCTGTAGATGATTCTGGAAATTTGGTTACTACTGCATTATAAGGGGTTACTTTAACCCCTTATTTTTTAAGTATATTTTACTATTTTTAGAAAAAAATCTAAAACGTATGACTTGGTTAAAAGATTTAAACGAGTTCTTTAAAGAAAGACTATCAAATCCATTTTTTTTCACTTTCGCCTTTTTCTGGATAATTTGGAACTGGCAGGGAATAGCATATTTCTTTTACTCAACGGATGATATTCTATTTAGACTAGGTTGTATTAATGATACCTATGTTGATATTTATAGAAACCTTTTATATCCACTTGCTTTAGCTATTGCTTCAATAATACTATCAAATGGTTTTTTTCTAATTGTAGAGTTTTTACCTGACAAGTTTATTTTTAAACGAAAAAAAAGACTTTATAAAAGATTAGAGAATCAGTTTCTTGAAAAGGAAAAAGTAGCCATTGCTGAAGCAAAGTATAATATTGCAAGAACTGAAGCTAAAACTATTGAGGAACTAAAACTTCAAGTTACAACATTAGAAAGTACAGTTTCAAAATATTCGAAAGAAAAATCCAGCTTAGATAATCGGATTAATGATTTACTAAGTGATATAAACATTAAAACTCAATATATCGGTAAATTAGAAAGGTCAGTAAATACTGAAACTATAGATAGAGTAAAACTTACAAGTTTTATAACTGAAGTATTAAAAATAATATTAAATATTAATACTTTGGATAATGAAACTATTCATAGTATGTACAAACAAATAGATGAAAGTACTAGAAATAAATTTTATGAATACTACCATTTCAAGGATGATTTAGATAGTGAGTTAAAGAATTTTTTAATAAGTAATAAAGTTAATAAAGGGTATGAGTTAGTACCACTTATATTAATATATGATTTTCTAACCAAATTTAAAACAAATCAACACGGAACGAGTATAGATAAAACGCCCTAAAGGCAGTAGAATGTCATGTATCAAATTCTTTCAAGAATTAGCATTTTTAGTAGTCTTTCTTTAACTTCTTTACGGCAAACATACTGCAACCTCCCACTTTCAAAAGCCTTCAGGTAGGCCTCCTTTGATTTAAACCTTTTTTCTAAACCAGTCTTTTGAGCATGGCACTTGGTACAAAGTGTTTGTAGATTTAAAGGTTCTAAATCTAATTCAGGAAATATGAGCCTATTTAATATATGGTCAATAAATGTACCTTCACTAACAATACCTACAGATTCACAAAGCTCACAAATAGGATTCTGTTCTATTTTTGCTTTTCTTAAATTAAGCCAAGGTGCTTGCCTATAAAAAGCAGTATCTTTTCCCCAGCTAGAATTATTCATCATAAAAGCTATCCAGTTTAACCCCTAAAGCATCTAAGTAACTTTTAAACTTTACATAGACTCTATTAACTCGTTTCCTGTTTGTGCCATTATCTTCACATAGTTCTTTGTATGGTATTCTTAAGAATTTGACACTATAAAATAAATCTAGGTCTAAAGGTTTAATTGATGATTCAGCTTTAAAATCATTAAAGTAAGATTCTATTGATTCAGTATTACAAATTACTGTAGATGGTTCAATCAATCTATCAAATGCCTCTACAGTATCTACTTGGTTGAATCTCTTTTTGGTTCTATTCAGCTTATTTAAATGGTAATGGATTAAATGATTTATCCGTAGTTCATTACCCTCTATTTCAGTAATACCTTCTAAAATAAGGTTAATGAATACTTCTTGTGATATGTCTTCAGAATCTTGGTTTTTGCCGTTTCTTTTAATGGTTAGTTTTTGTACAAAGTTTATTAAATTAGGGTTCATTGGTTTTAGTAGATGAAAAGTAAATTACACCCTGTAAGCAGCTGAAAATTATAATTGCTATGTAACCATAGCTTAGAAAGAATGCTGCTAGTACAGGTATGAAAAAGATGATTATAGTAACTATTGTGAAGCTGGTGAAAAGTAAACTGATTAGATATAGTATTACTAAAAATTTTGCAATTGTGATTTTAATTCTAGTCATTATTGATTTTCATTGTCAGCATGTTATACATTCTTTATAGGTTCTTACATTATCTAGGTATTCAGTAATTTCTTGTATGGTCATTAGCACTCCTTTAGTTCTTTCACCATCACCACCGCTTACCAATAAATCAATAACCTTTACCCCATTTTTGGCAGCTTTATCTTTAATAGCAGCCTTTAAATCCTTTGTAGATACTATCATAAAAAAGTTGTTTTTTAAAAGTGCATAGTAATTAGCCTCACTAGAAGCTAAACCTGTTTTTTGTAACCTGTGACAATCACAATCAGAATTATATCTTTTAGAAGCTAATTCAATAAAGAATCTATCATTTGGGTACATATCAAACTTTACTTCCAAAGTGGTATCAGATAGAATTTCAGCTAATAGATTTTCTGATTGTTGACCTATTGCAAGGTCATACTTAAAGTTGTTGTTTGTAGAAATCATAAGTGTAAAGGTTAAATAGTGGGTGGTTAATTAATTGTTCTACCAATTTTGGTAAGAGTAACTAAGATTAATCTGTAGTAGTGATAACCAGCTAGTATAATAATGAAATTTAAATAGGCTGTTAAGGGTAAAGAAAACAAGCCAATAATAACTGGTATGAAAACCAATATCTGTAGCACTAATAGAATCCTAAGGAAGGTTTTCTGGTTTTTTTTGATGTAATGGATAAGCTTTTTCATGATAGAAAAGTAGTAGGTGTATTTAAGTTTAAACAGTAGAATACTGAATACAAATATAGCTAAAATCAGTTCTAAAAACTAATAAATAAGGTGATTATATTAGCTATTTTTTAACAAGTGGCGAATTATTTTTTAGGTTTTCAGGATGTCAATTTTAAGGTGTATTTAGTGATAAAACTATCATAAATTGTAAGTGCTTTAACTACCTACTAGTACTTTTCTAAAACTATAGTAAAACCAGCTACAGGAACAGAATCAATTCTTTTTTTATGGCTTAGTACGTTATAGTAATTAGATATATCAGTAGCCTTTGCTTTCTTTTTTATTTTTAATTCATCATATACTTCTTGCAGTTTAATTTTTAAAGATGCTGTAGCAACCCATTGCCCCACACGTAAATCTAAAAGTTTACTTACCTTCCAACTATTGTCATTTAACCTGTCTGTTTTTATTAATTCTTTTTGAAATTCCCCTTTTCTATATTCTAAGGCTTTCATTTTATCAACTCCAAGTTTATCAAAAGCTTCTTTAATTATTGGTTCAATTCCTTCTATGATTTTGATTCTGTTTGATATACTAAATGGTTCTTGGATTAACTCAATATATTCTTTGCACAAATCAGAAAATAGAACCCTGCCAGTTATTAATTTCTTATCGAGTCCAGTTATTGTTTTTGATTCTTCAGCTACATATTTATAAGTAATATCATTATGCTTTATTTGCCTGTCAGCACCTTTTGCACATTGTTTACTTACCTTCTTTACCCCATTCAAATCTTGAACCACAGTAGGTACATAATATACTTTATGGATGGTCTCAAAATTGTGCATTTCATTTTTAAAAGCTAATTCATTTACTATAAAGTCATTGTTTCTTTCTAGTATAAATGGGTTGGATTCAGCAGATTCTTTAAACACTTTAGTAATATCATCAGTATCAAATCCAATTTCTTTTACCTTTTGTACTTTAAGTTTGTAGTTCTCTATTTTCTCTTTGGTTTCTTTAAACTCCTTTATTATTTCAGCTTCAAATTCTTCTTTGGTGACACTTGAATTATACTTATTTGGTGAATAGAGTAATTCAATATCATGTTTGAATTTACTTGTTCTTACCCTACCAATAATTTGAGGTAGTTGAACAGATACATTGACTTTGGTATGGTCTAACTCACCATCTGAGATTATATATGTCTTACCTAAATCATCATTGTCTATTACATCACAGCCTTCCCAAGCTGTAGCTGTATAAAAGTTGACTTTCTTAACATCATCATTAATAGAATTTACTTCTATATTCGGTAGTTTCAATCTTCTATAAATCTCTTTGTTCCTTTCACTTTTAGAAGCTACAATCCTAATCTGGGATTTATCAAAGAATGGTGAACCAGCAATTTGTTTTATGATTTTGGCTATTCCTTTCACCGAGTTTAGAAAGATATGTGCATTACCATCAGTTACACCTGTTAAATGATTTATAGCAATCATAGCTGCTCTTTTATGTAAATTGGACTGCTCATAAACTGAATATTTAATATTCACCTGCCTCAAATTGTACCATTTAATATGAACCTTTTGAATCCCTAAAAATTCACTATGCATATAATCATCTTCAATGGGTGTCGCTGTACCAAGAACAAAAGCTTTGAATCTAGTATGTAGTTCTATTACATCTTGAATTGCATCAGTACGGAAAGCACCAGAATCAGTTAATTTATGTGCTTCATCAATAGCTATTCTGTAATCTTTCACCTTATCCCCTAAAGCATTTACAAGCCGTTTAAGGCTTTCCCATGTTACAAATATCTTCTTACCTTTAAAATCAAAAATCTCTTTATCTGTAGCACCACCTGCATCTATACCATACACAGCCAATGATTCAATACCTTTTTGATTACACCATTGAATTTTATTATCAATCAAGCTTTTAAAAGGTACACATATAACATAAGGCAAATCACTTTCTAAAATATAGCTGGTAAATCCTGACCCAGTGGTTACTTTGTTTAGACTGGTATTATCTAAGTCTTCTATCTTAAAATTAGCAATTTGGCTAATGTATTGGCATGGGTTATTGTCACTATCTACTGCATTTATAAATTTTGTTTTCATATTGATTTAGTTTAAAAATTAGGTTGTTCAATTTGAGATGGAATATTTTTTTGGAATATTTTTTATTCTTTATAGGAGTCCTTGGGAAATTTTTATTCCACTATAGGTATAATAAAAATAGACCTACTCTAAGTCTATAATTTTTGGTGTTTATAAAAATGAAAGAGATTACTTTCTACTTATATTTATCTGGCTTTTTTGTATTTGTGGCTTTAGAAAAATAAGCTAATAGGTTTTCATTCTGTATTTGTTAATGTTGAAAAATTATTGAGGTTACATTTTTTTTATCTTAATACCCAGAATTGAAAAATCTAGTAAATCATCTAAAAATAAAAAGCCTATTGGCTTTACTTAATTATCATCTATTGTGTTTGGAGTGACTTATCTTTAAAAAATATACTATTAGAAAAGGTATCTAAAATAGTATGATTCTGTATCTATTTGTAATTGCTTGAAATGAGGGTATCACCACTTCTAGGAATACAAAAGTAAGTCTTTTTTGATTAATAACCAAGTGTTTAGTTAAATAAAGTTCACTATAATTATTGTAGATTTAGTAGGTGTTTTAAGCTTAAATTTTGGGTTGTTGGGTCTGGAGGGTCTTTTGGGGTCGGATTCGGGGGTTTTGGGGATTTTGGGCAGATTTAAGGGGGATTTTAAAGGCTTTGGGAAGGGTTTTTAATATTAGATATTGCAATTAATTACTATTTGACGAATAGACTATTAGTTTGTTTTTGGATTTTACCTTAAATTGATGCGATGAATAATTATATAGGTCAAGGTATCTCAGAAAGTACTAAAGAACAATTAATAAAAATCAGGGATGAAAATATAGCTTTTTTTTCTAAAGATGCTCAAAGTATGCGTTCGGGAATAAAAAGCACGCAGTTAGTAATTAATAATTTATTTAAAAAGAAAGAGAAACCGAGTTCTATAAATGAACTGAAGGAATTCTTAAAAATTCAAGAATTTATACTTTTGATTCAACTTGTATGTTTAGATACGCTGTGTGCTTCTGGTAGTTATTTAGATGCTAAATTTGAGTATCAAGGGATATACAGTGCCAAGAATTTAATCATAACAGTTAATGAGGGTGCTAAAAAGCTGTTTCACTATTCTACATATAGAGATAAATCATTTTGGGGTAAGAATGTTAAAGAGTTTATGAAAAAATACAGTCCTGAAAGTTTAGAAGGATATGAAAAAATAAACACAATGCTAAAAAAACTAGAAGATGGTTTAGATGGGTTTGATTGGAAAAGTAAGCGTGACCTATTAGTACACTATGATAATGAGCCACAAAAAGTATATGATTTACTCATTGATTTAGATATTGATATTGTATCGAAGCAATCAATACTTTTTATAGAAATCTTAAAAGAAATGAGGGTATATACTTATAAGTTAACAAATGACTTCTTTGAAAATCCAGTGAACTAATATGGGGGCAGTAAAACAGCATATGATTGAAATGGAAGAATTACATATTTGTGGTTCTATTGATAAAAAGATATGCAATAGACATTTTAATTACCAAGAAATTAATGACTTTATCAAAAAGAATAAAATTAGAGGAACATGTGACTACTGTAACAAACGCTCTTTTGTAGAAGAATTTGATGAAGTAATGAAGTATATAATGACTTCAATATCTAAATTTTATACTGATGCTGTTAATTTTTCACCATATAATAGTAGGGAGGGTGGATATTTAGCAAATAATTATAATGTTAATGAATTAATTGAAAAAATCGATTTAGACTCTGATGTATATGAAGTCATAGAGGATGTTATTCATTGTATAGATGATATTCCTTGGTCTAGCACTGATGAATATTATGGTAGTGAAAGGGATGAGGTCTTTTACTTATGGGAACACTTTAAACATAACATAAAACATTCTTCACGTTTTCTATTTAATATAAATGATACTAATGATAATAGGTATTCATATAAAACCTTAGAAATAATTGGTGATTTGATTCAAAAGTTTAAACTAATTACTATCATACCATCAGGAAGTATTGTTTTCAGATGCCGCCAAAATAAACCTAATGAAAAAGTTACAGAGTTTAAAGATTTAATTTCTACACCTCATGATATTTCTAAAACAAGTAATAGGTTTAGTCCAGCTGGTATATCCATGTTTTATTGTTCCTTTGATAATGATATTTCAATAAGGGAGATTTATGATAAGAAAAATAAGAAAGGTTTAAATATTACAACTGGGGTATTTAAGTTAAAAAATGATACTTGTGTTATCGACTTTACAAAGTTGCCAGCTATTCCAAATATATTCGGTGCTATTAGTAGTAAAGAATTTTTTAATATTACTCTTTTACATGATTTGGTAAGAGACTTTACATTACCAATAGAGCATGATGGCAGGGAACATAGAGATTATGTTCCTACGCAAGTCGTTACAGAATATCTAAAATATACTTTTAATAAAAAAAGAAATCCAAAAGTTGAAGGGATAATATACCCATCTTCAAAAGATAAAACTAAGAAATCAATGGTGTTTTTTTGGAATAATAGTGAGTGTAGGGATAAAGTTGAAATGATAGAGAAACCTATTCTGAAGAGAATTTCTAACTTAAAAAAAACAATTGTAGAATTGACTTACGAAACTATTGTTTTAAGTAAGTATAATAAAGAATTAAATAATCCACATGTTTATAAATTTGAAATTTACGGTGGCGAAAACAAACTAGAATTTCTTTCAAATCATTATGTAATGGTAGAAAAAAATAGAGATTTATTATATCTGTCGAAGATTATAAAAAGTTTGGAAGCCAAAGCAGAAAAATGTTTTGTTACTAACAACGGTAGTAAAAAAATACTGGATTTAACTTCACTTGCTTATGTCTTATAGTTTAGAGACTGTAATCTAAACTCAGTCTAAAATTTTCAAAATGCAGCTAACAATCCCATAGTATTTATAAGTTTATTTTCATCCATTATAATTGAACTGCATAATTGATTCAACAATATGAATCATTCAAAAGAAGTATGGCTAATCTCACCAGATGTAACTAGCTCCATATCTCTTTTAATGAAATTAAACTTTATAATTTCTTGATTAAATTGCATTTTTAAGTTACGCGTCATAAACTCTTCATCCTTTGAATTATACTCACGTACAGTTGCTTTCAAACCTATAACTCCTGAAACTTTAATACCTTTTGGCGAAAATATTTCATGCAACTCCCCTTCAAAGTATAATTCTTTAATAATTTTTTGTTCAATTTTGTCTAATTCAAAAACTCCGATATTGGTATTTATTTGTTTTTCGATAGTCTTTACTTCTCTAACTAATACTCCATCTATTTTTTTTAAATAGTCTTTGAATCCATTCTTTAACTCATCTTTTGTTGCCATTGTATCTTTTAGTCTAAATCTATTGTTAAGCCCGTATGCCAAATCACTATATAATTGTTCATGCTGAGGTGAAATTAGGTCTTCTAAAGGCATGTTCTTCAGTATCTGAAACTCTTCTATAAGTTTTTTAAATTTAGCACCTTGGTCTGAAAGTCCGTTATAAAATAACATTAACAGTTCGTGAGAAGAAAGTTGGGCTCTTACAAGTGATGCATATTCTTTTTTATTATCTACTTTAGAATTATGTATTAATTTATAAATATGATAAAGATTCCTGAAATAATGGCCTAAATCCGATTGATGTCTCTTGTAGTATTTCCAAAAATAAGAGTTCATTTTACTGCGCTCATTTGTCACACCATTGAGTGCATACACTCGTTTAAGCCCTTTATAAAAAGTCGTAAAGCAATCACGCCCTTTTTTTTGGGTTTTCACCTTTTTGCTGCCATTATACTTGTTTTCTAATTCTACCTTTCTTGTTATTACTAAATCAATATTGTTCACAATGTCATTGTGAAGGTTCAACATGTTGTAAAAAGTTGTTTCGAATTGTTGTTTATCAAGAGTCTCTGTTTGCTTTTTCAAAAGTTGTCTGGATTGAAACAGTTCTTCTTTTTGTGACCTGTAAGTTATGTAGAGTAAAACTATTGCTATTAGTGAAAGAAATGGAGCTGTAATACCTCCAATAAAGT
>NZ_JAKZGP010000060.1 GCF_022549775.1 Belliella filtrata | reverse complement strand
AACTGAAAACAACGTCAACCCGTTCTCTTAGAGGGCGTAAAGCAAGGAACCGCCGTATACCGAACGGTACGTACGGTGGTGTGGGAGGTCGAAACGGGAATTAATCCCGTTTCTCCTACCCGATTTACCTGGAATTATGTGACTTATTAAGAAATTGATTTGATTTGTTTCGGTTTTGGCTTAAACTTTGAAGTTGGAACAGTTGATATAATCTCAAACGAGTCTTTTTCTTTTGGATCAGCGATTGATTTTTAAAATTGTATGATCAAAAGTCTCATTGAATATTGGATTTTGATTTTGCTAATGACATGGTTTGTAAGTGAAAAATTTAAATGCTGTTTGCAACCTTGTGCTTTAGCTAATCTTTAAATTGTTGATATATGCGAATCTTAGGTTTAGTGATTTTAATGTTTGTGTTTTTTGGACTGGGGTGTCAATTTGCTCACGCTTCGCAAGCTGATTCTACTTATTATGTCGTTTATCCAGATAAATTGACAACAAGAGTATACACTTCCAGAAAGTATACTGCACTGGAAGTTCGAGATAGAGTATCTGGTAATAAGTTGAGGTTCGAACCCAATTCGACCTTGAACATGGGGGTAGGAGCTACTTATAACAACCTTACCTTAAATTTGGCCTATGGATTTGGTTTTTTGAATCCAGACCGAGGAACTGGTGAATCAAAGTATCTAGATCTTCAAGCGCATGCGTACCCCAAAAATCTAGTGATAGATCTTTTTGGGCAGTTTTATAGAGGGTATTATGTTGATTTGTCTTCACATGACTTTAGTAATGAGCCTTTTTATGTAAGCCCTACGATGCGGGTTCATAAGTTCGGGGCAAATGTGCAGTACTTGTTTAATGGGGATAAGATTTCTTTAAGAGCTGCATTTTTGCAAAACGAATGGCAAAAAAGGTCTGCAGGAAGCCCTTTACTAGGATTTGAAATTTATGGAGGAAATGTACTCGATGAGCAAGGAATTATTCCAGTTGGGTTTTTAGATGATGAATCGAGAAATTTCCAGAGGAGTAACTACTTTCAGTTTGGCCCTAATGTAGGATATGCACATACATTTGTGATTTTGAAGCATTTTTTTATCACTGGATATGCCTCGACCAATTTGAGTTTGGGACATCAAAATTTAGCGTTTGCAAATGGTTTTGAGAACCGATGGGCAATTAGTTCAAATATGTTTTTAAGAGGTTTTGTGGGGTATAATTCAGAGAAATGGTCGGTGAATTTCAATTACGTACACAACAGGGTGGAAATGGTAAGGAACTCTTCTTTTGATAATACCTTAATGACGGGCAACTATAGGATCAATTTTGTATACCGGTTTGTTCCAGGTAGAGGTATTAAGAAGTATTTGGATGCTGTTGACCCAAAAAGGCTGCTGTGATGATGATCGGTTTGGGTTTGTAATCCTATTCAATTCTTTTTTCAAATGATCTGATTTTTTTATTAGATTTACCTTTATTGTTCGAATATTAAACCCAGAAATATGTCGCAAGATTTTGGAATAAATGATGCCCTCAAACGATTAGGGGTAGAAAAAAATAATTTAGGAACTAGTACTGGGGTTAAATGGGTGGAGACTTCGGGTGAGGGGATGGCATCGTATTCCCCAGCTGATGGTAAATTAATCGCTAGTGTTCAAGTGACCGATAAATCGTCCTATGATCAAGTAATGAATAAGGCTTTGCTTGCATTCAAGGAATGGAGGATGATTCCAGCTCCTCAAAGAGGCGAGATTGTAAGGCAGGTAGGGAATGCGCTAAGGGAATTGAAAGAAGATCTTGGGAAGTTGGTGTCTTATGAGATGGGTAAATCTTACCAAGAAGGCTTAGGAGAGGTTCAGGAGATGATTGACATCTGTGACTTTGCAGTTGGACTATCTCGTCAATTGTATGGTTTGACGATGCATTCGGAACGACCTTCTCACAGAATGTACGAGCAATGGCATCCTCTAGGTGTTGTAGGCATTATTTCCGCATTTAATTTCCCTGTTGCTGTGTGGTCTTGGAATGCTATGATTGCATTGGTATGTGGGAATGTGTGTGTTTGGAAACCTTCTGAAAAAGCCCCTCTCTCCGCTATTGCTTGCCAGCATATCATTTCGAAGGTGTTGAAAGGCAATAATGTTCCTGAAGGTGTGTCATGCTTGATCAATGGTGACTACCGAGTTGGGGAATACCTCGCCAAAGATAAGAGGGTCCCGTTGGTTTCGGCAACTGGTTCTACTCGGATGGGTAAGTTGGTTGCTCAAGTTGTTGGTCAGCGCTTGGGTAAGACTTTGTTGGAATTAGGGGGCAATAATGCTATGATTGTCTCTCAGCATGCTGATTTAGACATAGCGATAAGGGCTTCGCTTTTTGGAGCTGTTGGGACTGCTGGTCAGCGTTGTACTACCACCAGAAGGTTGATAGTTCATGATGCTGTTTATGAAGAAGTAAAAAATAGGTTAAGGGCCGCATATCAAAAACTTGTAGTAGGAAATCCACTTGATGAAGCTAATCATGTTGGTCCTTTGATAGACAAGGAGGCTGTGAAAATGTATTTGAAAGCTATCGATAAAGTGAAGAATGAAGGTGGTAAAGAGTTGGTGCCAGGAGGTGTTTTGGATGGTGTCGGTTTCGAGTCTGGTTGTTATGTTACACCTTGTATAATAGAGGCTGAAAATCACTATGAAATGGTTCAGCATGAAACTTTTGCGCCAATTTTGTACATGATCAGATATAATGAATTAGAAGAAGCGATAGAGATTCAGAATGCTGTTCCGCAAGGCTTGTCTTCTGCTATCATGACAATGCATATAAGGGAGTCTGAGCTTTTTCTATCGGCAGCTGGGTCAGATTGTGGTATCGCCAATGTGAATATTGGGACCTCTGGCGCTGAAATAGGGGGTGCATTTGGAGGAGAAAAGGAGACTGGAGGAGGTAGGGAATCAGGTTCTGATTCTTGGAAGGCTTACATGAGGAGGCAGACCAATACCATTAATTACGGTGATGCACTGCCCTTGGCACAAGGGATAAAGTTCGAGATTTAACTTACCTACATACGGAAGTGAATTGTATGGTGAATTTGAACGGGTAAAAGAGGATATAGGAAAAAGATGTGAAGTTGAATTCCCGAATTGTTTCTAAAAAGAAAAAAGTCTCGATAGAGACTTTTTTTGTGGGAGTTGAGGGATTCGAACCCCCGACCCTCTGCTTGTAAGGCAGATGCTCTGAACCAACTGAGCTAAACTCCCAATTTTGGGTATTGACTTAATTACTATGTGTGGGAGTTGAGGGATTCGAACCCCCGACCCTCTGCTTGTAAGGCAGATGCTCTGAACCAACTGAGCTAAACTCCCATTGCTCTGTGAATGGATTGCAAAGGTAGCTTTATTTTAATATTGAGCAAAAATTCAATCTTAATTTTTTCAAGTAATTTTGTAATGCATTGATATTGAATCTGAAAAAATGATAGTGGGGTGGCGTTTTTATAAGGTTTTTAAATTCTAGGCAAATAAGGCTTTCCTAAGAATGTGTTTTTGAAAGGACATGAAGAATGATGACAGTATTGAAACATAGGAATCATAATGGATTTCTCAGTGTCTTTTAGAATGCTATTGGCAAAGTTGTCTGAGATCAGTTGAGTATTTTACATATTCTAAATGGAAGATGTTTCAATAAATTGAGGTTTTCAAATAGCATACTGGAACATCCATAATTGAAAAAGCCTAACAAGCTTGGATGTTAGGCTTTTTCTTGAAACAACTTTAGTCTTACTTGATTAAGTTTAAGTTGATTCCAGCTCTAAACCACCTTCCTGGCATTTGGACAAAGCCAGCTTCTATGTAATTTGTGTTTGTTACGTTAGAAGCCTCAGCAAACAGTCCAAAAGTTTTTAGCCTGTTATAGTCAACCCTTATATCTAATAAAAAGTATGGATCAAGTGCCATTCTTTCTAAATACCTGGCTTTGATGTTCAATTCAAAATCGGTATACCATTCTGTTTGTAAACCTGCGATAAGTTGATGCCTGAGTGCAGAGAGCGTATTCCTCGACTCTACACCAGAGTTTTGCATCAAATTAGCGTCTATAAAGTTGTAGCTAAGAGAAGCTTCTTTTATTTTGATGTTTTTGCTGGTTTGACTAAAAGCATATTGTATTCCTGTTTCTATTCCTTGGAATGTTACTTCTGAAATATTTCGAGGAGTCCATTGATTTGGATTTGGTGAGACTGTACTGGGCTCTCTGTACCAGTCGATGAGATTTTTCGAGTATCTATTGAAGTAAACTACTTCTGCTCTTAGTCCATTTTTTTGGAATTTATAACCGACTTCAAAGCTTTGAGCTTCTTCAGGCATCAGGTCAGGATTTGCGAGATTGCTAGGGTCTTCATAATACAAATCAGTAAAGGATGGTATTCTGTAGCTTGCCCCATAATTGGTGTAAAGTCGGGAACTGTTATTGAGCTGATATCCTAACTCCGCACCTGGGAAATGCTTCCAGCCATATTCATCATAATAATTCGAATATACCCCAGCTCTAAAATCAAAATCCTCCCAAAATTCAATTCTGTGCTCCGCAAAAACACCCATAAAGGATCTTTCCCTTTCACCTAGGTTAGTACTGTTGATTTTTTCATTTCTTCCTTCTACACCAAATCCTGTGGTACCAATTTGGCTTTGGTATCGGCCATTCACTTCTAAAGCTGCGGTGTGTGAGGTGTGAAGATTAGTGAAAAATGCTGGTTCATTTCTTCTAAGCCTAAATTCATCATCATTTTTTCTCCAGTAAGCTCTAGTTTGTACATAAAGCTCGTTTCGCTCATAAGTATGACTAAGTGAGGCTAGGAGTGTTTGTACACTTTCCCATTGATCTGGGAAGCTGTTGGTATAGAATCCATTTGCGCCAAAATCTCTTTCAGTATATCCCATCATTGTTCGGAGTTCATGGTGTTCGTTGAGGTTTAACCCTCCCTCATAGAACACATTGCTTACTTTGTAGTCAGAATTGTACCAATGCCCATTTGATGCATCATGGCTTACAGAAAGCGTCTGTTTATAAGTGCCAAAGGGGAGGGTTACAGGTAAGGAAGATACAGCACTGACTCCTCTCATACCGAAATCACCGCCGTAAGCTTGAATGTTCAAGCCAGCTGATTCTGGTAGCATGGTTACTATATTTACAGCTCCTGCGTATGCGTTTTGACCAAAGATTCTTGAGGCAGGCCCTTTCATTACTTCCACTCTTTGAATAGCCTGTAGAGGAATGGGTATATTCATAATGTGATGCCCAGTCTGTGGGTCGGTCATTTTGATGCCATTGATTAGCATCAATGTTTGCTCAAATCCTCCTCCACGGATTCCAATGTCTCCTTGTACGCCTGTGACTCCTCTTTGTCTTACATCCACACCAGGAGTGAAAGCGAGGACCTCTTGCAAACTTCTAGCTGGTGTAGTTTCGATGTCTTTTCTACTGATGATAGAGATATTTCTAGAGGTTTTGTTGAATGGTATCTCTATTCTATTTTCACTAATAACTACTTCTCCCAAGTCAACAGTCACACTGTCTTGATTTGCTTTAGCTGAACATATACCTAAAGCTAATGCAGAAATGAGTAAACACTTTTTCATAGGGTCGATTTAAACTGAAGGACAAAGTAGAATTGAAAATATTCATTATGCAAATTTTATTGGTTTTGAAACAAGAAAAGAAATGTGTATTGATATAAAATTTGGTTAGTTTTTTCTTAATCGTAGATTGATTATTTTAGCCGATCAAAAAAAATTAAATAATATATGAGACAAAGCTTAAAAGGTTTTTTACTAGGGATGCTTTCTGTTGGGCTGATTTGGACATCAGATGGGCAAACAGTCAAAGACAACAAGGATGATGCTTTTACAGAGATAGGATACAGACAAGGGTCAGCTTATAGAACTGCCTCAGGCAAGCCAGGGCCAAGCTACTGGCAGAATAAGTCTGATTATGTGATTTCCGTGGAGTTGGATGAGGCAAATCACAGTGTAAAAGGATCATGGAAAATTACTTATACTAATAATAGTCCAGAAGCTTTGGATTTTGTTTGGCTTTATTTGGAGCAAAATAGATTTACTGAGTCTTCAAGAGGTACTTTAACTACACCAGTACAAGGAAATAGGTATAGTGGAGACGTAGATGGAGGCTATGATATTTCAAATGTAAAAGCACAAATCAGCGGTAAGAACAAGTCAGTGAGTTCTGATTATTTGATCAGTGATACAAGGATGCAAGTGACCTTTGCTGAGCCAATCCCTGCAAATGGTGGGGTGGGGACAATCACCATGGATTTTGAATATAAAATCCCAGTAAAAGGTATGGACAGGATGGGAAGGCTCGATGTCAAGGACGGAACGATCTATGCTATGGCTCAATGGTATCCAAGAGTGGCTGTATTTGATGATGTCACAGGATGGAATACAGATCCTTACTTAGGTGCTGGTGAGTTTTACCTTGGGTATGGAGATTTTGATTATAAAGTGACTGTACCATTTGACCACATTGTAGTGGCATCTGGAGAATTGCAAAACCCTGGTCAAGTTTTGACCAAAGAGCTTCAGAATAGAATGAAAAACGCATCTGAAAGTGATGAGAGAGTTTATATCATTCAGCCAGATGAGGTTGGGGATATATCAAAAAATCGCCCGAAATCAGAGGGGAACTTGACTTGGCATTTTAAAATGAATAATACGAGAGATGTAGCTTTTGCGTCCTCAAAATCATTTATCTGGGATGCTGCTAGGATTAACTTACCGAGTGGAAAGAAAGCCCTTGCGCAATCTGTATACCCGAAAGAAAGTGACGGTGAAGAGGCTTGGGGAAGGTCTACAGAATATTCTAAAGCTTCAGTGGAACATTATTCTGAAATGTGGTACGAATATCCATATCCAGTTGCTGTCAATGTTGCGGCAGATATAGGAGGTATGGAGTACCCTGGACTTAACTTCTGTAGTTATAAGTCAAAAGGTGAGTCTCTATGGGGTGTTACAGACCACGAGTTTGGTCACAACTGGTTTCCTATGATCGTAGGTACCAATGAGAGAAGACACGCTTGGATGGATGAAGGTTTCAATACCTTTATCAACTACTACAGCTACTTGGCTTTCAATGATGGCGAATACACTAATGATCTCATCAAGACTAGAAAATACCTAGGTTGGTTGACAAACTCAAGCAGGGAGCCGATTGCAACCCACCCTGACAGGACTCAATCAAATAATCTTGGTATGGTAGCATATATGAAGCCTGCACTTGGTTTGATGATGTTGAGAGAATATATTCTAGGCCATGAGAGGTTTGATAAGGCATTCAAGTCTTATATAAGGACTTGGGCTTATAAGCATCCGCAGCCAAATGATTTCTTCAACCATATGGAAAATGTCAGTGGAGAGAATTTAGATTGGTTTTGGAAAGGTTGGTTCTATAGTAATGCCAACATTGATCTAGCCGTGGATGGAGTTTATCCTTATGGAGCAAACTATGTAGTAGCTTTTTCTAACAAAGGAGATATGCCAATGCCAGTTGTCTTTGAAGTGACTTATGAGGATGGAAGTACGGAAAGAAGAGAGCTTCCTGTTGAGATTTGGTTCAAAGGAAATACTTGGCAACATTTACTGAAAGTGGATAAGAAAGTGACTAAAATTGAAATTGATCCAGATAAGGTTATTACTGATACCAATGCTGGAAATGATGTGTGGCCATCTGCAATATATGGCAACTAATAAAAATAAGAAAGGGAGGCTCAAACCTCCCTTTCTTATTTTTGTTTTTTTAGTTAGTTGTATTCATTATTGATTTCAATCCAATATCCATCTGGATCACGAAGGTAGATTTGTTGTATACCGTCAGGCCTTAGATTGATTTTCCCTTTTTCACCAGCCCAATCCTCAAACTCAATGTTTTTTTCATTTAGGTTTGCAATGAAAGCATCCATGTTTGGAATACTGAAACAAATATGATTATTCTTGTTGATTGTGATAGGTTCCCAATTATCTTCAATAACGTGTAGCTGAAGATTGTTTCCGATGTCAAACCAAGCATGTAAACCATCTTTGAAAGGTTCTTCTATTTCTTCAAATTCCATTACATTCTTATAAAAATCAGCACTTTGCTCTAAGTTACTTACAAATACTGCGATGTGAGTGATTTTTGCTTGGGCTGTTACTTTTTGACTCATAATTGTAAAACAGGTAATAGTTAAGGTTATAAAGATGAATTTTTTCATTAGTTATTATCAATTAGGTTAATAGGTTTAATTAGGGATGGTGCAATTGTAAATATTTGGTGCTAGAAAGTTCAAATCGATTATACTATACTAATGAATATGCTACAAGATTCAACTTTTTATGCCAAAGAGGAAATAAAAAGAGAGCTTCTTGAGCTCTCTTTATACTTGTCAATCTGAAGTTTGACCTTTTTTATCTGCAAACGCTAACTTTTCAGCTTCATCAAATAGTTTGATGGCTTGAAGGTATATTTCATTGATGTCATTGATTACTTTATAGTATGCATTGTCATCATAAAGGTTTCTGCCCATGTTAGCTTTGATGAGTACCTTGAGGTATTCTTTGGATTTGTTGAAGTCTTTTTCAACAAATTTGACATTATTCTTTTCGCCTGTCTTGATGAGTTCTTGAAGCATTGCATCAGTCACTTGGAAGTTGTTGTAATATTCCTCGAAAGACATTCCATTGAATTTCTTCTTATTCTTGTCAAGATAATCTAAGAAGAACTCTCTAGCTGAATCTGAATTGAAGAGTCTGTTGACATATGCCGAGGACATTGTGGTGTCCATAGGTACAAAATAGTCTGGCATGATGCCTCCCCCTCCATATACTGATCTTCCAGAGACTGTCTCGTATCTTAGACTATCATTGAACTTGATGCTGTCAGCAGAGAAAAACTCGCCATGCTCAAGTCTTTTTACCCAATCCATGCTATAGTCTTCATCTTGACCATAAGGCTTCTGGATAGATCTGCCAGAAGGTGTATAATATCTAGCAATGGTAAGTCTCAATTCTGCACCATCAGAAAGGTCAATAGGCCATTGAACGAGTCCTTTACCAAATGATCTTCTACCAACGATCAAGCCTCTGTCATTGTCTTGAACAGCACCAGCTACAATTTCAGATGCAGATGCGCTTCCTTCATTTATAAGAACTATCACAGAGCCATCTTCAAAAATACCCTCCTTTACAGCCATGGCTTTTTGATTGAATCGGCTTGTTTTCCCTTTCTGTGAAACGATCACAGCATTGCTTCCAAGAATTTCATCAGCCATATTGATAGCTGCTCCCATGTATCCGCCTGGATTGCTTTGTAAGTCAAGAACCAGCTTTTTCATACCTTGTTCTTTAAGCTCTGCAACAGCTCTTTTGAACTCTTCATATGTTGTTGCTGCGAATCTTGTCACTTTCACATAGCCTATTTCTTCATTGATCATATAAGATGCATTGACAGAATACTGTGGAATCTTGTCTCTGACTATATCAAAAGATAATAACTCTGGTTGGGATTTTCTTTTGATGTCTACCACTACGGTACTTCCTGAAGGGCCTCTTAGCAAGTCAAATACATCACGATTGGTAATGCCAGTTCCAGCAACTGTTTTACCATCTACACTGATGATTTGATCCCCAGCTTGTATGCCAAGCTTTTCAGATGGCCCACCCGTAAGAGGAGCCACTACATAAATGGTGTCTCTGATGATCCCAAACTCCACTCCAATCCCATCAAAATTTCCGTCCAACTGAGACTTTGCAAGTGCTGCGTCTTTTGCGGGGATGTAGCTAGAGTGTGGATCAAGTTTTTCTAGCATTTTTTCAATGCCAAATTCAACCAATTCATTTGTATTGACACTATCTACATAATCGCGATTGATGTAGGTGATGATCTCTTGAAGTTTATAGATTGCTGCTTTGAGGTCATTTCTGTCTGTTTTTGGTTCTGCAAAAGTTGCCCCTACCCATATTCCAGCTGATATTGCCAATGCGATGATGATTGGTAATCTTACTTGGGCTTTTGTGTTTTTAAATTCGCTCACGATATCCTCAGGTTTTTTTGAATGCTTATTTAATGGAAATTCTTCAAATATACTATTAAACCGTATTTTTCTTTAAAACGTTTTGATAAACGTAACATTTTCAATTTAGACAAGGATTTCAGGAAATTCTTCTTAAAATGCCTTACTTTTGTAACTATGTTGGATCCAAAACAGATACAAAATAGACCTATCAAAGACTTAATTTCTGATAATTACGTGTTTGCTGCTGTTTTGCACTATTTTGGAATAAGTTTTTACCAGTTTGAAGATAGCCTTCTCAAAGATGTATGCGCTAAGTTCAAATTGAATCCGAAACAATTGACCCAAGAGCTTGAGTCTTGGGCCTTAGCAAAGGAGCCTACGAAGGACGAATTGTATTTACATCCTATTGAAGTATTGATAGCCTACCTGAAGAGAAAGCACTATTTTTTTGTAAGACAAGAGTTGCCTTTTTTGGCAAATATGGTAACAGGAATAGAATCTAAGGGCGAGTATGCCGTAATTTTAGCTGATTTGAAAATCATGTTCCCTCTTTTTGTGGAGGATTTTATTCATCACATTCATGAGGAAGAAAGTAGTGTGTTTCAAAGGATAAAACTGTTGCAAGAGATAGAGGCAGGAGATTACGGGGTAGCTGATTCATTAGTGATTTTGGAAACTAACCCAATTTCATCATTGGCTCATGCGCATGAAGATCATGATGATGAGATGGAGGGTATTCGCAAATTGACAAAGGATTATTATCTGCCTGATGATGCGCCCTTATCTATGAAGATACTATATAGTGAGTTGCAGAATTTTGAAAATGAGTTGATGATTCATGCTGCAATTGAAGATGAACTTTTATTTCCCAAGGCTATACAGTTAGAACTCGAAGTATTGAGGAAAACAAAGAAGAAAATTAATAGTAACTGATGGGAAGAATAATAGCAATAGATTTAGGAACCAAACGCACAGGATTGGCCGTTACAGATGTACTCAAGATCACTGCCAACCCATTAGAAACTATAGAGACAAGTAATCTAGCCTCGTATTTGTCGACTTATTTTTCAAAGGAGGAAGTGGACACCATAGTGTTAGGCTATCCCAAGTCACTGGATGGAACACCAAATGAAATGACACCGAGAGTGATCAGTCTCAAAGATAGGTTAGGGAAACTATTTCCTGAAAAAAAACTTGTCCTCGTAGATGAGAGGTATACGTCTAAAATGGCCATGCAAAGTATGATAGCCATGGGAAGTAAAAAGAAGGATAGAAAAGAGAAAGCAGGCAATCTTGATAAGATCAGTGCTGCAATAATATTACAGACATATTTAGAAAAATTATGATATATCCAATAGTAGCTTACGGTAATCCAATATTGAAAAAAGAGGCAGAAGAAATCCAAGAAGGGAGTGATGTGTCTACTTTGATCAAGGACATGTTTAGCACAATGGATCATGCTAGCGGGGTAGGTTTGGCCGCACCGCAGATCAACCAAGGGATTAGGCTTTTTGTAATAGACAGTAGCTTGATGCTAGATGAGGATGATGATGAAAAAGGAATCAGAAGGGTTTTTATCAATCCAATAATTCTGGATGAATATGGCGACAATTTTGGCTTTGAGGAAGGATGCTTAAGTATCCCAGAAGTGAGAGCAGAGATCATTCGTCCAGAAAAGCTAACCATAGAGTATTATGATGAAAATTGGAATCTTAAAGAGGAGGAATTTGGAGGCATGACAGCTAGGGTGATTCAGCATGAGTATGATCATTTGGAAGGGATACTTTTTGTTGACTACTTGAAAGGTTTGAAGAAGAGATTGGTTCAGAGTAAGCTCATTGAAGTAAGTAAAGGGAGAGTTGGGACGGATTACAGAATGATATACCCATTGAAATAATGGCAGTTAGTAATCTCAAAGTAGCCCTCATTCAGACGGATTTATATTGGCAAGACAAGGTGGCAAACCTAGCCATGTTTGAGGAAAAACTTTGGCAATTGCCAAAGGCTATTGATCTGGTGATACTTCCAGAGATGTTTGCTACAGGTTTTAGTATGGATATGGAATCATTGTCTGAGCCCATGAATCATACCATATGTAAGTGGATGATACAGGTAGCAAAACAACTGAAAGTCACAATCACTGGATCAGCGATAATTCAGGATTCAGGTAAATATTACAATCGAATGCTTTGGGTTAGCCCTTCAGGAGATATCGACTGGTACGATAAGCGTCACTTGTTTCGTATGGCGCAGGAAGATGAATCCTATGATATGGGAAAAAAAAGAAGGGTTTTTGAAGTCAATGGATGGAAGATACTTCCTCAAGTTTGTTATGACTTGAGATTTCCAGTATGGTCTAGGAATGGGGCTTCTTCAGATGGTGAGATGGATTATGATTTAAGTATCTATGTAGCTAGTTGGCCAGCCGCTAGGGTTAAGGCATGGGATATTTTACTCCAAGCAAGAGCAGTTGAGAACCTTTCCTATTCAATTGGAGTCAACAGAATAGGTGTAGATGGAAATGGCGTAGAATATTCTGGTCACTCAGCCATATACGATTACAAAGGTGAATGTGTGTCTAGTGCAGAAGAAAATGAGGGGATTTTAATTTTAGAGTTAAATTATTCTGATTTGATAGCTTTCAGGGAGAAATTTCCAGCATGGAAAGACGCCGATAAATTTGAACTGAAGAATTGATACTTTGAAAAATACTTTTTGCCATTTTTCATAAGGATTTATGGACTTTGAAACTGGGATATTTTAATTAATTTAGCCCAGATTTTATAAAACCCTCAGTTACTTACCAATGAAAACTAGGGATTGTTCAGCATGAGTGGTGGCTATAAATAGGCCTATCATGCCGATGTAATAACAGAAATTAAGTGATACAAATATATATAAAATGACCACTAAAACAGCAAAAATACTTTACACCCTTACTGATGAAGCGCCAGCTTTGGCGACTTATTCTTTATTGCCTATAGTTCAATCATTTGCTAATTCGGCAGGAGTAGAGGTAGAAACACGCGACATTTCTTTATCGGGGAGAATTCTTTCCCAATTTCCTGAGCACCTGAAAGCTGATCAGCAAATCAAAGATGCATTAGCAGAATTAGGTGAGATTGCCAAAACAGCGGAGGCTAACATCGTGAAACTGCCTAACATCAGTGCTTCAATGCCTCAATTGAAATCAGCTATCAAGGAACTTCAAGAAAAGGGCTATGCTTTGCCTAACTATCCTGATGATCCAAAGTCAGACGAAGAGAGAGCGATCAAGACTAAGTATGATAAAGTAAAAGGTAGTGCAGTAAACCCTGTGTTAAGAGAAGGTAACTCAGATAGGAGAGCACCTCTTGCAGTGAAGAATTATGCTAAAAAGCATCCACATAGCATGGGAGCATGGAAATCAGATTCTAAGTCACATGTCGCAAGTATGAGCAAAGGAGACTTTTATGGAAGTGAGAAGTCTGTTACTTTAGAACAAGCTACTACAGTCGATATTAATTTTGTCTCAGCCTCAGGGGAAACAAAAACTTTGAAAAAAGGGCTATCCCTGTTGCAAGGGGAAGTAATAGATGCTGCGGTGCTAAGTGTAGGAGAATTGATTTCTTTCTTAAAAGAGCAAAAGAAACAAGCGAAAGCTGATGGTGTGCTCTTTTCTTTGCATATGAAGGCTACCATGATGAAGGTATCAGACCCTATTATCTTTGGACATGCGGTAAAAGTGTTCTTCGAGCCTGTTTTCGAAAAGCATGCCGTAGTTTTGAAAAAGCTTGGAGTTGATGTAAATAATGGCTTTGGAGATTTGGTTTCAAAGATTGGACAGCTTTCAAATGAAGAAAGATCAGCTATAGAGGCAAGTATCGAAGCATGTTTGGAAGAGGGGCCAGATCTTGCGATGGTAAATTCTGACAAAGGAATTACCAATCTTCATGTGCCTTCAGATGTGATTATAGATGCTTCAATGCCAGCCATGATAAGGACCTCTGGTCAAATGTGGAACAGGCAAGGTAAGCAGCAAGATACAAAAGCGGTGATCCCAGACAGGTCTTATGCAGGCGTATATCAGGAAACTATTGATTTTTGTAGGACACATGGGGCTTTTGACCCTTCTACTATGGGATCTGTACCAAACGTAGGTCTGATGGCACAAAAAGCAGAAGAATATGGGTCGCACGATAAGACTTTCGAAATAGAAAATGATGGTGAAGTACAAGTAGTGTCTGGTGATGAGGTTCTAATAAGCCATACGGTAAAAGCTGGTGATATTTGGAGAATGTGCCAGACAAAGGATGAGCCAATCAAGGACTGGGTAAAACTAGCAGTAAGTAGGGCTAGGGCTACAGGTGTTCCCGCTGTATTCTGGCTGGATGAGAATCGTGCACATGATGGCGAGTTGATCAAAAAGGTAAACGAGTATCTAAAATCGCATGATACTTCTGGACTAGATATAAAAATAATGTCTCCTGTAGATGCTACGAGATTTTCCCTAGCCAGGATCAAGGCAGGTGAGGATACGATATCAGTGACTGGAAATGTTTTGAGAGATTACCTTACTGATTTGTTTCCGATATTAGAACTGGGGACAAGTGCAAAAATGCTTTCAATCGTCCCACTTATGAACGGTGGAGGCCTTTTTGAAACAGGTGCTGGTGGTTCTGCGCCAAAGCATGTTGAGCAATTGGTAGAAGAGAACCATTTGAGATGGGATTCCCTAGGTGAGTTTTTGGCTTTAGCGGTCTCTTTGGAACATTTGTCAATTACATTTTCTAATGAAAAAGCAAAAGTACTTGGTGCAACATTAGATCAAGCTACTGGTAAATTTCTCGAAGAAGATAAATCTCCTTCAAGAAAAGCTAAAGAGCTTGATAATAGAGGTAGTCACTTCTATTTGGCATTGTATTGGGCGGAAGCTTTGGCTTCACAGCATGATGATGAAGCATTGCAGAAGAAATTCGAGCCTATTGCCAAAGCTTTGAGGGATAATGAATCAGTAATAGTGTCAGAGCTAAATAATGCACAAGGAGTAAAAGTGGATGTCGGTGGATATTATAAGCTTGATGAGCAAAAGGTATCTGCTATTATGAGGCCTTCCAAGACGTTCAATGATATTTTAACTAAAATATCATAAGTTGAATTGGCTATATCAAGTTCTGTTAAATTTGGGCGGCAGAGATATTATTGGTAAATTTATCACACCATAAATTATTCAATGAATCTAGGGCTTGAGTTTTAAGATTTTGAAATGGTCCATTTTGTAATCAAACCTATAAACAATAAATAAACTATAATTATGAGCAAGATTAAAGTAGGAATCAATGGATTCGGAAGAATCGGTAGATTGGTTTTCAGAGCAGCGCAGGCTAGAGAAGATGTACAAATCGTAGCAATCAATGATTTGATCGATGTAGATTATATGGCATATATGCTTAAGTATGACTCTACTCATGGTCAATTTGATGGAACGGTTGAAGTGAAAGACGGTAAATTGATAGTAAATGGTAATGAGATTAGAGTGACAGCAGAAAAAAGCCCAGCCAACCTTAAGTGGTCTGAAGTTGGTGCTGAATATGTTGTTGAGTCTACGGGTATTTTCTTGACTAAAGAGACTGCACAAGGACATATTGATGCAGGTGCAAAGAAAGTGATCATGTCAGCTCCTTCAAAAGATGATACTCCAATGTTTGTAATGGGTGTAAACCATGAGTCTTACACTTCAGATATGGTGTTTGTATCAAATGCTTCATGTACTACAAACTGTCTTGCGCCTATCGCAAAGGTATTGAATGATAACTGGGGTATAGAAGAAGGTTTGATGACTACAGTGCATGCCACTACCGCTACACAAAAGACTGTAGATGGTCCTTCCGCTAAAGACTGGAGAGGTGGTAGAGGCGCTTCTCAAAACATTATCCCTTCATCTACTGGTGCAGCTAAAGCAGTAGGTAAAGTGATCCCTGAACTGAATGGTAAGTTGACTGGTATGGCATTTAGAGTCCCTACTCCAAATGTATCGGTAGTAGACTTGACAGTAAGATTGAGAAAAGGAGCTTCTTACGAAGAAATTTGCGCAAAAATGAAAGAGGTGTCAGAGACAACCATGAAAGGGGTGTTGGGCTACACTGAAGATGCAGTTGTTTCCACTGATTTTAATGGAGATAGCAGAACTTCAATTTTCGACAAGGATGCAGGTATTCAATTGAGTGACACTTTTGTGAAGGTTGTTTCTTGGTATGATAATGAGTGGGGTTACTCCAATAAAGTGGTAGACCTTCTTACCTATATTGCTAGCAAATAATATTGAAACCTTAGGTTGTTAATCTAAGTTTTGATTGACTTATATTCCCCAAAGTGGAGGGTGTTATTCGAGTATTCCCGATGACATTCAAATTCTTTGGGGAATTTTTATTTTTTGAAGAGGTTTTTTGGAATAGTTGTTGTTTTTTATTAATATAACTGATTGGAAATAAATATTATAGCATGCTTACAATAATTCTTAAATTACTATTGATTTTTTTACCTAGTTCTTTACAAAGTGATGCGGATTCACCTGTCCTGGATCAAGATAAATTTGAAGTGGATAACAAAACAATACCATGGGAGATTAAAGATGTCGTTGTAGAGGCATTAGCGTATTTCCCAGAGTTGGCTGGAGTACGAATAGACTTTGAATTCCGCGATAGGATTAAGGGAGCTGTAATGCAAGCACAACCAAGAGTATTGACTTTGTTGGTGACAGGCAAGGAAAATAGAGAGTATAGAATAAAAATTACAAGAGAATTAGATCTTGGAGATACTATTTTACCCATTGAAAAAGTGCCACATGATGCATTGGTGGGGTGGATTGGACATGAGTTAGGGCATATTATGGATTATAAGGAGCGTAGCACAGCTAATATGATGCATTTCGGCATGAGGTATATCATGTCTAATAAAAGGCTTACAGAGGCTGAAATAGCAGCGGATACCTATGCAATATCTTGTGGGATGGGGCATCAGATCATGACTGTAAAGAACTTCATCTTGAATCAAGAAGGGTTCAGTGAAGAATACCGAAGCAAAATAAGAGATTTGTACATGTCACCTGGTCAAATACTCAGCTTACAAGAAGAGCTCGAGAATAGTGATGGTTGATGATTAGCATTACAATTTTGTGATGCTTTCTTTTTTGATGTAGCCTTTTTCATTCCCCCATGCTACTTCATACCAATTGTCCTTAGAGGATTTTATTATTACCCTATGCCCTGGGTCCACATTGTGTAGAAGTTTACCACCAGCTGTCGGCTTGTCCATGATGATAGTAGGGCTTCCCGTTACAATTCCAGTATTGGGGCCATCCAAAAAGTTATTGGCGGCAAAGGTGAGTAGAATAAGACCAAAGGTAGGGATATAATACTTTGGAGCCTTTAGGTTTTTTCCTAAAATAATAAGCAGCAATAAGGAGATGAGTAATAGGACGCCTAAGCTTGCAGTGATTTCAAGTTGAAAATCAGTAGCGAAATTAAGAAACCTATCCCAATCATTTAACTCATAACCCATCAAGTTTGATTGTTCTGTTAGCGTTTTGATTTTGGTGATAACACGAGGGTTTGGGTTAGTGTCGTAATATTTTGCCAAGTAGTAGCTAGCTTTCGAAAAATCACCTCTTCCTTCTTCTATAAAAGCCATCTTCAAAAGCATTGCAGGAGAGAAAGCTTCTTCATGATGCAGGAGATTTTCATATATCTCCATAGATTCTTGGTAATTCTTTGTAGCAAACAAAGAATCTGCTTTTTCTTGTTCAAATGTATTGGCTTGACAATTAAAGCTTTGTATGATTGCCATTAAAAATATTGTAAATTTTGTAAGAAAGTTTGTCTTTGAGTTTTGCATTTTAAAATAGTCCGCTTAAATTTGCAGTCCAATTACGGCAATGATTTGACAAAAAACAAGTCAAAAACTGGAAAAAAATAAGGTTTCCTAATAAGTAGGAGGCAAAAAATAAAACATAATGATTCCGTAGCTCAGCTGGTAGAGCATAACACTTTTAATGTTAGGGTCCTGGGTTCGAACCCCAGCGGGATCACAAAATTTACACAGAAGGTGTGAAAACTAAGCTAATGAACAAAATTTGTTAGCTAAAGTTGAAACAGAAAATTAGGAGTTGAAAGTATAGCTCGGGGTGTAGCGTAGCCCGGTATCGCGCCACATTTGGGATGTGGAGGTCGTAGGTTCGAATCCTGCCACCCCGACAATTTACTTAAACTTCAAGTAAAAGTAAATCAAGGTCTTGTAGCTCAACTGGATAGAGCAACTGCCTTCTAAGCAGTAGGTTTCAGGTTCGAGTCCTGACAGGATCACGAAAGTAAACTTAAAGTTTTAAAGCTTTTATTTAAATACTTTGAGTGCAAACTTATATAAAGAGATAAGTAAATTTTAATAATCAATGATTCCGTAGCTCAGTTGGTAGAGCATAACACTTTTAATGTTAGGGTCCTGGGTTCGAGCCCCAGCGGGATCACAGAATTTACACACAAGGTGTACAGGTTAGAAGCCTGTCCCGATGGCGAAGCGAATGTGGAGTCAATATGGGGAAGATTAAGGAAAATTAATCAAGAATACCTCTCTTTGGAGGTATTCTTGATTATTGGTCTTGTAGCTCAACTGGATAGAGCAACTGCCTTCTAAGCAGTAGGTTTCAGGTTCGAGTCCTGACAGGATCACAAAGCCTCCAATTTTGGAGGTTCTTTTTTGATTTTTTTTTAAGTCGAGAATATTCTAAAGGATCGTTAATAGCTTTGAAAATTAGTAACTTCCATGGTAGTTTTGAGCTGGATTTAAACTGTTGGTATAGATCAAACTGAAAAAGATCTAATTAATTGCACAATTTTTTTAGAGGGTATGTATTAACCCTATTTCAGCTTTGATGATAGGCTTTGTTTTCTTTTATTTGTAATCATTTATATCTGTTTCTGGAAAATATAGTGGAATTGTAAACCCAAATTTGATTGAAGATGAGAGCTCGTAGGTCCTTAAGTAATAAGCTGAAAGCAGCTGTTGTATTGACTTTTTTATTATTATTGATTTTTGGAAAAAATATTCTAGATAGAAAGAACTTCACGGAACTGGAAGAGTCTTTTGTGTCAGTTTATGAGGATAGACTAGTGGTTGAAAGTTACATATTTTCAATTTCAGAGAGCCTATTTCGAATCAAGTTGCTTGTTAATCATTGCTGGGATGAAGGTGATTACTCCCACGTTTTGGAAGATATCGAAGCTTATGAGGATAATATTCTGGAAATTGTAAGCACTTTTGAATCTACGAAGTTGACAGATGCTGAAAATGAGTTTTTGACTGACTTCAGAAAGATCATCGAGAATAATTTACGAATTGGTGATTATGAATTGTTGTATTCAGAAGAAGAAGGTATTAATGAGGAACAAGTCCATGTGTATAACGGCTACATAGAGCGTGCTTTGAGTGATCTGGAAAAGTTATCACAGATACAGATTGAAGAAGGGAAAAGAATGGCTGAAAACTCAGAGAAGGTTGTAAACAGGTCAAGGATTTGGTCACAGTTTGAAATAGCAGCACTCGTGATTTTAGTATTGATCATATATATATTGATCTATGCCTCAAGAAATATAAAGTCAACATTGGTTGAAGAGGAGTGATAATTTAAAAAAAAACGTCTCAAAAATTAATTTCAAATATGATTCTAATTAAACTTGAAATTATCAATTGAGACGTTTTTTTTCGCTATAAATGCAATACGTCAATTTGGCTTATTGAGCAGTTAGAGGGCTAAGCCACTCATATATTGCGCATTTTTTTCAGCAGCTTCCATTGGTGTAACACCATCAAATTTCTCCTGCTCGACTATGAAGTATTCCATTCCTTTGCTTTTACCTGAATTGATTATTTTGATATAATCCATAGATCCTTCACCAATTAATGTGGATGCTTCAAGTTGGGATTTTTCAGCATCTTTTATGCGGTCTTTTACATGTCCTAAAGGGAACCTATTTGGATATTTTTCTAGCCATTTGATAGGGTCTTCACCTGCAGTGTACACCCAATAAAGATCAAGCTCAAAACTTACTAATTCTGGATCTGTATTTTCAAGTAAATATTGCTGCGGCAATTCTCCATCAAGCTCATCAAAGGTATAACCATGGTTATGATATGCGAATTTGAGGCCATTGTCTTTACATATTTGACCTTGCTTGTTGAATTCATCTGCCAATCTTTTGAAATCATCCATTGACTTCTGAGGCCCTACAAATGGGTTTATAAGGTACTTCATTCCTATCTCTCCGGCTTCTTTAGCTTGTTGCTCCAAGTTTTCGAAAGTATTGGTATGAGACGCAATAATTTCCGTACCGAGATCATCCATCAATTGTTTGAACGCTGTGTTTTTCATTCCCCAAAATATCCCTTTGCCTAAATTACAGCTTTCAATTTGCTTGTATCCATAGCCAGCTAATGCTGTTATTGTAGCTTTTGGGTCTTTCATCATGTCCTCCTTCACTGACCAAAGTTGGATTCCAAATGGGCCTAAATTCCCAGATGTGGAGTTTAACTCAGTTTCGTTTTGAGCATCACTATTTTCATTTTTAGGACTACAAAATTGTAATGGGAGGAATGCTCCCATGCCTAATGTGGCACTAAGTTGTAAGAATTTTCTTCTATTATTCATATGAAATTAGGGTTGATTTAACTTAAAAAGAGAGACTATAAAAAGTCTCTCTTGAATTATTATAGAGCAAATATTCTATCTCCTTTTTTATAATCAAGGCAACCCTCATATTTACCTGGGGCTTCTACAAAACGTAATTGCTGAGTAGCGCCGATCTCAGAAGTAAAATATCCTAAGACTGTCAAATCTTTCAGCATGCCTATTACTTGCGGTTCACGGTTTTCGCTTTGGCTAGCCTTTTTATTCATTTCATTTAAGAAATCTGTCCTTTCTTCAGTTGATGCTTTCATGAAATCTTTTCCATTGGCATCCTTGAAGTCCTTTCTTAATTGATTCAGCCCTGATATAAATACAGTTTGTTGGTCTCCATTGTAGGTGTCTTTTACCATCATTACCATAAATTCACCAATCCCAGCTGCTTTTGCTCCAGGAGTGTCAGTTGTGGGGATAATTGCTTCGCCAATTTCATCAAGGAATGCGATCTGGTCTGGAGTGAACTCCAAACCTATGATTTGATCTTCTGGGCTACATCCAGTGAGGATTACATTAGCACCTACCATAGCTCCGCCCATCATCAAAGCAAAGCTTTTTATTGCATCTCGTCTATTCATTGCCATAATTCAGTACTTTTTTGATTAAAGGTTGCCTTTTTTAAGTTCATCTACAGCAAATGCTGCGGCCCTAGCTGTAAGAGCCATATATGTAAGAGATGGGTTCTGAGCTGCAGCTGAAGTCATACATGCTCCATCTGTAACGAAGACATTTTTCGCATCCCATACTTGGTTGTTTCCATTAAGGACCGAAGATTTAGGATCTCTTCCCATTCTTGCAGTTCCCATTTCATGTATCCCTTGGCCAAAGGTGTAGCCAGCATCAAAAGTATTGACATTCTTAAGTCCCGCTGCCTCTAGCATTTCAGCGGCATCATTCATCATGTCAACACGCATTTTCTTTTCATTTTCTTTTATTTCAGCGTCCATTTCTAGCGCTGGGAGACCCCACTTATCTACAACTGTTTTGCTTAAAGTGATTCTGTTCTCATGATATGGAAGCGTCTCACCAAATGCAGTGATTCCCATACTCCATGGTCCTGGCTCACTCAATGCTTCTTTGAGCTGTGTTCCAAAGTTGATTTCAGCAACATTTCTGCTCCAACCTGATCTGGACGCACTTCCTTGATATCCAAAACCTCTTAGATAGTCTCTCTTGTCATCACCTATATTTCTAAATCGAGGAATATATACTCCATTTGGCCTTCTGCCGAAATAATACTTGTCTTCATAACCTTCAACTGTCCCATTGGCCCCAACTCTGAAATGGTGATCCATGATGTTGTGACCCAACTGATCAGAACTACTGCCAAGTCCACCTGGCCAAATATCAGTAGCTGACCTCATCAAAATAGCTGTTGAACCAATAGCCGAAGCACATAAGAATACTATTTTAGAATTGAATTCAATGACCTCGTTAGTTTCGGAGTCGATTACTTCTACTCCTGTTGCTTTCTTTGAGTCTTTATCATACAATAGTCTGCTTACTATTGAATATGGCCTCAATGTCAAGTTCCCTGTTTTCATGGCCGCAGGAAGTGTAGAAGACTGTGTACTGAAATATCCGCCAAATGGACACCCAAGCCAACATTTGTTTCTATACTGGCAGTTAGTTCGGCCAGGAAGCGGTTCGGTGATATTCGCCACTCTTCCGATAGTCATGTGTCTGGCATCGCCATATTTTTCTTTTATTCTTGCAGCTACATCCTTTTCTACACAGTTGAGATCCATTGGCTTTTGAAATTCTCCATCAGGAAGATGCGGAATTCCATCTTTGGATCCAGAAATTCCAGCGAATTTCTCCACATAGCTATACCATGGTGCTAGGTCTTTATACCTGATAGGCCAGTCAACAGCTATTCCTTCTTTTAGGTTTGCTTCGAAATCTAAATCAGCTAATCGGTAACTTTGACGACCCCATAGTAATGAACGACCACCTACTTGGTTTCCTCTAAACCAAGCAAAAGGCTTTTTCTCGATGTAAGGTGAGTTTGATTCGTGAGCCCACCAGTCAAGGTTTTGTTCATTCAAGACGTAATCTCTTTTGAGATTGGGATGATTTTCTATCATCTCCAAAGTTCTTCTTCCTCTATGTGGGATTTCCCAAGGTGCTTGAGTAGCATTCTTGTAATCCTTGATATGTTCTACATTCTTACCTCTCTCTAAAAGTAAAACTTTGAGACCTTTTTCGGTAAGTTCTTTTGCAGCCCAGCCACCACTGATACCTGAGCCTACTACAATTGCATCATATTGATTTGCCATAATCTTATTTTGAGCTTATTATTTCACTTTAAATTAAACATCACAGATTTTCACAGCCTCTGCAAGAGATGCCAGTTTATCTTCTGCTTTTGGGATAAATTCCTGACACACATAGCCTTTGAAGCCTGTCTCAACTATCGCTTTTATTACAGCAGGGTAATAGATTTCCTGTGTTTCATCGATTTCATTTCTGCCTGGGTTTCCAGCTGTATGGTAATGTGCGATGTATTGATGGTTGTTTCTGATCGTTCGGATGATGTCTCCTTCATCTATCTGCATGTGATAAATGTCGTATAGAAGTTTGAAATTTTCACTTCCTAACCTTTTGCATAATTCTACTCCCCAAGATGTTCTGTCACACATGTAATCAGGGTGATTTACCCTGCTATTTAATAATTCCATTACAAGGGTAACACCGTGCTCTTCAGCTATCCCAATTACTTTCTTGAGACCTTCTACTGAGTTTTGAAGTCCAGTTTCATCATCCATCCCATCCCTGTTTCCACTAAAGCAAATTAAGTTCTTGTATCCTGCCTTTGCTACTTGAGGGATGATTTCAGAATAATTTTTAACCAATTGATCATGGTATGCTTTATTGTTAAAGCCTTTTTCAAGTGAAACTTCTGCACCATTGCACATGGAGCACGCTACGCCATTTGACTTTAAAATATGCCAATCTTTAGGGCCAACAAGATCTATGGCGTTGAACCCAATTTTTTTGATGGCTTTACATAATTCATCTAAAGAGAGGTGAGGAAATGTCCAGGCGCATACAGCATGATTGACATTGCCTTTTAGGCTTAAATTCTTCACTGGTTCTGCATTGATTTGTATCAAAGGAGCAGCACTGGCGACTAAAGTGCCTGCCATAATCTTTTTGATGCTTGCTCGCCTATTAATTTGATTCATGGTGTATGATTAATTTAGGTTTGAGACTTTTTTGGAATCCTCTTTGAAGAAAATCAAGAAGAAAATCACAACTGCTAAAGCTATACCTGAAGGTATTAGCCATATAGATTGCCAGATGTGTGTGCCGTCTTCTAGCAAGTACATGTCAGCAACAATACCGGCTATGTAAAATCCGATCAGCATTCCTACTCCATAAGTGGCTAAGGTAATCAAGCCCTGAGCGGCAGACTTGAATTTAGCACCAGCTTTGGAGTCTGTGTAAATCTGACCAGACACAAAAAAGAAATCATAACATATTCCATGTAAAGCTATACCAACAATCAAAAGTGGTAGCCCGCTTTCTGCATTGCCATAAGCAAAGAGTAAGTACCTGACAACCCAAGCGACCATTCCAACCAACAATGTTTTTTTGAAACCAAATCGCTTAAAGAATAACGGTAGTAACAAAAGGAACAATGCCTCGGAAACTTGACCAATTGTCATTTTTCCTGTAGGATCTGCCACTCCTATTTCAGCTAAGAATGGATTTGCATTCTGATAGTAGAAGGCCAAAGGGATACAGATCAATATAGAAGATGCAAAGAATGCTGCAAAATTTTTATCCTTTAATAGTTTGATTGCGTCAAAGCCAAGTATTTCTGAAATTTTGAGCTTTTGAGTTTTGTCTGCTTTTGGAGGAGTAGCTGGCAAGAAGAAGGAGAATACTCCTAATATGATTGAACCAATACTTGCCATAAGGAAAGTATTCCTCAATAAGCCTTGAGCCAAGTTTTCTGAAGAATCCCAGTGAAATAGGTAACTAATAGATGCTCCTGCAATGATCCAACCTATAGTTCCCCAAACTCTAATTCCTGAAAAGGATTTTTCAGGATCTGCCATTTGGTTGAAGGAAACGGAGTTTACTAATGCTAAAGTTGGCATGAACAAAATCATGTACACCAAAAGGAAAGGATAGAATCCTGCAAATGCTGTTGAGTTGTACATGTAAAACATCAAGCCACCCCCCACTAAATGAAGGAATCCTAATATTTTTTCTGCGTTGAAGAATCGGTCTGCAATGAGTCCAATGATAAATGGTGCGATGATTGCCCCTAGTGATTGTGTAGAGAATGCCGTGGCTATTTGTGCTCCTGTGGCATTTAGATTGGTGCCTAAGAATGTGCCTAAAGTTACGAACCATGATCCCCAGACAAAAAACTCTAAGAACATCATGAATGATAGGCGAAAGCGAATTCCTGTACTCATTAATTTAATTGGTTAATAGGTTTAAGTAGTTAGATTTAGAGAAATGATTTGCCAAACTATTAATTTTAAATTTAAATTTTAGCCTTTTTCTCTTAATTTTAAGTTTTACTGATTCAAAATAATGAATGAATGTTGCCTACTTCAGCTATACCAAAAAAGGAAATCAAGACTGTGTTTGATTTGTAACAGTATTCGGTGTTTGACTTAGGGTTAATTATTCTATTCTGAACAATACAGCAATATCATAATTTAATTTTAATAATAAAATTGATCAAGATGCAAAATACTCAAAAATTGAAGATGGGAATGATAGGCGGTGGTCCAGGTTCTTTCATCGGTGCTATTCATAGAAGTGCGGCACATTTGGATGGGCTTATAGAATTGACTGCCGGAGCATTTAGTAGTGATCCAGCGAAGTCAAAGCAAGCTGGCGAGTCTTTGATGCTAGATCCGACCAGAGTTTATGAATCCTATGATCAAATGCTTGAAACGGAATCTAAACTTCCAGCTTCTGAAAGAATCAATATTGTCAGTATAGTAACACCGAATCATGCACATTTTGCACCAGCTAAAAAGGCGCTGGAGCTGGGTTTTCATGTAATTTTGGATAAGCCAATGACCCTGGATTATAAAGAAGCGAAAGGATTATATGAAATTATCTATAATGCCAAAACTGAGTTTGCACTTACTCATACATATACAGGATACCCAATGGTCAAGCAAGCTAAGCAAATGGTAGCTGATGGGGTCATAGGAGAGGTAAGGAAAGTATATGTGGAGTATCCACAAGGTTGGTTATGGAAGCTGTTAGAAACAGAAGATAACAAGCAAGCACAATGGAGAACAGATCCTAGTAAAAGTGGGAGTTCTGGTTGCTTTGGAGATATAGGGACACATGCGTTCAACCTGGCAGAGTATGTGTCAGGTCAGAAAGTAGCAAAAATTTGTGCAGATATAGATATCAAGGTTTCTGGGAGAAAGCTAGATGATGATGGGGCTGTTTTGATGAGGTTTGAAAACAATGCTTCGGGAATTCTCACTGCATCCCAAATTGATACAGGAGCAGAAAACAACCTTAAAATAAAAATCTACGGAGATAAAGGAGGATTAGAGTGGCAGCAGGAGGATTGCAATACCTTAATAGTAAGATGGCCAAATGAGCCTGATCAAATTTACAGAGCCGGTACACCTTATCTCTCTAGCTTAGCACAGGAAAATACTAGGACACCAGCAGGTCATCCGGAAGGTTATATTGAAGCATTTGCTAATATTTACAGGAATTTTGCAAGATGCATATTGGCCAAACAACAAGGACAGCAGCCTAAACAGGAATGGCTAGATTATCCAGGAGCTGAAGACGGTATTAGAGGAATGGCTTTTGTGCAGCATGTCTTGGCTAGTGCTTACTCTGAGATGAAGTGGACACCACTAGTAGTAGAAAAGTAGTCCAGTGATTAGTCCGATAAAAAATCAATAGAACCCGCAGACCTCCTATGTTTGAAATGATTGTAAATTTAACAAAAAGTGGTTGGAGATGGGAGCGAAATTAGACCCAAATAGCCATTTAGCAATGGTATATTCACTGAAAGATCTTGCCCCATCTCTTTCTTT
>NZ_JAKZGP010000005.1 GCF_022549775.1 Belliella filtrata | reverse complement strand
AGTTTTGCCGCCAGCTTCCTTCAGATTCCACTTCGCATTGGACACCCTTGCTCTTGGCTAGTGGTTGGCGATTACAAACCCCCACAGTGGACTTTCACCACCTAGTTAGTTACCATGCACGGCACACAAAAAAAAAGGGTAGCTATTGCTACCCTTTTGAGCCCCTTGCCGGGATCGAACCAGCGACCTACTGATTACAAGTCAGTTGCTCTACCAGCTGAGCTAAAGAGGCTTCTTTTATGTCTTTTTGAGATCGTTTTCCCCTTTTGACACTGCAAATATAGGGGCTTTGTTTTTAACTCCAAAACCTATTTGTAAAAAAAATTGGGAGATAAAACTATCTCCCTATTTATGAGTGAATTAAAATTCTCGAATGATCGAAAGTTTTTTCTTTAGCTTATCAATCTCAGCTTCTGCTTTCCTAATTTTATCATCAAACTGATCTTTTAGCTTATCTGCAGTCTTAGATTCTGCAAAAAACTCCAAGTTGTTTTTCCACAAAGTGATATTATTTTCCAAATCGGAAATTTGCTTTCTAATCCCATGCTCCTTTTTGTTGAGGGTTCTGTTAGCATTTGGATCAGATTGGAGTTTGTTTAGGTTTAACCTGAAAAGGAACTCATCTTTATTACCACCTTCTATTCCCAACTCTTTCACATAAAAGTCTACCGCATCATTGAATTTAGCCATTATATCCTTCATATTTTTCCTTGGCACAAAACCAATGGCATTGAACTCATGAATCATTTTCTCCAAGTTCTCTTCAGATTTGTCAGCTGATTTGGCTTCCTCTTTAATTTTCACACATAAAGCCTCTTTGGTAGTCAAGTTTACCTCAAACTCCTTATTGACTGCCTTATTTGCAGCTCTTCGGTTATCGAAGAAAGTATCACAAGCCTTTTTAAATTTTGTGTAAAGTTGATCTCTAAATTTTTCTGGAGTGGGTCCTAAGGTTTTCCACTCTTGTTGTAAAGAAATCATTTTATTAGCTGTCTCTTGCCAATTCGTACTTTCAATAAGTTTTTCAGCTTTTATAATCAATTCTTCTGCTTTTTCTTTATTTTTTGCCCTGATTTCATCAAGTTCTTTAAAGAACAAGTTTTTGTTATGGAAGAATTGTTTGAATGCACCCCAAAAGTCCTTATTCACTTCTCTACCTTCCTCTTTTGGAATAGGTCCTACTGCCTCCCACTCCTTTTGTATAGCCAAGACTTCTTTAGTCTTACTATTCCAATCCTTTATCTTGGAAGCACTAAATTGCTTGTAGGGTTCTAACTTAGTAATCAATTGTTTTTTGAGTTCAAGATTCTGTAAGTATACCTCCTTTTGGCTTTCAAAATATTCTTTTCTACGACCGTATACAGTATCTGAAGCTGTTTTAAATCTATTCCATAGAGATTCTTGATCTTCTCTCGGCACTGGGCCTATATGCTTGAACTCCTCATGTAGATCGTTGAGGGACTTGATTGCGTCTGCAAGATTATCTAACTTTATTAATGCTTCAGCTTTTTCACAAACCTCAATTTTTTGTTCTAAATTCTTCTTGCGATCTAATTCTTTCAACTCAAAATAGATACTTCTATTATCATAGAACCTATCCATCAAAGCGTTGTAGGAAGCCCAAAGGCTCTTATTTTGAGCGGCAGGTACTTGACCTATTGATTTCCATTCCTCTTGAATTTGCTTGATAGCGTTGATGCTAAGCGTTGTCTCTTCCCCATCTACCAAATCTCTCAGTTTATCAAGAATTGCATTTTTAGCAAAAAGATTCTTTTCCTTTTGTTTTTCTTGGTCTTTAAAGAATTCGGCCCTTCTAACCTTGAAGTCGTGTACCAATGCATAAAAGTTCGAATCCTCATTACTTCGTCTATATTCGAAATCATCCTCTACCCCACCTGTCTTTATAAATTCTTGTAATGCGGCATCTTTTTCCTTATTAAAAAACTCATCATAATGGAGTTTGAGATCATTAACTTTACTGTCGGATTTTATAAAATTTGGAGAAGACATAATTGATTTTATGCTAGCCAAAAGCTCCTCTTTGGACATACTACTGTAATCCAACGTCTCTTCCTCATTTTCATCATGATGATCTTCTTCAGTAGTTTCATCAAGGTTTTGTGGTTCATTTGTTTCACTCTTACCCGTTACACCTTCAATTTCAGCTGCTTGGGTCACCTTGTCTTCTTCGGACATTTCTTTGTCTGTGCTCATAGTTTGTGTAGTACTTATCAAATGCAGTATAAACAAAAGTAATCATTTTGTTCAATTTAATCTTGGGTCAATTGGATAATTTGCCATAATCTGATATTCTCCACCCATATTTTTCAAAATAATTCTCCATAATTCTTCAGGACTTGATGTGAATAAACTCTCCGCTTCAGTACATGGTGTGTGAATCCATGTTTTTTCTGCGATTTCTTCTTCAAGTTGACCTTCTGACCATCCTGAATAGCCTATAAAAAACCTAATGTAATCTAGATTGACTTCGGAGTTTATAATCTTTTGTTCTAATTGGTTAAAATCACCTCCCCACCATAAATTATTTCCTAAAGAAATGCTTCCTTCTAGCATACACTCTCCTGAATAAATAAAGTGAAAAGTATTTTGCTCTACAGGTCCACCAACGTAAACTTCAGAGTCCAAAAAACTCAAACGGTCAATTAATTCACTCACTTTTAAAATAGATAGTTTGTTTAGGATAAGCCCAAAAGCTCCGCCTTCATTGTTTTCACAAAGCAATACCACTGATCTTACAAAATTTTCATCTTGTAGAAATGGTTCAGAAATCAACAATGTTCCTGGTTTGATCTGACTTTGAGGATTTTCTTCCATTAAAACCTGTTTTTATCAAGAATGTTAATATATATCTAAATTTTTTAAATGCAATAAGAATATTAATTTTATACCAGATTAATAGTGCACAATTCTTAACAGAAAAATTACATTTAATCTCTAATTAATTTAGTTTATAAACGCTTTACTTTCTATTTGAGTATGAAAATAGCAGATATTAGAATTGATTACGCATTGAAATCACTAGATATAGTAGATGTTTCACATGATCCTTTGAGTCAATTCAAAGTTTGGTTTGAAGAAGCTGTTGTATCCAAGGTGATAGAAGTAAATGCCATGAGTTTATCTACCGTAAAAACCAATGGTTACCCCAATTCTCGAATTGTTTTGCTAAAAGGGATTGATCATGGTTTGGTATTTTTCACAAATTATGAAAGTGAAAAAGGCAAAGAGTTAGCAGCAAATCCACGAGTTGCTCTTACTTTTTTCTGGCCAGAGTTGCAGCGACAAGTAAGGTTTTCAGGAAAAGTCGAGAAAGTATCTCCTAAAGAGTCGAATGATTACTTTTTCTCTAGACCTTTTTCATCGCAGGTTGGCGCTTGGGCCTCGCCACAAAGCCAAGTGATTCCAAGTCGGACATTTTTAGAGGAAAATGAAAAACTGTATTTAGAAATATATGCGAAAGAGGATATTCAGAGACCACCGCATTGGGGTGGATATCGTGTACTAGTTGAAGAGGCTGAGTTTTGGCAAGGCAGACCAAGTAGGTTGCATGATCGTATCAGGTATAAAATTCAAAATGATCAATCTTGGAAATTAGAAAGGATAGCACCTTGATGCTATCCTTTATTTATTTTAGATCAAATAGATCGTCTATTCCGATCATTCTTTCTTTAGTAAACCCTTCACCAAAGGTTACATTTATACTGTGCCCAAATTCCCTAGCTCTTGCTTCTACAAAGTCCAAAAAATTCTTTGAAGAAATAAAGCTTTCTGGTTCTTTATTTTCCGGATCGAAAAACTGTGATTTGTAAGCTTTTATGCTAGCCATTTTTGTAGACCAATAATCAGAGATGTCAACCACAAAATCTGGCTGAATATAATTATTCTGAATATAGTGGTAAACAAATTTTGGCCTCCAGGGAGTTTGTTGCTGACCATTCAGACTAGTTTCAACTTTTCTCAATCCACTTACAAAGCAAGCTTTCGACGCTACCTCCCCTCCTTTTGCATGATCAGGATGTCTATCACTTATCGCATTAGCCAATATGATTTCTGGCTGATATTTTCTGATCATTTTTACAATTTCCAGCTGATGCGCTGTGTCGTCTGTGAAAAGTATATCTTTGAAACCTAAATTCTCTCTTGCAGAAAGCGAAAGAATTTTAGCAGCATCATTGGCTTCTCGAAGCCTAATCTCTGGGGTACCGCGCGTTCCTAGTTCTCCCTGGGTAAAATCTACTATCCCTACTTTTTTTCCTCTTGCTATTGCAGAAGCAATCGTTCCAGAGCAAGCGAGTTCTGCATCATCAGGATGTGCAGCAAGTACTAATATGTCAAGTTTCAATGCATTCATTGTTAAATTCATCAACTATTAACATTCATTTGAATGAAAAAAGTTTATCTAATCTTTAAATTTTGCCCTACCCTAAGTACAGACCTCGTTGTCAAACCATTTAACCTAGTCAATGTAGCCACGCTTACTCCATATCTTCTAGCGATTACGCTCAAGTTTTCTCCACTCCTTACCCTATGATATACTGATTTTTGAGTTTCTATTACATGATCAAAGCTAGATGCAGTTATCATGTAAACATCAGATTTGAGTTTACCTATACTAAAGTCAAAGAGTTGAGTGGGGTTAATGGAAAGCCCTTGATACCTTACCTCGTAATGTAAATGTGGGCCTGTACTTCTACCAGTACTTCCTCCCAAACCTAAAACATCACCAGACTTCACTTCTTGACCTACCTCTACAAGAATTTTTGACATGTGTCCATATAGCGTCTCTAGTCCATTTTTATGCCTTACTACAACGTAATAACCATAGCCATTTCTATCATAGGATTTGATCCTCACTATACCATCAAAGGTGCTGTATATCGGATCTCCTGTGGTTAACTTTAAATCTGTCCCATGATGCCATCTATACCTTCTGAATCCAAACTCTGATGTAACCCTTGTTTCATCTAATGGCATAGAATAGGTTGTTCCAAAAAAATGATCATAAAGCTTTACATAAACTGTATCTTTAAAATCTTTTGGATTAAAATTATAAATGTTGATTTTTTGGCTGTCCCAGGAGGAAAAATATTCGTAAGCTGTAACCCAAATACTATCTATTTGAATCTGTTCAGAAACCTTCACTAGCTGATTTGTTGGTGCCCAGATAAGTGAAAGTGTATCTTCTGAAACGATACTTAATCTTTTTTTGATATCTACATAATCCAAGTACAATAGTGAATCAGTCTCTCTTGTCAATCCTTGTAAAAACTTCTGGGAATCAAATAGCCTTAAATCCCTCTGTAATGGATTTTTTGTAGGACTCTCCTGTTCTTTGGGTTTCTTGATGATTTTGGGAAAGATTTGAGCATAAGTTGTAGACAAACTTATGCTCATAAATAGCATCAATAATATACTCTTGATATACGACATTCTTACTAATTAAGCCTACTCTATAGCTGCTAGATATCTTTCAGCGTCCAATGCCGCCATACATCCTGTACCGGCCGCTGTTACAGCTTGTCTGTAGACATGATCTTGTGCATCACCGCATGCAAAAACGCCTTCAATATTTGTTTTAGTGCTACCTGGTATAGTTTTTATGTATCCAGACTCATCCATAGTAATAAACTCCTTGAATATGCTGGTATTAGGTTGGTGACCTATAGCAACAAAGAAACCCGAAACTTTTATTTCAGATACTTCTTTGGTAACATTATTCAAAATTCTTGCTCCTGTTACTCCATCATCACCAAGAATCTCTTCTGTTTCAGCGTTCCAAAGAATTTCAATCTTTGGATTGTTCATTACTCTTTTCTGCATAATCTGAGAAGCCCTCATTTCATCTCTTCTGACGATCATGTAGACTTTGTTACAAATGTTTGCCAAATATGAAGCTTCTTCACATGCTGTATCTCCAGCACCGACGATTGCAACATCTTGACCTCTAAAGAAAAACCCATCACAAACGGCGCAAGCTGATACTCCTTTTCCATTTAGTCTTTCTTCACTTTCAAGCCCAAGCCATTTGGCTGAAGCACCTGTTGATATGATCACAGTGTCAGCATGTATTTCAACTTGCTCATCTACAATAACCTGATGTGGGGTTACTGAAAAGTCAACTTTTGTTACTAATCCGTACCTTACTTGAGTTCCAAATCTTTCAGCTTGCTTTCTAAAATCCTCCATCATTTCAGGACCCATAATTCCATCTGGATAGCCAGGATAATTCTCTACATCAGTAGTTATTGTAAGCTGACCACCTGGCTGACTTCCTGTATACATTATTGGGTTTAAACCTGCCCTTGCGGCATAAATAGCTGCGGTATATCCTGCAGGACCAGAACCAATAATTAATACTTTTACTTTTTCTATATCTTGATTCATTGATTTTACTTTTAGGGTTGGCAAATTTTGTCAATTTAAAATAGACAACAAAGGATAATCGTGTTAAAATTCCATAAAAAATGCGCGTTCTATTTAAGAAGCTGAGAATATATAAAAATTGAGTTTCTCATATTATAGAAATACTGAAACTCTGGAAATAATTGTAACCAATCAGAGGGGGAATATTCCCCCTCTGATTGGTTACTTAATAGTATGTCTTAAAGGAACTCTTAACCCAAGTATGGCTTTAAAGTTTTACTTCTAGATGTGTGTCTTAATCTTCTGATTGCCTTCTCTTTAATCTGTCTAACTCTCTCTCTAGTGAGATTGAATTTTTCACCGATTTCTTCAAGAGTCATAGCATGTTCACCATTTAATCCAAAATAAAGGGTGATTACATCTGCTTCTCTTTGTGTTAAAGTTGACAAAGCCCTTTGAACTTCCTTTCTCAAAGATTCATTCAAAAGTCCATCATCTGGTTTTTCATCACCATCATTTTCTAGGACATCAAGAAGACTGTTTTCTTCGCCTTGCACAAATGGTGCATCCATAGAGACATGTCTACCAGAAATCTTCATCGTATCAACCACTTCACTGGCTGTTACTTCTAATACTTCTGCTAACTCTTCTGGAGAAGGTTCTCTCTCAAACTTTTGCTCAAGTTCAGAAAAAGTCTTGCTGATTTTATTCAAAGATCCTACCCTATTCAATGGTAATCTTACAATTCTAGATTGCTCTGCAAGGGCTTGTAAAATAGATTGTCTGATCCACCATACAGCGTATGATATAAATTTAAAACCTCTAGTTTCATCAAATCGCTGTGCAGCTTTGATCAAACCTAAATTTCCTTCGTTGATCAAGTCTCCTAAAGAAAGACCTTGATTTTGGTATTGCTTGGCTACAGACACAACAAATCTCAAGTTTGCCTTTGTAAGTTTTTCTAAAGCAAGCTGATCTCCTTCACGGATTCTTTTGGCTAATACCACTTCCTCATCAGCTGTCAATAGGTCTACTTTACCAATCTCTTGAAGATATTTATCTAAGGACTGACTCTCTCTATTCGTTATCTGTTTGCTAATTTTTAGCTGCCTCATTCAAGAATAATGTTTAATTATAATTATAGGACTCTGTTATCAACAGATTTTATGTGATTTAAAGTTCAAATTAATCAAAATGATTAATTCGAACTTTAATATTACTTGTCAGTTTTCTCTGGCTTTGGAAGCAAGACTTTTCTGGATAATTTGAATTTACCCGTCTTTTTGTCTACCTCTATCAGCTTAACCATGATTTCTTCTCCTGGTTCAAGCACACCTTCCATATTCTCAAGTCTTTCCCATTTGATCTCGGAAATATGTAGAAGACCATCTTTACCTGGCATGAATTCTACAAACGCACCAAATGGCATAATGTTTTTAACTTTTCCAGTATAGGTCTCACCAATTTCTGGCTGTGCAACGATTCCTTTGATTCTAGAGATAGCTGCGTTCATTGATTCTTGATCATTGGAGAAAATGTTGATTTTCCCAGCATTGTCTTTCTCTTCAATTACTATTGTCGCACCTGTATCTTTTTGGATTTCTTGGATTACTTTTCCACCTGGTCCGATTACTGCACCTATCAATTCTTTCGGAATTGACATTACAAAAGATCTTGGAGTGTGAGGCTTCAGTTCAGGCTTAGGCTCAGCAAGTGTCTTTGAAATTTCATTCAAGATATGAAGTCTCCCTTCTTTTGCTTGATACAAAGCTTCTTTCAAAACATTATAATCCAACCCTTCTACTTTCAAGTCCATTTGACAAGCAGTGATACCTTTTTCGGTACCAGTTACTTTGAAATCCATGTCTCCTAAATGATCTTCATCTCCTAGAATATCTGAAAGAATAGAATACTTCCCTGTGTTAGAATCAGAAATCATCCCCATTGCAATACCAGTTACTGGAGCTTTGATCTTAACACCTGCATCCATAAGCGCAAGTGAACCAGCACATACGGTGGCCATAGATGAAGAACCATTGGATTCTAAAATATCAGATACAATTCTAATGGTATATGGATTTTCATCTTCTGCTGGAAGTACTTTTTTCAAAGCTCTCATGGCTAAATTACCATGTCCAACTTCTCTTCTACCCGGGCCTCTGTTTGGCTTAACTTCTCCAGTAGAAAACCCTGGGAAATTATAGTGTAGGAAAAATTTATTATATCCAGAGATAACAGCTCCATCAATCATTTGCTCATCCATTTTTGTACCTAATGTACAAGTAGTAACGGATTGCGTCTCACCTCTGGTAAATACAGCCGATCCATGAGCAGAAGGCAAATAATCAACAACTGACCAAATAGATCTGATCTCGTCAAGTTTTCTACCGTCTAATCTTTTCTTTTCATTTAAAGTAAGATTTCTTGCTGCTTCTTTGTGAATTTTTGAAAAGTAAGGACCAATCAAGCTTCCTTCAAATTCATGTTCTTCACCAAGTGCTTCAACAAATTCTTCTTTGATAGCTTTGATCAATTCAGATCTTTCAGATTTATTAGGGATTTGTCTACTGACTACTTCATAACATTTCTCATAAAGCTCAGCATGCATCTTTTCATAAAGAGCTGCATCAGATTTCTCATGATTATACGCTCTTTTGATTTCTTTACCGACTTCTTTGGTCAGTTCTTTTTGAACTTGACAATGTCTTTTGATTTCATCATGAGCAAGTTGCATAGCTTCTACCATCTCATCTTCAGAGATTTCGTCAGCTTCACCTTCCACCATCAAAATATATTCTTCCGATCCAGCTACAATAAATTCTAAGCTTGCTTTTTCCAATTGTGAAGGTGTAGGGTTGATGATTAGCTCACCATCAATTTTTGCTACTCTAACTTCAGAAATTGGACCGTTGAAAGGAATATCAGATACTGATAATGCAGCAGATGCGGCTAATCCTGCAAGACAATCAGGCAAAACTTCAGCATCAGAAGACATCAATGTAATAGCAACTTGCGTATCAGCGTGATAATCATCAGGAAAAATAGGTCGAATAGCTCGGTCTACTATTCTACTGATTAAAATTTCATAGTCAGAAAGTCTACCTTCTCTTTTTAGAAATCCACCTGGGATTTTTCCAGAGGCAGCAAATTTCTCTTGATAGTCAACTGACAGCGGAAGAAAGTCTACTCCGTCAATTGCTTCTTTTTTTGAAACTACAGTAGCTAAAAGCATAGCTTTGCCTAACCTGACGACAACAGATCCATCAGCTTGCTTCGCTAAGGCACCAGTTTCAATAATAATTTCTCTACCATCTTGAAGTTTGATAGTTTTTGAAATAACGTTTGGTAACATATTGTTTTGTTAAGAATAAATGGGTAATAGATTTAAAAGTAAGGTTTAATATCTGGGGGGAAACAAAAAAGTAAGGTTCTCCAAAAAAGAGAACCTTACAATAAGTATTATTTACGGATTCCTAGGTCAGCAAGTACAGCTCTGTATCTTTCGATATCATTTTTGTAAAGATAGTTTAGCAAACTTCTTCTCTTACCAACTAGTTTCAAAAGACCCAATCTTGAAGAGTGATCTTTTTTGTTTGTCTTCAAATGTTCAGTTAAGTGCTTGATTCTGAATGTGAACAAAGCGATCTGAGACTCAGGTGATCCTGTGTCAGTTTCAGATTTTAACCTACCATGATTTTTGAATAACTCTGTTTTTTTCTCTGTAGTTAAATACATGATTAGTTAATTTTAATTTTAAACAGCTACAAAGGTAATTGCTTTATTCGGAATTTAAAAGAGGGTCTTGATTTTTTCCAAATTTTGTTTGCCCCCATTTTTTTATCTTTTTGAACAATTCTACATAAACATCTGGCTCGAATAACCTTGCATCTCTCCTAGCCTGTCTCAAGAAGAAAATTCCAGAAGGTAGAAGCACCAAAATTGAAAACCAAGTCCCAAAAAGCGGATCTGCCATGCCTTCTTTGCCCCATTTTTCACCTGTGATTGTCAGCATATAGTAAATGATGAAAAATATTATAGAAACTAATACAGGCATTCCTAACCCACCTTTCTTGATGATTGCACCTAGTGGTGCTCCTATCATGAACATTAATATACAAGCAAATGCTGTGGTGTATTTTTGATACCAAGCTATTTGATATCTCCTGTGTTCCCTTTCGATATCATTGATTTCAAAAACTTTACGATTGAAAGCGTTTTTTAGCGTTCTGGCATTGTTTAAAGCTACAGTCGCAGATCGAGGCCTATAATTTCCTTGTGATATTATACTGTCTATTCTACTTCTTTGAGCCTCAGTAAACTGTCTAGGCTTCTCCGCTGGTTTCAAGCTTTGCCTCTCTATACTTTTATCGTTAGTTTTTAATGCCTTAGAATTATTTATATCTTGACTTTCAGTTCTTGACAAGACCCTTTTCTCCTGATCAATTTGATTATTCTCTTCATTAGTTTTTGGGTTGCCAATATCCTTTGAATATGCATCGTTTATTTTTAGTGAATCATTATAGGCTACTTCTTGGTCTTTAATAGGGATTAATTTGGCGCTATCTAATTCAATATTACTATTTTCTAAATTATAATTATTTCCCTGATAGGATTCTATATATTGCTCAGCTCGTTTATTGTGTAAAGAGTCAAATTTCGCTCTTTTTTGTTCTCTCAAAATTCTCAACGAATCATCTATCACCTTTCTTTGGGCAATCTCTTTAGGTATATTGAGTTTCCTATCTCTAGAATAAAATGGGTATGAAGATTCTGAAGATGCAAAATTTGTAAATACTATTCTATTGATTTCTCCCTGCATAGAGTCTAATCCAACTTTAAGTTGACTTATATTTTTAATAGACCTATTGTTTGACCATTGGTCTTCAGAGGTTCTGTTTAGTTGAAAAGATTCTAAGTTGAAAATGATTTGATTCTCAGAAAATTTTGTCCTTGTGAAATCAGTTGGTTTATTGTAAGAAGATCTCTTGTCTCTTGACTCTTTATAGCTGATACCATTATATAAGGTCATGCTCATATAAGACTCATTAAAAAATGGCTCCATTCTTCCTGAATCTGCCAATATGATATTTACATTTCCTTGACCTTCTGAATGGTCATATATAATCAAATCCCTCAATCTAATATCATCCATTTTTTGGTTGACTTTGATGCTATAATTAGGGATTCCGCTGTAAAATACTCCTTCTTTTATATCGAGGGCAGGTGATTTCATCCTTATATCATATAGGAGACTAAATGTTTTTAGGTTTACTTTTGGCACCAAATAGTTGTTTGATAAATACGCCAGAAAACTTAAAACAACTACAAAAATCCCAATCGGGCGTAGTATTCTCAGTAATGATATGCCACTACTCTTTATAGCTGTCAACTCAAAGTGTTCACCCAAATTACCAAAAGTCATCAGAGAAGACAGCAAGACGGCTAAAGGGAGAGCCATTGGTGAGATACTGATCAAAAAATAGCTAATCAACTCCATGTATACCATGAAGCTTAGGCCTTTACCAAAGATTTCATCAAAATACTTGAGCATGTTTACTGTCAACAGGATAAAATCCACAACAATAAACGTAAGTAAAAAAGGGCCAATAAAAGACCCTAAAATCAATTTATCCAGTTTCTTCATTAAAACATTTTCCTATTCCAGCCTCTCTACTAACGATCATAAGGCTTTCAAGATTTCAAAAATAGGAAATCAAATGGGAATTTCTCAATTCTCTAACCTCCAATTATTTCCTTGAGTGTCATAATCAAGCTTTCCCAAATAGATTCTAATTCTTCATCATCATAAGAATCAGAGTAATCTATAACTTTTAAGAAAAGCGTTTGGGTCAGTTCATTCTCTTCAATTTTAAACTCAATATAGGAATGGTCAGATTCATCCTCCATATCTGGGTCAAAGAAGTCGAATTTAACATGGGCGTTCAGCCTTTGGGCTACTACCCTAGCGTGATGATCTTCGCCATCAAAGTTAAAAATAAATACTTTGTCTTCTGTAATTCTAACGTCATCAGCAAACCATTCTGACAAACCGCTCGCTGAACTTAAATAAGGAAACAAAATTTTCCTTGAAGTATTTATTTGATAGTCAGCAACAAACTTATTCTTTACCATATTTTTACATTTTAGATGAATAAAAAATCACATTTTTTATCTTTTAACACTTGCATATAACAAGCCAACCTACCATATTTGCATTCCGATTTGAGAGGGCTTTTGATAATCAATCTCTCAAAACTACGGATTCCTGGGTAACTCATGAGTTTGTTTCCCTAATATATTGAAATATTGACATTAATCAAGGTAAGTTTCTATCAAAGTTCTTTTTTTGTTTAATAGTCGTAAAATAAAGCTTTGTTGAATGAGCTCTTTGGTTATAAGAAAGGTTTCATTTTCGCAATAGCGGACACGGGTTCAACTTTAAAAGTAAAGTTATTTGAACTTATTTGAAATAATCATTAATTAAATGGCGAGGTAGCTCAGTTGGTTAGAGCGCAGGATTCATAACCCTGAGGTCACGGGTTCAACTCCCGTCCTCGCTACTCTATTTGCAGGATTCATATCCTGCCCACTCGAACATAGGGTCAATGTTCATTTTGAATAATTTTAATCCAAATTAGGTTTATAAATCTCAATTCAGGTTATGTAAGGTTTCCTTTTGGAAGCCTTTTTTGTTTTATCTCACATTTTTATACAATTCGTAGTCTATATTCTCTTTTCTAAATCATCTGGAAAAACTCATAAGGGTATGTCTACTGCTTTGATAACTCGTTTCAAATTTCATAATGAAAAATCTACTAAAGGTTTTATCACAAGATATATGCCTTGGCATGTTGAGTTTTTTGATTTAAAGGTTGAAGCATTAAAAAGAGAAAAATATTTAAGGACGGGTGTAGGAAGAGCTTGGGTAAAGGAAAAAAATCTTACCAATCAGTTTTAGATATCCCTTCTAAATAGGGTTATCTCTTTATAATAATTTTTTGGCGAGGTATCTTATCCCATAGTTATTGGTAGGTTAAAGCACAGGATTCATATCCGCTGCGGCGGACACGGTTCAACTCCCGACTTCGCTACTCTATTTGCAGGATTCATATCCACCTACTCGAACATAGGGTCAAAGTTCACTTTGAATAATTTTAATTCAAATTAGGTCTATAAATTTTAATTCAATTTATATGAGGTTTCCTTTTGGAAGCCTTTTTTGTTTATCTCACATTTTTATGCAATTCGTAGTTTATATTCTCTATTCTAAATCATCTGGCAAAACTTATACGGGTATGTCTACTGATTTGATAACTCGATTCAAATTTCATAATGAAAAATCTACAAAAGGTTTTACCACAAGATATGCCTTGGCATGTTGTGCATGTTGCGTTTTTTGATTTGAAGATTCAAGTCTTTTAAAAATTACATTTGAGTATGTTTTTGATAAAGAATCACATTATGAATTGTCTGTATAAGCGATTATTTCACTTTTTTATTTTGGAATAATAGGTTAAATTCAAAAGATTAATACATTTTTTCATTCAACTAACCCAATTTTAACCCATTTTTTAACTACTCGAACTTTACTTTAGAATTGAATTTCGGAAACGATTGCAAACCTTCAAGGGATAGCAGATTAGCTTTTTGACTTCCTAGTGTCTTCAATCTCAATATCGGAATTCAATAACTAAAAATTAACTAATAAACCTAAAATCAAATGACTAAAAAATTACGATTACTAGTTCATGTAGTCTGGATGGTGGCATTCACTTTCCAAATAAGTTCCTGTGTAAAAGAAGATGATATGATGAATATATCAACAGGAACTATTTCTGGAATTGTTACCGATGTTGATGATCAGCCCGTCTCTGGTGTAGAGGTTACAATTGTCGGTATAGGTGATCCAGAGATAGTAGTGACGACTGGGTCTGATGGACACTTTTCTGTTGATAATGTGCAAATGAAAACTTTAGGAATTAAATTTTCTAAATCAGGCTGGTTAACTACAAGTAGAACTATCAATGCTTCAAATTTTGACTCTGATAGAGTTGCCTTAGTTGAAGTGAGCCTTATCAATGCTTCTGCAATAATTAAAGGGAATATTACAGATGCTCTTAATAATAGCGCTCCTTTAGAAGGAGTAACAGTGAGTGTTGGAGTAGCAGGAACTACTATAAGTGGTGCAGATGGTAGCTATTTGTTGAAAGACTTGGTGGTTGACAATTACACTTTAACATTTACGAAAGCAAATTACACTACCATTTCAAGAAATGTAAGTGCTTCTGATTTTGTGAATAATGAAGCCACTTTCAATGTTCAAATGGGAAGTCAAGAAGTGTTGCGAGGTATGACAGCTCAAGACTTACAATCAGCCGATAAATGGTATTACAATGAGTATAGAGGTGGTAGAAATGCCGATGCATATCCAAGGTGGGATTGGGCATGTAATTATATGTCCACTTTAGATTTTAGGGGTGCATGGGAGGAGCAAAATGAAGGTACTACTTTACAAATCAGAAATAATAATGAAGACAGAAGCAATCCTGCGGACCTTAATGTATTTGACTCTTATGTATACGGAAGTAAATTAATCACTGAAGACAATAAAATTCTGTCTTTAAGAGCAAGTACCCATAGTGCTGATAATGCCTCTCCTGTGCACTTTGGAGTTCAAGTAGTTGATTTATCTGAGTCCAATCCTATTGCTAATAAGGTAGGTGAAAATAGAACTTATGCATCCGGATCATATAATGATTTTGAATTTGATTTAAGTGAATATGTTGGTAAGGAAGTTATCATAGCAATTGGAATTTATCGTCAATCTACTGGAGATTATTGGAAGCAACTGGTATTAAGAGCCATAAGATTTGCTGACGTAAAAGTAGAAAATTGGGATTGGCTTCCGGGAACTGAAGTTGTATCTGGGTGGAGATTAACTCAAGAGACAGTCAGATCAACTATGCCTCATATAAAAAATGATTTCACTGGGATTAGCCCAATTTCTGGTGATAGAGGAAATTATGTAGGAGCTTATAGATCATGGAGAGACGTAGGTCATATTGCCGCAGAGTGGCACTTTGTTCCATTAAAAAAAGATCCTGAAGTTTTCCCTTCAGAAGGTTACCTGATAAAAACAAGAAATACACCAGAAGTCGATACAGAAGTACCTGAAGCATATTTTTATTCTAAATTTTCCATTTCTTCAGGAAGTAATCAATTAACCTTACATACACGAAATTTTGGAGATAACCCTACATTTTTTAAACTAACTGCCATTGACAATCAAGGTGTTGTAACACATATCTCCCCTACTTCTAATACAGCAGAAGAAGCAAGTCCAGCTGACAATGGTTGCTGGCAATTTAAACATGGTCAGGGTGGCGCGGGTGATCCAGAAGCGTATGCCACATTTACTTATGACCTTTCTGCATTCAATGGAACCGACATTACCTTGGCATTGGGGGTATACAATGGTATTGCAAACACTGGTGAGAATAAGCTTGTAATCAGGCGAATCGAAATAAACTAAAACAAAGTCAAAATGAAAAAAATGGATTTAACTATTAAACTACTTTGCTTCGCAATTTTCGGAGTACTATTCGAAGTTACTTCGGCGTGTAATGATCAAAATGATGATAATAACCCAAATGGACAGCCTGATGTAGAATTGACCCTTTCAGAGCAAAACTTAGTAAGGGCTATGGAAATAACTGACAATGCTGTTGATGCCCATTTTGAAGGTGTGGGTATGGCTATGTCACGCTATTACAATCCATTTACACAAACAAAATCCTCAGAAACAGGAAGTGTTTGGATGTACACTGCTGCTATTGAAGCTGTAACAGCAATACTTCACAGTCTAGAGGCTCAAAAGGAACATGGAAATGCTAGTATTTACGATGAGAATTTTTCTAAATACAGTGATTTACTATCAAGACTTTACCAAAACAGTGATTACTATTTGGGGACTTTCGAACTTGTGTCTTATACACAAACAAAGGAGTGGACAGTCTACGGTGTAAATAGAGGTGCTTCAAAAGGTTCTGCATTGGTTGCGGGAATAGAAAATGTATATGACGATCAGATGTGGTTGGTTCGAGAGTTTTTGGAAGCTTATAAGATTACTGGAAACAATGAATATTTACAGAAAGCAGAGTACTTAACTGAATATGTCTTGGATGGATGGGATAGTACATATGATGCAAATGGAAATGAAAGAGGTGGTATCCCATGGGGCCCAGGCTATGTTACAAAGCATTCTTGCAGCAATGGACCAATGGTAAGTCCATTAGTTTGGCTTCATGAGCTATATAAAGATAGTGATGAAGTATTAACTCATAGATACATAGACCCAAATGATAGGGTCACAAGACGTACTTCTCAAATGAAAAAAAGTGAATATTATTTACTATTTGCTGAAAAGGTATATAAATGGCAGAAGAAGTATTTGCTTCGTCCTGATGGTGTATATGACGATATGATGGGGGGTTGTACGCCAGGAAATCCTCAGACCGAAACTATTAATGGGACAACTTATAGAAGAGGTATTTTTTGCCAAGATCGTGTGGGGCCTGCGATCACATACAATAGCGGCACAATGCTTTCTGGTGCAGCCGATCTATATAGGGCTACAGGAAACAGTGAGTATCTAGAAGACGCTAGAAAGCTATCTGACGCTAGCTTTGACTACTTTGCGACACTTGGCCAAACTATGCCTGATTATTACACATTTGACATAAGTGGATTCAGGAATTGGTTCAATGGCGTACTTATGAGAGGATATGTTGATATCTATCCATCTTATGGAAATGTAGCAAGTTATATTGAATCATTTCAAAACAATTTGGACTATGGCTATGAAAATTTTCTTCATAATGGTTTCCTCCCTACTAATCTCTTGGTAGGATGGAGTAATACAACAAACAACAACAATACTGAAGGAATGTTCAGCTTCGCTTTCGCAGCAAAATATGCTGTTTTAGCTAGGTATGAGCTTGAAAAATAAACTTAAACACACCTAGCAGAAGCCATTAAAAAGCACAATAAAGCCTAGGTGTGTATTTATCCTATAAAGGAACTCCCATTCAGAATTTAATTAACATAATAACCAAAATAATCTTATGGAACATGTATATAAACTATTGGCAAAGGTACCCATAATGCACCTATTTGCTGGGCTGCTCTTATTTTGTCTTTTCCATGCATCATTATATGATGCGAAAGCTCATAGCAATATGATTGAAGAAGATTGGTTTCAAATCACAAATGAAAATCAGACGATCATAGTCACTGGAACAATTATCTCAGCAGAAGATAATGATCCAATCCCAGGAGTCAACATTATCTTGAAAGGAACAACTATTGGTGCTGTAAGTAATGTAGAAGGTGTGTATTCAATTGAAGTACCCAATAGCAGTGCTACGCTACAATTTTCATTTATCGGTCACACTACTCAAGAAGTTGTCGTAGGAGAAAGATCAGTGATCAATATCACTCTCGAACCAGATTTTCAGCAACTAGGAGAAGTAGTTATAGTCGGATATGGGACCCAAGAAAAAGTTACACTAACTGGTGCTGTCTCTAGTATCAAAGGGAGTGAAATGATCCAAACTAGAAACGAAAACCCACAAAACATGCTAACAGGTAGAGTTGCTGGTGTTAGGGTTTGGCAAAGAAGTGCAGAACCAGGTACTTTCAATAATAACATGGATATCAGAGGACTTGGCGCACCTCTAGTAGTTATCGACGGTGTAGTAAGAACAATGGCTGATTTTCAGCGGTTAAACCCAAACGATATTGAAGATCTGTCAGTTCTTAAAGATGCTTCTGCTGCCATTTATGGGGCTAGGGCTGCAAATGGAGTAGTTTTGGTAACAACCAAAACAGGTCAAAAAAGTGGTAAACCTGTAATTACCTATAATGGCTTTTTCACTTTACAAAGTCCATCAGGTTTCCCACAACTCGCCGATCCATTTGAAGCCATGACACTTTATAATGAGATGTCAATGAATAATATAGCTGGCGGAAACAGAATCTTTACAGAAGCAGATTTTGAAGCATTTCGTACAGGTGAGCGAAGGTCAACAGACTGGAATGATCTTATCATTAACCAGCATTTTCCACAACACCAGCATGATATAAGTATCAGTGGTGGTACTGAAAAGACCCAATATCATATATCAGGTGGATATTTGTATCAGGAAGGTTTTTTTAAATCAGGAGACATGAATTATAATAAGATCAACTTAAGATCAAATGTGACTTCTGAGATCAGTCCTGGATTGAAGCTTAACCTTAACCTAAGTGGTGTATCAGATCAAAGGAACACCCCCTACTCCAGTGCTGTGGATATTATTAGAAACTATTGGAGACAGGGTGTGTTATTTCCTGCATTTGCAGATCCGGAAGGTACGATGTTAAACTTTGAAGGACTGGATCTTGAACAAAATACCGTGGCAATGATGCGTTCTGACATATCAGGATACAGACAATTCAATCAGCAGCATTTACAATCTCAAGCTTCTCTAGATTATGATTTAGGAGCTGTCTCCTCATCTCTTGATGGACTATCAGCTAAAGCTCTTTTTAGTTTTGATTACAGAATGGACAACAATATTCATAATCGAAGAGAGTATTATCAATATAGGTTTGATGAGCCTACCAACACTTATGTTTCAAACTTGTACAACCTAAGTTATCCAAATCAAATCCGTAGAGAGTTTTTCGGTAGACAGCAGGTTTTAGGTCAATTCCTTCTAAATTACAATAAGACTTTTGAAAATCATCGGATTTCTGCACTTCTAGGTGCAGAGACACAAAATAGAAAGGGCGATAATTTCTTTGCTCAAAGAGACCTTGCATTTGCTATGGATCATTTGGTAGGTGGAGAAATTGCCAATCAGCAAGGCGGTATGTATGGAGGCAGCAATGAGCTATATGAAATTGCAAATACAGGTTATTTTGGAAGGTTAAATTACACTTATTCTGAAAAGTATATTGCTGAAGCTCAGTTTAGATATGATGGTTCTTCAAAATTCGCTACCAACAACAAGTGGGGATTTTTCCCTTCTGGGTCAGTGGGATGGAGAATCTCTGAAGAGTCCTTTTTCCAATCGTCTTCTGCCCTTTCATTCATTGGTCAATTAAAACTAAGAGCTAGTTATGGAGTCACAGCTGATGATGGCACTTTGGGTTATGATTGGTTCCCTGGTTGGATTTACCCAGAGACAAGTGGCAATGCAGAACAAGGGTACTACAATACTAGGCCTCCGGGATACATGTTTGACTCAAGATTTGTATATGGAGCTTCTTTAATTGTACCAAACGAATTACTTACTTGGTGGACTGCAAACACATTCAATATTGGTATGGACTTCGATGCTTGGAATGGTTTGTTTGGCTTCTCTTTCGATTACTTTGATAGAAGAAGGTCTGGTCTTTTTGCAAATCGATCTGGAGAAGTCCCGACAGTAGTAGGTACTGGAGCTCCAAGAGAAAACCTCAATAGTGATAGACAATTTGGGTTAGATTTAGAAATTTCACATCGGAACTCAATAGGTCTATTCAATTATCAAGTTCGAACAATTGGAACTGTAACCAGAAGGCAACATATGGTTGCTGTACAGCAAGGACCATATGGTAACTCATATGAAAGGTGGAGAAATGATAACCTAACCAATAGGTATCAAGGTGTTCAGTTTGGGTATCTCTCTGCAGGAAGATTTGAAAGCTGGGAAGATATATGGAATTTTCCTCAATATACTGGAAATGCTGTATTGCCAGGAGATTATAAATATGTTGATTGGAATGGTGATGGAGAAATCAATCACTTAGATCAGCATCCTTTTGCCTATGATCAAACTCCCTGGGTAAATTTCAGTTTGGCCTTCGATAGCAATTACAAGAATTTTGACATGAATTTTTTGATCCAAGGTACTGCTTTGGGGTCTATGCAATACCAAGAACCACTTTATTCCATTTGGGGAATAAATGGTGGTGGCACACTACAGCAGTTTATGGATAGGTGGCATCCAGTAGACCCGACCGCTGACCCATATGACCCTTCGATTGAGTGGAATAGTGGATATTATGGATATACAGGAAATTATCCTATAGGTAATTCTGAATTCAATAGAGTAAGAACTGATTATATCAGGTTGAAGAGTATTGAGCTCGGATATACATTAAGACCAAACAAAAACCCAAACACTAGTTTCAGATTCTTTGCAAATGCATACAATCTATTAACTTTTACAGGAGTGAGATTTGTAGATCCAGAGCATCCTGACGATGATTTGGGAAGAATGTATCCGTTGACTAGGACTTATACTGTAGGTGTCTCAGCTCAATTTTAATTTACTCTGAAAGTGTGTTAACATTAAATTGAAAGTAACCATGAAAATTCAAAATATATTTATTCTTATCAGTTTGTTATGCATAGCATCTTGTACAGACCTGGATGTCCCACCTCCAAATGTGATAGGTGATGAAACCTTGATGTCCAGCGAATCTGGAATGGATGTCTACATGGCTAGAATGTATGGTAGGATGCCATTCGAAGACTTCAAGTATATGGCACAATGGGGTGTTGAGTTCAATTCTTGGCTTGGCGCATTGGGCATAGAAGGTACAGGGGAGTCTTTAAATAGAGATGGAATTAGTGCTGCCTTTACAGGAGAAAGAACTGCATATTGGGGTCAAGCACTGGCCCTAATCAGAGATGCCAATTACCTTATCGAAAGATTGCCAGATTTCCAAAGTTCATTTCCAGAAGTTACTTATAATCACTACATAGGAGAAGCATACTTTGTTCGTGCATATGTATTTGCAGCTATGGCAAAGAGGTTTGGTGGTGTTCCTCTTGTTACCTCTGTATTGCGATACCCAAGCGCAGATAGTGATTTAGAAATCCCGAGATCTACAGAAGAAGAAACATGGGATCAAGTATTGTCAGATTTTGATACAGCGATTGAATTACTCCAACCAATAAGTCCTAAAAGAGGATATTCAAATAAGTATGTAGCCCTTTCATTCAAGGCAGAAGCCATGCTATATGCTGGAAGTGTTGCAAAATACAATGAAACTGTGCCAGGTAGGCTTACAGGAAATGGGGTCAAAACAGGTGTTAGGGTAATTGGCTTTTCAGAGCAAACAGCCTTGACTGCTTCTGCAAGATATTTTGGTGAGGCTTATAAGGCTGCCAATGAAGTGATCAATAGTGGTCAATATGATCTATACCGCAGAAGATGGGCTCCAGGAGATCGACAAGCTCAATATCAAAACATGGTGGACATGTTCAGTGATCTTACAAGTCCAGAAAATATTTATGTCAAGGAGTTTGAATTTCCAACAGTAACTCATGGCTATGATGCATATAGTGCTCCATTTATCTTCAAAGCACCATTAGCATCAGGAACATGCCCTACTCTTGATTTTATTGAATTGTTTGAAGGATTTGAAAGATATCCTGATGGGAAAATCAAAGTTACCACTGGAAATTCAATCACTGAAGGGAATTATTTAATGTATGATTCACCAATGGACTTTTTCGCAAATGCAGAGCCTAGACTCAGGGCTTATGTAATTTTCCCAAGTGATGTATTCAAAGGAAGGGAAATCGAAATTAGAGCTGGTGTTTACACAGGTTCCGAGCCTATTCGGCCTTTGTTTAATAATTATTCATTTGCAACTGCAGAAGAAAGATATCAACATTTGCCTGCATTTACAGGTAACCCAAAAACACTTTACTTAAGTCCCCGAGAAGGTAGCGGACAACAATCAGCACCATTCCAAGGAGGTACAATTCCAGCAGCAGGTGAAAATGGACCGTTCTTCGACAATGGTGAAGGGTGCTTGACTGGATTGTATGGCCGTAAATGGTTAAATCCTGATCCTTCTTTTGAAGCTGCGGAAGGTAGATCTGCTCAACATTTTGTAATCATGAGATATGCAGATGTATTACTTACAGCAGCAGAAGCAGGTGTGGAGCTTGCTATGGCGGGGGTGCCATCTCCTGATGGATCTGATATGCTTCAAGTAGCTACTATGGCTATCAATGATATTAGGGAACGAGCCGGGGCTTCGCTTTTGAATGGAAACCTTACTGGTGATATCACAGGAAGAAATATAGTGAGAAAAGAACGAAGAAAAGAGTTAGCACTAGAGCACAAAACCAAATGGGACCTAAGAAGATGGAGGGTTCAGCATTACGAAGGAAGAGATGGTTTTTGGGGTGAGAATCGTCCAAAAGAAGACTTTAGTGTAGATACAAGATATCGATTTAGAGGACTATATCCTTTCTTGTCAGCAGAGACTGGAAGATACTTCTTTGATGCAAGATTCCAATGGGTGAGTTTGAAGACATTCGAGTTCAATATTGTGGATTACTACTTCGGAATCCCAAATGGAGAAGTAGCCAAAAGTCCAGTCATAGATCAACAGCCTAACAGGTAGTATATTATTTATTTAAGGAAATACAAAAATGAAAAAGCTATCAATTAAAATATATATTCTCATACTTGCACTTACTAGCTCATGTGCATTCTTTGAGCTTGACAATTATGATGTTCCCTCTGAGACGATCAGAGGTGAAGTGGTAGATGTGGCTACTGGTGAGCCCATACTTACGGATCAAGGAAGTGAAGGAATCAGAGTGAGACTTACAGAATTGAGCTGGGGAGAAAATCCAACATGGAACCCTGATTTTTTTGCTATGCCTGATGGTACATTTCAAAATACACGATTGTTCAAGGGAACTTACAATGTCCAAATAGATGGGCCATTCATTCCACTTGTCAGGGAAGATGAAAGAGGTGTGCCTATTGCAAATGAATCTAAAACACTAGATATACATGGCGTACAAGATGTTAGATTTGAAGTACAACCATTTTTAAAAGTAGAATGGGTTGGAGAACCTGAGGTGATCAATGGAAGGGTGAGGGCTCAAGTTAGAGTTACCCGCGGTGTATCTACTGATGAGTTTCAAAGCAAAATTCAACCAATGGGTGGGTACAGCAGTAGTTTTCAAAACGTCACTGATGTGAGACTTTTTGTGAGCTACTCGTCTTCTGTAGGGTATAGAGCTCGTGATGAAAGGTGGTCAAACATGATTGAGTTCTCTGGATCTGCATTTAATGCTCAGCTGGGACAAATCATCACTATTGAATCTACAGGTACTATACCTGAAGGAAGAGTTGTGTTTGTAAGAGCCGCCGCACGTATCAATTATGATACACCGAGAGGTAGTGGTATAAGAAGATACAATTACAATGAAGCTAAACAATTGATGGTACTTTAAACCTCAAGCCTATTAAGGAAGCTAGTCTCATCATGATTAGCTTCCTTCCAATTTTCAATTGATTAAAAAGACTCTCTTCCAAAACCATGGAGAACATTTTAAAGCACATTAATTAAATGCAGGAGTCAATGTTAAAAACCTAGACAGCCAAAACATGAAGAAAAATATCAAGCTTTACCTTGTGATTTTGTCAATATGCTTCCAAGCTTGCTCACAAAACTCAGGTGAAGGCCAAGAAAAAACTTTAGTAAGAAAAGAAAAAACAGCATTTCAGACATCAAACCCATGGAAGTCAGTCACAGATGTTCGAGCTGACGTTGCCATTGTATATAGTATCAAAGATCACCACAAGAAAGGAAATATGACTTTCGAAGATAGGGTTCAATCATGGAGAGATAGAGGATACAATACACATTTTATGACAGGGATAGCTTGGGGAGAATACCAAGATTATTTTACTGGCAAGTGGGATGGAAAAATGCACCTAGATGAAGGTCAAGTCACGCAAAAAGGCGATACCATATGGCATGGTAAAATGATTCCTTACATAGTTCCATCTATGAATTTCATTGATTATATCAAAGAGACGGTAATTAAAAGAGTCATAGATGCTGGAATCGATGCCATATACTTAGAAGAGCCTGAGTTTTGGGCAAGAGCTGGGTATAGTGAAGCATTCAAGAGAGAATGGAAAGACTATTATGGTTTTGACTGGAGAGCTCAGCATGAGTCTGCAGAAAATACTTACTTGGCCAACAAACTGAAATATCATCTGTACTACCGTGCCTTAGACGAGTGCTTTACTTTCGCCAAAGAGTATGGCAAAAGTAAAGGTATGGAGGTAAGATGTTATGTTCCAACACACTCATTGGTGAATTATTCCCAATGGAAAATTGTGAGCCCTGAAGCCAGTCTTGCATCAATGCCTGCCATGGACGGTTACATAGCTCAAGTTTGGACTGGTACTTCTAGGGAACCAAATTTCTTTGATGGTAAAGAAAAGGAAAGGGTTTTTGAGACTGCCTTTTTGGAATATGGCTCCATGGAGTCAATGACTGCTCCAACTGGAAGAAAGATGTATTTTCTGACAGATCCTATAGAGGATTGGCCAAGAGATTGGGTTGATTATAAAAAGAACTATCAGGCCACTTTTGTTGCTCAGCTCCTATACCCTATGATAGCTGATTATGAAGTGATGCCTTGGCCCGATAGGATTTATGAGGGGCTTTATCGCACAAGTGCGGATACTGATCATAAAGAGCAGATACCTCGCTTCTACTCTACTCAGATGCAAGTGATGATCAATACACTCAATGACATGCCCCTTTCGGACAATAAAGTGAATGGCACACAAGGTATTGGTGTATTGATGGCCAATTCTTTGATGTTTCAGAGATATCCAACACATGAGGGGTATGATGATCCTCAACTATCTAACTTTTATGGTCAAGCATTACCTCTACTCAAGAGGGGAATACCCGTAAAGACAGTCCATTTGGAAAATGCTTCTTACTCCAAAACTTGGGAAGATATCAACATTCTTCTGATGTCTTACTCCAACATGAAGCCAGCTGATGAAGCGTCTCATACTCATGTAGCAAATTGGGTAAAAAAAGGTGGCATATTGGTATATACAGGTAGAGATGATGATCCATTCCAATCTGTACAAGAGTGGTGGAATACAAATGGGAAAGATTTTGAAGCACCTTCGGAGCATTTATTTCAATTATTGGGAATAGATCCCCCTTACTTAGCTGGTGAATATAAAGTTGGAAAGGGAAGGGTTTCAATTATCAGAAAGGATCCCAAAGAGTTTGTTCTCGAAAAAGGAAAAGATGAAGAATACATAAAACTTATAAATAATCTTCATAAGAACACCCTAAACAAAGGGAATATAGTATTAAAAAATCATTTTGTTCTTCAGAGAGGAGCATATGATATAGTCTCTGTATTGGACGAAAATTCAGATACATCCCCATTCATATTGAAAGGAACATTGATAGATCTTTTTGACCCAGAAATCCCTGTCTTGAATGAAAAAAGCGTGAAACCTGGCCAACAAGCCTTCTTATTCAATATTGACCGTGTCAAGGATAAGCAAAAAGCTCAGGTATTAGTAACAGCAGCCAGAGTTGAGCAAGAGCGACGCAACAAGAACAAATACGAATTTGTAGCTAAGAGTCCACTGAATACCAATAATGTCATGCGTGTATTGATTCCAAAATCACCTGAAGATGTGAAAATCACTAATCATCAAGGTATGAATGTAAATGCAAATACCTCATGGGATGATAAAAGTAAAACATATTTTATTGGATTTGAAAATGACCCAGAGGGAGTAAACGTTTCCATTACTTGGTAATTCAAATTCATTGAACCTAAGTCAACACTTCTACATCCGTCATGGAAACTCACAATTATAGTATAATAATGAATATAAAATCGCTTCATATCATTGGTCTCGTAGTCTTGTGTATTTCATTCCAATCATTTGCACAGGAAACAAAACCTATTGATCACGTAAATATCTTAATGGGTACAGACTCAAAGCCCAGTTTATCTAATGGTAATACCTATCCAGCAATTGCTTTACCATGGGGGATGAATTTCTGGATGCCACAGACTGGAAATATGGGCAGTGGGTGGGCATATACTTATACTGCAGATAAAATTAAAGGATTCAAACAAACTCATCAGCCTTCTCCATGGATGAATGACTACGGTCAATTCTCCATTATGCCAATGACCGGTAAGCCAATATTTGATGAAGAAGAACGAGCGAGCTGGTTTTCTCACAAATCTGAAATTGCTAAACCTCACTATTATAGCGTGTATCTTGCAGACCATGATATTATTACAGAAATCACACCTACAGAGCGTGCGGCTAGATTTAGGTTTACATTTCCAAAAACCGATAGTGCTTATGTGGTAATCGATGGATTTGATAAGGGATCATATATTAAAATCATACCAGATGAACAAAAGATCATAGGCTATACTACAAAAAACAGTGGGGGTGTTCCAGACAATTTTAAAAACTATTTTGTGATTTCATTTGATCAGCCTTTTGAGGGCAGTGGAATCTGGAATAATGGAGCATTTGATTTTAACTCAGATGAAATAGCGTCAGATCATGCAGGTGCTGTGGTTCGATTCAAATCAGCTCAAAGAGGTCAGCAATTGAACGCTAAAGTAGCATCATCCTTTATCAGTTTTGATCAGGCACTTTTAAATTTGGAGGAAATTGGAAATCGAGATTTTGAATCCGTAAGACAAAGCGGTGAAGAAATTTGGAATCGAGAATTAGGGAGAATTAATGTATCAGGTGGTTCTATAGACCAAATAAGGACTTTCTATTCCTGCTTATACCGAACACTTTTGTTCCCAAGAAAATTCTACGAAATTGATGAGAGTGGAAATGTAATGCACTACAGTCCCTACAATGGCGAAGTGCTCTCAGGTTTCATGTTTACAGATACGGGGTTTTGGGACACTTTCAGGTCATTATTTCCATTTCTCAACCTTATGTATCCTAGCCTTAATGCACAAATACAGGAAGGTCTTGTCAATGCTTATAAAGAAGGTGGATGGCTTCCAGAATGGGCTAGTCCAGGGTATAGGGATATAATGGTAGGAAACAACTCCGCTTCTGTAGTTGCAGATGCATACTTAAAAGGTGGCTCAGGATACGATATCAATACGCTTTACGAAGCGGTACTCAAAGGTGCTGAAAATGAGGGGCCATTGAGGGCTGTTGCAAGAGCTGGAGCATCATATTACACAGACTTAGGCTATGTACCATACGATGTGGGAATTCATGAAAGTGCAGCAAGGTCATTGGAATATGCCTATGATGATTTTGCAATCTATCAATTGGCTAAAAAACTAAATAGACCAAAAGATGAAATAGAAAAATTTGCTTTAAGAAGTCAAAACTATAGACACCTGTTTGATTCCGAAAGTGGTCTGATGAGGGGGAAAAATAAGAATGGAGATTTCCAATCACCATTTAACCCATTCAAATGGGGCGATGCTTTTACTGAGGGAAACAGTTGGCATTACACATGGTCTGTTTTTCACGATATAGCTGGTTTAATAGATTTGATGGGAGGACATGATCGCTTTATAAGTCAACTTGATACCGTTTTTTCTTTACCTCCTATTTTTGATGAAAGCTATTACAACAGTGTCATTCATGAAATCCGGGAGATGCAAATTGCAAATATGGGCCAATATGCTCATGGGAATCAACCAATCCAACACATGATCTATTTATACAATTATGCGGGAGAACCATGGAAGTCACAGTTTTGGGTAAGAGAAACTATGGATCGGATGTATTCGCCTATACCAGATGGATATTGTGGTGATGAAGACAATGGTCAGACCTCAGCTTGGTATGTTTTCTCTGCAATGGGTTTTTATCCAGTCTGTCCAGCAACTGATGAATACATTATTGGTGCACCTCTGTTCGAAAAAATCAACTTAACCTTAGAGAATGGGAAAAAAATAGAAATTGAAGCAAAAAATAACAGTAGGCAAAACAAATACATACAAAGTATGAAGGTCAATGGAAAGAAATATTCTAAAAATTGGCTAAGCCATGATGCTTTGATGAAAGGGACAAAAATAAAGTTCACCATGAATGATGTTCCCAATAAGGAAAGAGGTATTTCAGAATCTGACTTCCCCTACTCTATATCAAAGGAACTGGATTTGATTCAAAATGATAAAACCACGAAGAATTAATAATCTAAAAAACTAATAGCAATCTTAAAATCAAATTATCCTATTATAACCAAAAATTAAATTTCATGTATAATAAACCTTTGAATGGAATAATAGCCATTATTATAGCTTGCTTTACAGCAACCGCTTGTGCTCCTTCAAGTGCCCAAATGGAGGATACTGGAGCTTCACTTAGAGCTCCAGCATTTCCATTGATTACCATAGACCCATATATTAGTGCCTGGTCTACATCGGATAACCTTTATGATACCCCCATCAAGCATTGGACTGGAAAGAATCACTCACTTATAGGTGCTATTCGAGTAGATGGAAAGGTTTATAGGTTTCTGGGAAAAGAAGATATTCCGCTTGAGCCTATTTTACCTAATGCACAGTATGAGCCTTGGAGCGCAAAATTTGTCACAGAAAAGCCAAATGATGGATGGGAAAAACCAGATTTTGATGAAGCCTCTTGGAAATCAGGTCAAGCAGCTTTCGGAACTCCAAATACAGGTGACACCCAGACTTCATGGGAAACTGACGAAATTTGGGTCAGGAGAGCATTTGAAATAGAGGATGCATATGCAAATAGTGATCTTTATTTAGTTTATTCTCATGATGATGATTTTGAGTTGTATTTCAATGGTGAAAAAATTGTAGACACAGGGAATCGTGCTAAAAGTAACATTATCCTAAAGCTTGATAAAAGCCTTATCAAGCCAGGGCAAACAAACATTATTGCAGCTCATTGTTTAGATCGAGGTGGACTTGCATATGTTGATTTCGGTATATTCAAGGAAAGTGATATCAAACCTATATTTGGTGAATCGGCGATACAGAATGATGTAAAAATCACTGCTACAAAAACCAAATATAAATTTACATGCGGCCCTATAGACCTAAAAGTTGAATTTGTTTCTCCACTTATAATGGATGATTTAGATATCTTATCTCGTCCAGTAAACTATATCAATTATAGCACGACTTCCAATGATGGTGCAGATCACGAGGTTCAGATTTACTTTGAAGCTACTCCAGAATGGTCTGTAAACGAACTCAATCAAGAAGTTGAAGTCACAACTGGTCAAATTGGAAATGTCAAGTATGCCAAATCTGGCACAATCGAGCAGCCAATCCTTAAGAAAAGTGGTGATAATGTGAGAATTGATTGGGGATACTTCTACTTAGCTACTCAAGAGTCGGATAGCAAATCTGTTTCCATTGGAGACTTTGTGAGTGTAAAGGAACAATTTATAAATGAGGGAACAATCCAAAATGAAAAAAAGCAATTAAACGCTGTTATGTCTAAAAAAATGCCTGTCATGAGTATTACAGAAAATCTTGGAATAGTAGGTTCCAATTCTGAATACGGTTATGTAATGGTTGCCTATGATGATATAGAATCGATTCAGTATTTTGGTAACAACCTAAAAGCCTGGTGGACTCAAGATGGAAAGGTATCTTTCAATGAGGTGCTACAAGCATCTGCAGACGATCACAAAGAAATTTTAAAGCGTACAAACAGCCTTGATGAGCAAATCTACAACGAAGCTTTAAATGTTGGCGGGGAGAACTATGCAAGATTATGCCTCTTAGCTTACAGACAATCTATCGCCGCACATAAATTAGTCAGGGACAATAAAGGAAACATGCTGTTCTTATCGAAGGAAAATTTTAGTAATGGATCTATTGGAACTGTTGATGTAACCTATCCTTCAGCACCGCTATTTTTGAAATATAATCCTGATTTACTTAAGGGTATGCTCAACCCTATATTTTACTATTCCGAAAGTGGTAAATGGACAAAACCATTTGCAGCTCATGATGTGGGAACTTATCCTCATGCCAATGGTCAAACATACGGTGGAGATATGCCTGTGGAAGAGTCTGGTAACATGCTGATACTTACCACAGCAATAGCTGTGAAGGAAGGAAATCCAAAGTATGCCGAAGAACATTGGGAAACACTTACTACATGGGCCAATTATCTTATGGAGAAAGGATTAGACCCAGAAAATCAACTTTGTACTGATGATTTTGCTGGTCATTTTGCTCACAATGTCAATCTATCCGTAAAAGCCATAGTTGGAATAGCTGGGTATGGAAAACTAGCTGAAATGTTAGGTAAAAAAGATATCGCAGAAAAATATACCAATGAAGCTAAAAGAATGGCAAGAGAATGGATGAAAATGGCGGACGATGGAGATCATTATCGTTTGACTTTTGACAAGCCAAACACTTGGAGTCAAAAGTATAATTTGGTTTGGGATAAATTACTGGATTTGGAAATTTTTCCAAAAGAAGTTGCTCAGAAGGAAGTGGCTTACTACTTAACAAAGCAGCATAAATTTGGTTTACCTCTTGATAACAGACGGACCTATACCAAATCAGATTGGGTAATTTGGACTGCAACTTTGGCAGATGATAAGGAAACCTTCCAGCAGTTTATTAATCCTTTGTATGATTTTGTTGTTTCCACTCCAGATCGAGTTCCGATGACTGATTGGTATGAGACTCCAGATGCAGCTCAAGTAGGCTTTCAAGCCAGATCTGTTGTCGGTGGATACTTTATTAAAATGCTAGAATAATACTAAAAAAAAGTGAATAGCTTATTGAAGTTTGTATGGGTTCGGATAATCTGAACCCATTACTTTTTTATACCTTATCATAAAAGACTCTAGTTTAATCTTAGCTTCATCATGATGTTTCAATTTGTGAAACGATTGAACCTGATAATTAATAGCAATTTCACTCAAGGGGTCAATGTTGAATATGGCATCTGCTATTGCAATTGAATCTTTATATTCACCATTTGTAAAGCTTTTTTCTATAGCAAGAAGCAAATATGGCTCGAGTTCCTTTTCAATAGTATCTTTAAAGGAGTCGAATATTGGATGATCAAAAAAATGTAGAAATTTTCCTTTCCCAATGATCTCAATCATCTCTCTACGAGCATCCGAGTTACCTGGTAAGCCTACAATTTCATGACATCTGAAATAATCGCAATAAAACTCATCAGTGTATACAATTTTGAAATGTCCTTTTTCATAAATAAGCTCAATTCCATCAAGTTCATTTAGTGCCTTTCTTAAATTATTGATTGATACACCCCTAGAGTTTTTAACTTTATTTGCTGGCTTATCTGGCCAAAATACATTACTTAGGTACTGAGAAGTGATGCCGCTTTCTGAAATACTATATTGAATAACTAAGCATAATATTTGTTTAAGTTGCGTGCTAAACATATAGGTAATATCCCTATTCTTGCGATCCCTGACGGTGAATTCTCCAAACAAATAGATTGCATTCGGTCTATAGTATCTTTCTACAGGTTTGAATTCCAAAGCATTACTTGGTAATATGACTTGATTCTCTTCTATAGCCTTAAGTCTTCGCTTTTTGCGAATAAGAAGGATTGTACCTACTGAAATTATTGCGAAAATTAAAACGCCTAGAATTTGATACAATAATGATTTTGAATTTGGTTGTTGAAATGACGCTAATTGTTGAGCAGTAACTGGAGGAAAAGCTAATGAATAGACTTTCAACTCAGAAGAAATATCATCATCAAATTCTTGTACCAAGGCATATAAATTATTTAACCCTTGATCATAATACAGATTTGCATGGGTATTTATTTTATCAGAAAATATTGGAATTGAATCTCCTAATATTTCGAAACTTCCATCAGAAATTGAAAACTTGTATAACCTCAGTTTTGATTCTGAGAAATGCTCAGGATAGCAAAGTGTATAAAAATAGTTTTCATCTAAAAGAACCATACCACGTACAGGTACCATATTGTCATTTTCCCATGGGATTTCCCACAGTTTTGTAACTTCATTTGTGCTTAAGTTCACTTGATACAAATCATAATAATATCTCCTTCCTACAGTCTGTTCACCAGATTCATTGCCCATTCCACCAAATACATAAAGAGAATTATTTTTTTCCAAATAACCCATAGACGAAAAATAGCGAGGAGAAATCAAATCTCCGGTAAACCCATCTAAAACTCCCCAATCATTATCTTGGTATTTATAGACATAGAAATTTTTACTGTAGTGCATGTTTCCAAATCCACCAAAAATAGTATAATCTTGTGTATTATTATTATAAAATGTACCATGATGATGTAATTGGGTCGGTAATTGACTATCATTTTTAACTGTCCAAGTTAGCGTTTCCAAATCAAGCTTCGCAAAAGTAGAACCACTGTAAGGCACGTCATAGTAAACTTCATATGCATTGAGGGTATTATCTATGTAATCAATATAATTCGTTCCTAGTTTTAATTGAACTGGACATTGCTCTTCAAAAATCTTCAAAGACAATTGGCCTGACCTGACATTGTAGAATTGAATAGAATCTTTATTGAAATAAAGGATATCTTTAGTTATTGGATTATAATTCGAACCTGCTACTGATTGTGAATTGAAACTTTTAAGATATTTCCAATGATAAGCGTCATTCATCATCCATTCAGGATTCAGTACTCTCCCCAATACTTTATTTTCTATCTCGTGTACGACACTTCCTTCAACTTCTTTCAACGGGAAAATGTATTTTGTTTCATTACCTACCATAAGGTTTTTAATTGCAAAGGAAGGTACATCAATAATATGATCACTTTTGCCAAATAGAATAACTGGAGTATACTTTTCTGGTAGTTGAGGACTTGCAGCATGAAAAGTTTGATCATGAATTGTCATGTCTATAAATTTTTCTTGGAGATTAAATTGAACCTTTATGTCAAACCAATGAAGATCCAGCAACTCCTCCTTATTCATTCTAGCAACAGTTAATACACTTGTCCCTTCTTCGCTTAAAGTAAATACCAAATCACTACCTTCACCATTATAAAAAAGATTAAAGACTTTATTCGAGTCCTTATTTTTGATCCTAAAAATATAGCCAATTTCAGTTGAAGGATATAATGATAAACTAAAATTCAAGTCAAATTTATCAACAAAAGCTATGCTTTTGTCCCCAAATACATCATATGAGGTACGTTGATTTATAGGTTGATCACTACTTTGAAACATCAAACCTCCAGGTGATTGATCTTGAGCAAATAATTTTCCAGATCCTAAAAGGACAAAAACGCTCGAAGCCAAAAGGTTAATTAACCAATATTTTATTTCACTTGAATAATCTTCATGTATCACTGTTAATAGGGAATTTGTTGGTTAGTTTGGAAAGAACAAAGTAAACCAAAATATTTAATCTGGCAATTATAAATCAATTTAGCCATTTCCCTATTACAAAAAAAACTGCCACAATATCTGTGGCAGCCTTTAACGTCTAATTCATCAACAACTCAATTAACTGTGCTGGAGCATGAATTTCCTTGACATGCTCATCAGCTATCTCTTTTTGGAGCTGATATTCGAGTTCAAATATTAACCCCATTACAAACACCTTATCCATTTTTAAATCTTGGTCAAATCTCGCAAACTTTTTCCTGCCAGTAAGGACAATTCCATAATCATGGAAAACTCTAGATATTGTTTTTAATTCTTTATATCCTTTCATGATTTACATTTTTAAATAATCAAAACTTAAGTTGTTTGACAAGATGTATACTTCCATTGAGAAGACGTATAGTTGCCCAATCTTGTCTTACTAGTTTTCAGGATTTTTAATAAATAAACTATAAACTTAACTTTTATTAATATCTCATTTGATCAAACATACTCAGCAGCTTCTGATTCAAATTCCTCAATTGGAGTATCTTCTAGAATAATCTCTTTCTTTCCTCCTTTACCTAGTTTTGCCATCAATCGATCAAACAAATAGTAGATTACTGGTACCACAACCAAAGTCAAGAACATAGATGATATCAACCCACCTATAATCACCCATGCGAGCCCATTTTTCCATTCCGAACCGGCTCCACTCGCTAAGGCTATTGGAAGCATACCAAAAACCATCGCAAGCGTAGTCATCAAAATGGGTCTAAATCGTATTTCTACTGCTTTTACCAAAGCCTTCTTTACCTCAACACCTGCTTCCTTGAGCTGATTGGTAAAGTCAACCAGTAGGATTGCATTCTTAGCAACCAGACCCATCAGCATGATCAAACCCATGATACTGAATATACTTAATGTTCCTTTGGTCAAGGCCAAGGCTAAAAAAGACCCGATCAATGCCAATGGCAAAGAAAACATCACCACCAAAGGATACACATAAGAGTCATACAAGGCCACCATAATCAGGTAAATCATCAAAATAGAGGCTATCAATGCAAGTCCCAAACTTCCAAAACCTTCCGATTGATTCTTCATTTGACCTTCATAGTTGATCTCTACTTGATTTGGAAGATCTAAAGCTGCAACTCTCTTACTTACTTCTGCACCTACATCTCCTGTAGTAAATCCAGCTACTTGTGATGATACATTCACTGAAGGTACCCTATCTCTCCTTTCCAATCGTGTCGCACCCTCTGTCTGAACGATGGTAGCAAACTGTCCTAATTTGATCAATGATCCTTTGTTATTGAGTAAGGTAACATCTTCTAAATCAGAAATTGACTTTCGGTCAAAGTCATTTAACCTTACCAAAATATCATATTCATATTCTCCATCAGTGTACTTTGAATCATCATTTCCGTTGAATGCTACTTGCAGTGCACCTCCTACCACATCCATGGTTAATCCAAGTTCATTCATTTTCAATCTATCTACCTGCACCTGAAGTTCAGGATTGCCTTCTTCTAGAGATGAAGTCACTTTTCTTGTCCCTTTGATTTCTTCCAAAATTTCTTGAATCTGATAAGACGTCTCATAGACATCAGTACGCTCTGGCCCTGATACCACTACTTGAATAGGTGACTCATCTGCTGTTCCTAGGACAGAAATAGGTACTGCGGTATATTCTGCTCCATCTAGATGTTCTTCGAGATAGTTTTCTACCCGCCTAGAAAGCTCGGGAGCGGTAAAACTCCTATGTTTAGCATCTACCAATTTGACGGCTACTTCAGCTGTGTACGGAACTGATTGTGAGCCTGTAAGTGAACCACTTGTCACCCCTACCGTTGAATATATTTGTGTAACTTCTGGAATGGAGCTTAGGTATCGCTCTACCTCTTGAGTTTTGAAATTGGTCTGTTCTAGCGTGGCATCTTTGGGAAGTTCCACCCTTATGATGAATTCACCTCTATCCCCTTGACTGACGAATTCACTTCCTATAAAGCCATTGGTCACCAACAAAAAAGATGAGAAAAACAAAACAATGGTCATCACGATAAGTGCAAGTTTATTTCTAAAACCCCAATTCAATATTTCGACAAGCCATGCAACAAAAGCATCTAGCCCCTTTTCAAAACCATATATGATCTTACCAAAAAGAGAATCAGGATTTAAATGCTCCAATTTTGAGAACCTAGAAGTCAACAATGGGATCAAGGTAAACGCAACAATCAATGATATCAGGGTAGCTGTAGCAACTGTAATCGCAAATTGTGTCAAAATTCCAGCAATCAGACCACCTGTCATTGCCAAAGGAACGAATACTACCACAATCACCAAAGTAATAGAAACCACAGTAAATCCTATCTCTCTAATACCATCATAGGAAGCTTGAGCTATGCTTTTCCCTTTCTCCAAATGCCTATAAATATTCTCTATCACCACAATCGCATCATCAACGAGAATACCTACTACAAGAGACAAAGCCAATAAGCTCATCAAGTTCAAAGTGAACCCAGCCAAATACATCACTGTGAATGTGGCTATGATTGATGCTGGTACTGCGATCATCACAATGATTGCATTCCTGATACTGTGTAAAAACAATAGCATGATAAAGGCTACTAACACGATAGCTATTACCAAATCCATAATCACATGGTTTGCCGCTTCTAGTGTAAAAATTGAGCTGTCTTGATAGGTCTCGAAAACCAACCCTTCTGCCTTGAATGTTTCTTCAAGCTTTTTGAGTTCTTGGTTGACTACGTCTGATACTTCTACGGCATTGGCATCGGATTGCTTTTGGATAGTCAGGCCTATGGCTGCGTTTCCATTGAGTCTTACGAGGATTTCTGTGTCTTTGAAATCATCCCTTACCTCTGCAATTTCTTTTAGATAAATAGGAGACTCATCTGTTCTGTAAGCTATGGCCAAGTTTTTCATCTCTTCAATTGAAGAGAATTTCCCAGCAAGTCGAATCAGTATCTGAGTATCTTCATTTTTAATTTTACCAGTTGGAAAATCAAGGTTAGAGGTTTTGAGTACTTGTACTACTTGAAGTGGAGAAATACCAAATGCTTCAAGCTTGTTTCTATCCAAACTGACATTGATCTCTCTTTCTGTTCCACCTAACATGTTCACTTGGGCGATTCCTTGAATCTTGGATAGTGAAGGAAGTACCCTGTTTTTGACCAAATCATAAAACTGAGCTGGATCAAGATCAGCGTATACGGCCATTTGCATAATCGGAAGATCTGCAATATCAAATTTGCCTATACTTGGCCTTTCGGCAGACTCGGGTAAATCATTGAGTATTTTATTGATCTTTTGACTTGCATCTTGTACGGCAAAATCTATATCAATATCACCTTCCATCATGATCGTAACGACAGAAACACTCTCCTGAGACAAGGAGTTTATATTTTGGATACCTTCTAGGGAAGCTAAAGCATCTTCAATATGCTTGGTCACGGATGTCTCTACCTCCGAGGGGGCTGCACCAGGGTATATTGTTGTAACAGTGAGTACATTTTGCTCAAACTTGGGTAATAGCTCATAAGAAAGCTGATTGTAAGAGAACAAGCCAAGTAAGGTAAGTACGGTAAAAAGCACAACAACTAGTGTAGGCCTTTGTATAGATAGTTTGGTAATTTGCATGATTACTGAACTTTTACTTTTGTTCCTTCTTTGATATTGATCAATCCTGAAGAGATAACTTCATCACCTGAATTCAATCCTTCTACTACTTCTACAAAGCCGTCTTTAAGTGGGTTGATTTGAACTTTTCTATAGGCTGCTTTATCATTGTTGATGACATATACTCCAGGTTCTTTGAGACTTCCCACGATAGATTTCCTGCTTAATTGTAGTACATTTTCTTCTTGAGCAAATTCAAATGAGGCAGTTCCATACATTCCTGGTTTGATTTTCTCAACGTCTCCTTGATTAACCAAGATCCTCACTTCATACTTGAAAGCTGCATCAGCCTTTTCTGAAATGAACTCGACTTTTCCTTTGAACACTTCGTTGGGAATCGCATTGGCTGACAAGGTAACTTCTTCTCCAAGTTTGATCCTAGCTATTTCGCTTTCTGAAACTTGAACGCGAAGCTTCAAAGGATTCTTGTTGATTAAGTTGACCACAGGCATACCAGGATTCAGAAGAGTACCTGTTTCATAAAAGTCTTCATTGATAAATCCTGCTATTGGCGCCTTGATATTGGTATCATCGAGACGTTTCTCTAATGCGATGAGCTGATTTTCGGTGATTTGAAAGGACATCTCTATGTCCTCAAATTGCTTTCTGGTAATGGCTTCCGACTGAGCCAAATTGGTATATCGCTTTAGGTCTCGCTCGGATTGGTCTCTGTTCAATTTTGTGATATTATATTCTGACCTGATCAGTCTATCATCTATCTGAATGATTACCTCTCCTTTCTTCACATAATCTCCCTTTTTCTTGAAGATTTGTACAACTTTGCCACTAGCTTCTGACATGACTTGAAGCTCTTGAAAGGGCTCAAAGACTCCATTGGATGTGAAATTCCTAACAATTGACCTTGGTTGTACTTTTTCAGTCGTCACAGAGATATAGTCACTTGTTTTCATGGCGATTTCTGCAGTCTCATTTAGCTCGACTTTATTGTTGTACAAAGTATATGCTGTGGCGGCCACTCCACTGAGGAGTAAAACGACAATGATTAGTTTTTTCATTTTTATAGATTGATAAGGTTTTTGATATTACCGGTCGATTTTAGAATTTCCAGTTGGGCAATTCTCACTTGGATGATTTGATTATTGTAGTTGCTTTGTGCAGCTCTTAAAGTAGATTCTGCTTCAAGGACATCAGTAAGTGGGCTAATTCCTTCTTTGTATAAAAGCTCTGTCTCTTCCATTACTTCTTTTGCCAGTTTTAAATTTTCATGCAAAGCATTCAGCGTATGTATAGAATTGAAATATTTACTTGTTGCGCTGTGATAATCCAAGTTGGCAGATTCTTCAGCCATGGCAATATCATACTCCAGCTGTCTGGCCTTGACTTTGGATTGAGCAGCTTTAGATCTATTGACAAAGCCATCAAAAATGGGGATATCTAGTTTTAAGCCAACCAAAAAACCCTGATACCAACTTTTGCTTTGGCTGAACCAATCGAAGCTATTTCCGAAAGAGTTTGTATTAAAATCTGCAAACCCAACGAGCTGTGGCTGATTTGTAGCTCTTATATTTTTTAATTCATAATTGTATAACTGCTGCTGAACTGACAAAATCTGAAGGTCTTTTCTTCTTCCCAAATCAAGATCTTCAAGTTGAAAGCCTGGAAGATCATTGTCCTTTTCCCCAATCTCCAAATTCAAGGAAATGGGTGTATCTACTGGAATTCCCATTAGTAAATTGAGGTATCCTTTACTTCTTTCAATATTGATATCAAGATTCTCAAGCTCACTTTCTAAGCTTGTCAAATTGACCTTCACACGATTCAAATCGACTTTTCTACCCAACTCGTTTTTGTATTGAGCATGTAGTATTTTTTCTAAACCTTCCAATTGGTCAATATTTGCTAAAAGGTTCTCCCTTTGGAGCTCCATCTGAACTGTACTGAAATAGTTTAGCGAAATATCATAGATCACATCTTCCTCTGTTTGCTGAGAAAGTAGCTTATAAAACTCCTCTCCTGTTCTTGCAGCTTTTAATCCCACCAAATAGGAATTACTGAAAATCAGTTGGTTCAATTGGGCTCCAGCTTGTATTGATTGTGGTACACCAAATGCCACCACATCAATACTTCCAGGGGTTCCTCCGAAGAATTCACCTGGAAGCGCCTGCGGAAAAACATTGATAAAGTTTCTATACTGCCCATAGCCATTTAGCTGCGGAAGACCTGCACCTCTGATTTCATTTCTTTGAAATCTTGCACTTTCTTCATCCAAATAGGCCTTTTTCAATGATCGGCTATTTTCTAAACCTATTTTCAGACTTTCTGAAAATGTCAATTTGCCCTGACTTGGCCCCTGCATGTCCTGTTGAGCTTCCAGCTGTATTGGGCTGATCAAGAACATTGCGTAAAATAGATACTTCCGTAACATAGATTTAATTTATATAATATTATTAAAATGTAGTTGGTTCTGAAAATAAAGAACTAAAATTTCAAATTTTTTTAGCTCCCCTTTTGCTGCTTATATTTTTCGATAAGAACAGGAATTTCCATTTTTATAAATTTGATAAAATTCAAAAACTCTTTCAATGAACAATTAAAATCTGCATTGGTCTCTCCTCTTTCTACCAACACTTCTTCCAATACTTCTTCAAACTTGACTATTTCCATCAATTCTTTTTCCATATCACTGGTGAAGTCTTTCATCGGTAAGTGAAAATATCGCTTTCTATCTCCTGGCTTGGTATGATAAGCCACTTTACCAGTTGCTTGGAGAAAAGTAAGTGCATTACTCACTGCGCTTTTACTTACATTAAGTTCTTCAACGATTTCATCAAAAGTAACTTCTGCACGCTCATGCACCAGCATTAAGCCTAGTATCCTTCCGAATAAGGGTTGCATTCCTTTAAATTCAAAATGTACCCCTATCTTCTCTATCAATGCCCGCTTTTTCTCACTTAATGCCATAGGTTATTTTGTTAAAATATAGTTGATCAACATCACCTTGATAAGGATTGCTGTAATGTTCATAGGTCTATAACGGCACAAATATAATTAAGTTTTTTTAATTCTGTAATTACAGAACCAAAATTTAAAATATTTTTCCCCTTTCGATTTTTTCAAAGTTCTCTTTCCATTACAACGTATTCTAAACCAGACTTTTCAAAAGTTTTATTTGTAGTGCTTAATCCAAAGTTTGAATAAAAGTCAACCTTAGATGCACGTGCATTACACCAAATTCTAGATAAATTTTGCTTTTGTGCAAAGCCTATCATATAGACTAAAAGTTTGCTTCCATACCCTCGCCCTTGATAATTTGGCAATGTGGCAAACTTTCTAAATTGCGCTCCATCAGCTTTTTTGAAGATAGAGACAACTGAAATGAGCTTTCTATCTACAAACAATCCAAGATGTGTTGCTTGATCATCACCTGGCACCCTAACAAAATCGAGATCCTTGTCTGGCCACATGGCCACATGCCTTATGGGTAAAGCTTCATTTAGGGTTATTTCTTTAATTAGCATGTTCTATTGGGTTATTTTAGGTTTGGGTTTGCAAAATAAGAGAATAAACTTAAGTTCCACAGAAAGTTTGATACCCTAAATCTCCACCTACAGGTGGAAATTTATAAGCGGTAAATTTTTCATTGTTGTGGTATGGGTTGCTTATTATTTTTAACAACTCCTCAAACTGATCAAAATCGTTTGATTGACTTGCCTTGCTTAGTGCCGATTCTACCATGTGATTCCTCGGAATAAAAACTGGATTGTAGCCCTTCATTTTCTCAATTGCTTGATCCAATGCTCGCCCTTCAATGGTTGCTCTATACATCCAATGAATACTCCACTCTTGAAACTCAAAGCTATCAAGAAGCGAAGAATCAAAATTTTCTCTATTAGCTATTGCTAAAAATGTATTGGTATAGTCTGCGCTATATTTATGCATCATGTGCAGCAAATCATCTATCAAATGCTGATCTGCATCTTGTGCTCCCTCCCAGCCTAGCTTATTTCTCATCATATTAAGCCACTTGGATTCATATATTTTGGGAAAGGAATTGATAACTGCTTGGGCCATCTCTACGGCCTGCTTTGGATCTGGATGAATTTGATCTAAGAGCGCTATGGCCAATCTAGAAAGATTCCATTGAGCGATCCTAGGCTGGTTACCAAATGCGTACCTCCCTTGGGTATCAATAGAACTAAAGACTGTCTGCGGATCATAGCTGTTCATAAAAGCGCATGGCCCATAGTCAATCGTCTCTCCAGCTATACTCATGTTATCGGTATTCATTACGCCATGAATAAAACCTACTCTCATCCAATTGACAATCAAATCAGCCTGAACTTCCATCACTTTCTTGAGTAATTCCAAGGCATGATTTTCTGTCTCTTCTAACTCAGGATAATGCCTACGAATAGCATATGCTGTCAAAGCCTTTTGATCTTCGATAGTCCCGTATTGATAGGCATATTCAAATGTCCCAACACGAAGGTGACTTTTAGCTATCCTTGTCAATATACCACCTTCTTGCTCCAACTCTCTTTGTACTTTTTCGCCTGTTTTTACCACAGCAAGGGATCGCGTGGTGCTTATTCCCAGGTGATACATAGCTTCCGAAATCAAATATTCTCTAAGCATCGCAGCAATAGTAGCTCTTCCATCCCCTCCCCTAGAGTAAGGCGTCCTACCTGACCCTTTGAGTTGAATATCTACTATTGACTGACCTTTGGTCAAAAACTCTCCTAGCAAAACAGCTCTGCCATCACCAAGCATGGTAAAATTCCCAAACTGATGCCCAGCATAAGCTTGCGAAATGGGGTTGGTATCACTAATTACCTGATTCCCTGAAAGAATAGAAACCCATTTCTCTTGATTCATTTTAGGTAAATGAACGCTATTGGCCAATGAATCATTGAATATCAATAGGCTTGGATTTTTAACAGCAACAGGTCTTTGATAAGAATAAAACTTGTCTGGTAAGTTTGTATAATGGCTTTGAAGTTGTAAAGAAAGCATCTTTTTGGTAATAGGTTGAGCCTTTTTGTTCAGGTAAATTGTGAAAGTCGAATTTCTTCAAATTGTACTTTAGGAACGTAGACTTTCTTATAATGATTCAATTATGTTAGATGAAGTTTACCTTATGGGATTTTTGATAAAGAAAACATAACATCGAAATCAAAACATAATTTATGTGCTTATCTAACTTTATTGCCCGTAATGAGCAAGAGTCTTTAAGAATGTTACTGATCAAAAACCAAAAACAGTTTGAATCTATCTTCAATGAATATTGGGAGACTTTATATCAAGCTGCATACATACGTATCAAAGATCAAGCAATCACTGAAGATATTGTTCAAGAAGTTTTTATAGACCTTTGGCAGAGAAGATCAGCTATCACTATAAAAAGCTCACTTAAAGCCTACCTCCTGACTGCAGTTAAGTATAAGGTACTTAAGTACTTCAAAGTCACAAGTAAAGCTTCATTCGAAGTATTAGAAAGTATTGATGAATTGGCCGAAGAGACAGAGAACACTGAAAATTTTGAGATTCTTTATAGCCAATTAGAAGTTGCCATTGAGAAACTAAGTCCAAAATGCCGTTTGATTTTTCGCCTCAATAAAATAGAAGGATTGAGTACAGAAGAGATCGCCGTAAAGTTGAACCTATCAAAACAAACTATACACAATCAATTGAGTAAATCTCTCGCCTTGGTAAGAAGTGAAATGAAGCATGCAGCTCCTATTCTATTAGCTTTATTAAATGCCTAATTATTTTTTGTAAAAGCAATTTGTTTTGTGTTTCTGCAAAAAACATTTGTGTTGCATTGTCTGATGGATCATAATCGCTGCGCAAAGCAAACAATTCTCTAATTTTTTGATAAAAACTTTTTATTTAGCTCTTATCTCTGGAATTCGTTCTAGAAATTCATAAAAATAATGGAGTCTTCCGTCAGGATTCTTCAGACGTTAATCATCCATTAAAAAGCCTTTTATAGGATAATCATTTAGATGTTTGTTTGTCCAAATCCTGAATTGAGTGCCACCCTTGCTTCGCACCCTAAATCCAATTGCCAATACCATATCGAGCGAATAAAAAGTAACCTTGTAGTCTTTACCATCAAAGGCAGTTATTCGAAAATTTCGAATAACTGAATTTTCATCCTTCCAGGCTATCTTTATCATTCGCTATTTTAGTTAGCCTATTTTATATATCTCAAAAAACTGTGTTTGTAATATTTGCCTTCTCTTTACACATCATATTTTCTCTACATTAAGTCCTAGGACTTACAATTAACTTTTTGATAACCTCAAAACATGGTAATCACAGACCACTTTGGGAACATATTGGTAAGAAACCAAAAATATGCACCAAAATATATTAAGACTTTTACACAAGCTTTTTCAAGGAAAAGCTAATCCCGATGAGATTGAACAGATCAATAAATGGTATGAGGCTTTTGATAAGGAAGAAGATACGAGTATCACAGATCATCAAAACAGGACCAAAACTCAAATCAAAGCAGCGCTTTATCAAAATATCCTTCAACGCATTGATCATAAAAAAGCAAATCGTAGAAGAGTAATAAGATTGATCACAACTTTGGCTGCGTGTATTTCCATTGGTTTTTATGGACTGTTTAACATACTCAATCAGACAGAAGCTCAAGAAAACATGCTTATCCATGAAGTCCTTACTTTTTCTAATGAAGAAGGAATGATCAAAATGATCAAGTTACCTGACGGGTCCAAAGTGTATTTGCATCATAACAGTGAAATTGAAGTCAACCCTGATTTTTCGAATTCAAGAAGCATTTCTTTAAAGGGAAAAGCCTTCTTTGATGTGGTGCCAAACCCAAGCCTTCCATTTGTGATCAAGACAGAGAACCTTGAAACCAAGGTATTGGGTACATCTTTTAGCATCAGTGCTTATCAAGGAATGCCAGAATCTGTTGGGGTCAAAACTGGAAAAGTAGCGGTAAGCTCAAATGATAACCAATATCATGAGCTAACTCAAAATGATCTACTCCAATTTGAAAGCGCTAAAGTAGCGCTTTCCAAAATCCAAAAGCCTGATTTATTCTTTGGCTGGACAGAACAGACCCTTGTGCTGATCGACTCCGACATAGATAGCTTGGTAAAATCAATTGCAGCATGGTACGGTGTATCTGTTGCTTACGAAAAGCCGAATCAACACAATTGTAAGGTTACTGGCACTTATCAAAAGTTAAGCTTAGATGAGATGCTTCAAGCGCTAGAATTTATTATCCCACTCCAATATGAAATAAATGGTAAAGAAGTAAACATCAATTTCTCTGAATGCAAATAGGTGGAGTCGGTGCAACGACCCCACCATAAATACCCATGATTTAGTCTTAGTCAAAACTTAAACACGAATGTTCAAAATTATGAAAAAAAACTTACCCAGCTTATTTAAGCGAATAAAACAGAGGGCAATGTTGATTTGTTGCTTTCTGGGTTTATTGCAAAATTTTGCAATAGCAGCCAACACCAATGCTCAACAGCTTTCCAAAGTCATTATCAATCTGTCACAGAATAATCAAAAGGTAGAAAACCATTTCAGAGATATAGAATCTCAATCCAGCTTCAAGTTTTCTTATCAGTCTGGAACCAATTTGAAATCTGAAGTAAGTATTTCTAAGAAAGAAATGCCTCTAGATGAATTGCTCCAAGAAATAGCAACAAAAAGCAACTTGCGATTTAAGCAAGTCAACCAAGTCATAGCGGTCAATCAAGTAGCATCTACTCAAAATGAGCAACTTGTGATTGTCAAAGGAAGGGTGATAGAAGAGCTTACAGGAGAAGGACTTCCAGGGGTCAATGTGGTGATTCAAGGTAAAAATAAAGGAACTATTACTGGAATGGATGGTGAATACAGCATTTCAGTAGAGGTTGGTGATGTTTTGATATTTTCTTACGTAGGTTTCAAAAGACAAGAATATGTCATCGGAAATGAAACTACAATTGATGTTACCCTTACTGAAGATGATTCGCTTGCAGAGATAGTAGTCACTGCACTGGGAATCAAAAGAGAGGAAAAAGCACTTGGATATGCTTCTACAACTGTTAATGGCGAAGAACTTACTGATGCACTTCCTAACAATTGGAGTGATGCGCTTACTGGTAAAGTTGCAGGTCTTAATTTGATCAAATCTGGTGGTGGTCCAGCTGGTTCTACACAGATTATACTAAGAGGGGAAACTTCCCTAACTGGTGATAACTCAGCACTTATTGTAGTAGACGGTGTAGTGATTTCAGGAAGTAGTGGTCAGCTAACTGGCCAAGGAAGTGGTTCATATTTAAGTGCTGACTCACCCGTTGACTTTGGTTCAAGTCTTTCGGATATCAATCCAGATGATATAGCTAGTGTAACAGTACTCAAAGGTCCAGCAGCAGCGGCATTGTACGGAGCAAGAGGTGCCAATGGTGCTATCATGATCACTACAAAAAGCGGTAGCAGTACACAAACCAAAGGTCTAGGAATCACTTTTTCTTCCAATACAGCCTTTGACATGATCAATAGGTGGCCAGATTATCAAAACGAATATGGTCAAGGAAATGTGGGAGGAGATCTGTATTACAGCTATGGAGCGACAGAGGATGGACCTAGCACCTACTCTACCAGCTCAGCTTGGGGACCAAGATTTGACGGACAGTATTACTATCAATACAATCCAGATTTTCACAGACTTGCTCCTCCCGAAAGGACGCTGTGGCAAGCTTATCCAAATAACAGAAGAGCGTTTTTTGAAACTGGTAAAACATTTACAAACAACCTTGCCATACAGGGCGGGAATGCTAGAACGAGGACGAGGCTTTCATTTACAAACATGAGAAATGAATGGATCGTACCAAACACTGGTTATAACAGAACTACAGTCGCATTTAGCTTGAACCATGATATCACTGATAAATTAAGCATCAGCACTAAGGTAAATTATAACTACAGACAATCTGACAACTTACCTACCACAGGTTACAATAATCAAACGATTATGTACTTTATCAGAGGTTTGGTTCCCAATGCAAATATGGACTGGTTTAGAAATCCCTGGGTTCCTGGACAAGAAGGAGTTTTGCAAAACAGGCCATTCTCTAATTTACTAGATAACCCCTACTTACAGGCTTATGAAATGCTCAATGCTTCAGAAAGAAACGGGTATGTAGGAACGGCGCAAGCATATTACAGTTTCACAGATGAGTTGAAACTAATGGTAAGGACTACCATAGACATGATGTATGAGTCTAGAAGTCAACAAAGACCAATGGGAACTCAAAAGTTTGTCGATGGAATGTACAGAGAGCAAAATATATATGCGCATGAAATCAATTCAGACTTCCTTCTTTCTTACGATTACAAGCGGAATAAAGCTTTTGACTTTAGCATGTCAGTAGGTGGTAGTTTGATGAAAAATACCTACAAAAAGGACGAGTATAGAGCAGAGAGACTTCTTTTTCCAGGCATCTACAGCTTTGCCAATAGTAAAGATGTATTGATTTCTCTTCCTTTCAGAAGAAACTATGCAGTAAACAGCTTGTATGCTTTAGGTACCTTCAGTTATAAGAATGTTTTGTTCCTTGATGTCACCGGCAGACAAGATTGGGCAAGTACATTGGCATCGCCTGTCACAGGAAATGTATCTCCTTTCTTTTATCCTTCTGTCAACCTGAGTGCGATCCTATCTGATGCGATCAACATGCCAAGACAAATTGATTACCTTAAACTTAGAAGCTCTTATGCCTCTGTCGGAGGAGGTGGTACCACGGCATATTTGACAGATTATTCATATGGAGCTTTGGCCACTTTCCCAGGTGGGTTGACTAATCCAGGAGCAATACCTGATCCCAACCTAAGCTTTGAAAGAACCAGAAGTTATGAGATTGGTACAGATATGAAAATGTTCTCTAATAGATTTGGTCTGGATGTGACTTTATACCACAGCAACTCTTTTGATCAAATCTTGAGTACACCAGTAGATCCAGCGAGTGGTTACAATTCCAAGATTGTGAATGCAGGAAATGTACAGAACCAAGGGATAGAGATCGAATCATATGTAGTTCCTATAAGCATAAAAAATGGCTTGAATTGGAGAGTATATGGAAACTTTACACACAACATGAGTAAAGTTATTGCCCTTGCAGATGGAATGGAAAACATGGTACTGGGGACGGTTTTTGGCAGCCGAGGTACAGTGGAAGCTAGACCAGGTGGACGTTTTGGAGACCTATATGGTCTTGGCTATGAAAGAGCTCCAGATGGACAGATTTTGTATGAAAATGGCTACCCTGTTCTGGGAGATTCTATCTTGTTTTTAGGAAATGCTACTCCGATTTACAGATTTGGATTTGGAAATGAGTTCAAGTATAAGCAATTCAGGGTTTCTATACTATTTGATGGACAGTTTGGAGGTGAAGCTTACTCTTTGACACATGCTGTGCTTATGGAAGAAGGAAAATTGAATAAAACCCTACCCGGTAGATACAATGGCATCATTGGAGACGGTGTCATTGCAAACGGAGATGGTACCTATAGACCCAATGATGTAGTAGCTACGTCGATCAGAGATTACTACTTCAGACATTTCAATAGAGATAACTTAGAATCTAATATTTTCAGTACTGATTATATCAAGCTTCGAGAGATGAGGGTGGATTATAAGATCCCTCAAAAATACCTGCAAAGGTTAATGCTTCAAAATGCGACTGTTGGGGTTTATGGTAGAGACCTGTTTGTATTCACTCATTGGCCTTCATTTGATCCAGAGTTTGGAACCCTTGGCAATGGGGACATATCCAAAAGTGCTGAGATTGCACAGTTCCCTTCTACCCGTACGATAGGTTTCAATATATCCCTAGGCATTTAATATTCGAGATCATGAAAATCAAATCAATATACAAATCAATTTCAGCAGCTTTGATTATAGCTGTGACCGCTTCGTGTACTGCAGATTTTGTGGACATGAATATCAATCCTAATACTTCTGTAGTAGCCAATCCTGAATCGCTACTTGCCCCTACCCTTCACGACTTGGTTTGGAGAAATCAAAATCGTGCCATTAGGCTTACAAATGAAATCATGCAAGTGCATGTGACTACAGTGGACTCAAGAGAATTTCACAGGTATTTTATCAGACCTACAGAATCTGACTACATGTGGCGCAACTGGTACCTTAAGCTTACAGATATCAAGGATATCTATAACAAAGCTGAAGAGACCCGTACTGATGGTTTTGAAACTTTCAAGGGATTATCTAGGGTACTTGAGGCTTGGACCTTTTCACTACTCACAGATATGTTTGGAGATATACCATATTCAGAAGCAAATCAAGGAAGGATAGGAAACGTTACACCTATTTTTGACCCACAGCGCGATGTATATTTTGGACTATTCGAATTACTTGAAGAAGCCAATACCTTACTGGCTACTAGTGGTAATCTACCAGGAACTTTAGCAGAATATGACCCTTTGTATGAGGGAAATGCTTTATTATGGAGAAAATTTGGGAATTCAATATACTTAAGGCTTTTGCTGAGAGCATCAGATAAAGCAGAGGTAAATGCCGCTCAAAAGATCCGAGAAATCATTGAAAACCCTAGTCAGTATCCCATTTTCAATAGTCCATTAGAGTCTGCAGTTTTACCTTTAGGAAGTCAGCAGCCTTTGACAAGTGCTTTTTGGAACTTTAGAGATTTTGATTTCAATGGAGACAAAGGTTATACTGAATTCTTCATCAACAACTTGAACTCTTGGCAAGACCCAAGACTACCTATATGGTCTACTATGGCTTCAGGGATCTATGCAGGAATCCCCAGCGGCTGGTCTTCCGGACAAATTCCCGAGCGCCAGAGTACTTTACAGGTTGGGTTGAAAACTGACCCTAGGATGGGAAACATCATTAACCATGCTGAAGTACAATTTATACTCGCTGAATCAGCATTAAAAGGATACATCAATGGTAATCCACAAGACTACTATGAATCAGGAATTATAGCTGCACTTGCACATTGGGATTTAGAAGCTCCAGAAGGGTTTTTAGAAAGACAATTTTTGGCATGGGAGGATGATTGGACATTTGACGAAAAGATGGATGCTATTCTTAAGCAAAAGTATTATGCACTCTTCTTTACGGATTTTCAACAATGGTATGAACACAGGAGAACTGGTCACCCAATTTTGATTCCAGGAGAAGGAATGCTAAACGGAGGAAGGATGCCGGCTAGATTTGGCTACCCAATCAATGTTCAAGCTTTGAATGCCAGAAATTATAATGAAGCGATTCAAAGGATGGGACCTGACAATATCAATACTAAAGTTTGGTGGAATACTGAAGATTAATCTTAAATACCATGAAAAAATATTCAATCCTAAGTCTATACATATTGAGCGGCTTGCTCATCTTATCTTCTTGTCTCAAAGAAGACGATAATCCAGCCAGTGGCACTCCAAATCCAGTTGCTGCGCTTCCTGTAGTTCACAACCTATACAAAGGCGAGTCATTAGAAATCACCCGTGAGAGCCTATTTGGAGCTTACATCACACAAGGATATGTTATATCAGATCAAAGTGCTGGAAATATCCCCGCTGGTCAACTTACAATCAGCTACAACTGGAGAAGTGTCAACAGGGGTTTGACTTTGTTTCTCTCTCCAGAGGTAGCAGCAGGATATGAACCAGGAGATTTTATTGAAGTTAACTTAGAGAATACCAGGTTAGAAAGAGTGAATGGAACGCTAGGCGTTACAGGTCTTCAGAGTACACAGATCAGTCGTATAGATAGTAATAATTCTCTTGATGTTGCTGCATTGGATATCGCTAGGCTCAAATCTAATTTTTCTCAATTCGAAAATACACTCGTGATGGTTACGGCTGATCTTGTAGAATTTCCTGAGAATGGAAAGACACTTGCTGGACGCACCATGATCGTAGATGGAAGTGGAGAGTCTGTAGCAATCTATGTAGATCCTGCGGCTGATTTCAGTGACATAAGACTTGCTCCAAGCGCATCTTTTAGAGGAATTGCGTTTCAAGGTGAGGAAGGTATCGAAATACGATTGAGAAATGCAGCCGATCTTGTAGAGCCAAGTGGCCCTCTGTACTTAGGCTATCCTGAAGATTATGAAGATCCTGTAGCATCTACCAAGCCAAGCTATAACATGGTCGCTATAGACAATATTGTAGAATTGAAAACTGGTCCATGGCAGATGTTCCAATCGATTCTGGGAGATATTCAGAACAGAGACCGCCATGTTAGTGGTATTCAAGCGGTAAGATTTCAGCAAAATTTGACGGTGTCGGCTTTCCTAGAAATGAAATATGATCTACCAAAAGGAGCTTCAAAAGTTACTTTCTGGTACGGTTCATACTTTAACGATCAAGGTTGTACTTTCCAATTGGAGTATTCCACAGATCAAGGTGAAACTTGGGAAATCGTGGGCGAACCTATTACAGACGCTCATACTTTTGCAACAAGTGCGATTGCTAAGCAAGCTTCTTTTCTTGTAGATATTCGAGAACCAGTAAGGTTTAGGATCAACAAACTTGGACTTGGACCAAGCAATGGTACTACTGTCCGAAATGGAAGGTTAGGCATAGACGACTTTGCAGTTTATGAAAACTACTAATTTATGGATCATTTAACGGCTAAATATTCATAATACCATAAACAAATTGGCTTTTCTTCTATCTGGAGAAAAGCCAATTTCGTAAAGCCAAAAACTAAAGCCTAAAATCTATAAATTAGAAGAATTTCATCAGTACTAAATACTATATTAATCTAATTTTTAACACTATAACAACCTTGATATAAACCTTAAATTTAACATAGTGCTACATTTTAGATGGGCATTGATTCAGTGAAAAACTATTGTCATTAAATAATACTTTCTACAAAACAATGAAAATGAAAAAAATCACACTACTATTCATAGGAGTACTATGTAGTACGATGGGAATAGCTCAAGAGCTAGCCAAAGGCATAGTCTATGAAGATCTTAATGGAAATGGGAAAAAAGACAAAAATGAAAAAGGTGTTTCAGATGTAGCTATTTCCAATGGTAGAGATGTAGTAAAAACAGACACAAAGGGAGCCTACAGCATCGAAGTAAAAGATGGTGATTTGATCTTTTTGATCAAACCTTCTGGTTATGCTGTTGCATTAAACGAATTCAACTTCCCACAGCACTATTATATTCACAAACCTTCAGGTTCACCTTCTGGGTTGAAATACCCAGGTTCTGAGCCTACTGGGAAGCTTCCAAAGTCCATAGATTTCCCGATTACAAAACAAGAAGAGCCTAAGGCGTTCACCGCATTGGTTTTTGGTGACCCTCAACCTTACAACCTTACAGAAGTGGACTACTTCTACCAATCTGTGGTCAAAGAAGTAGAAGGAATCAAAGGAATTCCATTTGGAATTGCCCTTGGAGATATAGTAGGTGATGATTTGAGCCTATATCCGGCATACGCTAAAGTAATCGCTAAAGTTGGTGTTCCTTGGTATCATGTCATGGGAAATCATGATCAAAATTACGATGTAGAGGAAGATAAACTGACAGATGAGACCTTTTCTAATCATTTTGGCCCGGCCACCTATGCATTCAATTATGCAGATGCACACGTCATCGTTTTAGAAAATATACTGTATCCAGATCCACGAGATGGCAAAGGATATTGGGGAGGTTTCAGAGAAGATCAATTGAAGTTCGTAGAAAATAACTTGAAGCATGTCTCTAAAGATAAGCTTGTCATCGTGGCTATGCACATTCCTTTGTTTGAAGAAGGAGATTCATTTAGAGATGCTGACAGAGAGCGTTTATTTGAATTGCTTGAAGAATACCCACATACGATGAGTATGTCTGCACACACACACTACCAAAGACAAGACCTAATGGGAGAATCTTATGGTTGGAAAGGTGAAAATCCACATCATCACTACAATGCTGGAACACCTTCTGGAGACTGGTACAAGGGTCAGTTAGATGAAAACGGTCTACCTATAGCTACCATGAGAGATGGGTCACCAAGAGGTTATGCCTTTTTGGAAGTAAATGGTAATCAATATAAAATTAACTATAAAGTACCTGGAAAACCTTCTGATTATCAAATGGACATTTTTGCTCCTAAAGTAGTAGAAGCTGGCAAAAGAAATACCGCTGACATTTATGTCAATTTCTTTATGGGAACTGAAGAAAATGAGGTTCGCTTCAGAATCAACGATGGCAAATGGATCAAAATGGCTTATCTTGAAGACTATGATCCCAAATATATGCTTGATCTATTTGATTGGGACAGGTCAGAAACCTTACTTGAAGGTAGAAGGCCTTCATTACCTGCAAAAAGTACACATTTATGGCGAGCTAGTGTTCCAAACAATCTTCCAGCAGGTACTCACACGATAGAAGTCGAAGCGACAGACCTATTCGGTACAAAACATAAGTCTAAAGCACAAATTGAGGCTGTTGAAAAATAATACTCAACTCAAACCTAAATTAACCATATAGTCAGCTATTGACTGGCATTTAGACTTGCCAGTCAATAGCTGATTTTCATTTAATACACAGGAAATTCTTTCCAAAGTCCCTCAAAATCATCAATCATATTCCACTGTAAACTTGATGATTGCGGTGCTATTCTTACACTAGAAACAGAACCAGACCTGATGTATTGCAAAGCAGCAGATAACCTCAGCTCCTCAAGATTCCCCCAATCTCTACTAGGATCATCCATTACAGGGAAATTTACTGGAAAACCTTCAAAATAGTCAGCACGACCATTGGCATTATCAATTGCAAATGTGATTGGGACTACTTCCACATCATTTTCTACCAATAATCTATTGTCAAAAGATAGTGGAAAAGAACCCACTGGCTTACCAAAGGTATTTTCTCCAATTAAGATCACCTCAACATAAGGGTCAAGACAGTTAATCAACAATTCTGATGCTGAAGCAGAGCCTCTTGATGTTATGAAAATAATTCTACTCAGATTCAAATCACCTCTTTTACTGAAATTCACTGATCGATTATTATTTGATCTTGGCGCATTATGCCTGTTTGTGTACATCACTTGTCCAGAATTCGCCTGTGGCACCAAGTAATTTAGTATTTGCTCCGTCACTGCAACAGAACCACCACCATTGTACCTCAGGTCAATGATCAAATCATCTATTCCTTCCTGAGAAAAATAATTGAAAGTATCTTCTACTTCTTGGCTTCTGACAGGATTTGTCAGCCCTGGTGTTTGTCTGAAGCTTTGATAAACCCAATACCCAACCTTCTTATCATCTTGTTCTATTACATTGCTATACAATACCGAATTGGATTGAAATTGAGCTTTTGCTATTGTCGTTGATTTTTCTGAACCGTCAGGTAGCTTAAGCTTGAAGCTGTTTGTATAGCCGACTTCATTAGGTCCCAATTGAAAATTGAAACCATTACTAGTTCTGTACTCAGATATTGGCTTTCCATTGATCTCTATTACTTCCCAGCCCCTTTTCCAGCCATCTATACCAGCTGGAGCTTCATTATAGACAAATGAGATAAACATCCTATCATCCATCATAGAAAAACCAAAGCCATGAGCACCAGTAATGGTTCCCTGGAAAGATGCATTGAACGCTGCACGTGTAGTGATATAAGACCATCTATCGAGATCTTTATAGATGATGGCGTCCAAGAGCTCTTGATTCGAAGCATACCTTGTGACATCCACATTTTCAGGTAACCTTTCATTCCAAAAATACCACCGTCGCATCGACTCTACGATAGCATTTTGAACTGCATTTTCAACTCTCGAAGGATCTGGATTCTCTTCCTTTGGATTACATGAAATGATAAACCCAATGGTCAAAGCCAAAACAGCACATTTAAGAAAGAACCTGATAATCATAATTTTAATCTATAAATTTAACATCTATATAAACGATTTTTTTATATCATTCGGTTCATACTGTGTAATCATAAACTTTGACTTCGGCAAAAAGATGTCCATATTCTTCTATGAATTGTAAATGAAGTGGGTCTACTTGATAGGCATCATGATCCTCTACCGAATCAAAAATAACCAAACAGGATACATGGAAGCTGTGATCTACCACATCTCTGCGCTTGGTAGGTGCTGGAGTTCCTATTACAGATTCAGCTACAGTTTTGCATCTCCCAAGCATTTTTACACCTTCCAAAAAATTTGGAATTTCATCTTCTGAAGTAAGCCAAAAAAAGACTTGATGGTACATTTGTTTTTTGGGAGCAGTTTTTGCGATCAAACTGCTTGATAACGAGGTTGTAGCTCCAGCTAATGCTACTTTTTTGATAAAGTTTCTTCTAGATTTCATAGGATTTGATTTGAAAGTTATAAATATAAAAATTTAAATTGCTTCCTCATCTCCCATTACTCAAAAGATTATTAAATATGCAGTACAGAAAATTAGGTAAAACAAATCTTCAAATATCAGAAGTAAGTCTAGGCACGTGGCAAGTCGGAGGAGGCTGGGGTGGTCAGTTTGATCATCAAGTGGCTTATCAAATACTTCACAAAGCATTGGATGAGGGAGTTAATTTTCTGGATACCGCTGACGTTTATGATAGTGGCTTGAGTGAAGCGTCCGTAGGAAAAGTGGTTAGAGAACGCAGCGAGCGTGTTTTTGTCGCTACCAAATGTGGTAGACAAATCAATCCACATGTTAATGAAGGCTATACCCCTACTGTTTTAAGAAAGTATGTGGAGGCATCTTTAATCAATCTTGGGCTAGAGACAATAGATTTGATTCAGCTACATTGCCCACCATCAGAAGTGTATCAAAGGGATGAAATTTTTGAGCTTTTTGATAGGTTGAAAACAGAAGGGAAAATTCAAAATCTAGGGGTTAGCGTAGAGCTTGTGGATGAAGCTAAGGCAGCGTTGAAATATGAAAATGTTAATTCAGTGCAAATCATTTTCAACATGTTTAGACATAAGCCGGCTGAGGAATTCTTTGCTCTTGCAGATAAAAATAATGTAGGTATCATCGCTAGAGTACCTTTAGCAAGCGGTTTATTAACTGGAAAACTTACTGCAAGCACAAAGTTTGACCCTGAAGACCACAGAGCGTTCAATCGGGATGGTGCTGCATTTGATAAAGGAGAAACTTTCTCTGGTGTTCCTCTTGAATTAGGGCTTCAAGCTGTTGAAGAACTAAAAGAAATTTTCAAAGGAGATCACCCTTTAGCACTTTGGGCATTGCGCTGGATATTGATGTTCCCCGAGGTTAGCACTGTCATTCCAGGAGCATCTAGTATAGATCAGCTAAGTGCCAACATCACAGCTGGCAACCTTCCTTCGATCTCTACTCAAGATATGAATGCGGTAAGATCTGTTTATCAAAAGTATATAGAAAGTGAAGTAGCACATCAGTGGTAATTCAGGAAACCTAAAATCATGAACGTAGGAAAGAATAAAAAGGTATTGATCATTACTTATTACTGGCCTCCTTCGGCTGGATCTGGTGTTCAGCGATGGCTAAAATTTGCCAAATACCTTCCTGAATATGGTTGGGAACCTGTGATTTTCACTCCAGAGAACCCTGACTTTGACTTGCATGATGAAGGTTTACTTAAAGAAATTTCAAGTCAATTGGAAGTCATAAAGTTTCCAATTTGGGAACCATATGCTATTTTCAGAAAGCTGAAAAAGGAAAAACTTGCTGATACTTCAAAAGTACTTGAAAAAAAGAAGAAGTCATTTGTTGACAAGATTGGTATTTGGTTGAGGGCAAATTTCCTTGTTCCTGATCCACGGATTTTTTGGGTAAGACCCTCTGTTACCTTCCTTGAAGATATCATTCAAAATAATAAAATCGATGCTATCATTACCACTGGGCCACCTCACAGCTTGCACTTGATAGGTAGGAACCTGAAAAGAAAGCTTGACACGCCTTGGTTGGCTGATTTCAGAGACCCATGGTCGCAGTGGGAGTTTTTAGACACCCTTCCAATGAGCAAATTCGTGAGGAATCGGCATGCACAACTTGAGCAGTCAGTCCTTCATGAAGCAGATGCTGTCACTACGATAAGTCCTACCTTCCAATCTGATCTTGAGCGTACTGCGAATAGGCCCGTACATTTACTTACAAATGGCTTTGATCCTGCAGACCTACCTGATGATTGGCAACGTGAAAAAATAGCAGATATCAATCAGCTTGAAATTGTTTATACAGGTGTGATAGATGCGATAAGAAATCCCATTCCTTTTCTCCAAGCTTACCAGAACAGCTTTCAGTATCAAGAAAGGAATGTAATGTTAAGATTTGTCGGCAAAGTATCTTCAAATGTCCTTGATTATGTAAACCAAGATGAATGGCTTAAAATTCATGTTTCGTTTGAAGGTTATGTAAGCCATGAGCAGGTATTTGATTACTACAGAAAAGCAGACATTTTACTATTGATTTTGACAGATACTAAGAATGCCAAAGGAAATATCCCTGGAAAACTTTTTGAGTATATCGCAACAGGAAGGAGGATTATTGCTTTAGGAGACAAAGAAGGTGATTCTGCCAAAATCCTTAAATCGGCTCATGCAGGAGAAGTTTTTGCGCATCATGATCTTGAAGGGATTCAAAAAAGGCTGGAGACTTTTGACCAATGGTCAAGTTCATTGAACACAAAGACAAGCACACAATATTCAAGAAAAAATCTTTCGAAAAACTTAGCCAATATCTTAGATGATATCAAAGATCCCATTTCTTAACTTGGCCAGATTTCCAGAGCCGGTAAAAGAAGACCTAAGGTCTAAATTTGATCAAATTTTAGACAAGGGAATTTTTTCAGGATCAGACGAAGTGCTTCTATTAGAAAAGCAACTTGGGGAATATCTAGATTCACCTCATGTGGTAAGTTGTGCCAATGGTACAGATGCCTTAGAAATGGCATTAAGAGCTTTGGAAATTGGAATTGGAGATGATGTGATCGTCCCTGCCATGTCATGGGTATCAACAGCAGAAGTTGTACTATTGGTGGGTGCAAAACCTATTTTTATCGATACGGATGATAATGGTTTATTAGATTTGAATCTTTTAGATCAAGTAGTCACATCAAAGACTAAAGCGATCATACCTGTGCACCTGTATGGGAAAATGGTCGACATGGAAACTTTGATGGCTTGGGCTAGAAAGCGAAATTGTAAAGTAATAGAAGATGCGGCGCAAGCATTTGGAGCATTCCAAAATAAGATCAGTGCAGGTATGTATGGGGATATGGGTTGCTTTAGTTTTTATCCCAGCAAAAATTTAGGCGCATTGGGTGAGGCAGGTGCGTTAGTTTGTAAAGATAAGTCGATTGCTGAAAAGTTGAAAATGCTACGAAACCATGGTCAGATTCAAAGAGATAAACACATCATCATAGGGAGAAACTCTAGGATTGATACCCTTCAAGCTGGCTTTTTGAATGTACTTCTACCCTACTTTGGTGCTTGGCAAGATCGCCGAAAATTTATAGCCCAAATTTACCTAGATCAATTAAAAGCCTTGGATTGGTTAAAGCTTCCATTAGGTTTGGAATCTCCTTCACACAATGTGCATTTGTTTGTGATAAGCACCACATTTAGAGATCAATTAAAGCAATTTTTGAAAGAAAATGAAATCGAAACTGCTATTCACTATCCATTGCCGATTCCATTAATGTCACCTTATAAGGATCCTAAGGAATTTCCGAAGAGCCTAAAAATGTCCAAAGAAATATTGTCTTTACCACTCAATCCTTGGTTAAGTGATGAAGAAGTATATCGGATTTGTGATGTACTTAGGAGATTTAAATTTTGAATTTGAAAGTGCAAAATAAATGCAGGAGGCCCTTTCCCTTCCAAGATTTCGACTGCTTTTCGTTTGTTGTGATATACATAGGGATGGTTTGGGGTAATATAAGATGCAATCAACTCTGGCATTACCTCAAATCCTCCGAAGTGTTCTAAGGGTTGAATATCAATTTGAAAACGCTCTTGATTAGCTACGTTTTCACCTTCCAAGATTTCTACAGTGACGGATACTTGCTCACTTCCTGAAACTGACTGTAAATAGCTACGATTGATTTTGAGTGCCTTTGTTGGAATTTTGACATTACCATTGGCAGGTAAGTAAGCCAGAGAAAATTCAAATGGATCAATAAAAGGAGAATCTGCGAAGATTTTTATCATTAATTCACCTGATCTTTCCTTTGAATTATTCTGAATAGTTAGGTTTCTGATAAAGCTTCTACCCGTTTGAAAAACAGAAATATTAAAAAGGTAAGTGCTCAAGTTGTATTTTTAAAGTGTTGGATGCATTCATGTTTTCAGAAAAATTCTAAAGTCATTTTAATATTAGCAATTTAAAGCTAATTCCTGGGGTCTATAAAAAAAATGATTTTTGAAATTTATTTTACTTCAACACATCCAAAGCCTAAGGAACTTTGTGCACCAAAACCCGCATAATATCCAAACTCCTGAAGAATTGGAGAAGCCTTGAGTTTAAAGTCAAATTGAAACCCTTTGAGTTCTATTAATTCCAAATCAAACAAATTGAACACAAGCTCCTTTTCCTCAATGTGAGAAACGGGCTTAAACTCAATCTCTGGGCAGCAATTAGATACATCCTTTAATCCTCTCAATTCTGGAAAAAGCCTAGAAAACCTCTTTAATAAATTAGTCTTAAAAACTTCAGAATACCTTTCATCCATAGGTGAAATTACTTGTTGGTCTCCCGATCCTCCAAATTGATTTGTGAGAAACAAAGGTGTAATTGCACTATAAGTCATTTCCCCTTTAAAACTTGGAGGCTTGATTGTTTCAACCTTGTTGACACAATACTCCACAGTCTCCTTTCCAAAAGTAAAGCTCAACCTCTGCCCTAACAAAAGTTCACTCAAATAATCACTTACATTAGTTCCTACCAATATCCTTACGTCAAGTGTAGCTAATTCCCCTGTATGATGTATGTATTCTTGATCACTACATGCTTCTAACTGGTCAAAACTAAACTGAGAAAAAGTAAAGGGTATATGGTTTGTGTTTAATTTTAGTCCATCAACGAAGTCTTGAATTTTCTCAAAATCAGCTTGTTCAAAAATACTCTCAAGGCAGGCCGATAATTGATATTGATAATTGACAGCCAGCCTATTAGCATTACTTATACGTCTAAGTTTAACCAGCAATTGCATAATCAGGACTTTGGGAGAAATGACAAAGTTACGTGGAATAAAACTCTCAAAAAATACCGTGATCAGGGTATTTTTTAAGTTCGAAATTCATGAATTTCTTTGTTAATGGGGACTTGAGATTCAAAGTGTAATAATTGAAGCTGTAATAGTGCTGCATAATAATTTAAGGAAATATACTGATGCGATATGTAGTTAATATATGCCTTCAGCGAAATATTTTTGGTTGACTGTAAATAGTAATCGTATATGGGTTTATATCCTTGAAGCAAGGATAATTGAGCATAAAAATTTTGGATTGATTCTTACTACTAACCCAGAAGATTTTGAAAAGGAATCATTTGTTGCGAGCAATTATTTTATTTTGGTTCCATGTAACTGGAATTTTTCCTGTAGTCCTGATTCAATTGTAATTATCAATGATAATAAAAAGAGTTGTTGTAGTCTTTTGATTCCACCTTATTTTAACCGTGGCGGTTTCGAATGTAAATTCGAAATCACTTCTATCGAGGCAATAACTGAGTATTAATATTAGAATAATTTTATTTCTATTTATTTATAACGATCTGGCTAAATAACGACATACTAGCACAGGGAGCCTGTGGCTCGGAAATATACCTTCAATCCATTCAACAAATTGATCCTGAGAGATACCAAAGGATTATGCAGATGGAGCAACATGTGACCAATTTTAAAAATCAAGGAGTTTAGGATTGCTATTAGATCAGGAAGCGATAAAAATACCTGTGGTAGTCCATGTTTTGCTTTCGAGTCAACCGATTGGGCAGGTTTGAATATAAGTATGATCAAATTCAATCTCATATGGTATTACGGCAACCTGTCAAGAGATTATAAATCACTTCCTGATCAAAAAAATACTATTTCAAAAAACACAGTAAAGATAAAATCAATCTTTTAATTAGCTCAAAATACCTACTTTTGATTGTAATTTTATTAATTGTTATTAAGTTATTGATAATAAGAGACTTATTTAGTTTTATTGATGTGTGTTTCTTGAAGGAATATTTAAAAACTAACATTAATAAAATAAAGCTTTTGCTATAAAATTCTACTTATGAAATCTATGTTAAGGAGAGAGCGCTACCATAACAACTCAGGTGAAATACTTAATGAGTCAAAAATCAAAACCTTAAAGTCAAAAGACTATATCGTTTTGGATTTTCCTTTAGACGGTGATGCTCCTAAGCAATTCATAAAAGTTTATGAATATTTAGAAGATGGGAAAGTGAAGAGAGGCAATACCAAAACCTGGAACTCTTACATAGCAAAAACAGCTGAAAAATGGTATCCACACGAGTCAATCATTGAATATATGATTAATAAAATTGGCGAAGTACTTGGTTTAAATATGAATGAAGTTAAGTTAGTTAAAGCTAATGGGCAGATTAGATTTTTAAGTAAATACTTTTTGAACCCTAATGAAGAGAAGTTAGTCCATGGAGCAGAAATTTGTAGTGAATATTTGGGTGATTATGAAGAAGGACAAAGAATTGCCAATAATAAAGGTGAAGCAAGAAAAGTATTTACTTTTGAATTTATTAAGAATGCTATCAGGAATGTTTTTCCGCAAGATTTTGAATCTATTTTAAGAGATTTTGTAAGTATGTTGGTTTTTGATGCATTAGTAGGAAATAATGATAGACATTTCTATAATTGGGGAGTGATACAAAATGCTAGAAATACAAATAAAAGAGTTATTTTTGCACCCTTGTATGATTCTGCTAGAGGATTATTATGGAATTTTGATGAAGATAATATTAAAATGAATTTAGAAAATTATTCTTCAACTAATGGTAGAAAAGTAATAAATTACATAAAATTATCAAAGCCAAGAGTTAGTATAGAAGATAATAAAAAAGCAAATCACATTGAACTTATTGAATTTGTAAAAAGAGATAGTGATGACTTTAAGAAAATAGTTAAACATTTGTCAAACGAAACCAAAGAAAAGGACGTTATAAAAATGCTTGAGAAAGAAATTTTTATTTTTTTCTCAAAACCTAGAATTGAATTGATAAAAATTGTTCTAAGTGAAAGATTTAAGTTGATAAGAAACGCTTAGTAATATGACCTACTGGAATAAAATAAAAAAATGGATTACGAAAGGTGATGATATTCACCTTAAAGACTATTCCGAAGCAAAACTTAATTGGGGAGGTGAGTCTGCAAAGTTTTATCTTCACTTGGATGATTTTAAAGTAGGAGAGTTAACATTTAAAAATGATAAATGGAGTTTCCAATACTCTGAAGAATTTAAGACCACTAGTAATAACTTAAATCTAATAATTGGATTTCCTGATGTAAATAAAGTTTATCTAAGCCAAGAACTATGGCCATTTTTTAAAATTAGAATTCCTGGATTAAAACAACCAATGGTTAGGGAAATTCTTATAAAAGAAAATATAGAAGACAACAACCAGGTAAAGCTTCTAAAGCGATTCGGTAAACGTTCCATTTCTAATCCATATGAATTAGACGTAGTTTCATGATATTTTTTTAACATAACACTCAGAAATTTCAATAAGTCAAAGACCTCTATTTAAAAAAGGTTTGACTTATTGATTTTATAGTAAACTAATTTTACAATCAATAGCGAAATTCAAAACTCAATTTCCACAATAAAACTAAAATAAATATACAAAATCTACCAATATTGCTAAATCCATAGATGCAAAGGCGGATACAATACATTGGGAAAATAAAACGTTTAAGGTTAAAACCTATATCTTGTTAACTACCCGACCCATTGCACAGGTGAGGTCTGAACAAGTTCAAGCTGTTCAAAGGAAGATGGTCAAAGCATTTAATTGGCTTAGACCTTTTACATTCACTTATTCAAATATGTTGTAACCTGAGAACTGGAAAACAAAATTGTTTATTACTGTCGTCCGACTAATTTTAAAGATAGACTAAAACCTGCGATTTTTGGTTGATTTGGGCTGTTTAGCTTGAGTTCAGAAAACCACCCCCTCTGTTCTGAGCAAACAGATCCAGTTGTACATTTTCAAGATTGTCAAGCTTCCTACTGATCTGGGTTGTTGACATCCTGAGGAATGTCAACAGGTTTACATAGCTTGCTGTATGTTTTGCCGCCAGTTTGACCATTGTGGAAAAATCCTCTGCTTCCTTGGACATTTTATGGATCACAGTAAAGATCAGGTTCAGTATCAGTGCTATCCATATTTGGGACTTTATACCGTTCTCGCTGTCTGAGAGGAAATAGGTGAGTTCGAAGTTCTGCTTCAACTGCCTAAAAAGTGGCTCAATGGTCCATCTGTTCTTGTAGAGCATGCAAACTGTCATTGCTTTTAGGTCCATCAGGTTGGTTAGGAAAACCATCCTTTTCCCGCTGGCGGGGTCAATGTAGGCGACCATTCTGGCTCTGGTCCTGCATGTACCCTTCTGGCCACACAGGTACTCCAACTCGATGACGGCATCCATCTGTACCCCCGACTCGCAGGTTTCCTCCAGCTTCCTCTGCTCCAGGATTGTGAATCTGGCGTTTTTGTTCATCATGGTAAGGAAAAATACACCGTTTTGGGTCCATTCGGTATATTGGCTGAACTTCTGGAAACCCTTGTCAAATACAGCGATGGTGCCCTTGGCAAGGTCAAACATGGAAAGAAAAACCTTTTCGTTGGTTACAGCGGCCTTCAGGCAGATAAAGTTCGGTACCCTTTCGGAAAGCGTTATCTTGGTGAAGGCCTTCAGCCCACCTTTTTTCCTGCCGTCCAGCGGAAGCCTCCCGCATGCCTTGAACACTTCCTTGAAAAGAGTCACCACCGTCGAATCGAATATCTCGACCATGCTAGGGGCAACCTCCCCGTTGATTTTTAGCGACAGATAGCTGTCCGACAAAAAATCCCTGTAATGACCGTAAAGCAGCATGTAAAGGTGACCGAACACATCGGCACTCCTTCTGGAATTCGCATCGGAGACACTGCTGCGCTTAGGTATACTGAAAATGCCGCAATGAACCAGTTTGTCGCCCATGAGCATGAAATTCTTGATGATCTCGCGCAAAGTCGAGCTCCCAGTCAATACCCCGTAAAGCATGAAAACGAACTGGTCCCAGGTTTTAACCCTCTTGTACCACTTGTCGGAATGGAATTGTTCGACGCTCTGCTTGACAAGTTCTCTGGGTATGAATGATAAAAGCTGTCCGAGAATTGGAAGGGAACTGTTATTGGTTGTATTTTTACCCATGGTTAGGTTGTTTTGTCGTGATTACAACAATAACCATAGGGTGGGGCTTTTCAAAGCCCTACCCTTAAATTTGTACTATTCCTAGAACTGAAAAATTATCCCTAGATTTTCTCGGACACCAGTAATTGTTTATATGATTGACTATTAACCGAATGCTTATTAAGTCCGTATGAATCTAAAGAATTAAGTGTGTGATTCCTATTTGACTACGACTACACACTTTAAATTTTTAGATTTGATTTTGTTAGAATACTTTTTCAACCCTAAGTCAAATTTAAATCTATTGGAGTTGCGGTCATATTGACTAAAGGGATTAAAACAATTGATTTTATGAGTATTCGCAATGTTGCACGTAGTATATGAAGTGGCTTTATTTAGCTGTGAATACTCAACATTAGAAAACAATTCCCGTCAGTAGAATATCAAATTGCTAATCCAATAATCTATTAATTGGCTAATTGCAAGAAAGTGGATAGTCATAATTGATTTTATCATTCGGTGTCGTTTTTTTACCTCCTATACCAATCTTCCACATCATCTGCTGCTTGGTGTGTCAAGGGTTCTAGGGATTCGTATTGGGATGTGACCAGTGAAGCCCAGATACCTACTCCTACACTTCTATAGGTGTCAATTGAGGTGATCTTTGCGTACATAGGTACCCCTGCATCCAGGAGATTTGCCAATACGATATTCTCGTAAGCTGGTATATATCCTAGAAAATTCTCCCCTCTTCGGATGCCTACGGCAAACTTGTCAAATTTATGGTTTGGAAACCTCTCGATCTCTAGCTCATCCCCTACTTCAGTTTCATTAAAAACCTTAGAAAAATCGTAGTACTGGATTCCTTTCAAGTAATTATCATATACCTGAACATCTCTCATTTGTAAGGTTTCTTGAGAACCCTTTGCACTTGACACTTCAGGCAACAAAAACCCTGTACTCACTAATCCAAATACCCTTAAAAATTCCTTCCTTTTCATTTTTTCAATATTGTCTAACTTATAAAATCACCTTTCTTACACCTTCTAGCACTATTTCAATTCCACTTATAGCAATCAAAATTAACTTTGCATAGTTTTGAGTAGTTTGTTTAATTCAAAATAATACTAACATGAATTTCCATTACAAACATTTAAATTTCAGATCATTATCAAAAACTAAAATACTCATCTCCTAAACTAATACTAAATTTTAATTAAAAAAAATAACCCAGACAGCGTAACAAGCACTATTGACATCAATTGTCTCAAAACTATCAAAACCTATTATTTTTTAATTGAAAGCTAAAAGCATTAACTTAAATATGTAATTCATTATACTATGTTTTTTGAGTAGATATCATGGTAATTCATTACTTCTGAAAAATGTTACACTCCTTTTATTATATTAGCCGAATGATAAGAATTTGGCTAATATTATTCCTTTGCTTTGGGCTATATTACAAGGGTCAAACACAAAGTAAAGAAGCTATAGGATTGATTAAAACCAGTCAAGGGGATATTTACATCAAGCTTTTCAATGAAACACCTAAACATAAGGAGAGCTTTATTGACTTAGCGGAGAAAAATTATTGGGATTCTTTGACGTTCAATCGGGTAATTCCAAACTTTGTAGCGCAAGCAGGTTGTCCTGATACTGAAGAGGGTTTCAATGATCCCGAATTCCTTCTAGGGCCAGAGTTTGTCAAAGGAATCACGCACGTCTACGGTGCTGTAGGTGCAGGCCGAGATGATAATCCCGAAAAACTATCTGCAACTTGTCAGTTTTATATCGTACACAACCAGGCTGGTCTGCATCGGCTCGATAATGAGTACACTGTATTTGGACAAGTTATTAAAGGTATGGACGTTGTAGACAAGATTGTCTTCGCTAAAAGAGATGAAAAGGACTTACCATTGGAGCCTGTAAGTATGGAAATTAACATTATTTATCTAACTAATTCTGAAATCAAAAAATTAATCGACTCGTAAATTCGTTATTATTTTATAATTTCAAGGCATGATTTGGGCTTATCCTGACGGAAAATTAATATTAGGGCTGGCAATTGTATTCGGATTGCTTTACGCCATTTACTTGTACAGATTTTATTTGATCAATAGAAAACTCAAGGTCAAAAGGCATAGACTGATCCTGAAACTTTTTCTCAGGATTTGCTATTTTGCCTTATTTCTAATTGCTATAGCCGGGCCTTCGGTGGGCACTTCTATGAAAGAGATCAAAGAAGAAGGCAAAGACATCTATTTTGTAGTAGACCTTTCCCAGTCGATGAATGCCACTGATATTGGCCCAAGCCGACTTCAGAAAGTGAAATTTGAATTAAAAAACTTAGCAAAGCAGTTTGCTGGTGATAGGCTAGGATTGATTATTTTTAGTTCTGAAGCATTTATCCAATGTCCATTGACATTTGATCAAAATGTATTCAATTTACACATTGATGGCCTGAACACCAACTTGGTACCCAATCAAGGAACAGATCTCATGGCACCTCTTCAGCTAGCAATTGGTAAATTCACCAGTGATGAGAGGCCAGAGGCAAATAGCAAATCAATCATTTTGATTTCAGATGGAGAAGATTTCGGAGAAAATTTCAGAGCCGTTATCAATGATCTCAATACAGCCGGAATCAAAGTTTTCAGTCTAGGTGTTGGAACTTCACAAGGAAGCACAATACCCAAAGGAAATAGCTTGATTGTAGATCCTAAAACCAATCAACCTGCTGTAACTCGACTAGAACCTAGCAACTTGAAATACCTCGCCGCACAAACTGACGGAGGATATTTTGAATTGAGTGATGAAAATCAAGAAATACCTAACCTTATAGCTGCCATTGAAAGACAAGAGGGAGCAGTAACAGGAAGTAGAATGATCGAAGCTTCTGCCAACAAGTACTTCTACTTCCTCTTAGCTGGATTAGCCCTGGCATTGGTTGACATGATTTTACCATTCAGAACTATAAATCTATAAGTGACCAAATCAATTATGATAGCTACCATTAGAACTATATTTTTGCTTTTATTATTGATCCCAAGTTCTTGGCTTCTGATCACTAAGATGAATAAGGCGATCAAAAATGCCAAAACCAGCTATGCTTCTGCCGAATATGAAAAATCAGTGGCTGATCATTTGATATTGATCTCTGATTTTGAAATGGACTCTCCAGAAGTGCAATTCAACCTTGGCTTAAGCTACATGAACAATGAACAAAGAGAAGAAGCCCAAAGGACTTTTACAGGATTGATCAGTTCGAAAAATAAATACATTGCTTCATTTTCATTCAATCACAATGGTATATTACTTGCCCAAGATCAGCAATTTGAAGAAGCACTTGAAGCTTTTAAGTTTTCTTTGATCAAAGATCCTAGTAATGAAGCTGCAAGGTATAATTATGAGCTTCTCGCTCGATGGATGGAAGAAAATCCAGACCAGGATCAGCAAGATCAAGAAGGTGAAAATGATGAAAATCAGGATGATCAAGAAGATCAAGATCAAGAAGATCAAGATCAAGATCAAAATCAAGACAAGAGCGATGAAAACAAGAAGGATGGTGAAGGTGATGAGCAAACTAACGAAGATGAAGCTTCTAAGTCAGAGCAAAAAGAAGATAAGGATGGTCAGCAATCTCAAGATGAATCTGACAATCAGGAAAGTAATCTAGATAGTGACCTTAGCGACAGAGAGAAAGCAAAAGAGCAATTGAAAGAAAGGCTGAAAGAAATGAATTTGACGCCCGAGCAAGCTGCCCAAATTCTTGAAGCGATGAATGCCGCAGAATTACGTTACATCCAACAAAACAGAAAGAACCCAACCAAAAGACCTGAAAGAGGGTTGCCGGAATGGTAGGCTTGGGATAGCTCTTAGTCCCGATAGCTATCGGGTTTAGATTTCAGATTTTAGATTTGATTATAGAGGAGAGATGAAGTCCGTCCAGCCAATCATTTAGATGTGAAAAATAGGACTGATTCTCAAATCTCACGTCTTTAAGATATCTTCGAGACAAAAGCACCTAATTGAATAGAGGATTGCCATTGTTGCAATTCTCAAATTCAAAAGTCTTATAATTATAAAACATTCTAATTTAAATATAAACCCAATGAAAGAAGTATTTATTGTAGCAGCTGTAAGAACTCCACTAGGAAGCTTCGGAGGTAAGCTATCAGGACTGTCGGCCACCGAATTAGGAAGTATAGCTATCAAAGGAGCTTTAGACAAAGCTGGCGTTAAGGCAGAATCAGTTGATGAAGTTTTGATGGGTAATGTCCTGTCAGCAAACCTTGGCCAAGCCCCAGCAAGGCAAGCCGCAATCGGTGCTGGTATTGGCTATAATGTACCTTGTACCACGATCAACAAGGTGTGCTCATCAGGAATGAAAGCTGTCATGTTTGGCGCACAAAGCATCATGACTGGACAAAATGAAATAGTAGTAGCAGGAGGAATGGAAAGCATGTCCAATGTGCCTTATTATATTCCAAAAGCTAGGTTCGGATATAAATTTGGAAATGCCGAATTCATTGATGGATTGGCAAAAGATGGTCTTTTTGAGGTTTACAACAAGTTTCCTATGGGAAATTGTGCAGAACATACAGCCAAAGAGATGAGCATCAGCCGTGAGGATCAAGACGAATATGCCATTCAATCTTACAATAGATCCGCTGAATCATGGAAAAATGGTGTTTTCAAAGACGAAGTCGTACCTGTAGAGATTACTGGAAGAAAAGGTGAAAAAATCGTCATAGATGAAGATGAGGAATTCAAGAATGTCATGTTTGATAAAATAGCCAGTTTAAGGCCAGTTTTTGATAAAGAAGGAACAGTGACCGCAGCCAATGCTTCGACCATGAATGATGGAGCTTCTGCATTGATCTTGGTGTCAAAAGAAAAAGCTCAAGAATTAGGTTTGAAGCCAATTGCGAAGATTAGAGGATTTGCAGATGCAGCACAAGACCCACTTTGGTTTACTACAGCACCTGCATTAGCCATTCCAAAAGCTATCAAGAATGCTGGTCTTACAGAAAATGATGTGGATTTCTACGAAATCAATGAAGCATTTGCGGCAGTAGCTTTGGCTAACAAAAAACAACTTAACTTAGACAATGATAAATTAAATGTTTTTGGAGGAGCTGTTTCATTAGGTCACCCACTTGGAGCTTCAGGAGCGAGGATCATTGCTACTTTGAACACTGTCTTGACAGCAAAAAAGGGGAAAATTGGAGTGGCTGGTATCTGTAATGGAGGTGGCGGTGCTTCTGCCATTGTTATTGAGAAGTTGTAATTGTATTCAAGTTTTAGGATATGAAAAGTTGGCTTCTTGAATTGGCTATATCAAATTAAGTTGTGTCTAACACTTAGAAGCATCATGAATAGACTGTGTCTTACTTTAATCATTACTTTATCAATAAGTAAATTACTTGCTCAAAATCAGCAAGTAAAAACATATTATAATGAAGAGAAGACAAAAGTCAAAGAGGTTTTTGAGCTAGTTAATGGTGTCAAAGAAGGGGATTACCATTTGTATTATGAAAGTGGCAACTTGGCTGTAAAAGGTCAATTTGAAGCTGGTCAAAGGCAAGGTTCGTTTGTTGACTTTTTCCCCGGCACTCAAGACACCCTACGCGTTACAACCTATCTGAATGATAAGAAAGAAGGCGTTTCCAAAACCTATGATGAGCAAGGAATCAAAACTCAAGAAGTCACTTACCTAGATAATCAAATTGAAGGGGAGTTGCTTACATTCTATCCTAATGGGAAAATAAAGCAAAAAGCAAATTTTGCGAAAAATAAGCCACATGGTGAAACTATAATGTACAATGAAGAGGGTTCCTCCCTTCAAAAGTCAAATTACAATTATGGTGTGCTAGAAGGTGATCAGAATCAATATTACAGTAATGGTGTCCTCAAATCCGTTACTCCTTACAAAAAAGGGCTGATTCAAGGTGAAGTAGTAAGTTATTACGAGTCTGGAAAAATCAAGTCAAACATAAGCTTTAAATCTGGTTATCAACATGGTAACTACATCCAGTATCATGAAACTGGTCAAATTTCCAAAGTGGGGAAATATAAAAAAGGTGATCCAAATGGCACATTCAAGAGCTTCTATGAAGATGGCCAAATTGCTGAAAGCAGTCAATACAAGAATGGTTTATCCATTGGAACTACCGAGAGCTTCTACCCTACTGGTCAGCTTGAAGAACAAGTTTTTTTTGATAAGCTAAGTAATATCGGAAAAGTCATTTCTTTCTATGAATCAGGGCAAACAAAGCAAGAAGAAACTTATGTGAATGGTCGACAGCAAGGTATCACGAAAGTATATCATGCCAATGGAAACATCAAAGAAGAACTTCCCTATATCCGAGGAATAATTCACGGTAACCAAAAGATTTACAATGAGATGGGTGAATTAATCATGGAGCGTGTATTCAGAGAAGGAAAATTTGTAAGTGAACAAAGTAAATAAATGATTAGAATTATCTCAAAAAGCTTGTCAAACTTGGTATATAAATTCAAAAAACCAGTTCTATTACCACTTGCTTTTTTTATTTTTGTCCAAAGAAAATTAAGATGAAAGGCGCAATTAAAGAGACCAATTTTCAGTTTCCCAATCAGACGGGATTTTATAAAGGTAAAGTCAGAGACGTTTACAAGTTTGAAAAGTCAATAGTAGTGGTAGCAACAGACAGAATTTCAGCTTTTGATGTTGTACTTCCAAAACCAATACCTTTCAAAGGGCAAGTGTTGAATCAGATTGCTGCCAAGTTTCTCGACGCTACAGCTGATATTGTGCCCAATTGGGTCACTGCACATCCTGACCCAAATGTCACAATGGGTAAAAAATGTGAGCCTTTCAAAGTAGAAATGGTGATCAGAGGATATTTGGCTGGGCATGCAGCTCGTGAATATGCAGCAGGAAAAAGAACAATCTGTGGCGTGGCATTACCTGATGGATTAAGAGAAAACGATAAATTACCTCAACCTATCATTACACCGACTACAAAGGCAGATGAGGGACATGATGAGGATATTTCTAGAGAATCCATACTTGCCAAAGGTATCGTTTCTGAAGAAGATTATTTGATTTTGGAAAAATATACCCATGCATTGTATGCAAGAGGTACAGAGATAGCTGCACAGAAAGGCCTAATTTTGGTAGATACAAAATATGAATTCGGAAAATATGAAGGTCAAATATACCTGATCGATGAGATCCATACACCTGATTCATCAAGATACTTCTATGCAGATAGCTTTCAAGCAAATCAGTCGGCTGGATTACCCCAGAAGCAATTATCCAAAGAGTTTGTAAGGCAATGGCTGATTAGCAATGGATTCCAAGGAAAAGAGGGGCAACAAGTACCTGATATGCCTGCGGCATTTGTTCAAGAAATTTCAGATAGATACATTGAGCTTTATGAAAAAATCACAGGAGAATCATTCGTGAAAGCTGAAACATGGAACCTAGAAAGCAGAATTGAAGAAGCTGTTTTGAAAAGTATCTAATGTTTTCGAAGTCTCAACCTATGATTTGATATTTCTTTGAAAAAATCATAAAACATCGAACAATTGAGGCAGAAGATTACTTTAATTGTTCAAAGGATAAAAAATACTTTGGCTCATTCAAGTGAAGAATGAACCATATTACTTTCAAACGCATTATTGAAAACAAAAACAGGATATGAAATATACAGTAGATAAAAAAGAGCAATATGTGGTATTCACACCACAAGAAGAGAAATTAGATTCATCTTTGTCTCCAAAGTTAAAATCAGAATTACTTACCGTACATGCCGAAGGATATGAGAATTTGATCCTAGACATGAGCCATGTAAAATATGCAGACTCTAGTGGTCTTAGCGCTTTGCTTGTCGGCAATAGGGAGTTTAACAGAGAAGGTGGGATTTTTGTAATCGTAGCACCACAAGAACATGTCTTGAAATTGATTAAAATTTCTATGCTAGACAAAGTGTTTACAATAGTAGATACCCTAGAAGAGGCAGCTGAAGCTGTGTTCATGCATACGATCAAAACTGCTGGAGCTGAAGAAGAAGAAGATTAATTTTGGAGTTTAGCGTCACTATTCTAGGTTCAAACGCTGCCATTCCTGCTCATGGTAGGAATCAGACTGCGCAATTGGTTAATATTGGAATGTCTTACCTACTTATAGACTGTGGTGAGGGTACTCAAAACCAATTGCGCGGCTTCAAACTGCGATACAGTAAAATCGATTACATATTTATTTCTCACCTTCACGGAGACCATTACTATGGACTCATGGGGTTGATTACAACTTTTCATCTACACAGAAGGACTAAGCTTTTGACTATTTTTGGACCAAAAGGTCTCGATGAAATCATCACCATACAGTTAAAGTATAGCAATACAAAACTCAATTACCCCATCAGGTTTGTCGCAACAGAACCAGATAAAAAAACTTTGATTTTAGAAGAGAGAAATTTCCGAGTTCATTCCTTTCCTTTGAAGCATAGAATACCCTGTACTGGATTTCTAATTCAAGAAAAACAAGGCTTGCTAAATATGAACAAGCCAAAACTTCTTGAAAAAAAAATAAGTGTGGAAGCTATAAATACTTTGCGCAAGGGAAAGGATTATGTCAATGAAAATGGAGAAACCTACCTAGTTTCAGAGTTTACTCTCCCACCTCCTCCATTGAGGTCTTATGCATTCTGCTCTGATACTATCTTTGATCCTATTGATCTGACAGCATACATCAAGGGAGTAACGACGATTTATCACGAGTCTACATTTGGAGATGAAGAGTGCGAAAGAGCTGAAGATACTTTTCACAGTACAGCCAGACAAGCAGGACTTATTGCAGCAGCAGTACAAGCGAAGAAATTGATTTTGGGTCACTTTTCTACCAGGTACCTTAGTTTGACTCCGCTACTAGAACAAGCACAAGTTTCATTTTCCAATAGTATTATAGGAGAAGAAGGAGTTACTTATCCAATAGCTTAAATATGAGAGAACCTTTACCTATCAATTCTGATAAAGCTGCCGCATTCCAATCGAAGAAAACCAACCTATTTATCATTCTTTCTGGAATATTTCTCACCAATGCAATTTTGGCAGAGATTATCGGTGTAAAGATTTTCTCAGGAGAGTTGACACTGGGATTTCAACCAGTTGGGTGGACTTTTTTTGGTGATTATGTTTTAGACTTTAACCTCACCGCTGGTGCTATCATTTGGCCTATAGTATTTATTACGACAGATATAATCAATGAATATTTTGGAAAAAAAGGAGTAAGAAAAATCAGCTTTATCACTGCTTTTTTTATCGCTTACATCTTTATAATCATAGCCGTTGTCACTAAGCTAGCACCTGCACCTTTCTGGCTAGATGTCAATACACCTGACACAGATGGAAATGATTTCAATATACATTATGCATTCAACACCATTTTTAGACAAGGTTTAGGAATCATCATAGGCTCATTGATTGCATTTCTTTTAGGGCAGCTCATTGATGTCTATGTCTTCCAAAAGCTGCGACTAATCACTGGTTCAAAGATGATCTGGCTGAGAGCCACTGGATCCACTTTAGTATCCCAATTCATTGATTCTTTTGTGGTTTTAGGAATAGCATTTTACGTATTTGGAAATTGGAGTTGGGAGCAGGTGGTATCAGTTGGAATAATCAACTACATCTACAAGTTCTCCGTAGCCATACTTCTAACCCCCCTTTTATACCTTGGACATCATTTTATAGATCGCTATTTGGGCAAAGATATAGCAGAAAAAATGACCCAAGAAGCGATGGAAGACACCTCATTTTTATAATATTACGCTAACAATGAGCTTAAAATTTGATAAATAGGTTCAACTTCCAAGTTATCAGGAACTTAGTACTTCACTGTATGTATGGTATGTTGCCAGTAGAATAACTAATTGCTGTTTCTTGATTCATTTCGATACAAATTGATATTTGATACTTGTAGATAGTTTATTCTGGTTTTTTTGAAATGATCAAATGCAAATATTTATTTCACAATTTGAAGATACTAGGAAAGTTGATTATGCCAAATTTCATGTAATTGATATACTTCTTATCCCATCCTATGTTAAGTTTTTAGGAAACGCTAACTTTTATAAAAAGTTGACGTTAGTTTTTAAGAACAATCCAGCAAAATCATGAACAACAGACTAATAATTTTCACCCTCCTTTTTTTAATCTCTCTTCCCTCCTTTGCACAGAAACACAAACAGGGTATAGTGAACAGAAAGTTTTCATCATATCAGGTTGGAGATACTGTAAATATTCTTGGGTATAAGGAAACCGAGTTTTCAGAGAAGACACAATACCTTGTCAAAAGCTCTTTTCAAAATATTCACGTCAATACAGATCGAATTGATCTGATCGATGATGACTTTACATTTTGGGAAAACCAATGGTTCCAACACAGAGCTCGTGATGTGCAAAACAATGGTTGGCATAGTTCAAATAGAGATCTTTTACACATCGATGCCATGGAGTTTTTTGAAGAAGTAAAACAGAATAATTTGGTTTTTGAGGATGAAGTTCTATACGATTATTTGTATCAGTTAATCTTTAAAATTCATCCAAGTCACTTGATTAAAGATAAGAATAGGATTGTACATTTGGCGATAATCAAATCGACAGAACCCACCTATTTTTCATTTGATAATGGAATGATAATCTTGACAACAGGTGCGATTTCTTTGGCTAAAAATGAATCTGATATTGTAAAAATGCTATCAGAGTGCTTGGCAAACACCGTTCTTGATCATAACTTGGTCAACTTGAATCAAGCAATCAAGGCAGAAAATAGAGCAAGAACCTGGGGTACTATCACCACCCTGGCATCTTCTGCTGTAATGGCTTATGGAAATGCAAAAAATGGAACCTACTATAATTTTGACGATGCACTTACCCTTGGATTGGCTGCTTCTTATCTTACTGCTGAGAATATGCAAAGGATAGGTGCAAACTATAATGATGAGCAAAATAGACTTGTAAAAAGTGTGGCTGCTCAATATTGGAAGGAACACAAAGATCAATATAGTACTTCAGACAAGCAAGTAATGGCCATCTTGTCCAATGCGGTAAGTTATACTGCTTGGCAAGAGTTTTATAGTAAAAATTATGAATATGCCTTACTTCTGGCTGAGCAAATAGAAAATATGGGAATGGCCACAGAAGATGAATACCTTCTTTTGAGCAAACTTTACAGAAGGCTTGGAAACGACCTAGATACAAATCTACAAGCTTTAGCATATTTAAAGGATGCAAGAGCCATGGCTTTAGAAACAATGGTTGATTTAGATTTAGAAGAAGGTATGATATATTTAAGAATGGAAGATTTCAAAAATGCAAAAGCCTCATTTCTAAAGTATAGAGAGAACCTTATCGCCATGCAAAATGCTAATGCTACAATGCCTAAAACTGACCTTAAATACATCAATCAGCTTTTAAGAAGGTTCAATATGTATGAAGACAATAAAAATGTGAGTGCTTTGGACTAAAATGGAGATTTTCAGCAGCGCCTCTTATGACTTTTGAATTGGCGCTGCTGTAAACCTCAACTTCACGTTTAACTACTTTTCAACATGTCCTAACTAAGCACTAGGAGGCATTGTAGGTCTTACCTCTATTTTACTTGGAAGTGTTCTTGGATTCATATTCAACAAATCCACCACCATTTGACCTAAGTCTTCGATTTGGATTTTCCATGCATCAGCATCACTTGGCTGGTGGTCATTGAAATATGTAGCAACAGAACCTGGCATTATGGTAGATACCTTAATACCATGTTTTCTAAGGTCCAACATCACTGCTTGCGAAAACCCAGTCACTCCAAACTTGCTTGCATTGTATGCAGATCCATTGGCAAAAAAGTTTGTTCCAGCAAGACTGGAAATTGTAATAAAATAACCTTTAGAATCTTTAAGGCTTTTTAAGCCTGCCTTGATGCTAAAAAACACACCAGATAAATTGGTATCTATGGTCTCCTGCCATTGCTCTTCTGTCAAATCTTCGATCGAAGCAAAGTGACCTATGCCCGCATTGGCAATAACTACATCAAGCTTACCAAAACGATCAATCACTTTGCTAACTGCATTTTCTTGAGATGCTAAGCTCCTAACATCTGCTTCTATTCCAATAATTTCTCCTTTGCCTAACTTTTCCAATTTGGAAACTGCCTCATCAGCTGCTTTTTGAGACCTGCTGGTGATCGCTACTCGCATACCTTCTGCTAATAAAGCCTCTGCAATGCCAAATCCTATCCCCTTACTCCCACCTGTGATTAAAACTGTTTTGTTTACTAAATCTTGCATAATTTATAGTTCTAAGTTTATATTTTCGTTCGAAAATGTAGTCTTAGAACCATTGATCGCATGAAAAAGTTTGCTTCAAACTCAAAAGAAGCCGTGTATTTCACAGCACAACCAAGAATATTAAAAGGCTCTTTTTTACTCAATTTAGCATAAACAAATAATAAAATCACTGCACCGGTTTTAGATACAACCCAATTCATAGGGCTCCAAAAACTTTCACTCACCACCAATCCAAAAATTCCAGCTAAGCACCTTCCTACTTAGGAACCTAAAATACCTACTAAAATCGCAAGCAACCAGCCTCCAAGGTCTTTTATAGGATGTACCATTTTAGCTATCACTCCTGCAATCAATCCAAAAATAATGTATGCTAACAAACCCATAAAACAAGTTTTAAAATTCAGACTTGAAGATAGTCTTCATCTTTGCTGTTTTGCAAGTATAGTATGGTACACAATATTACGTAAGAATTTAAAAACACGATTTTTTTTAATAGTAATCATTTGGCAACGATTACTTCTACATTATTTCTTTGAAGCATCTTTAGAGACTCTTCATCTATACCATTATCAGTGATCACTTTGTGAATCTTATTAAAACCGGCAATAAAAGCAAAACCGATCTTCTTAAACTTAGAGGAATCTGCAACAACAATAACTTCTTCAGCTACTTCTATCATAAATTGATTGAGGTATGCTTCTTCCATATTGTATGTATAAACTCCGAAGTCAGCCTTAAATCCATCTACACCAAGAAAAAGTTTGTTACAATGTAGTTGCTTGAAGTTTTTTTCAGCTAGTGGACCAACCAAAGACATAGAGAATTTCCTCAAATAACCTCCTGGTACAATCACTTCAATATTTTCCGAATTAGCGAGGTGATTAATGATGTCCAAGGCATTACTTATTACAGATAGTCGCTCAAAAGCCACTAAGTTTTTTGCAATCTCAAAAGTAGTCGTACCTGAATCTAGAATTATTGAATCACCTTCTTGAATCAGTTGAGCTGCAGTTTTACCGATCAATCTTTTGGCGTCTAAGTTTGTTTTTTTTCTTTCAGCAACATGAATAGCGATAGTATTTGTTTTGAATGCACCTCCATGTGCTCTGACCAGCAACTTATTCCTTTCAAGATTTGCAAGATCATTTCTTATAGTAACCTCGCTGACATCAAACTCCCTACTCAGTTCAGTAACATTCACTTGACCATTTGACTCCAACTCCTCAAGTATTTTTGATCTTCTAAGTGCTGTCTTTTTCATCTACCTTTTATAATTATTTAACAAGCTATCAAACTTTCGTATTATTTGAGATTGTAAATATAAGAATGATATCTTTCAAAATACCATAAATCAAAAGGAATTAAAATATATATGAAATTTATCTATGTTTAAATGCATTTTATTTGCTTTTTTATCACTAATTATTTTCATATTCATTCGTTTTATTAGTACTTTTATTTCATAAAATTTCTATTTCAACAGTACAGTATTAGGTTATTGACTTAAAATATGACTTCCCAACACCAAGTCAATGATGAATATGATAATATGCTCACAGTATCTTAAACAGTAGAAGAAATAGCCCCTGAATTCATAAAGTATATTTGAACAATCACTTTAATTAGTATAACCATGAGTATTCAACCAAACTTCAGTCAGACAGAACTTGCCTTTATTAAGGAATCTAATCAAAAGGAAAACAATACTTTGACACCGTATATTACAGTAGATAATTTCCCAAAACTTGGGTTAATAACTGCATGTAGATTCCTAGAATGGGTATCTTGTAACCCAGACGGCGTTATCAGTCTGCCTACAGGAAAAACTCCAGAGTATTTTATAAAATGGACCAAATATATCCTTGAAAATTGGGATAATCAAAGAGGTAAAGAGATTCGAAAAAAATACAACTTAGACAAGTGTGACAAGCCAAACTTACGAAACCTTACATTTGTTCAAATCGATGAATTTTTCCCAATTTCTTCAAGACAGGCTAATAGCTTTTTTCATTACGTGAATAAATTCTACATTGAAGGGTTTGGGCTGAACCCTGAGAATGCTATCCTTATAAATTCGGATGAAATACCATTGGCTGGTGGAAGGCATTTCAATGAAGTATTTCCAAAGCTTCATGTAGATCTAACATTGAGATTTAGAGAACCAAATGATGATCTTGAGAAGATTCAGCAAGAGTCAATATATCTCATAGATAAGTGGTGTGGCGAATATGAAGATAGCATAAGGGCAAAAGGAGGTATTGGATTCTTTTTGGGAGGAATTGGTCCTGATGGTCATATAGCCTTCAATACCCGAGGGACACACATGTATTCAGCCACTCGATTGACTGAAACAAATTTTGAGACTCAGGCAGTCGCCGCAGGAGATTTGGGAGGAATTGAAGTTTCATCTAATAGACTTGTAATTACTATTGGGCTCGAATCTATAACCTATAATCCAGATGCAGTAGCAATTATCATTGCAGCTGGAGAAGCCAAAGCACAGATCATCAAAGACTCTCTTGAGTCACCACTCAATAACATTTACCCTGCTACGAGTATACAAAAATTAAAAAATGGAAGATTCTATCTTACTAAAGGTGCTGCCATCAAACTTACTGATTCGCTTGACTCCTATTATTCTGAAGGTGAGTGGACTTGGGAAAAAACTGAACGAGCAGTGATGTCGCTTTGTAAAAAGCTAAAAAAGTATGGCGATAGACTGAAATTAGAAGACCTAAAAAAGGACAAGTATACAGCCATGATACCCGACCTTTCTGAAAATACAGTTGAAAAAGTAATGGAAAGTATCATTGCTAAGATGAAAAAGGGCACTGAAAGACAAAGTAATGAAGTGATTCTACATACAGGTCCTCATCACGATGATATTTCCCTAGGCATTTTACCACAAATTACTACCCAGCTGCAGGAGAACTCAAACGAAGCTCATTTTTCTGTTCTTACCTCAGGTTTTACTGCGGTGACAAACACCTTTATCATTGACACCTTGCTTCATACCAAAAAACTTTTGGATAATAATGAGATTCAAATGGTCAAATATGATGACTTCTTTGAGGTAGGCTATAAGCTAAAAACAGATAAAGATGTCTATCATTTTCTTACCAATGTAGCCTCTGAAAATCATAATCAGCGTTTGAGAGGTTTATGTCATAGGATTGTCCGAGCTATAGTTGGTATTTATGAAGTGAAAAACCAACAGAGCTTAAGAGAAACAATCAATGACCTGATCAGCATTTTGAGAAATTCATACGATGGGGAAAAAAACCCATCAAAAATTCAGAAGTTAAAAGGAATGGTCAGAGAGTTTGAGGAAGAATTAGTTTGGGCGCATTTTGGGGTTCAAGTAAAAAATGTTCATCACCTACGTTTAGGATTTTACACTGGTGATATTTTTACCGAACAGCCAGATAAGAAAAGAGATGTTGAACCTATTTTGGAATTGCTGAGAAAGGTAAAGCCAACTATTCTTAGCCTAACACTTGATCCTGAAGGGTCTGGACCTGATACTCATTACAAAGTTTTACAAGCCACAGCTGAAGCTGTTAGGCAATGGAATGAAGAGGAAAACTTAGAGAATTTTAGGATCGTTGGGTATAGAAATGTATGGTTCAAATTTGAACCATTTGAAGCTAATGTAATTATCCCAGTTTCCCTTGGTGATATGTCTGTCATGGAAGATTCTTTTGCGAATTGCTATCTAAGTCAAGTAAATGCATCTTTCCCTAGCTATGCTCATAATGGCAAGTTTAGTACAGTAGCTAAAAGAATTTGGGTAGATCAGCTCCAAGATATTCAATTGCTTCTTGGAAAAAATTACTTCTATCTCCATGAATCCGCCAAAGTGAGAGCAAGTCATGGGTTGATTTACACCAAAGACATGAATGTAGAAGAGTTTTTGACGCATGCTAGAGAGCTTGAAAAATCCATTGAGGGATTTATATAATCATTCAATCAAATTGATACACAAAAAGCCAGTCAATTTACGTTGATTGGCTTTTTGTTGTCACATGCCCCATTTGAGGATCTGTAATTGTATGGAATGGTCCATCTACTCTTCCAGCCAAGTGATATTCAAAGCTTTTGTCATGGTCGCTCATTGAGAGATCATACCATCCTGTAGATTTTGAAAGATCAACTTGCCAAAGGTGCTTCTGATTTGGTTGAAAGCATATTTTCTTTGAAAACTCAGGAAATTGATTATCAATCAATAGTACAGAAAAAGCATGATTGCTATTGTTGCTAATTGATATTGATACCATCACATGATTTGAATCATCTGCTTTATAAGTTGTTCTAAACCTCAATTTCACGTTCTTTGATTTTTTCGATTTTATAGACCTCCAGAAACCATTTGGCCCTTGAACATCGAGTGCGGCTCCATCGCCTTCAAATCCTTCATAATTCCAAATATAAGATAAGGTATCTCCACTCTTTACAGCAAAATCCCAAGCAAATTGATTAGAATTTTTTTGAAGATTTCGGTATCCTTCTCTTGCAAACACTTTGAATGGTGCTCCTTTAGATTGCTCTCCAAAAATCTCTTTTCCACATGAAAAGAAAGCCTCCATTTTATCTGAATCTAATTCAAAATCACAATAATTCTCGTAAGGAATAATGTTGGATGGCTTCACTCCTACTTCTTGTGGACTGATAAAATTAGGCACATGGCCATGAGTTAACTCATCATCGTTGAGTACATTAAATCCCTTTGGAAGATTTGTTCTTTTGGCGGTATGTATCATTTCAATGTGAGACTTTTGATCAATAGGCTTCAAATCAAAATTCTGTTCATCAGCATCTCTAAATATTGAAGTCAGGTCTCCACAAATCTCCCTTCTCCAAGAGCTTATATTGGGACAATGAATTACTTTTCCTGTTTTATGACTTAAGAAAGTTTCTAAAAACATTAATGTTGATGTCAAATCACAAACTTGAGAATTCACCCATCCCCCTTTCGACCAGGGAGAAGCTACTATTAGAGGAACTCTATACCCCAACCCAACAGGACTTTCTCGTGCATCATCTTGATCAAATCCTGCCTGAATCTCTTGTTGATAACTCACCCATTCTCCTTTTGTACTCAAGCCATTTGAAAGCTTACCTGTAAGCTGGTCTTGTTCATTAGGAGCTAAAAATGGAGGAACATGATCAAAATAACCGTCATTCTCATCATAGTTTAATATGAAAATTGTTTTTTTCCATACCTCAGGGTTTTCTGTTAGTATATTTATCACTTCGGAAACATACCATGCACCATACCATGGAGAAGATGGGTGATCTGAAAATTTCTGGGGTGCAACAAGCCAAGATACCGTTGGCAATGTTCCATTTTTGACATCCGCTCTGAAAGATTTAAGGATATCACCTTTTGGTATATTTACCTCATGACTCTCACCATTATGCTCATATGTAAAGGAATCCAACTTATGGTAGTCTGGATCATTTTCATTGGTAACAAAGGCTCGTTCATGGATTTTTTTTGACCTATGGTCAAGCTTGAGGAAATTTACATCATTGTAATCATCTAAAGTTTTGATGGCATATGAAAGTGTATCTTTCCTTTTACTTAACTCCCGCTCAAGATCAATTATCTTTTCTAGATCAGCAGTACGTATCTCATTTTCTGCCTTACTTATGATCTCAGGGAACGTGTCAATTACTGTTTTACAATAATTCAAATGTCCCTTACAGAACCTAACTTGATACTGGCTAAACCATTCTAGATTATTATCTGTAAAATTAGCCAAAAGGCTTTCAGCTTCCCCAGAAAGTTCTGTTTTGATACTCACTTCATTTTGATAAATTCTCCATGAAATCTGATTATCTTCTAATATTTCTGGGAATGTTAACCAATCTACTTCCTTTTCATAACCAACTTCTGAATTTCTGACTTTTGGTTTTTCACCATCAGCGCCATGAGTTTTACCTGTCCAGAAATACATCCTGTTGGTAGTAGTTCCTGTCAGAGAGGAACAAAAGTGTTGATCTGCAACAGTGAAAGCATCAGCCAAAGCGTAATAGAAAGGAATATCTTGTCGCTGATAATACCCCATGGTCAATGGAATATGATTGAACTCCTTGTTCCATGGCTTTTTGGCAATAATCCATTTATCAAACTTTCCTGCATGATATGCATCGACTTGATTTTCCCATGAATGTGGTAAATCTCCTAACCAGGTCGCATTAGACTCCTTGATGTTCAATCGAAAAGGAGGGTAAGACTTGCCATCACCATCAGGCTGAAACCAAACTGGATTTCCATTCGGCAGCTTAATAGCCCGAGGATCATTGAAGCCCCTGACTCCCTTTAAAGATCCAAAACAATGATCAAATGATCGATTCTCTTGCATCAAGAAGACAACATGTTCAGCATCATAAAAGCTACTGCCAGGATTCGATTGAATGTCATAGGCTTTTTGAATAGCTGCTATTAGTGGGCTGGAAACAGATAATCCACCCATTAAAATGCTGGCTTTCTTAAAAAATTCTCTCCTTGATTGATCTGTTGTTGATGTCATAAATATAAATAGCGCAAGTTTTAGCCAAACCAAAAGTAGTATCAAATCAGCACATCGATCATAATTTCATATTAAGAAATTGTTTTAGATTTTGACAGAAGTAGTTCCACCTCCATTTAGGGTAATATCGATTGGTTTGTTTGTTTCCCAGGCTCCTTGAGTGAAATCAGGAATATCAATTGAATTTGATCTATTCAATACTGACCATTCACTAAGTGGGGATATGCAAGACCATAATGCAGCGTCATAGACATCCTGATCAAGAGGAAGTCCATTTCGAAGACAATCTATAAGACGCCACTCCATCATAAAGTCCATGCCACCATGTCCACCGATTTTTTGAGCCAACTCCCCAACTTTCTTTATGATTTGTGGGGTATATTTCTCCTTTAATGCTTCAACTTCCTTTTCTGTAAGCCAAGAATGACCGTTTGATATTCTTTCCTTAGGGTATTTTTGTGCATAAGCCTTTGTACCACTTATCGCATGAAGTCTAGAGTATGGTCTTGGTGAAGAGACGTCATGCTGTAACATCAAAGATTTCCCTTGCTTAGTCCTAATTAGTGTAGTATTCATATTTCCTCCAAAATCTTTATTCTTGAAGAAATCATAAAAAACATCACTATTTGCTAGTTCCTTGGCCTTATTGCCCATGTGAAAATCTGCAGAAGAAAGTGAAGATAAATAATCAAATTGATCACCTCTATTGATATTCATAAGTTGAGCAATCGGACCTAGCCCATGGGTAGGGTATAAATTCCCATCTCTAAAATTCTCTTTCAATCGCCACATATCTTGATAGGCTTCTTTAGAGAAATTCAAATCTAATAAGTCATGTATATAGGCTCCCTCTGCATGTAAAATTTCTCCAAAAAACCCATCTCTGGCCATACTTAATGTAATCAATTCAAAGAAATCATAACAGCAATTTTCAAGCATCATGCAGTGCTTTTTTGTTCGCTCTGAGGTTTCTACCAATTGCCAGCATTCCTCAATAGTCTTTGCGGCAGGCACTTCTACAGCAACATGTTTGCCTGATTTCATAGCATATACAGCCATAGGCGTATGCCATTCCCATGGAGTGGCTATGTATATCAAATCCAAATCATCTCTATCTACCAAATCTTTCCATATATCAGGGGTCCCAGCATATTGTAAAGGTTGATGTCTTTCGCTTTCTAATGAAGCTATTACTTTCTTTACTTTTTCTTCCTTAAGATCACATAATGCAACGATATCGACCCCTTCAATTTTGCTCATTCTAGAAACAGCTGATGGTCCTCTCATTCCCAAACCAATGAATCCCACCCTTACTTTATCAAGTTTAGGTGCAGCATATCCAGACATATTAAATTTCTGGTTAAATGGGCTTTGGATTTTATTAGGCACATTTAGCAGTTCCTCAGCTGAACTAAAATTGCTGAAAGAAGTACCGAAAAGCCCAAGTCCACTTATTCCTGCCGTTCTCAAAAAATCTCTCCTGTTTTTATTCATAGCACTTTAACTAAATCAGCAAATAAACTATTGGCACATACTTTTAAATTTATTTTTTAAATCCCACTTTATTCAATCACAACAGAATACATACCACTTGCTCTATTAGCAGGCGTTACAATAATGTAATTCAATTTTAGAGGATCTTGTCCTTTTGCTACGATTGGCATCAAAATACTTCCTTGGTATAGCTGAGAACTTCTATCAGCTTGATGTCCATCAAAAGTGTAATAAATTTTTGCCCCTGCTACACTTGAGTAAAGTTTCACTTCCTTTCTATTTCCACGTATTGAAACATCCACTTGTGCTTCAGGAATTCTGAAATTTACACCTAATTTTTCCAATTTCGCTAGATTTTCTGGAAGTCTAAATTTAGAAAATTGCTCAAAATCCTTTTTCCCATTTTCCATCCATGCTACTTCGGCTACCGCCAAAAGCCGAGGAAAAATCATGTATTGAAGTTTCTCAAATGAAGGGACATACTCTGTCCACATGTTGGTTTGAACGCCAAGGATATGCCTTTGCTGATCTGCTGTGAGATCTTTTGGTCTTGGATGATAGCTATATACTTTTTCTAGAGGCAGGTAACAACATATGAAAAGAGGCTCATCGGATTGTTTCCCTTGACCATGATCTATATACATGTGGCTATTTGGAGTCATAATCACGTCATGTCCCATCTTCGCCGCAGCTATACCCCCTGCTTCTCCTCTCCAGCTCATTACCGTAGCATTTGGAGCAAGTCCACCTTCTAAAATCTCGTCCCAACCTATCAGGTTTCTGTCATTTTTATTCAAAAACTTCTCAATTCTTTTAATAAAATAACTTTGAAGTTCATGCTCATCCTTTAGATTCTCTCTTTTGATTACTTCTTGAGCAATACTTGATGTTATCCAATGATCCTTAGGAACCTCATCACCTCCTATATGAATGTATTTACTTGGAAAAATATCCATCACCTCAGTGAGTACATCTTCCAAAAAACCAAAGGTCTCCTCTTTTGGTCCAAAAATATTATAAAGAACTCCCCAATAGCCTGGCACAAAACCCAAAATCTCATTATTGTAAGGTTTACCGTTTTCTCTTTTGGCATCTATTGTACCTTTTAAGGCTACACCATTGACCACTTCAAAACTTCCAAACTCTGGATAAGCTGCTAAAACGGCAGAAGTATGGCCAGGAAGTTCAATTTCTGGAATTATGGTAATGTGCCTTTTTGCAGCATAAGCAACAAGTTCCCTAGCTTCATTTTGAGTATAAAATCCTCCATGTGGCGTGCCATCATAGATAAATGGTGAAAAATCTCCGTATTGACCAATGATAGTGGAATCTCTCCAAGCAGCCTGTTGCGTAAGTTTAGGATATTTTTTTATCTCTAATCTCCAGCCTTGATCATCTGTCAAATGCCAATGTAGGCGGTTTAGCTTGAAAAGTGCCATTAGGTCTACGATTTCTTTCATTTCGTCTAGAGACCTAAAATGTCTGCTTACATCAATCATCAAACCTCGATATCCAAATTCAGGCTTGTCTTTAATCTTAACACTAGAAATTATAAATTTACCTTCTTCCTCTTTTATGAGCTGCAATAAAGATTGCAGTCCATAATATACTCCAGCTTCTCCACCTGTAATTTCAATACCATTTCTATCTACTTTTAAGTTATAGGATTCATTATCTACCTCGGGGTCAAAATTTAGTTTGATTTTGATTTCATTATCTACTCGAGAAGTAGTATTTAACTTAATACCATAAAGAGCTTCCAGTTGGGTATTAAATAGAGTAACAGAACTCCTTAATGATTCGCTTTCTGCAAAAACTCGCATTCTATCTTCTAATAGAAAAACACCATCTCCTTTTTCAAATTCTTTAGGATGTGGGATGATTGAAAGTGACTCAACATCTTGTGCAAAGGAAGGTTTACTACTAAGTAGCAATGCTATCAATAATAGCTGGAGTTTAAATTTCATAGGGTGTTTATGATTATATATGAGTATTTAATTTTTTTCAAAAACTATCTGCTTCTACATACGAAGCTATCAATTTCTTCTCTCCTTCCAAATTTCTTTGTGACAGACCGTGTTCCATACCTATAATTCCATCAAAGCCTTTTTCATGGAGGTATTTGAACAAGTTTTTGTGATTGATCTCTCCAGTGCCAGGCTCGTTTCTTCCAGGGTTATCTCCAACTTGAAAATAAGCGATCTCATCCCAGCATTTATCTATATTAGCTATCAAATTACCTTCATTTCTTTGCATATGGTACGAATCATAGAGGATCTTACAAGCTGGGCTTCCCACTGCTTTACATATGGCGTAGCTTTGATCGGAGTGTCTCAAAAACAATTCAGGTGTATCACTCAAAGGCTCCAATACCATCGACATGCCATGAGGTTCGAAAATCTCAGCCCCTCTTTTCAATGCTTCTATTACATTACCAGTTTGTATTCCAATGGGTAAGTTTCTTTCATAGAAACCTGGGACTACTGTCATCCACTTTGCATTCACGCTTTTGGCTACTTCTACTGATTTTTTACAAGTTTCAAGAAAATTATCTAAGAACTCTTTTTTGCCTGTTGTCAACGAAACTTTCCAGTTATCTCCACCATCTACGACGAAGACACCCATTTTCATGTTTAGCTTTTCTAATCTTTCCGCTATCTTTTGCTGTTCGGCTGAAGACCTAGCGAGCATCCCATTGTCTTCTAAAGATCGAAAACCTTGATCTGCCATAAAGTCTAATTGGGACATCAAATCTTTTCCAGCATGATGCTCGAACATCCCAAAATGAGGGCCATAATTCAGCTTGAAATTTCTGACTGCACTCTGGGATTTTGCTTCTAAGGCAAATGGGATCATAGTACTCAATGCAGTGGCCCATGATATCTGCCCTATGAATTTTCTCCTTTTCATCATCATATCATTTTGGATTTACCTGGCACAGCTATAGGATAGAATCCTTCCTCATTTGGAAGTGATTTTGGAAGCTCTGACCAGCCTAACTTATCTGGCATCAAGTTCAATTCAGAAGCCATGCAATCATCCCATGACACTACTTTTCCAGAATAAGTGGCTGCTCGACCCATGATAGCTGTCAAAGTACTTTTGGCAGCATAGTCTGTATCATGAAATTTATATTCACCAGAAGATATAGCCTTGAAAAGTTCGTCATGTTCAGTCTGGAATGGATTTCGATTTCCTTTACCATCATGTTCAAAAAGTGAATTTCCTTTAGCATCCCAAAGTTGACCTCTATTTCCTGCATTCATATATGCTCGTCCTTTTGTACCTTGGAAAGATTCATCTACCCGATTGTGTGCGCCTGAAAAGTGTCTGCACTCGCCTAATATCACCGACCCATCTTCAAATGTATAGGTCACAGAATGATGATCAAATATCTCTCCGTATTCCTTTCCTGTACGAGTAAATCTACCCCCTGTCCCTTCAGCCTTGACAGGATATGAACCTTTCACCCAATTCATCACATCTATGTTATGCACATGTTGTTCAAGAATGTGATCACCACATAGCCAGTTGAAATAGTACCAGTTACGTAATTGATATTCCATCTCAGTCATGTCTGCTGTACGCTGGTTGACCCATACTCCTCCATCATTCCAATATACTTGGCCAGAGACAATATCTCCAATCGCTCCATCTTGAATCCGACCAATTGTCTCTTTGTAATTATCTTGATATCTTCTTTGAAGTCCTACCACTACATTTAGCTTTTTTTCTTTAGCTTCCTTTGAAGCTTGAAGTACTTTACGAATACCTACAGCATCTACGGCAACTGGCTTCTCCATAAATACTTGCTTGTTTTGTCGGATAGCTTCTGCAAAATGATCTGGTCTAAAACCAGGAGGTGTTGTTAGAATCACAACATCTGCTTCTTTCATAGCCTCCTTATAAGCATCGAAGCCTATAAACTTTCTATCCTCAGGAACATCTACTTTATCCTTTCCATATTTTTGAAAAATAGGAGCGAAACTACCATCTAATCGATCTCGAAAGACATCAGCCATCGCTACGAGTTTGATGTTATACCCTGTATCAAATGCTTGAAAAACTGCACCTGTGCCTCTACCCCCACAGCCTATCAAAGCTATTTTGATCACATCATCTCCTGTAGCAAAAGCCTTTGGCAATACATAAGGATTGAGCAAGGTGGATCCTGCAATCAGAGCGGAAGTTTTAATAAATTTTCTTCTTTGGTTCATTTGGTAATTGTTAAATAGGTTATTGAGTTTTTATAATTTTCATTTTTGTTCAATCTTTCAGTGACAATTGACCCTAATGATTAAACAAAACATGCTTTTTGCTTTAAATCGCAGAGACCCATTCACTTTAACTTCATTAAAAGTCTGCGGGTGGTACACGATCAAAATAAGCGTGAATCTCTGATTCTGAAGGTACTTTCAAAGGCCTGACCACTCTCATTCCGACGAAAGGAGCTTCTGGAAACCACCATCTGCTCTTAGGAATCTGTGGGTCAAGCTGCTTCCAAACTGGGTCAGAAGCAAACCTCCTACCTACACGTAAATCCTCAGCCTCACTTTCATAGTGTCCACCTCTCAAAACTTGAGGATAAAGCTGTTCTGATACTACCTTAGGGTTTATATTTTGATTGGAATCATCTTCGTAGGCAGCATAAAAATCTCCTGTCCATTCCATCACGTTGCCTAACATATCATAAAGTCCCCATGGATTTGGAGCTTTTGATCCTATGGTACTTGTCGTTTTGTTACTGTTTTCAATGTAAATTGCATAATCATTGATCAAGTTAGCATCACTTCCAAAGAAATAGCTTTCATTACTCCCAGCTCTAGCAGCATACTCCCACTCTGCCTCTGTTGGAAGCCTATAGAAAATGCCTGTTTTTAGATACAACCACCTGCAATATTGAATAGCGCCATACTGGGTCATGCCTACTGCTGGCTTGGAAGCTTTCCCCATACCAAATGTCATGTCTAAGTATGGTGTCGAAGGCCTCGAAAGTCCATCAACTTGATGAGACAAAGGTTTTGTACTTATGCCTATTTCGAGGTTTTTATCTAAAAATAACTCAAACAAATCCCATGTAACTTCATGTGTCCCCATCCAGAATGCATCCAGTTGAATTTTCCTTTGTGGAGCTTCATCTACTTGGTGCCCTTTTTGCTCAGAAGGTGTACCCATGATAAATGCCCCCGCGGGGATCGGTACCATTGAAAAACTTAAGTCAGTATTTGGAATTTTCTGATCATATGGTTCAAAAGGTTCAATTTGAAGCCTGAATCCAAAAAGGGCAATTACTAGTAAAAATGAGCCAAAAAGCACCATTCTAATTTGATTTAATTTCATTACTACAGTTACTGGGTGGATTGTACATTAAAATGAATAGCAAGCAATATAAAAATTTGCAATTTGGGAAACAATACGAATTTACACCAGTGGCTTTAACCAAAATGCATAATAACTGAGGACTATATATGGAAATATCCAATTCTTCATGCTATTTGAACAGCAGAAGCATTTTGAATAAGTAAAAAGCTAACCTTTAAATAACGGCATCGTGTTTGATTATCACTTTCAAAACTGAAATAACACAACATTTAATTTGATTAAAATTACCCATAATGATGAAGAATATCGGTTACCTAGTACTTTTCATATTGATAATGGCAGCTTCATGTAGTCCAAAGGTTACCCAAAATGGTAAAGCTTCATACTATCACGATAAGTTTCATGGAAGGACAACTGCCAACGGTGAAAAATACCGTAAGCATAAATTGACAGCTGCGCACAAAACTTTACCTTTTGGTACCAAAGTAAAGGTGATCAATCAGAGGAATGGAAAAAGAGTTAAGGTACGCATCAATGATCGTGGTCCATTTGTAAGTGGTAGAATCATCGATCTTTCTAAAAAGGCAGCTCGCAAAATAGACCTCATCGATGCTGGTGTAGCTGATGTAAAAATAAAATACAAGAAGTAATCCTGTAGAAAACCCTACATTTGTAGGATGAAAGATTACCAAAGGATTGTAAGCCATGTTTTATCCCAATTGGGATTTGAGGAATTGAAAGAGATACAGAAAGAGATCATCACTAAATTCCAAGATCATAAAGATGTCATCTTGTTGGCTCCAACCGGCTCTGGGAAGACCCTGGGTTTTCTAATCCCAATGCTTCAATCTTTTGACCTGGATTCAAAAAGTATTCAAGGACTCATCATTGTGCCTACTAGAGAACTAGCACTACAGGTTCTTGAAGTGTTCAAGTCAATAAAATCACAATACAAAGCTACATGCGTATATGGTGGTCATGAAATGAGGATTGAGAGAAATTCGCTACTTGACACCCCTGCCCTGGTCATAGGAACACCTGGTAGATTGATAGACCATATTGCTCAAGAAAACATTGAGCTTTCTAATACCAAGCTTGTAGTCTTAGATGAGTTTGATAAATCACTCGAACTGGGTTTTGAAGACCAAATTGGTGAGATCTTTAAAGCCATCAAGCAAAAGCAAGGTTTTATCTTAACCTCTGCCACAGATTTGAAAAGGTTGCCGGATTTTCTACCATTTGAAAAATCCGTCAAACTAAATTTCATAGCAGAGACGGAAAAAAACCTGCTCAAGCAGAAGGTTGTTCATGCGCAAACAAAGGTGAAAGGTGATATTTTGCTAAACTTAGTATCTGGTTTTCAGGGTGAGCCATGCATAATTTTTTGTAATCATAGAGAAGCTGTAAATAGGTTAAGCCAATTTTTTAAAGATTTTGAATATCCACATGCTATCCTACATGGGGGCCTAGAGCAGCAAGATAGAGAGATTAACCTGATCAAGTTCCGAACGGGTACTTCAAGCATACTTATAGCTACTGACTTGGCATCTAGAGGGCTAGATATTCCTGATATCAAACATGTGATTCACTATCAGCTACCAAAACAAGAAGATGCCTACATACATAGAAATGGTAGAACTGCAAGAATGGAAGCTGAAGGAACTAGTTATGTATTCCTTACAGATGATGAGTATTTACCAAGATTCATAGAAGGCGAAATCGAGACTTTCATACCTGATGAGACCCATGAAGACTTGGTCTTACCTGCCTTTGAATGTCTTTTTATCAGTGCAGGCAAAAGTGATAAGATAAGCAAAGGTGATATTGTTGGGCTATTGACCAAAAAAGGCGGTATAAAAGGTGATGAAATCGGTCAAATATATATCCAAGATAAAGCTTCCTATGTAGCTGTAAAAAGAAATCTTGCCGAAAAACTTGCACGTATTGTAAACAAAGAAAAACTGAAAAAAGTAAAGGTCAAAGTAGACATAGCTAAATAGACCTCTAATATTTCAGTTTTAAACAAAAATTTACCCTCCTTATTTCTTCAATACTGAAAATTTAAGGAGGGTAAAAAACTTCATTTTCTTCATATTATACAAGCTTTACCTTCATTACATCATCCACATTGAGATTGAAAAATTCTTTGTGGATATTAAACGTTGGCTCTCCATCTGCTGGGACTTTTGCCTCGTAGCTTCCATCTTCTAGCATACGATAGGAGTTTACATTGTCTCGTAAGTTGTAAGAAAGGATGTTCATCAGTTGCTTTTCCAAAAGTGGTGCGTCAACCCTAAACAAAGACTCTAACCTCTTATCGAAACTTCTCACCATCATGTCAGCACTACCAGCATAGGTTCGTGTTTTACCATTGTTGTGGAAGTGGTATATTCTGGAATGTTCCAAGTAATCACCCACGATAGAAAGTACTTCAATGTTTTCACTTAGATTTTCTCTACCTGGTCTAAGACAACAAATGCCCCTGATGATTAATTTTACTTTCACACCAGCCTGAGATGCCCTATATAAGGCATAGATAATTTCGGAATCTTCCAAGGAGTTTACTTTGATGAAAATACCACTTGGTAACCCTTGTTTAGCATTTTCTGACTCTTGGTCAATAAAACTGATAAGTTGATTTCTCATATCCCTAGGTGCTGTAATCAAGCTATCATAGGTATCAGGAATAGAGTGACCAGTGATTACATTGAAGAACTCTGATACATCATTGGCTAACACCTCATTGGTCGTCAATAATCCAATATCAGTATAAAGTCTGGCAGTATCTTCATTGTAATTCCCCGACCCTAAGTGTACAAATCGTGTGATTTTATTTTCATCTTTCTTGACAATCAGCATCAGCTTTGTATGTGTCTTGAGATTAGAGATTCCATAGATTACAAAGCAACCAGCTTTTTGAAGTTTCTTGGCTTCTCTGATATTGTTCTCTTCATCAAACCTAGCCTTTACTTCAAACAATACAGAGACGTGTTTTCCATTTTCTGCCGCTCTAAGTAATGCTTTTGTAATTCTAGAATCACTTGCAAGCCTGTAAATGGTCATCTTGATGGCCATTACATTGACATCATCTGCCGCTTTTTCTATGAGATCAAGTATAGAATCAATATTATTATAAGGATGATGTAACAGGATATCTCTGTTCTTTAGCACTTGGAAAATATCTTCCGTACCTTCTTCTGGGTAAGATAAAGGATGAACTGGAGCTGGCATTTGAGGCATTCTGTCTTTGAATCGCCTGTTGCCTATCACTTGCCATAAGCCAGTGAAATCCATCATACTTCTTCGATCAACTTTGAATATACTATCATCTTGGATATTCCATCTTTCCTTGAGCAAATTGATCATCCATTTGCTATATCCTTCCTCTATTTCTATACGAACTACTCTACCTGACTTTCTTTCATTCAATTTACGCTTTACTTCTTCCAGAAAGTTAGCATCCATGTCTTCACTTTCTTCAAGTGTAAAGTCACCGTTTCTCGTAATTCTAAAAAGGTTAATGGATTCAATGTTTACATTTCTAAACAATGAAACCAAGTTTTCTCTGATCACCTCTTCTATTGGAATATAGATAACAACATCTTCACGCTCTACTTCAAAAAACCTTGGAATATTGGCTGGAATTTGAACAAATGAAAGTTTTCTGTTTTCTTTCTTTTCGCCTGGCGCCAAAGTGACAATACCAAAAACCAAAAGCTTGTTCATCAAAATAGGAAAAGTCCTATACCCATCATACACCATCGGAGTCAACATGGGATAGATAGCTTTTGTAAAATAGGATCTGATGTATTCTTGTTCTTCAGGAGTAAGGTTTTTGACATTGCTCAACCTGAATCCAGAATCTTCCATGTTGGGAAGCAAATTCTTTTGAAAATGCTCTTGCTGAGCTTTATGGAATGCTTGACACTCGAGCATCAATTTCATTTTGAAAGGCTCTTCTCTCAAGCCCGAATAATCCACCCTTTCTTTGTCATAGTCTAGGTAGTTGTATAATGATCCTACTCGAATCATGAAAAACTCATCTAAATTGGAAGCTGTGATTGCTAAAAACTTGAGCTTTTCAAAAATAGAACGGTTCTCTTTCACAGATTGGTCAAAAACTCTCTCATTGAACTTGATCCAGCTCAAATCTCTACTTACCAAGTCACTGGAATAAATAATGCTATCGAACTTATCTCTGGTTGTTATTTGCATAATATTGATAAACTTAAGACAAAGCTAATTAATAATTGTCCGTAAAATCTTTCCGAAGTTTAAGAATTTATTAACGAAATAAAAAAAAGGGAGCTTGTGCTCCCCTTAAATAATTTATCAATAGGCTAAGATCAATATCAAGTATCAATTTTAGCATACTTGGCATTTTTCTCGATAAAATCTCTCCTAGGAGGCACTTCATCACCCATCAACATACTGAACAAATGATCAGCTTCTGCTGCTGATTCTATGGTCACTTGCTTCAAGGTTCTTGTATTTGGATCCATGGTAGTAGTCCACAACTGTTCTGGGTTCATTTCCCCAAGACCTTTGTAGCGCTGTAAGTTTATACTATCTTCTTTTCCAGTATCACCTACCATATCACGAGTGATGATTTTTCTATCCTCCTCATTGTAAGCGTATCTTTCATCTTTCCCTTTTTTCAATAGATATAGAGGTGGCTGTGCGATATACACATAACCATTCTCTATCAGGCTTCTCAAATACCTGAAGAACAATGTCAAAATCAAGGTACGAATGTGTGATCCATCAATATCGGCATCCGTCATGATGATGATTTTGTGGTATCTTAGATTGGTCAGGTCAAGTTCTCTGTCCCCATTGATCGTACCGAATTTCACACCAAGGGCAGTAAGGATGTTTTTAATCTCATCATTATCATAGATCTTATGCTCATGGGCTTTTTCTACGTTTAGGATTTTACCCTTCAATGGAAGTATAGCTTGAAAATCTCTATCTCTACCTTGCTTTGCAGAGCCTCCCGCAGAGTCACCCTCTACAAGATACAATTCACAAACCGTAGGGTCAGAATTTGCACAATCTGCCAATTTACCAGGAAGTCCACCACCACCGAGTACGTTCTTTCTTTGAACCATCTCACGGGCCTTGCGGGCTGCATGTCTAGCTTGAGCTGCAAGCACCACTTTACCTACTATGATTTTAGCTTCCTTAGGATGCTCTTCTAGCCAAATCTGAAGTACTTCTGACACAGCACTATCTACAGCACCTACTACATCAGAGTTTCCAAGCTTAGTTTTCGTCTGTCCTTCAAACTGCGGCTCTGCTACTTTCACAGAAATTACTGCTGTCAATCCTTCTCTAAAGTCATCCCCAGACACTTCTATTTTCAACTTTTCCAGCATGCCTGATTTGTCTGCATAGCTTTTCAAAGTTCTTGTCAATGCCCTTCGAAAACCTGATACGTGAGAACCTCCCTCATAGGTATTGATGGTATTGACATAAGACACCACATTCTCAGAGTAAGAAGAATTGTAGCTCATTGCCACCTGCACTGGAACAGCGTTCTTTTCAGACTCAATATAAATAGGTTCTTCTATGATTTTTTCTTTAGTATCATCCAGGTACTGTACGAACTCAACCAACCCACCTTCAGAATAAAACTCATTGGATCTAGGTGTACCATCATCTTCGAGTTCTCTCAAATCCTTCAAGAAGATTCTGATTCCAGCATTCAAGAATGCCATTTCCCTAAGCCTATTAGCTATAGTTTCGTACTTGTATTCTGTGACATTAAAGATGCTACCATCTGGTTTAAAATGGATGATTGTACCTCTCTTGTCTGTAGTTCCGATTTCTCTTACTTCATATTGAGGTACGCCGATAGCATATTCTTGTTCAAATACTTTTCCTCCTCTATGTACAGTAGCTTTAAGCATGGTCGATAGGGCATTCACACAGGATACCCCAACACCATGAAGACCTCCCGACACTTTGTAAGTGTCCTTGTCAAATTTACCTCCAGCATGGAGGACTGTCATTACTACTTCTAATGCTGATTTCTTTTCCTTGGGGTGATAATCTGTAGGAATTCCTCTACCATTATCTTCTACTGTTACTGAATTGTCCTCATTGACTGTGACATAGATTGTGTCACAGTGTCCAGCAAGAGCTTCATCGATAGAGTTATCTACCACCTCCCAAATCAAATGGTGAAGTCCTTTGATCCCTACATCACCAATGTACATCGCAGGTCTCTTCCTAACGGCTTCCAACCCTTCTAATACCTGAATATTACCTGCTGAATAATCCTTATTGTTTTCTTGTTTGTTATCGCTCATAACTAATTTTAAGCTCCTACTTTTATCTTAAAAAGAGAATTCATGGTCTATGAATTAATCCGTAATAATACACAAAAAAATCGAGAGCACACAGCTTTAAATTTTCAAAATTAGGAAGAAACCCAGGTCAGACTAAAGACCTAAAGTTGTGCACAGCTCATTTTTACTTATAGTTAAAACCAGTACTGACTCAATACCGCTGATATTCAGACACTACTGTTATAATTCTAATATTGACCTGTGCTTAGCAGCACCAAGGTGCAGGCTTTGGCAACTTCAATACCTTTTTCAGCAGCTTTCATTTCAAAAATTGGATTTTCTGTTCCAGGATTAAATATGATTCTGGAAGGCTTCAAACCAAGTAAATAATCATACCACTCTTCCTGATGCTGGGGACCTATGTACAGGGTGATTGTATCTAAATCTTCGATTTGAGGTTTAGCTTTAAGATCCAAAATATCCTGTCCAAATAAATTCCCGGTTTTGATTCCAATAGGTACAAATGGCTGTCCTTTTTTACCTAAAAGTTCAGCTGCCAAGTAAGCATATCTCGAAGGGTTTGTAGTGGCTCCTACTATCAGTGTCTTTTTCATGCTCTGCTTCCAAATTGTCTATCTCTATCAAACGTATCCATATGTCTATGCTTCTTGCTTTCATAGATATCATCGATGGTAATCAAAATACCTGTTTCCTCTACTGCACCAAACTCATCATTGAGTGCTGTACCGAAAGTTTTCATAGTAGGCGACAAGTTCATGTAAGTATTGATCAATGGTGGGATATTCTCTCCATTGGCCCTTACTTTTGTATTGAGCAATTTGTATCCTTCTTTATAATTCAATCCTTCAAAGCAGTCTCTCAATTCCGATATATCGGTCTCATATCCTAGCTTCAAATCCTCCAAAGGTCTTACCAATTCCATTTGATCTGGAAAATAGTAGTTCATAAAATACAACAAAAGGTCTCTTGACTGCCGGTGATAATGTGGATACATGGTCACTTTTCCAAATAAATACTTTACATCTGGATGAAGTTTTACAACTGCTCCTAAGCCATCCCATAGATTGTCCAAAGAGAACAAACCCTTTCGATTATCCAAGCTAGGCTGATACTTTGGCTGAACAAATGAACGACCCAACTCAATGGTATGAGGAATATAATCTTGTATGAAGGTTTCTGAAAACTTGAATAAATGAGCTGTGGAAAGATTAATCAATCCATTATCATCTATGCTTGCATATTTACAGTAAATCAATCTATAGCCAGCTACTATCTCTTCGTCCTCTGGGTTCCATGTGATCAATTGTTGGTAACAGTGCTCACAGGTATCATTTTCATCGATATCAATTTCCAAACCTGTTCCCCCACCCGCTCCTCGAAAAGTCAATTCTCGTAAACGGCCTATTTCTCTGACTACATTGGGAGCATTGTGATAATCTACCAGATAAATATGATTATTACCATTGTTAGTATATCGAAGAAACCTTTCCTCTGTCAATTCCTTTTTGAGAAGTTTTCTATCTACTGCAGGTATTATTTTTTGCATAATTCTTAATTTTTGGCAATTCGATACACCGTTTCTTTTACAACTTCAGCCCAATCCTTTTCATTTTTTGAAGCATCGAAATATTGATAAGGTATTGGTTTTCCGATGTGTATCACTACCTTTTTCCCTCGTTGTGAGAACATTTCATCAGCTAAATAAAACATCTCAATATTGGATTTAATTCCTATTTGTTTTCTAAACCTTGCTAAGTTATAAAAGAATCCAGAATTCTTGCCCTCAATATAAACAGGTACTACGTCTTTTTGATATTTTTTTGCTTTTGAAATAAAACTTTTTTTCCATTCCAGGTCTTTTATTCCTGCATGCTGCTTCCTTGAGACCAACCCAGCTGGAAATACTAGTACAGCATGATCTCCAGCATATGTGTCTTCTATCAACTTACTAACTTCCCTGCTATTGGCTCCATGCTTATTTACTGGAATGAACATCGGTTCAAAATTGGTAATGTTTGTCAAAATATCATTCACCAAAAACCTGATGTCTTCTCTGTATTTTCCAAGAGCATACATGAATGCAATTCCATCCATTCCTCCCAAAGGATGATTTGAAGCAAATATTACAGGTTTTTCCAATGGTATGTTTTCTGCTCCTGTGAGCTCTACATTGACCCCGAACTCTTCAATGAGAGCATTGACAAAATCCAATCCGTGCAAATGTCCATTCTTTAGCATGATTCGATTCACCTCTTTCTCATGAACGATACGCTTGACGTACTTCAATACAAAAGAAGGCAACCATCTATGAAGAGTGGGATTTTTGTCCTTTAAGATTTTTTCTACATCTACAAATGGCTCTTTCGCTTTCACTTTTTCATCATTTACGCTATTACTTACTTCTATGAGTTCCCTTTAATCCTCTGATAATCATCTATTTTTAAAGTAACACATCAAGAAGAAGTTTCTATTAATCTTGAAATCTTAAAATTTCAAAAGCCTAAAATTAAAAAAATTTGCTAGAAATATATGTTTTATTTCAATCTGCAAAATTTAATTATTAACTATGAAATTGCCTCACATAGATAAGATGCAGGTATTCTTGTACCTGCAATTGTTTTGGAAATTTGAAAAACAAATCAGTTTAAATGCAAGGTTTTGAAGTATGCAATAGAACAAAATTGAATTCAAAAACTATTTTTTAGCCACTCACTTAAATTATATCCATATTTTTGTGTCATGAAGGAAACTATTTTATCTCTTACACCCCAGCATTGGGAAGATTATGAGTTGATCGATACAGGTGGATTTGAAAAACTTGAACGGTTTGGCCCATATATCCTTAGTAGGCCTGAGCCGCAAGCGATTTGGGACAAAAGTATGAGTGCAGAAGATTGGAAGAAGCAAGCTCATGCTATTTTTTCAAAAGAGAAAAACAACCCAGAGAAAGGTCAATGGATAGAGCAAAAGAAAATTCCTCACAATTGGCAAATCAAGTACCAGGTGCCCAAGGGGTCTGCATTGAGCTTAAACTTAGCAATGACTTCATTTAAGCATATCGGTCTGTTTCCAGAGCAAGCTGTCAACTGGGATTACATCTTAGATACTGTAGACAAACTTCAAGTAGCGCATCCTAAAATCCTTAATCTTTTTGCATATACTGGTGCTGCAAGTATTGCCGCACGCGCTGCTGGCGCTGAAGTGACACATCTCGATGCAGTGAAACAAGTAGTAACTTGGTCAAAACACAATATGGAATCTTCTGGCTTGGACGGCATCAGGTGGATTGTGGATGATGCTATGAAGTTCATCAAAAGAGAAGTCAGAAGAGGAAATAAATATCATGGAATTATCCTAGATCCCCCTGCTTATGGAAGAGGTCCAGATGGAGAAAAATGGATACTGGAAGAGCAAATCAATGAAATGCTTAAACTGTGTGCGGAACTATTAGAGCCTGATCAGCATTTCTTGATCCTAAATATGTATTCTCTGAGTTTCAGCTCTATCATCGCTGCAAACTTGGTTCACTCCAATTTCAAGGAAGTCAACAATGCAGAGCATGGTGAGTTATATTTGGTGGATAATTTCAACAAAAAACTCCCGCTTGGAATCTTCTTTAGGTTCAGAAAAGTGAAATAAATCTAAAAATCACGAAGCTAGACTTACACAAAATTAATCCAAACGCTCTTCATAATCGTTGAGAAAAAAAAGGGAAAAATCTAGCTACATTAAAATTAAATCCATTCATGAATAATAGGCAACTATTCCTTTCTCATCTTGCTCAAACTACTGATTTTCCACTTCTTATTGAGATTGAAAAAGCTGAGGGAGTCTACATGTATGGAGCTAATGGAGAGAAATATATAGACTTAATCTCAGGAATAGGTGTAAGCAATGTTGGGCATAGACATCCAAAAATACTTGCTGCAATTCAAGAACAGCTGGACAAGTATCTTCATCTTATGGTTTATGGAGAATATGTACAAAGTCCTCAAGCCCAATTAGCTAAAGCATTGACAGACACCCTTCCTTCGAGCTTGAACAATGTCTATTTGGTCAATAGTGGTAGCGAAGCTGTGGAAGGAGCCCTGAAGCTAGCAAAACGATACACCAATAGAAGGGAAATTATTTCTTGTGTCAATGCCTATCATGGCTCTTCACATGGTGCGCTGTCCATCGGAGGAAATGAAATTTTTAAAAGGGCATATAGGCCCCTTTTGCCAGGTATTCGGAACATTGAATTTGGTTCAATAGCTGAGCTTTCACATATAAACACGCAAACAGCTGCCATAATTTTAGAAACTGTACAAGGTGAGGCTGGAATTCGTGTGGCAGAATCAGCGTATTTTCAAGCATTGAGAAAAAAGTGTGATGAAACAGGCACACTTCTAATTTTGGATGAAATCCAGGCTGGTTTCGGAAGAACTGGAAAGTTCTGGGCTTTTGAGCATTATGGAATAGTACCCGACATCTTGGTCTGCGCCAAAGGCATGGGTGGCGGAATGCCAATTGGAGCTTTTATTTCAAATCAAGCGGTAATGGCTGTTTTCAAAAACAACCCATTGCTTGGCCACATTACTACTTTTGGGGGACATCCTGTGAGTGCAGCTGCATCATTAGCAACTATCAAAGTCATTTTAGAAGAAAGGCTAATTGAAGGAGTAGACAAAAAAGCTGAACTATTCAAATCTCTTTTGATTCACCCAAGAATAAAAGGAATCAGAAATAAAGGACTTATGATGGCTGTGGAGTTTGATTCATTTGATGCGCTAAAACCCATCATAGATCATGCTATAGCTAATGGAGTCATTACTGATTGGTTTCTGTTTTGTGATGATGCGATGAGAATAGCCCCTCCGCTAACAATTTCTAATGATCAAATCAAAGAAGCCTGCGACATTATCTTACATGCAATAGACCAAGCTTAAAGATCAAACTTTTCTACATCAAGTAAGTTATCATACTGCTTGATGTTCATGATTTGATTACAAAAAATCTTTTGAGTCAATTACTGTCATGTGATGAGATGAACTGATGGCTGTTTTATAAATTTACAGCATGCTTGATAGAGAATTCGCCATAGTAGATATAGAAACCACTGGAGGAAATCCCGGTGTTGGATTAGGGATTACAGAGATTGCAATTTTGGTTCATAATGGCAAGGAGGTGATTGACCGGTATCAGACTTTGATCAATCCAGAGCGTTTTATTCCTGGGTTTATCACTGGTTTGACGGGAATAGATGCAAAAATGGTTGCCGATGCACCAACTTTTGAAGAAGTTGCGCCTACTATATATGAATTGCTGAACAACAGGGTTTTTGTAGCACACAATGTAAACTTCGATTGTACTTTTATTCAAAAAGCTTTTGATCGTGTTGGCATTGTTTTCAAACCTGAAAAAATATGTACAGTAAGGCAAAGTAGAAAAATCTTTCCAGGCATGAAATCTTACAGCTTAGGTTTGCTTTGTGAGCAGCTGGATATACCTATTCATTCCCGCCATAGAGCATTTGGAGATGCAGAGGCCACAGTTCTATTGTTTGAAAAATTACTAGCAACAGCACCAGATACCATCAAAAGTGCTTTGAAAAAGAATAATGGTGAAGCGTTTTTGCCACCACATATTTCAAAACAACAATATGAAGAACTGCCTGAGAAGACAGGAATCTACTTTTTTCATGATGTTCATGGTAAGATTATCTACGTGGGAAAAGCACTGAATATCAAAAGTAGGTTTAAAGGACATTTCACAGGTAGCACACAAGGAAATGCAAAGCACAAACTCAAGCAAGAAATCCATAAAGTAACTTGGAAACTCACAGGAAGCGAAATGCTTGCCTATTTGATAGAAATGCAAGAGATCAAGAAGCTTTGGCCTAAGTATAACAAATCTCAAAAGTTTATCAGTGCTGGTTGGCATGTGATCCAATACCTTGACGGTGCTGGATACATGCGGTTTCAAGTGGCAAAAGGTATAAACCTCCCCTCTTCGATTAGGGAATTTGAAAGTAATTTTGAAGCTCGGAAATTTTTGACAGAAGCAGTTTCAACATATAACCTATGCCCAAAACTTGCAAGCTTGCAAACACCAAAAGGTGCTTGCTACGACTATCAAATCAATGCATGCAAAGGAGCTTGTTGTAATCAAGAGACACCTTCAGCATACAATGAGCGAGTAGAGCAGTTTTTGAATAGTATTCAAGAAAAGGCTGATAGTATAATCATCAGAGACCAAGGGAGATCCCATTCAGAAAAATCCGCCATGCTGTTTGAAAAAGGAATTTTCAAAGGCTATTGCTTTATAGATAATCAAGAAGACATCAATCAACAAAGTGATATCATCGACAGGCTGGAGTTATTTACCAGCCATAAAGAGACCAAATTTATTTTACGAGCATTTCTCCCTAAGATAAAGATGTCAGATATCATCGTTTTAGAATAATTCTAAAATATTTTTTTCAAATGGTATTGTTAACCCCATCATAGACCAGATCCAAGCCAAAGGGGAATGTGTTTTCTACTAGACCCTATTTCACCATCACATACTCATAGGTCGATTGGAATCCTAGAGGAATTCCCAAGGTCCAATATACCAATAAGAAAATCGTCCAAACAATCAGCAGGGTAATGGCATAAGGCAGCATGATGGAAACGAGTGTGCCGATTCCTGTTGATTTTACATATTTTTGACAGAATACCACAATTAAAGGAAAATAAGGTAGTAGTGGGGTGATGATGTTAGAAACAGAGTCTCCTACCCTATACGCCGCTTGTGTAAGGTCTGGTGAAATTCCCAACTGCATGAGCATAGGAACAAAAATCGGGCTGATAAGGGCCCATTTAGCCGATGCAGATCCTACAAACAAGTTAACAATAGCTGTAAGCAAAATGATACCGATAATTGTCAGTTGTGCTGGAAGACCAAGTGATTGAAGGAATTCTGCTCCTTTTAATGCGGCAATACTACCCATTTTTGAAGCTGTAAAAGCATAAATAAACAAAGCACAGAAAAAAGCCATCACGATGTAATGAGCCATACTCCCCATTGCTTTGCTCATGCCTTCTACCATGTTTTTCATGGAAGTATATGCTCCACTTGCAAAACCATATACCAAACCTGGAATCCAAAACAGAATAAATATCAAAGGGACGATAGATGCCATTAATGGTGCTGTTCGAGAAGTAATGTTTCCTTCAGGATCTCTCATTGCAGAATCTTCTGGAAGCACCCAAAAGAATAGCAAAACTGAACCTAAAATCAAAGTACCGAAAGCAATCCAAAAGGCTCTTTTCTCTTTGGACTCCAATGTCTGCATCTCTGGAATATCCGTTAGATTGGCATCTACTTTATTATTTTTACTCAACCTAGGCTCAATAACTCTATCAGTCAAAAACCACACAACTGCTATCACTACGACACTAGATAACCCTGTGAATATAATATTGTTAAGTGGGTTTAGTGAAATATCTGCTTCAACAATCTGCGCCGCTGCTTGGGTATAACTCTGAATCATGGGATCGATACTAGATGGGATAAAATTGGCACTAAACCCACCCGAAACTCCAGCAAATGCCGCTGCTATTCCAGCCAATGGGTGTCTTCCCGCAGCATAAAATATCACTCCTCCCAGGGGTATCACCAATACATATCCTGCATCTGCAGCCGTATGACTTACTATGGCCACCAATACCAAAATAGGCGTGATCAACATCCTGGGAGTGACGCTAAGCAGGTACTTCAGGCCGGCATTGATAAACCCTGAATGCTCTGCTAAACCCACACCTAGCATGGCCAATAGCACTACTCCTAATGGCGGAAATCCAATAAAAATCCCAATCATGTTGGAAAGAAAATCAGCAAATCTATCACTTTGAAGCAAGTTGACAACACGTAGATCTTGTCCTGATATAGGGTCAAAGGCATTGAAATCAATAGGTGATAAAATAGCAGAGAATATCCATGTCAAAATCAATAAGATCAAAAATAACATGGCTGGATCAGGCAGTTTATTTCCAGCTTTTTCTATGACATCTAAAAAGATGTCAAGGGTCGATCTGCTCTTTTTTTCTAATTTTTCCATGGTTTACGCTTAGAATTGTTCAAAAGTAATAAGCTATCCTGCATTTACAATGTATAGATTAGAAAAAACAGCCAGAGTGTCTTATCTTGCCAATCAAATTTATTTATCAAATCAAGTATCAATGAAACTTCAATCAACGCTTCTAAGCTTAGCCATATGTTTATGTTCATCTATTGCTTTTGGACAAATTGTAGATAAGAAGAACTTAATCGAAAAAAATGCAAGTCTTGAAAAAGTAGCTGATGGCTTTGGCTTCACAGAAGGACCAGCAGTTACCAGGTTGGGAGATGTTTATTTTTCAGATCAGCCAAACAATAAAATTTTCAAATGGTCCTTTTTCACAAATAAAACGGAGCTGTTTAAAGAGAATGCAGGACGATCAAATGGAATGTTTGTAGATAAAGACGGGAAGATAATCGCTTGTGCTGATGAAAAAAACCAAATATGGAGTATAGATGAAGACGGAAGCCATGAAGTGATCATAGAAAGTTTTCAAGGTAAAAAATTAAATGGGCCAAATGATCTTTTCATCACGCCAACTGGCACCATGTACGTGACTGATCCACTTTACAAAAGAGATTATTGGACTAGAGAAGCCGTGTCTGAGCAAGGTGGCGAGCACCTTTATTTAGTATCTGCCGATCGTCTTCAAATCTTCAAAGTAGATGAAAACCTGGTGAAGCCTAATGGCATCGTAGGCACATATGATGGGAAAACGCTGTATGTAGCAGATATAGAAGCAAATAAAACCTACAAGTATGACATCATTGAAGATGGATTCCTGACCAATAGACAGCTCTTCACAGAAAGAGGTTCGGATGGAATGACCTTGGATGTAAAAGGGAATGTATACCTTACTGGAGATAAAGGGGTATGGATCTACAATAAAAAAGGAGAAGAGATTGGACACATTCCAGTTCCAGAGAAGTGGACAGCAAATGTGGTATTTGCTGGCCCTGATAGGAAAACCCTTTTTATTACGGCTTCAGAATCCGTATATAAAATCAGAATGAAAGTTCATGGAACCTATTAAGCATAAACTATACTATAGGTATAGGCTTTTTATCCTTATCTAAAGCCACAAAAGTAAACTCTCCGCTTACTGCCTTTTCTCTTAGATCCTGATACATTTCTTCTATGAAGATATCTACATGAACTTTGAGGCTAGTATTGCCTACAGATTTTACTTTCCCAACCAATTCCACAAATGTACCTTCAGGAATGGGCTTTGTAAAGTCTATTCTATCACTACAAACCGTTACTACTCTTTGCCTACTAAATCTTGTAGCCGTGATAAATGCGACTTCGTCCATGAGCTGCATGGCAGTACCTCCAAACAAGGTCCCATAATGATTAGTTGTATTTGGAAATACTGCTTTGAAAATATGGGTTTCTGAAGCTATAATCCTCTCTTCTATTGTTTTCATAAGATTTCTTTTTCGAATGCAACGAATGCCACGATAATTTCTTGATCATTTTTTATTGGGTGAATAGTCAATTCACAATTATAACTTGATTGATCTATCCTGTAATTAATGATAGATTCTGTAAATGATATCCCCAATTTCAGTTTGCTTTTGATATTGGTTCTAGAAACCTGTGTAGTATCTTCACCTTGTAATATTCTTGGTCTTTTTCCAATAGCAAAGGACTTGTTATATCCAGTCATTTGCTTAAAACCATCATTTACCCAGATGATCTGTTGAAATTTGTCAGTTATTACTATCGCTTCATAGTCATAGTCGAACAAAATATTCCAATCAAACACCCAACCATGATCCTGACTTAATTTTGTGATGAACCTAAGTTCAGCCTTTTTCTTAATACTATCTGCATCAGAGCACCTTTGCTCTACAACGATATCCCAGCACCAAAGTGGAAATTTCACTTTTTCTAATTCAGACATTTTATGAAATGATTTTCAAATGAATACAATTACTTTTTCTTTAATAAACTCTAAAACTCATGATGAATCTACTACTGAGTTAATAAGTGCCTTTATAGGATTGGAGCAACATTTAAATCACAAATCCAATCACTACAAAGGCACATTTTTAATTTTGATTCTCCCCTATCTCCAATTAATTACTCGAGATAGTGTTTAAGGTAAACGCCTTCTCTTTAGCATGAAGGCGCATTTCTTTTGCAGCTAACACCATTTGCTCCAAAGCCTTTCGGGTTTCATCCCACTTTCTAGTCTTTAAACCACAATCTGGGTTTACCCAAAGTTGTTGGTCTGGAATTACTAAAGCTGCCTTTTGAAGCAATTCCACCATTTCATTTGCGGAAGGAATTCTAGGTGAATGAATATCATATACTCCAGGGCCAATTTCATTTGGGTATTTGAAATCTGCAAATGCATCCAAAAGCTCCATTTGTGAACGAGAACACTCGATGGTGATTACATCTGCATCCATATTTGCAATATGGTTGATGATATCATTGAACTCAGAATAGCACATGTGTGTATGGATCTGGGTTTGATCTCTTACACCACTTGCAGAAAGCTTGAAAGAACCGATAGCCCAACTCAAGTAAGACTCCCAGTCTTTTTGTCGGATGGGTAATCCTTCTCTCAAGGCAGGTTCATCGATCTGTATGATCTTCACACCTTCACTCTCCAGGTCTTTTACTTCATCTCTTATGGCCAGAGCTATTTGCTGACATGTCTGACTTCTAGGCTGATCATCGCGAACAAAAGACCATTGCAATATTGTCACGGGTCCAGTTAGCATTCCTTTTACAAATTTGTCAGTAAGAGATTGAGCATACTTGGTCCAATATATCGTCATCGGTTCAGGCCTTGAGACGTCTCCATAGATGATGGGTGGCTTCACACACCTGCTTCCATAACTTTGGACCCAGCCATAAGCTGTAAAGGCAAAACCTCTCAATCTTTCGCCAAAGTATTCGACCATATCATTTCTTTCAAACTCACCATGAACCAACACATCCAATCCAATTTCTTCTTGTGCTGAAATGGTTTTTCTGGTTTCATCTTGAATAAATGTTTGATATTCATCAGCAGTTATTCTACCAAATTTGAAATCAGCTCTTGCCTTTCTCACCTCTTTGGTTTGAGGAAATGAACCAATTGTTGTAGTAGGATACTTTGGTAGATTCAAAATTTTTCTTTGAATTGTTCTTCTAATAGAAAACTCGCTATTTCTCTCAAAATCAGAATTATTTACTTCTTTTAATCTTTGCTTTACATTTTGGTGATGAATTAAACTTGAATTCTTCCTGCTTTCAATGGCTTTCTGGTTGTTTTCATAGGTTTCAGCGGTCAATTCACCTTCAGGGCTACCTGTAAGTAATTTATTTAACACTGAATCTTGTGCTAGCACTTTTAAATCTTGAAGTTCATTCAATTTTTGCTTAGCAAAAGAAAGCCAAGATTTGATAGATGTATCGAGGGTGCTTTCACTATCTAGATCACATGGACTATGCAATAAAGAACATGAAGGAGCTAAAAAAACTTGATCATTGGCTACAACTGACTTTACCTTTTGAATCAAAGTCAAAGATTTTCGGTAATCGTTTTTCCACACATTTCTTCCATCTATTATACCCAGAGAAAGTGAAAGATTTTGAGGCTTCTTGGCTAGTAATTCAGCCAGTTGGTCTACACCTCTTACCAAGTCTACGTGAAGACAGCAAACAGGTAATGAGACAGCAAATGATAAATTTTCCTCTAAACTACCAAAGTAAGTTGCTAAGAGTGTCTTGAGATGCGGAAATTCCTTTTTGATTTTGCTATAAGTAGTTAGAAAAGCTTGTTTCTCTTTTTCCTTCAAGTCTAAGGCTAAAAACGGCTCATCAAACTGTACCCACTCGACTCCATGAGCAATAAGCTTCTCTAAGATTTGAAAATAAACAGGTAGAAGGTTATCGATCAAGTCGATGCTATCAAATCCTGCTTCCTTTTCCTTACCCAACAACAAAAACGAAACTGGGCCTAATATTACAGGTTTTGTTTTGAAACCTGCAAGTTTGGCTTCAGCAAATTCCTGAATGATTTTGGTAGAAAACAGTTTGAATGTCTGTCCTTTATGAAACTCAGGAACTATATAATGATAATTGGTATCAAACCATTTTGTCATTTCCATGGCTTTGATATCAAGTCCTTTAGCTTGATAACCCCTTGCCATGGCAAAATATAGGTCGATCTCAGCATTAGATTTGTCTAAAATCACAGGGTGATATCGCTCTGGAATAGCACCAAGGCTAAATGCCATGTCCAAGACATGATCATAATAAGAGAAATCATTGGAAGGAATCAAGTCTATTCCATTATCCTGCTGAATTGTCCAGTTTGCAAGTTTGATTTCATTGCCTCTCTGAAAGAGTTCTTGACGAGAGATTTTTCCGGCCCAATAGTTTTCACAAGCCTTTTTCAATTCACGCTGACTACCTATTCGCGGATAGCCTAAGTTATGCGTTTGCATGGTCTTTTAACTTTATTTGTTTGAAAATAAATAGGTTAAAAGCTCATCACAAGATTCAGCAATGCTTTTGGGTAAGATGCAATTGAAAAGTAATTGGAAAATGAGGTGACAAGACACAGCATTTCCATTTGAGAACATGTCCATATGTTCTCATGAATCTGTTTTACCAGAAGAATTAGCAATACTTCTCTTTTAAGGTAAACAGAACCATACTTGACCATAAGCTTCAAATCGCGAAAGCATTGTCATTTCGAAAAAGGCAGGTCTCCTGACTTGTAACGGATTTTGCCATCCTTCCCATTCTCAAATTAGAGAACAGTGGATATGCACGGGCAAAAACCTTTGGTATGTTACTTACAGTTGCGCGACAGCTCGTGATTTACACACGATTCCCTTTTAATACACCGCTAAGTATAACCGATTTCGGATGATAAAGAATGATGTAAAGAACTTCAATTCTCAAAGCTAGCAAAAAGCCTATAGTAAATTTATCATTCTTTAAGTTTTAAGTAAATCTTTGTGGATTTAGCCAGATTGATAAAAGGTGGAATTCAATCACCAAATTTTATTTGGTGATTGAATTTGTTTTTTTAGACAATGTTCATCCAAACCAGAGGCAATGGCTAAGACATTTCTACTTTACTAAGCTTTATTTTGTAAGGTAAATGAGGTCATTGGAAATGTCTTCAAAGGAAAATAAAATTTAAAATCTCATTCTAATCCCAGTATTTACATTTCCGATGGTACCTAATCCAAACTCAAGAAAAACACCAAAACTATTTACAGGATAATATGTTGCTCCTGTCAATAGACCTGCATGATAACTGATATCCTCATTTGTAAGGTAGTAGGTGTAGTCTATATTGGTATCAGGAGAATTATGAGCATTTCTATCGAATCTATCTGTTACTTTATTGACCACCATGCCAGCGAAATAGCTGAGGTAAACCTCCCACTTGTTAGCTGGAAGTATACTTTTGCTAACTTTTTCGTTAATAAAGGAAGTGAGGTTAAAATTAGCCCTGATACCGACAGGTGTTAAGTTTTGGTTGTATTGAAAAAATCTTAATCCAGTAGAATTCATAGACGGAAAAGAATATGATCTATCTTGATGACCAATATACACCCCCGTACTGAAATAATCGGTTAAGGAATAATCTACTGTCAATTCTTTATAAATGCCATTATCTCCCTGTACGAAACTATGCGCATTTAGAGAAGTTCCTAGTCCTACCCTCCAAGATTTTTGAAAATCAACGCCAGTTTGCTGTCCAAAACATGTCACGACCAGGCTTAAGCTCAACAATAAAGTGAATATTTTTCTCATTAGTAGAAAGTGAATATTTTAAAAAAGCAATTGAAACAACTAAAGTTTGATTTTGGGATATTCGACAGCATTCCTAAAACTCTTCCCACAGATCCGCTAGTTTATAAGGGCTTTTGGAACCAGTAAAAAAAGTACCATCAATAAACCGATATTGGGTTGTGATAGCATTCAATGCCTTGAAATCTTCTACTTCAAATTTAATAGCGCCAGCTTCCAAATTCTGTTTGATCCTTTCTTCGTTTACTGACTTAGGGATCACAGCAATATTCCTATGCACCGAAAAAGCTATCAATATTTGAGCTGGACTAACTTTGTACTTATCTGCCAAGCTCGATACCAGATGATCTTCGAAAAGTTTTGGTTCATCTGATTTTTTGCTTGATGAAGACCTATCGCCTGATCCTAATGGGGAATAGGCTGTCATTAGCATCCCCTTTTCCTTACAAAATTTCACTAGTTTTTCTTGTTTCAGATAAGGATGCATTTCTACTTGATTCAATTCTGGACCTTGCCCTCCCACTGCAAACAACTCTTTGAGTTTGGCGATATTGAAATTAGAAACCCCAATATGCCTGGTCATACCTTCTTGCTGAACCTGTTGCATTCCCTGCCAAGTCTGTGCAAGTGGAACGTCCTCATAGGTGTAATACTGCTCTCTATTCTCAGCAAAGCCTACTCCTTTTTTGAAACTAACAGGCCAATGTACTAAATATAGGTCCAGGTAATCAAGCTGCAACTCTTTTAGAGATTTTTGAATACCAACCTTCACATCTTCTATTCTGTGACTATCATTCCAAAGTTTTGAGGTGATAAATAGATCCTTTCTAGCTACAATCCCTTCTGCAAATGCATGGCTTAAAGCTTTCCCTACTTCCACTTCATTGTTGTAAATAGCAGCACAATCTATATGTCTATAGCCTGATTTCAATGCCCATAATACAGCTTGGTATACTTCCCCAGGTTTAGACTTCCAAGTACCCAACCCAATGATTGGAAACTGGTCTCCATTTGCAAATGATAAAGAATTCATAGATTATTCTAGTTGGCTTATGACAAATATAAATATACATATAAAACCACTACGCGGTACTAAAAAGAAAGTAATTTATTAGAATTATTAAATTTTTATTCTAGTAGAAACTTAACTATTCCTCTAACTCAAATCATCGTTAATAAAAACCTGAAAGGTTTGCGGATTTTAGGAAAAGAGAAAACCTCCAAAACATTTTAATTTGAATTGGAGGTTGAAGCAACATAGATCAGATCAACCCACCTTTTCCCACGTGAATTAATGCATCACCTGCGTTCACGACTGGATTATTATTGAGTCCTACTATGTAGCCATTTGTAGTACATTTGACAGGTACTTTCACTTGCCCATAGGGATCAGAAATACGTGCCAGTACTTGACCTTTCTTTACTTGATCTCCCAACTGTACAGATGTCATGAAAATCCCTGAAATCTTGGCTCTCAACCAAGAACTTTCTGTCAAAAGGTGTCCTTGTTTGGGTTCTGGCGCACTATCCAGCATACCCAGATGATGCAGAAGTCTTTTAGTACCCGAAATAGCCTCCTCTACTGCAAAGTCATCAATGCGCATGGATTCCCCACCTTCATACACAAGAATACTTTTCCGCATTTTATAAGCTTCTTTTCTGAAGGATTTGTCAATGTGAGGAGAGTTAAGAATATAATGAGTTCCAAAAGCTTTAGCCAATTCAACACCTTTCTTGTCTTTATAATCCACTCTTATTTGAGGGTAATTAGACAGCATTCTTCCCCCAGTGTGAATATCTATACCATAGTCTATCAGTGGTATAATTTCATTGGTCAAAATAAATGCAATTTGTGAAGCCAGAGATCCCTTTTTACTTCCAGGAAAACTCCTGTTGAGATCTCTACCATCTGGGAAAGTCCTCGAATTGCTCAAAAATCCATAAATATTAACCAATGGTATCAAAATCACTGTTCCTTTTTTTGGGGTAATATCATCCTCTTCTAACATCCTTTTTACAGCAACAATACCATTGATCTCATCACCATGTACTCCTCCAGAAATCAATACTACTGGACCATCTTCTTTGGCCCGTTTGATTATAATTGGTAAATCGATCAAGGTGTGTGTTGGTAATCTAGCAATTGCAATTTCAATATTGACGCTTTGTCCCGGCCTGATTCTTATGCCGTTGATAACCATTTCTTTCATGCTACTAAAATTTAATCATACTTTAAAATACTGCGAACCTTTCTATTTGAACAAAATCTTGTTTACTTCGCAGGAAGAATTTTAACCATGAATATACAAGAAAACATTTCACTTCTACCCTATAATACCTTCGGAATTGATAAAAAAGCAAAGTTTTTTTCGGTTGCAGAATCAATTGATGATGTTAAAAATGCCATTGAGGGAGCAAAATCAAAAGATGTTTCGCTCATCGTTTTGGGTGGTGGTAGCAATATACTCTTGACTCAAGATATCGATGCATGGGTACTTAAAATAGAGCTAAAAGGTATAGAGATTACTCAAGAGAAGGATGGATATCTTCAAGTAGCTGTGGGAGCTGGTGAAGTATGGCATGATTTCGTAATGCATTGTATAGCCAATGATTGGGCTGGAGTAGAAAACCTTTCCTTGATTCCAGGCACTGTGGGAGCATCGCCAATGCAAAACATAGGAGCTTATGGTATTGAGATTAAAGAAGTATTTGATAAACTTGAAGCGATCAACAGAGCGACTTTAGCCTTAGAAACTTTTGATTGGGATAGTTGTAAATTTGGGTATCGTGAGAGTGTCTTTAAAAATGAATTGAAAGATCAGTACATCATAACCAAGGTGTACTTCAAACTCGATAAAACACCAAAATTCAATGTGTCTTACGGTGCAATTGCTGAGACTTTGAAACAAATGGGAAATACAACTCTCTCGATCAGGTCAATATCAGATGCAGTCATCCAAATCAGGCAGCAAAAGCTTCCTGACCCAAAGGTCATTGGTAATGCTGGAAGTTTTTTCAAAAACCCAACCATTTCTACAGATCAATATGATGAGTTGAAAGAGAAGTACTCAAGCATACCAGGGTATCCTGTGGAAGGAGGTATAAAAGTACCTGCAGCATGGCTTATTGAGCAAGATGGCTGGAAAGGTAAAACTTTTGGAAGTATTGGTGTTCACAAAAATCAACCCTTGGTATTGGTGAACTATGGAAATGGTGATGGTTTGGAAATTGCCAAGTTGAGTAAAGAAATCCGAACTTCGGTATTCAACAAATTTGGGATCATGCTTCACCCAGAAGTAAATTTCCTATAAGTTTGAACCGTATTCAACTAAGGTAAGTCTACTTGAAAACCTTGATATATTATGGATTTCAAATACTACCAATCTATGAAGTATAAGAAGTATTGCAAGAAATTTGTAACAAGCTCATTTAAAACTTTCTAAAAATACATACAATCAATTTTTTAGCTAGCCTTAAATCAATGGATCTTCCATAGCAATAGTTTTCTCATATTTTTCGACTGTAACTCCAAATTTTTTCAGGAATTCAACACCTTCATCAAAAGGTAAGCCTTTGTATTCTGCATAAGAATACAGGTAAATTACGCGATGTATTCCCATTGAAAATATGATTCTAGCACATGCCAAACAAGGCGCTAAAGTCACATAAAGTGTTGATCCTTCTACAGAGGTATTGTTCTTTACAGCGTATAAGATAGCATTTTGCTCTGCATGAATCGCCAAAGTACAGCTTCCTTTACTATCTCTAGCACATCCTTCGTGAGGAAATTCCTCGTCGCAATTGTGTGTGCCTGAAGGAGGTCCGTTATATCCAATAGATATGATTCTAGTTTCCTTGGTCAATACTGCACCTACATGCTTTTTGATACAATGAGATCTCTTGGCTAGATTCACTGCCAATTCCATAAAAATATCATCAAAATTCGGTTTATCCATCTCTAAAGCTGTACGGTATTTAAGGGAAATTAAGTTGAATTGGCAAAGAAAACAAATCTTCATCGGATTGTGAGCTTTATTTCACAAATTTCAGAGGATAAATTTTTACTTTTGTATCAAAGGTTTTACAACATGGAAAAAGAGAAATTACCTGAAGAACAAATGATAGTCCGAGATTATCTTGCCAGACAGCGAACCACACTTGCCAATGATAGAACGCTTCTTTCATATATCAGAACATCCCTTTATTTTTTGGTCAGTGGTACAGCCCTTATGGAAGTAAACGTATTGAGTCACATCAGTGACTTGGGTTACCTGGCATTTGCTTTAAGTATTGGTTTGATGTTTTTAGGCTTTTTCAATTATTTCAAGGTAAAAAAGAAGTTAAAAAAAGGCGTTTACAACACCATGTAAGCTATTTTTATTCATCATTTTTACTTATTAATTCTTATAAATTGTAAATATTATTTCATTGGAATACATTCAAGATAAAAGCTATGCGCTTATAGGATTCGCTGTAATTATAATAGCATTGCTCGCTATTGATTTATTTGTTTTCAATAAGGAAGCACATAAGGTATCTACAAAAGAAGCATTAAATTGGTCTATCGTTTGGATCGGGATTGGTTTACTTTTCGGTGGCTATATTTACTTAGACTTTGGAGCAGAAAAAGCATCTGACTATTATGCTGCATTTATCATAGAAAAAGCATTGAGTGTTGATAATCTCTTCGTCTTTATTTTAGTATTCAAGTATTTCAAAGTACCTGATAAATATCAACACAAAGTATTGTTTTATGGGATTTTAGGAGCCATCATTTTACGTGCTTTATTCATATTCTTTGGAGTTGCTCTTATTGAGCTTACTTTCCTGCCTACATTTAGTGTACTGGGATATGAGGTGAAAATCAATGTGATATTAACCATTTTTGGTTTCTTTTTGATCTATGCAGGAATTCAGACATTTGGCCAAAATGATCAAGATGATTCAGCTAAAGACTTTTCCAGGTCGCTGGGCACTAGACTGATTCACAAAATATTCCGAGTAGACAGCAATTATCATGGAAGCAATTTTTTCGTTAGGATAAACGGCAAAAGGTTTGCGACTCAACTCTTGGTAGTAGTGGCTGTTATTGAATTCACAGATCTATTATTTGCCGTTGACTCTATACCTGCAATATTTGCCATTTCTAATGATCCTGTGATATTGTATACCTCCAATATTTTTGCAATTCTTGGACTTAGGTCTTTGTATTTTTTACTTGCCAATAGCTTTGATATGTTTCATTACCTTCATTATGGGTTATCTTTCATTTTAGGCTTTGTTGGAGTAAAAATGCTTATTTCGGCATTTTATCATCCGCCAGCATACATTTCGCTGACAGTAATCATTTCCATTCTTGCCATAAGTATTATAGCTTCATGGAAAAGGTATAAATCCTTGCAAGAAAGCAAGTAGTTTGGTAAACTTCTTGCTTTAAGTGTTAGAAAAAACCAACTAACATTATGAAAGCATTTGGAATTATATTAATCGTCGTAGGCATTGCCATGTTTATCTTTTCAGGATTTTCATTCAATACGGAAGAAAACATTATCGATGCAGGTCCTATTCAAGTTAATAAAGAAAAGGAAAATGAAGTAAGTTGGCCAAACTATGCAGGTGGTATTAGCATAGCAGCTGGAATTATTTTACTTATCACCACAAGAAAAAAATAGGATTTTATAATCCTATTCAATCATTTTTGGCTATTTTCGATATGATTTGTCATTTGCACAAATCATATCGAAATAATTTTGTTATCATCAAACCTAAATCAAACCTTGAAACTAGCCGCTGTAGACATCGGATCAAATGCCATTAGACTGCAAATCACCAATGTAACTCATTATGAAGGCAGCATCAACTTCAAAAAACTTGAGTATTTAAGATTTCCGCTCAGACTAGGCATGGATGTGTTTCATGTCCAAAAAATTAGCGAGAAAAATAGGAGAAAGTTTGTCAAATTAATGAAGGCTTTCAAACTTTTAATTGATCTTTATGAAGTCGATGATTATATGGTCTGCGCAACTTCGGCCATGAGAGAGTCTTCTAATGGTAAAGAAATTGTAGACGAAGTAAAGCAAGACATAGGATTGAAAATTCAAATCATAGATGGAAATCGGGAAGCCGAGCTGATTAACCTAGCTTTATGGTCTTATATAGATGATAAGCCCTATTTACATATAGATGTAGGTGGCGGGAGTACAGAGCTTAATATTTACAATAAGCAACAGAAGGTTGCTTCTAAATCATTCAAGATTGGATCCGTCAGGGCACTAGATGATAACATTCCTGAAACCGTCTGGAGGAGTATGAATAAGTTCATCAGTGATCATATTTCTAAAAAAGATAAAATCACTTGTATTGGAACTGGTGGTAACATTAATAAAATATTTGAGCTCAGTAATCCATCCAAAAACAAAAGATACATAAGTATTGAAAAGATCACCGAGATCAAAGCTTATTTAGAGACTTTTTCTTATGATGATAGGGTAAATAAGCTCAATTTGAACCCCGATCGGGCTGATGTGATTATACCAGCCAGTAAAATTTACCTTGCCGCTATGTCAGCCGCGTCCTCAAAAAGAATGATAGTACCCGATGTGGGGTTGAAGGATGGCTTGATGAATGTACTCTATGAAAGAAATAAAATGAAAAAGTCTAACAATTAACTTTTTGTTTTCAATTTACTTTCTTATTTCATTACTATAAGAACAAGCGAGGGTTTTAGAATTAGCTTCTAAAACCCTCGCTTTTATATATATTCAATCTCCGTTGGTCTTTAATTGGATGGTAACACTTTTGTGCTAACCTCACCAAAGCCTACTCTTATTCCATCACGCTCACTGTAACCTTTCAGTGTTACTGTATCTCCATCCTCTATAAAGGTTCTCTCCTCTCCATCCTTTAGTTGAATTGGTTTTGTGCCTTTCCAAGCTAGTTCTAGCATTGATCCATAACTATCTTCTGTAGATCCAGAAATTGTTCCTGAGGCATACAAATCTCCAACATTGATATTGCATCCATTGACAGTATGATGAGCCAATTGCTGGGCAATGTTCCAATACATGTGTTTAAAATTAGAAGTACAAACCTTACTTGCTTCATTATTCTCAGGTTTGATATAGACTTCCAAATTGATGTCAAATGCATGATTATTTTGACATTGAAGGTAGGGTAAGACAGGCGTATCTTGATTAGGCCCAGCCATCCTGACGAACTCTAAAGCCTCCAAAGTAACAATCCAGGGAGATATACTTGATGCGAAATTCTTACCTAGAAAGGGACCCAAGGGAACATACTCCCAAGATTGAATATCTCTTGCAGACCAATCATTGAACAAAACAAATCCGAAAATATATTCTTCAGCTTCTTCTGTACTTACACTTTCACCCATCTTTGTTTGTCTACCGGTGATAAATGCCAACTCTAGTTCAAAGTCTAACCTTCTGCTAGGTCCAAATGCTGGAACATCCATATCAGGATCTTTAAACTGTCCTTTCGGTCTAGTAATAGGAATTCCTGAAGGAATGATTGAAGAAGCTCTTCCGTGATATCCTACTGGCAAATGTTTCCAATTGGGCAACAGCGCATTATTAGGATCTCTAAACATGGTACCTACATTAGTAGCATGCTCGATACTGCTATAAAAATCAGTATAATCGCCTATTTTCACTGGCAGCAACATTGTCGCTTCTTTTCTTCCCACCATCGCTTTCCCTCTGCACTGATGCTCTCGAAGATTCTCATTCTCTTCAAGAAGCAACTCTTGAACCCTTTCCCTTACTTTTTTAGTAACAGGTTTACCTAATGCTATAAAGTCATTAAGAGAACTCCTTAAGAAAATATCATTTGGCAATTGGGTGATATCAGAAAAAAAGCCTTCATCATGCAATACAGAAAGATCAACAATTTTGTCACCTATAGCAACCCCTGCCCTTGCAGAAATTCTCTTCGTTTCAAAAACTCCAAAAGGAAGATTGTAAATAGTAAAGTCTGAATTTTTGGGTACCTGAACCCAAGTGGTCATGGGTTTAATATTCTGATCACTCATCTTTGAAAGTTTAATGATGGAGCAAAGTTAATATTTAAAATCATATGTAAAAAAGTAGTCCAAATACTGTAAAAAATATTAAAAATCAAATAGTAAAATACTACCTGACTTGCTTCATTTCTACTTTACTTTTTTATTCCCTTTGCACTTTTTGGAACAATAAGTTACCGAGTCCCAATTTTTCTCCCACTTTTTCCTCCAAGAAAATGGTCTATTACATACAGGGCAAATCTTTTGCGGCAAAAATTCCTTTTTCATTCATTTCAAACCCGGCTTAGTTGAAAAAGTTTTAGGTTATTAACCCTTAAATAAATTCAAAATAAGTTAAGACGTCATAATTTGTCATTATTCTTATGTCTATCTATATCCCTTACATTCTTCTTTTCAAAATTCTTTTTCAAAGCGTCTGTGAGGTCTATGCCTGTCTGATTTGCCAGGCAAATCAATACCCATAGTACATCCGCCATTTCATCTCCAAGATCACTTCCTTTGTCTGATTCTTTGAATGATTGCTCACCATATTTTCTAGCCATAATGCGAGCCAATTCTCCAACCTCCTCCATTAGGATCGTCATATTTGTCAGTTCATTAAAATACCTAACTCCGATAGTTTTTATCCAATGATCCACCGCCTCTTGTGCCTCCTTTATGGTAATATCTTCTTTTTTCATACCCTGTTTTTTGAATCAATGTGAATAGTAACTGGCCCATCATTCACCAAAGACACTTTCATATCCGCTCCAAACTTCCCAGTTTCTATAGGTCTATTAATAAGTGAGGAGAGTTTTAATATCATGTTTTCATATAAAGGAATCGCTACATCTGGTTTAGCAGCTTTGATATATGATGGCCGGTTTCCCTTCTTAGTGCTCGCATGTAAAGTAAATTGAGAAACTAAAAGTATATCACCTTTGATATCAAGAAGACTTCTGTTCATTACATCTTTATCATCTGGAAAAATCCGCATATTTACTATTTTATTACAAAGCCAATCGATATCACTCTGGTCATCTGCATCTTCCATACCAATTAATATCATCAAGCCATCTCCTATACTTCCTATAGTTTCATTATCCACTATCACATGGGCTGAAGATACGCGTTGAATCACAGCTATCATCCTTTCTTATTTATATCTTGCATTACAGATGAGGGAATCTCCTCTACCCGAAGTTGACTTTCATTTAGTGCATACTTAATCATTGATTTGGCTACTTGATAATCATAAATCGGTCTTACTTTTTTAAGTAACTTCAACCAAATCAAAGGTTTCATCACAACTTTGGCCAGCTCTTCACCAAGCCGAAAATCTGACCTACTTCCCATCAGAAGTGATGGTTGAAATATTCCAAGGTAATCAAATGAAAATACTTTTAAGTCTTCCTCTGTTTCACCTTTTACTTTATTGTAGAATATCTTTGAAGTAGGGTCTGCACCTAGAGCACTGACATATAAAAATTTACTAGCACCCAGTTTTTTGACAAATTTAGCATAACCGATCACCAAGTCATGATCAACTTTATAAAACTGATCCTTAGATCCAGCTTGTTTGATGGTTGTTCCTAAAGAGCAATATGCATGAATTTCATGAGTCCCTTTGTTTAAAGCATCAACAAGTGGAAACATTATACCTCCAATATCTTCTTGTCTCAACAAAAATTCCAAGTTCCAATCACTTATGATTCCCATATCACCAGAGATTTGGATAAGTTTATCATGTTTCAATGCCAATTTTCTCCTACCAACCGAAAGAATATACTCATAATTAGAGTTTTGGATCAACTTATGTAAAAGTTGCATTCCAATCATCCCAGAGGTACCTGATATTATTGCAATTTTAGTCATAATGGCTTAGATAGTTTTTTTCCCATTCACTTTCTCCCACTCCAAAAACGCCTCAACTTCCACCTTCAATGCATTAAAAATTGCAATAATCACCGAGATATCATCCGCATACCCTATCACAGGTAAGAAGTCTGGAATGATATCAATTGGAGTAACAAAGTAAAATAAACCAAGCACTAAAAGTCCTAAGGTTTTCATTGATAACTTATGTTCTCCAGATTTGTGAGCATATATCATTCGCTTGAAAATCATTAAAGGTTCCATAGCAAGTTGGACTTTTGGATGATCTTTTAGCTGTTGAACCCTTTTGGCAGCATTATGCATTAGCTGTTTCAATTTGCCCTCTTCGCCTATGATAGCATTGACTTGATTCATATAGCGCTGTTTAGCCTTTTCGAAGTATTCTTGTGATTTTCCTATTTTGATTCCCATAACTTAAAAGTAAATGCTAATTTCAGATTTCACCTGAGACAGTGCATTTTGTATGCCATCATTGCGATGTTCGAGGGATTTTTGAAAAATTCTCTTGCCTAAATCGATTCCTCTGGCATCCTCATTCAAATCTTGATATGCTGTATTGACCATGGTGACTACTGACTCGACGGCACTTCTGACAGTTTGCCAAGTAGCATCAGAAAAGTAAACTTGTTGAGAGAGATTATGATTAAACTCTTCCCTAATCTCGAAAAGTAACTGTCCATGTAAGTCTTTTGCCGAAAAATCTGGTTGATTGATTCTTCTCACAAGATTATTTGGAGTCACCCTTTCCAGAAAAAGGCAAATTCTTTCAGCAGCTTGTAATCTTACAGGGATAATTAATTCAGAATTTTTTGTTTTGATTTGTATAAGTTGATTTTCTCTTTCTTTTTTCAAAAATGAAACAACTGTCAAATACATGCCATATATCACCAGTCCAGCTGGAAGTACTATTTTAAAAAGGTCTGTTACAAATTCCATAAATCGATAATTCATCAATGAGGATGTGAATATCCGAAATTTAGAATGTAATCGAGAAAAATCTCTTCTGAAAAAAGAAAATTGTTTTTCTATTTGCTACTAAACGATCAAAATTAGGCAAAAATTCTATCAGAAGACAAGTCCAATTCAGAAAGGTATTTTTCAAAATCCATATAATCGATCTCTTTGATCATCATGATTAATGTATGAGCAAACTCTTGCTTACACAAGCTTACAAAAAAACCAAAATCATCATCCTTGCTTTTAACTATCCTTTTTTCATCAAAAATCCTAGTTAACTCAACTTTGCTTTTAGATTTAACTAAAAGTTGATCTTGAGCATTTTCATTTATCACGATAGAAAAAGTACCGTGAAGTGAATTAATTACCATAATTAATAATATTATTTTTCTAAAACCTAATAAGTACTAACCGTTAATAACTCTCATTTCACCAAATATCAAACTAATAATCAGTCTAAAATAAAGCGCACCATAATTCAACAACTTAAGAACGTAAAGTTAATGAGTACTGGACTTATTAAAAATACCCTGATCATGGTATTTTTTTAACTTCAAGCCTAAAACATGTCAAAAACATATTTCAAATTTAATAAACATAAATTAAAAAAATGACAAATGTAAGTTGATTTTATTGTTAATTTTTGGATAAAACATTTTGAGATTAAGAAATAACGTATTTGAATATTTATTATGAATAAAACATGTATTCTTCACTTATTTGCTTTATAACACCCTTACGAAAACTTTATCAAATTATAATTACCTTCAAATTCGTGAAACTATACCTTATAATTAGATCCTATATGCCTAAACATTTTCTAACAAGAGAGTCAGAAGCTAAAATTAATTTGATGTTATAGCAAAATTTTCTAATTGATAAACAAGCGATTAAAATTCTAGAATATAAATACCTTAATTTTATCACTCAATATGCTTTTTATGTTTTGCTTATTTCAATAATAATCCTTTATATTTGCATCACTTTAGAAGGAAGAAAAATCTAATATTGACTTTCATTCGATAGTTTTGGTAGTTTAGCATATACCAAAATATGTCATGAGGTAAGTATCAAAAAGTAGATTAACAAATATAATTCGTTTTTCACTCATTGATAAATTGTCATACGGACGTTAAAATAGAGAGTTGGGTGAGTGGCTTAAACCAGCAGTTTGCTAAACTGTCGTGCGGGTAATTCCGTACCGGGGGTTCGAATCCCCCACTCTCTGCCATTAAGTTCGGGGTGTAGCGTAGCCCGGTATCGCGCCACATTTGGGATGTGGAGGTCGTAGGTTCGAATCCTGCCACCCCGACAACAAGGGAGTCTAACTCCTTTTAAAAGCCTGTAAATCGTATGATTTACAGGCTTTTCTGTTTTTTTCGATATCAATACAATACAAGCAATTTCAAGAAAAATGAGAACAATACGGTGAACAAAATATACTTGTATATTTGTTCACTGGAATCGAGTTAAATATCTGTAAGTCTGTTTTTTAACTCGTTTATTTTGATCTGTTTTTGTTCTGTTTGAGTAGCCATTTGAGAACAGCTCATCGGAAACGAATACAAACAGTTCTAAAACCTCATAAATGAAATTGCCATGAGATCGACAAACAATTTCGGGAATCGGTTTATTTTAAGTGAGTATTCCAATACAAAGTATACCACTATTCCAAGGGAAAGTATACCAGCATTCCGAGGCAAAGTAGACCAGTATTCCAAAGGAAAGTAGACCAGAAATTCCGTGGCAAAGTATACCATTCAAGGATCAGACGATTTTGGTTTGCCCGTTGGTCTGTTTGGTTAAAACCTGCCATTCCGACATAAAATACACCAAAAATCCCGAAGGAAAGTATCCCTCTTAAGAGGTTTATCCATCAGTTATTATATTTTCGGGTTCCACCAAACCGAAGAAATATTGGCCAAAAAACCACTTAGTATGGGCAGGATAAGACAGATTTTATTGATGCTTGACAGAAGATTATCCAAAAGGATAATCTCCAGGGAGCTTAAAATTTCCAGAAAGACCGTTCGGCAGTAAGGGAGGAAAATGCACCACCTTCATAAACAACCTACTTTCAATATTTTATATTTAATAACTTTGCAAATACTCACCGAATTACTCACCTTAACAAACAATCACAAATAACTGTTTTTCAATATGTTTTGAGAATATTGAAAAATATTTTGAAAAAATTTAAGCAGTTTTTCTTTTAATTTTAGTGCCCGTAATCAAATAACCCAAATCCTTATAATATCCAAAAAACTTACTTCCTTCTCTCACCAAAAACCTGCCCTTTAATAACAGCCCGTTCTTTAAATTTTACCATTTCAGATTCGATACAAACAACATAATAGCTTTCGAATATTAGGGTTAAGATCTAGCAGGCTTACTTTGCAGAGCTATGGAGTTAGAATTGGTTTGAAAGCATCTCCTCCAAAACCCAAAACTTCTTTTAGAGCCTATTTTTTGAACTTGGAGTAAAAATAGGATGTGTTCTTATTGTTCCAAATAGTTTGAGGATATATTCGATGGACAAAATGAAAAAATACTAACCGTGTTTTTCACACCTAGTTCCTAATACCATAAAATTGTGATCTCCCTTCATGCAATTTCATCCATATCAGTCACCAAAATGTAAGCCTATGCTGAAAACTCAATAAAGACTGTCGCTTTCATGCTATCATTTCACCTTTAAAAAACTCATTTTGAATAATGTTACAGGGATAAAAAAAAAGATAACTGGCTTTATTAGATTTTTACGACATAGTTTTGTCGCAATAACCTGTATCGCGACAAAATTCTATTATCGAGTTAATAATCTACTGACTTTATCGAAATATTAATTATCACGACATGAGAAACCAAAATGAACTGCGGATAATTGAAGAAAGAATTGCCCCATCTTCCAATGGTTCAGGCATATAGGGAATCCTAACGATTTGAGCAGGCTTTTTTCATTCTTGTACAACTCCCCTATTTGCAATCTTTTGATGATGTCAATAAGCGCGTTTCAAGATTAGCCGCAAACCTTCCATTTAACCGTTAAAATTTTGCCCCCTTTCATTTATTGATGTCCCTGAAGAAAGTTACATCAAAGGGTTACATGGTATCTATGAATTAAATCGCATAGAGTTATTCAAAGATGTGTTTTTATGGGCTTATCAGCGATCCGCATTACGCTATGCAGCGATTCGTCAATCAATTGGCGAACCCGATCCATTCCGTATGAAATATCGGGAAGAAATACGCGGTACTGTAGCGAATATTGTTAGAAATGAGATTGGAAAAGCAGAAGCATCCAAGATAATTAAAACAGAATCTCAAAAGCTTACTATCGAAGATCAGTTGAAATTCAACGAGGTCGTTGCCATTGAGCTTATGGGACTTCCTGAAGGGAGTTATGTACGCTATCGAATTAAACCTTCTGAGTTTACAGCATGAAAAAAACACTGGGGGTCTTAAAAAATCAATATTTACATTCGTAATAAAGCACAATTTTTAAAATGTTGTTATTATCACAGTAAATTTTCTTGAAAGCCTCTTAAATGGGGCTTTTATTTGTTTTACCTTAAAAAACACCCAGTTGTTAGAATTTTTGGCAAGATTGGAATACTTATGTTTGGAAAAGGGGAAATATCGGAAATATAATTGATATCACACTAGAATAGAATGATACCAACTATTGTCGAAAGTATATGTTACCACCAATACTGTAAAAACTGAGAGAAATGCTCATACTCAAAGTAATAGTGCTTTAAGACGCACCTTTTTTAGTAATTACATATGAAAAACCAAGATATGTAAAACATAGTGCTATTTAATGCTCTTTTTATTGACATTGTAAAAATTAGTATTACATTTGCATAAAATAATGCACTATAATGCACTTTTCAGAATTAATAAAAACCATAAAAGAACGTAGGGAAGCACTACAAGTAACACAGGAGGGCTTGGCAGAACTGTCTGGTGTTGGATTGAGAACTTTAAAACAGTTTGAAAGCGGAAAAGGAAATCCTACGCTGTCAACATTGCATAAGATATCTGATGTGTTAGGCATGGAGATTTGCCTAAAAATTAAAAATGTGACGCATACTAAATGAGAAAAGCCAAAGTTTTATTCAAAAATGAAGAAGCGGGTATCTTGACACAACACGATGATGGTTCGTTTTCATTTCGATATCACGATGACTGGGTAGCCAATAACGATAGGCAAAGCATCAGTCTAACTTTACCTAAAACCGAAAAAGAATTTCATTCTAAATACCTGTTTCCATTTTTTTTCAACATGCTTCCTGAAGGTTCTAATAAGGAAGTGGTATGCAAACTAAATAGAATCGACAGAGAGGACTATTTCGGATTGCTTATGACTACTGCAAAAAATGACAGCATAGGTGCTGTTAGAATAATTAAACTCAAAAATTAATGAGCTTACCCGAAACGAGCTTTTGTAATAAAATTACTTCCTAACTATGAAATGCGAGTTCCATTTGACCTTCGAAAAAAAATATGATGACAAATGAAATTAAACATTGTCCTGGCACATTATCTGAAGGTTTTAATACCTTTAGCAGAACAGCTTTGAATAGAGTTTTTCAGGGCAAGAAGGTGCATCATGTTTTGCCTTACGATTCTCCAGCATCCAACCCAGAAACTAATCAGATGTTTGAAGAGAATCGAAATCGCATGTCAATATCTGGTGTACAAGAAAAATTTTCTGTATTGCTTGACATAAACAAGTTAAGGCTTATTAATGAAAATGAACAAGGGACTTATATTCTGAAACCAATTCCAGGTGCCGGTAAAAAGCCAGATCAAATGCCTGCCAACGAGCATCTAACCATGCAAATTGCACGTCAAGTTTATGGAATAGAGACTGCAGAAAATGCATTGATATTTTTTAAAGATGGCACACCTGCATACATAACAAAAAGATTTGATGTAAAAGAGGATGGTTCAAAATTAGCTCAAGATGACTTTGCTTCCTTAGCAAAAAGAACCCCGCAAACACATGGAGAACATTACAAATATCTCGGGAATTATTTAGATATATTTGAATTAATGCGCAACTATTTAACAACTTACAAGATAGAAGCGCCAAAACTTTTAAGAATACTTGTCTTTAATTATCTTTTTTCAAATGGAGATGCACACTTTAAAAATTTCTCTATATTAGAAACACCCTTTGGAGATTATCGACTGAGTCCGGCTTATGACTTATTAAATAGCCATATTCATATAGAAGGTAAAGACTTTGCATTAGATGATGGTCTATTGCCTAGAAATCTAGCCCAAGGCAAAATCGGTTTGCAATTTGCTAAACTAGCAGAGAAAGCAGAAATAAGAGAAAAAACTTTTCAGGAAATCATAGCATTGATGACTTCCAAATCAGATTTAGTTGAAAAAATGGTAGCTGCTTCATTTCTAAATGATGCCACAAAAAGAAATTATTACCAATCGTATCAGGGAAAATTAAAACAATTGATTAAAGTTTAAGATCGAATAGAACGCTGATTTATCGGATCGAACAGATGGTCACAGATTCTAAAAAGAAAAATACTATTCAAAGTCGATTCAAAAAAATATTGAAGTTGTAGATACAATCTACACCTAGCCGTGGAGACAGATACAATCTACACTTAGCCGCTGAAACAAAATCTTTGAAATCCCTCAAGAACAGGATAAGGATAGCGCTTTTTTTATTAGTATGGGATAATTACATGTGTCAATTTTTTATTTTATTGTTTTAATAAATTATAATTAGATTTGATTTCACAGTTATCAATAAAAGAGAAATTAGTAGTAGTTCATATTGATTGATTTCAAAAATAATAGAATTTAAAATTTCAATTCTTTAATTTCTAAAAATGAATAAATTTCTAGTTGCAATTTTGGTGTTAAACATTGTCATTACTTTAATAGTCATTCTTTTCTATTTTGTTAGGCCAAAGACTATAAATCCAATTGTTGGCTATAGGACTAAATTGTCAATGAAGAACCAAGTAAACTGGGATGTCTCACAAAATTATTTTTTTAAGAATTGGATTTTCTTACTTCCTATTATCTATCTAACTCAAATATTAATGCTTTTTGGCGAAATACCGTTTAAATTTATCGGTTACATAGTTTTCTCAGAATTTATAGTTTTTACGCTAGCATTAATTTTTGCTACAGAAAAAAAATTGAAGAAAATTGATATGATAAAATAACTACTATGACACAGTGCAAAAAATAATGATACTGCCTTTAGTTTTCACTAGTTTATTTGTTAATTACTCAGAATCCTTTTTTAGAACCTTCTCTATTTATAACTCCACTTTTTTGCATTTCAGCCAAGTTATATTCTACCCGTTCGTAAGAAATTTTGAGGGAATTAGCCAACTCCTTGGTAGTGATATCTGGTCGTTTTTTTATCAGATCGATCATCTTTATAGCTGTTTTACTAAAGATAATTGGATAACAAACACACAAAGAACTAGAAAACAAGGTTTATTCCCTTTGAAGATTTATCCCATAACTAAAATGGCGCTTTGAATTGCCATCGATTACCTTCATTCCATTGATCATTCGAGTTTCCGTAAGCTGGATATCCTCCGTGTTGCTTCAATATTGAGGATAAATGTAAAAGGTTGTAAGTCATGAATGTTGTCATTTTGTTAGTAAAATCAGCATCATAACCTTTGGGTGGAAATATTTTCTCTCCATTATATTCTGTATCACCGTAACTTGGACCTGGCCCAACCTCTCCTATCCAACCGCTATCTGCTTGCGGAGGAATGGTAAATCCTAAATGCTGTAAAGAATACAAAATCCCCATTGCACTATGCTTTATCCCATCTTCATTTCCCGTAATAAGACATCCTGCAACTTTGCCATAGTATATATTTTGCCCTTTTTCGTTGGTCTTATCACTCATTGCATCTAACCTTTCAATTAACTTCTTGGCTTCCGATGATTTTTCACCTAACCAAATTGGACTTGCCAAAATCAAAATATCTGCAACTATTATTTTCTGATAAATTGACATCCATTCATCAATTTCCCAACCATATTTAGTCATGTCTGGATATATTCCAGGAGGAATTTGATGGTCAATCAGCCTTATTTCTTCTACTTTTACACCTTCTCGCTCCATGATTCCTTTGGATACATTAATCAGCCTTGAGGTATGACTTATCCTAGGTGACTTTTCTAAAGTACAGTTAACAAATACTGCACTTATTTCATTAAAATTATTTGATCCACTCATCTTAACATCCAATTTAAATAGTTGAAAATTTTAATTCGGTTCAGCTTTAGATAGATTCAAATAAGACACCAGAAAAGAAAGAAAAAATAGAATCTTCCTAAGCTATCTTAATTTTAATTTTGTCAAAATTTAAAAGCATTATTCCTATATATAAAAAACCTAATGGTCACAAAAGAGCCTTATAAATTAGCTTTAAAGCACTTGTTACACTTCAAATTGTTGCTATTAAAAAGAAGAATATTCATCTAATTTCTGTCTTCTTTACTCCATGATTTCAGTGTAAAAAATTATTTCTGTGGTCTTGAAGTAACAATTTGCCCTTATAAAACCACTATTTACTTTTAAATTCATCAATACAGCTTCTCAAGACTATCAAAATTTAAAAGCTTACTTTTTAAGCTAAAATTAGCCTTAATTACGAATATCTCATGTTTTGATTGGGTTAAGATCTCATTTCAGTTAGCATCAATACACCTTGTTAAATTTAATGGTTACACTCTTGCACTGGTTCAAATCATAAAACTAATTCAAAGAGTTGGCTTTATGATTTTATTAAAATTCTAAAAATAGAAATTATGGGAATCGAATTAATAATACTCGGCCTGTTCCTTTTCCTAGGAATATTGATTGTCATTGGAGTAATAGGAAAACGTAAAAGAAATAGATAATAAACCGCAAGCTTCTCCTTTTCAATAAATGAACATAAAGACAAAAACAAACTACAAACTCGCTTTTTACCTATGAAGTTAGCGGACAGTACTTAAAATTTATTGATTGTAAAACATTCATAACCATAACTACATAAACATATAAATTATGAATATCATGAATATTGGTTTCAATATACCTTGCATACAAATATCATTAAAAAAAGTATTTGGCCTACTAGAATTTGCCCAAATTCCTAGAAAAGATGGGAGAGCACAACCAAGAATTGAAGAGCCCGATGAAGAAAACAGAGGGTATGATGACATATTTCCTGGTAGCGATAATACACCTGATAGTGGGGGGCAAACTGACAAATCAAATCCTGAAGATCCAGTACATCCAGATACCAATACAGAAGAAACCGACCATGAAGATTCATCAAAAAAAGAGGATATATTTCCTTTAGAGGAAGATGATGATTGGGACAAAGATATCACAGAGGAAGAAATAACTCAAACAGACGAAGTTTGGGAATCAGAAAAAAACAAAAAAAATGATGAATTCGATATCCCTGATGATATCGATGAATATGATCCTGACCATCCATTGAAAGAACTTCCAGATTCAGATGAAACTAATGAAGAATTTGAGGAAACCCAAGAGAAACCTATCGTGGAAACACCTGATGAAGAAGTTCCTCCAATTGATTTCCCTGATGAAGACGAACTCGATCTCAAACCATAAAATAAATTCAAGAATGATAAGCAAATCCACATCAATGCCTTAACAGATTTAACCTATGAGTAATGTTCATTGGAAAAAAATGTATAAACAAATAATTGCTTAAAATATGACAATCATAATCAAGAAGTTCTATTCGTCTCAATTATTACTTCTTTAACTAAGTTGTATTTTTCTTTAATCGATTTATAATATGACTGGTATGGAAGTCTGTTTTTATTTTTGTCCAAATCAAAAATACCCGAATTGTGAAAACAAGATAGATCATCCCAATCTGGCCTATCGATCACTGGATATAGGCAAATTCCTCGAAGATCTACCCCTAAATACACTGCTTCTAAGCATTCTTCTATTATTTCTTCAAACCAAGTAGTACGTCCAATACCAATATGACCTGTCTCACTAATAAACAAAGGTTTATCATATCTAGCATAGCTATTTAAAAGCAATGCAGAAAGTCTTTTTCTTTTATTGGATAAGTCTGGCCATGGAAGAGGCCCTGAATTTATTTCCCATTGACAATTCCAATAATAATTAAAGCCTAATCCGTCTACAAGACTTGAGTTACCGCCTAATTCTGGACATATCCTACCCAAAATTATATCCATAGCTTGGTATTGGTAACTATTTTCTTGATTTGCACTTTGAAAATCTTCACTAGATTCATGATGCACCCATACCAAAGGCTCTACAAGGTATATAAATGCTGAGGGTAGTATTTTGCGGACACATTTGATGCCTAGAATAGCCGCTTCACATAGTTTGTATTTCATTTCCCAACCATTGTTTTTTAGAAAAGGAGCTGTACTGGCTACTTCTCCAGACAACCAGGAAAGGAATCCAATTTCATTAATAGGAACCAAATGTAATTCTTGATCGGAGTTTGCCTTAAAGAACTTACAGAATTCTAGACAAAGGTTTACAAACCGCCTGCAAAACTGAGGATGGGAAGGATAAAGGTCATCTGGATAACCAAAATGAATGATATCCCATATTTGCTGAATTCCCAATTTGTCCGCCGCTTGGATTCTTGACAGCACTTCTCCAAAATTGTAGCACCCAGGTGCATATTCAACATTACTCCAACATAGACCTTCCCTGACGGTATAAATCCCAAGTTTTTTTAACTCCATGTAATCTTCAAGGACTCGTATATCATGAGCTGTTTCCTTAAGCAGATTAACCCTTTCACCATGTATATTTATATGATCTGCACACTCAAAGCCACCCATCAAAATAGACTTAAAATCTTTCATCTTTTATGAAGTTAAATTGCTATTTTGTTCTCCAAGGGATTCCAGCTTGTCATACAATTTAAGCGCATTTTTAAACGCTTGATCCATGTTAAAGTATTTGTAGTTTGCAAGTCTTCCAACAAAGTATATGTTTTTGAGTTTTTCGGCTTCAGCTTTGTATGCTTGATAAACCTTTCTATTTCTCTCGTTAGGAACAGGATAATAGGGCTCCCCACTTGCTACGGTATACTCTCTTGAGATTGTTGTCTTCTCTGCAGTTTGGTTTCCGAAATGCTTGTATTCGACTATTCTGGTAAAACCATGTTCCATTCCAGGATAATTTACTACTGAATTTTCTTGAAAAAACGCAGCATCTATAGATTCAAATTCAAAATTGATAGATCTATATTCAAGCTTTTCGTCGAACTCTTTTTTGAAAGCAAAAAATTGATCAATAGGTCCTGTGAAAAAAAGTTTTTCAAAATCGGCTAAGTGATCTTCAATGTCAAAATAGTCGGTATTGAGTCGCACGGAAATGTTTGGATTTGAAAGCATTTTTTCAAATAATTTGGTGTAACCTTCTTTAGGTAATGCCTGATATTTATCAGAAAAATAGCGACAATCATCATCGATTCTTACAGGAATTCTTTCCAATACCTCAGCGTCAAGCTCAATCGGGTATTTATCCCATTGTTTTTTGGTATAATGCTTAAACATTTTTTCATAAATCACAGGGCCAACTTTATTCAAAACTGTTTCTTCTCCATTTTTCGGATTATCAAAAGGTATCCTGTTATTTTGAAGCCATTTTTCCATATCCTCCTTAGTCTGAAGTTTTAAATCAAAAAGCATGTTTACTGTTTTGATATTTACTGGAATAGGCACAGTTTTATCATCCACCTTAGCAATTACCTTATGCTCCCAAGGATACCACTGTGTGAAACGATTCACATATTCCCACACTTCTTGATCATTTGTGTGAAAAAGGTGAGCTCCATACTTGGACACTAAAATCCCATTATCATCAACATAATCATAACAATTTCCAGCTATATGCTCGCGTTTTTCTAACAGCATAACTTTCTTTCCTGCATTGGCATACCTTTCTGCTAAGACAGCTCCTGAAATACCTGCTCCAACGATAACTATTTCATTTTTCTTCATTTCTCTATGGTCTCATTTATTATGGATTTCATACTACTTACCGTAATATCCCAAGAAGTCCTTTTGAGAATTGCTTCGTAGTGATCATTCATTTTTTGTGCTTCATCAGCCAATATTCTCTTGACCTCAAAAGCAAAATCATCTGCAGATGAAATAAATTTTACAATACTTGAATAATCTCTAACAACGTCTTTAATTGCAGTTGAAATAATTGGTTTTCCAGCACTCATGTATTCCAAGGTCTTAGTGGGACTTATAAACCTTGTCGATTCGTTCAAAGCAAAAGGCATCATGGCTATATCGAAGCCTTTAAGGTAATATGGTAACTGTGTATAAGGTTTGATTCCCAAGTAGTGTATATTAGTGAGTCTGGGGAGTTCTTCCATACCAATTTTCACCACGGGACCAATAAAGACAAACGAACATTTAGGTAGTATTTCTGCTGTTTTCCTTATCAATTCAAAATCAAGTCTTTCATCTAGTACCCCAAAGTATCCTATGACTGGTGAAGGTATTGATGACAATTCAGAAGGAATTGATATACCATTTTTTGCTTTTGAAAAATGTGCAATATCGACAGAGCTAGGGAAACAAAACACATTAGGGTGCAAGATAGATTTTGCTTCAAAGAGTGATTTCCCTCCTGTAAATACTATTGATGCCCTACTAAGCAATAACTTTTCCTGGAAGATCAACTCTGAAGAAGCTCCCTTAAAAAGCGATAGCTCATCCATACAATCGTACACAACTAATGAGAATAAAAACTCGCTCAAAACTCCTACAAATGAAGGTGAATAAAACCAAGCAATGGCCGTATTATTAATCCTAAAAAATTTCGAAAGCAAATCAGGTAGCTTTGTTAAATCTGAAATATTGGGTTGAAAAACATGCAGGTTTGGATTTACTTCAAAAACTAAGCTTCCTTTTTCAATTCTATCAACAGGCTCCTCGACAAAAAGCACTTTCAATTCATGAGAAAACCTGCTGATGATGTGTTGTGGTCTCTGGTAGACAAAGTCCCACCTTAGATGGCAAAAGACAACCATATCATAATCACATTGATTCGAGAATACTTTTTTAGATTGATTCAAGACAAAATTATTTATTGTTTTATCCTCACATAATTCTGCTGCTACATTTTCTAAATTCATTTCTTTGAAATTTAAGGTTAAAGTTGAAATACTAGGGTTAGCCAAATGGATGTGTCAAAAGACTAAAATGACATTAGAACTCCTATTGAGGTTAAGAAATTAAATTATTGATTTCGCTTATTTGTCAGCCATTATGGAAAATCAGTACCATATCCTTAAAAAAAGAAATGGTGTTCAATTAGCTGAAAACCTCAATAGCTATTTCTATAAACTTTAGCAGAATAATATCATTTAATAAGGTTTTCCAAATAATGAACCAAATAATAATTCTCCTTAAAGACGCTTTAAAGGGGTAAGATGTAATTTTTCACTAAAAAATTTGTTTCATTTTGTCACCCATTAATCACAAAATGACACATTCCTAATACCAATAATTTTTACTAGCCGTGATGATAATAGCAAATATTCTAGACTAGCTTTTTCAATTTTGATTGATGGTTATACCAGAATTTCTAGAATAGATTCAAAGTATGGTTTAAGTTCTATCATACCTTTTCAAATTTAAAAGAGACTACTCGTAAGATTTGGTTTTATTTTGCTAAGATGATATTTCATTTGGGACAAGTCTTTTTTCAATGTGGAAGTTTGAAAAAAAAGAGAACGACTACATCACTTATTGAACAATATTATTTACGAAATATCGATTCTTCAGAAATCAATTCTGTCATAGCTTTGAATTCGTTCTCAAAATGGATTAAATGTGATTCAATGTCAACCCCCAATAATCTTACCCCCATTAATGTGCAATACCTGACCTGTCATGTAGCTACTATCTTCAGAAGCCAAAAATACAAAGGCAGGTCCAACTTCAGATGGTTGTCCGGCACGTTGCATCGGTGTATCTTGCCCAAACTCTTTATTGTCTTCAAAAGTCGCAACAATAAGTGGTGTCCAGATTGGCCCTGGAGCTACGGCATTTACCCTTATACCTTTACTTGCCAAACTTTGAGAAAGTGATCTAGTGAATGCCATTATTGCTCCTTTGGTACTTGAATAATCAATCAATGACTGATTGCCTTCATATGCAGTAACTGAGGTGGTATTAATGATGGAATCTCCTGAAGTCATTTGAGGTAAAATCTCTTGAACCAAATAAAAGAATGAATAAATATTAGTTTCAAATGTCTCCTTCAAATCTTCAATTTCAATATCCAAAATAGAATCCTTAGGATGTTGAATGGCTGCATTATTTATAAGCACATCTACTTTACCAAATGCTTCCACAACCTTCTTCACTGCCATTTTACAAAATTCTCTATCTCTAATATCACCCATCAGCAGGATACATTTGGCACCTTCATATTCAATCAAACGTTGTGATTCTTTAGCATCTTCTTCCTCACTTAAGAAAATTATCGCAAGGTTAGCACCTTCTCTAGCTGCATGTACAGCTGCACTCCTACCGATTCCACTGTCTCCACCTGTAATCAATACTGTTTTCTCTTTTAATTTACCATTCCCTTTATAAGAGTCTTTAATAACCTCCGGTTTAGGTTTCATTTCATTTTCATACCCAGGCAAATCCTGATGTTGTTCTGGAAATTCAGTTGGCTTTTTCATAGTTTTTTTTTGGCTTTTTTATTTTTTATAGCAAATGGTATTTGAGGATTTTTAATTTTTGACCAACATCTAGTATGGTCATATGTAATTAACTTTACAAAAGTTTCGCCAAGTGATTAAGGTGGCTCCACTATTATGCCCATCCATTAATTGTATGGTAGCCTCTAGGGTTATACCAGTTTTTATAAATTTGATTTACTAAGTTTTTGTGAGACAAATCAAATAAATACATTCATATATGTATAAATAAGGATAATTACATATAAAGGCTTTTTGAACTCGTGTTGATTATACCCTCTCTCTTTTGTAATCAAAAACTAACTCTTTGATTGTCTTAAAATCTAGAAGATATCTTCCAATGGAAATTGATTGAGACGCAAAAAAGCTACAGAATGTGTAAATTCTACCTCAAAAGGCAAGATCACTTGCCTTTTTAAACTTGACTAATGAGAATTACATTTACATTTTCAAAGCGTAAAAGAAATTAATTTACCAGTTGGCATGAAAGCATTTGATCATTGCTAAAGCACTGTAAACGACCTCTAATTGACAGTAAATTAAACAAATAGAGTTATCTAAAGAAATCTTCATTCAAACTGATAACAGTTTTGTTTTTTTGAGGACTATTAAAATTAGTGTAACTACTCAGGTACATTATTTACTGACCAATATTCAAATATTTGGAGTCTTGTGCTCCTTTGTAGCGTATTGACGCGTATTTGTATGTTAATGTACGAAAATCAGCTTTAAAGTTGGTTTATCCACATTTTTTTGTGGGGAAAAACAGCGTGGATTATTGGTATT